>JACOMY010000009.1 GCA_014324045.1 Rhodospirillales bacterium | reverse complement strand
TGGCGAAAAACCCTTATGGCCGCGCCACGCCGGACCCAGAAAGCCGCCGCACGGGAGCCGCCGCACTGCCGCTCATCCCGTCACCTTCTTGGCGCCGAACTTTTCTATTGATTAGAAAGATTTCTTCCGGCTAGCACAGCAGCGCCACTTGCCGATGAGGGCGCCAATCAGGGGTCTTGGGAGGAATCGTGCGCAAAGGCAGCTATCTCTTCACTAGCGAATCTGTCTCGGAAGGTCATCCTGACAAGGTTTGCGACCGTATTTCCGATTCCATCGTCGATCTCTATCTGGCCCACGATCCCGAAGCCCGGGTCGGGGTCGAGACGCTGACGACGACCAATCGTATCGTCCTGGCCGGCGAGGTCCGCGGACCCGCCTCAGTCACCCGCGATTTGGTCGAACGGGCCGCGCGCGAAGCGGTGCGTGCGATCGGCTATGCGCAAGAGGGGTTCCACTGGCGTCATGCCGCACTGGAAAATCACCTCCACGCGCAGTCGCCCGACATTGCCCAAGGTGTCGATGCCGGCGGCAACAAGGACGAAGGGGCTGGCGATCAGGGGATCATGTTCGGTTTCGCCTGCCGCGAGACCGAGGCCTATATGCCGGCGCCGATCTACCTGTCGCATCGCATCTTGGAAGACATGGCCGAGGCGCGGCGCAGCGGTAAGCAGCCGGCCTTCGGGCCCGACGCCAAAAGCCAGGTTACCCTACGCTACGAGGACGGCGCGCCGAAAGCGGCTGCCTCGGTGGTGGTCTCGACCCAGCATAGCGAGGGCATGGAGCAGGAAGAGGTACGCGAACTGGTGCGGCCCTATGTCATGGCTGTGCTGCCGGAAGGTTGGATGTGCGACGACGAACACTTCTACGTCAATCCGACCGGCCGCTTCGTGGTGGGCGGGCCCGACGGCGATGCCGGTCTGACAGGCCGCAAGATCATCGTCGACACCTACGGCGGCGCCGCCCCGCACGGTGGCGGCGCCTTCTCCGGCAAGGACCCGACCAAGGTGGATCGATCGGCTGCCTACGCGGCGCGCTATCTGGCCAAGAACGTTGTGGCCGCCGGACTGGCCGAGCGTTGCACGATCCAGCTTTCCTACGCCATCGGCGTCTCCAAGCCCTTGTCGGTCTATGCCAACCTCGACGGCACCGGGCAAGTGGAGGAGACCCGGCTGGTGGAGGTACTGCAGCAGGTCATGGACCTGTCGCCCCGCGGCATCCGCGAGCACTTGCAATTGAACCGGCCGATCTATGCCAGGACCGCGGCCTACGGGCACTTCGGGCGTGCACCGGAAGACGATGGCGGCTTCTCCTGGGAGCGGACCGACCTTGCCGAGGCCCTGCGAAGCGCGCTCGCCTAGCCCGGCGATCGCCGATCCCCGTGAACCTACCCCGCCGATCCCTTCACGGCCGGCGCAAGGGCCGCTCCTTGCGCGGCGGACTTCGCCAGCTGATGGAACGGGAGTTGGAACGCTGCACGCTGCTCCTCCCATCGGAGAAGGCGTGTCTCGATCCGGCTGCCTGTTTCTCTGGCCAGACCGACGAGGTCTGGTTAGAAATCGGCTTCGGCGGCGGAGAGCATCTCGCCTGGCAGGCTGCGCAGAACCCCTCGGTCGGTGTCGTCGGCGCCGAGATATTCCTGAATGGCGTTGCCAAGGCGCTACGGCAGTTGAAGGCTCAAGGCAGCGAGAACGTGCTGATCTACACAGGCGATGCGCGTGACCTGCTGGATTGTTTGGCGCCCGGCAGCCTGTCGCGGGCCTTCATCTTGTTTCCCGATCCCTGGCCCAAGGTACGCCACAACAAGCGGCGTATCGTTCAGCCAGAGAGTTTGGACCGTTTGGCGGAGATGCTGAGGCCGGGGGCGGAACTACGCCTAGGAACGGACGATCCGGACTACGCAGCCTGGATGCTGGCCTGCTTGGATCGCCATCCTGCCTTCGTCTGGCCGGTGCGCTCGGCTGCCGACTGGCGGCAGCGCCCACCCGATTGGCCGCCGACGCGCTATGAGCAAAAGGCCTTGGCGGCAGGACGTGCGCCGGTCTTCATGGCTTGGCGTCGGCGTTAAGCCTGCTTCGAGATTCGAGATCTGTTTGCGCATGCGCGGGGCGGAGTGTGGACCGGCAGCACCGAGGTCGGGCAGATAATCCCAGCCTCTTGCTTTTCCTCTGGCTTCGGCGTAGCAAGCAACTTGCCATAGAGTGGTTGATCCAGTTGATCGGCTGTTCCGAGATGGTGGGCTCCCCGGAGCCCGCCTTTTTCTTTTCTGGCTCAGACTTCGGCATATACGGGAGTCTGGTAGGGGAGGTAGACGATGGCGGATCTGAGCAACGATGAACGCGACCTGCGCAAGAGCAACGGGGGACTGGCGGACGAGGTCGAGCGGCTAATTGGGCCTGCCTTGGACGACTTGGGCTATGCCGTGGTGCGGGTGATCTTCGGCGGCGAGCAGCAAGCGCGCCTACAGGTCATGATCGAGCAAGCCGACGGCTGCTCTATCGACGTGGAGGACTGTGCCAAGGCGAGCCGTGCGATCGAGGCAATCCTGGACGTTGAGGATCCTATTCGCACCCACTATTTATTCGAAGTCTCATCCCCCGGTATCGATCGCCCCTTGACGCGTCTCAAGGACTTTAGCCGTTACGCCGGGCATCTGGCCCGGTTGGAGTTGGCTGAGCCTTTGGCGGGACGCAGACGCTTCTCCGGCACCCTCTTGGGCGTGGAAGGAAGCACGATTTTGCTTGAAACCGAGGAGGGTCGTGTGAGCTTGGATTTTATTCGCTTGGCCAAGGCGAAACTTGTGCTGACGGACGCACTCATTGCCGAACATCGGGCCGCGGCGGCGGCTGAAAAGGAAGGAAAGAGCGGGTGATGGACAATCTGGCGCTTGCGCGTACCGAGATCCTCCAGGTCGCCGACGCAGTCGCGCGCGACAAGGGCATTGCGCGCGATGAGGTTCTGGAGGCTATGGAGCAGGCCATCGGCCGCGCCGGCCGGGCCAAGTACGGTCACGAGCACGACATTCGTGCCGCCATCGACCGCCGCAGCGGCGACATTCGCCTGGCGCGCTACCGCCAGGTGGTCGAGACCCAAGACGAGGTCGAGAATGACATGGCACAGATCGCTCTGCGCGATGCGCAGGCGCTCGACGAGGTGCTGCAGGTCGGTGACTTCATCACCGAAGATCTCCCACCAATCGACCTAGGCCGCATCGCTGCCCAGACCGCCAAGCAGGTGATCGTTCAGAAGGTGCGCGAGGCCGAGCACTCCCGTCAGTACGAAGAGTTCAAAGACCGCGTCGGCGAGGTGGTGAGCGGCATCGTCAAGCGGGCTGAGTTCGGCAATGTCACGGTCGATCTGGTCCGAGCCGAGGCCATACTGCGCCGCGAGGAGAGCTTGCCGCGTGAGAGTTTCCGCAACGGCGATCGGGTACGGGCCTTCATTTTTGACGTGCGCGAAGAGCCGCGCGGGCCGCAGATTTTCCTCTCACGTGCCCATCCGCAGTTTATGGCTCTGCTATTCCGTCAAGAGGTGCCGGAGATCTACGACGGTATCGTCGAAATCAAATCGGTGGTCCGCGATCCTGGCAGCCGTGCCAAGATCGCCGTGGTTAGTTCCGATTCCTCGATCGATCCGGTCGGCGCCTGCGTCGGCATGCGCGGCAGCCGCGTGCAGGCCGTAGTGCAGGAATTGCAGGGTGAGAAGATCGACATTATTCCTTGGTCCAGCGACATTGCGACATTTGTGGTGAACGCCTTGGCACCGGCCGAGGTGAGCAAAGTGGTGATGGACGAGGAGGCTGGCCGCATTGAGGTGGTGGTACCCACCGAGCAACTGTCGCTCGCCATCGGCCGGCGCGGTCAGAACGTGCGTTTGGCCTCACAGCTGACCGGCTGGCACATCGATATCCTGACCGAAGAGGAAGAGTCGCGGCGCCGGCAGGAAGAGTTCCACCGCCGCTCGCAGCTCTTCATCGAGGCACTCGACGTCGACGACGTCATCGCCCATCTGCTGGTCACCGAAGGCTTCACCTGCGTCGACGAAGTGGCTTACGTCGAGATGGAAGATCTGGCGGAGATCGAAGGTTTCGACGAGGAGGTCGCGCAAGAACTGCGCTTCCGCGCCCAGTCTTGGCTGGACGAACAGCAGCGTCAGCAGGACGTGCAACGCAAGGAATTGGGCGTCGACGACGACTTGGCCGATATGGGAGACTTTTCTGCCAGCATGCTGATTCAGTTGGGTGAGGCTGGGGTCAAAACCATGGACGACCTGGCAGACTTGGCTAGCGACGAGTTGATGGAGATCCTCGGCAGCGATGCGCTGACGATCGAGGAAGCAAACGACATCATCATAGCTGCACGCGCCCATTGGTTCGAGGAGGAAGAAGAGGCGTCGGAAATAGAGCCGCGTGAGGAGGTCTAGGAAAGCAAGACCTACCACGCGAAAAAACGAGAACGATCACCTTGAATTCCACAAACAAATCCAAGGAGCGCCGGGCCGGCAAGGAGAGCGAGCGACGCTGTCTGGTCACTGGCGAGCGCCTGTCGCCCGACGCTATGCTCCGCTTCATTGTCACGCCGGACGGGCAGTTGATGCCGGACTTCTCCAGGCGATTGCCCGGCCGTGGATTGTGGTTGACGGCAGAGGCGGCTATAGTGCGCTGTGCCTTGGTTAAGAAACTCTTCTCCAAGGCAGCGCGGCAGCAGGTCACGGTCGATCCCGCTCTGCCCGAACAGTTGGCTAAGATGGCGCGGGCACGTTTCTTGGATCAGTTGGGTCTGGCCAGGCGGGCGGGCGCAGTGGTCTCCGGTTTTGAGGCAGTAAGGACGGCCGTTGCACGCCATCAAGCCAAGCTACTGATTGCGGCCGCAGACGGCTCGGATCACACGCAGCGACGGTTGAAGATGGCAGCAGGCGAGACAGTCGTTTGCATCGGGTGTTTCCAGGCAGCCGAGTTGGGCCAAGCCTTGGGACGTGACATAGCGGTGCATCTCACCGTGACGGATCAGCGATGGGCGGAGAGGTTGTCCCAACGCGCAGCCTTGGCGCTGTCCCTAGAGCAGGGCGGCGTCGCGTGAGGATGATGGGCAGGATATGACGAAAGAGACCGACAAGACGCAGCTCCGCCTCAATCAGCCTGGCAAACTAGAGTTGAAAAAGACGGTTGAGGCCGTCCAGATTCAACAGAGCTTCAGCCACGGTCGCAGAAAGACCGTGACGGTCGAGGTGAAGCGTAAGCGTGCGATCGGGACGGGCAATGCGGGCGAGCGCGAAACCGCGCCCGGCAGATCCGCCCTGCGACCGCAGGGTGGACGAGATGGGCAGTCGCGCGGCGGCCGTGGCGGCGAACAACGGCGCGATCGAGGCCGCAGCCGTGGACAGAATACCCCACAGGATAGCTTGACTCAGGCTGAGCGTGAGACTCGGGCGAAGGTATTGGGTCAAGCACGCCGGGTCGCCGAGCAAAAGCGCCTAGAGGCGGAAGCCGAAACGCGCCGCCGCGCCGCCGAGGAAGAACGCCGCCAGGTCGCTGAGGAAGAGGCACGCAGGTTCGCCGAGCAGGAGGCCGAACGCCGTCGTATCGAAGAGGAGGCCTTGGCCAAATTGGAGGCCGAGGAAGCCGCCAAGCAGCAGGCCAAGGCAGCGGACGAGGCCGTCAAGCAGGCGGAGGCCGAGAAGGAGGCGATCGAAGCGCCTGACGCCAAGAAGCCGAAACAGCGCAGCGGGACTGCGCCGGAAGAGGGCGTGGAGAGCGATCTGGACGAACTGGGCGGACGCATCAAGCGACGCAAGCGCGATCTTCCGAAACCGGCCAACCAGCGCACCCGCGAGGCGCCGCGCCGCCGTCACGGCAAGCTGACCATCGCCCAGGCGCTCGACGGCGAGAGCAAGGAGGAGCGTCAGCGCTCCCTCGCCTCGGTGCGCAGGCAACGCGAAAAGCTGAAGCAGATGATGGAACAGCGCCAGGGCCAGATGCCCAGCCGCGTTGTCCGTGAGGTCGTGGTCCCGGAAACCATCTCGGTGCAGGAACTGGCCAACCGTATGGCCGAGCGTGGTGGCGAGGTGGTGAAGGCCCTGATGAAGATGGGCATCATGGCGACCATCAATCAGGTCATCGACGCCGACACCGCCGAGTTGGTGGTAGAGGAATTCGACCACCGCGTGAAACGCGTATCGGCTGCCGACGTCGAGCTGGGTCTGAAGAGCGAGTTGCCTGACCGCGACGAGGATCTGCATCCGCGCCCGCCGGTGGTGACCATCATGGGCCACGTCGACCACGGCAAGACCTCTCTACTGGATGCCCTGCGCTCGACCGATGTGGTGAAGAGTGAAGCCGGCGGCATCACCCAGCACATCGGTGCCTATCAGGTCGAGTTGGCCTCGGGCGCAAAGATCACCTTTCTCGATACCCCCGGCCATGCTGCTTTCAGCGCCATGCGCGCCCGCGGTGCCGATGTGACCGACATCGTAGTGCTGGTGATTGCTGCCGACGATGGCATCAAGGAGCAGACCGTCGAGGCCATCAACCACGCGCGCGCCGCCAAGGTACCGATCATCGTGGCGATCAGCAAAATCGACAAGCCGGGTGCCAATCCCGATCGGGTGCGCCAAGATCTCTTGAACCACGAGATGGTGGTGGAAGAGATGGGCGGCGACATTCTGAGCGTTGAGGTCTCGACCCTGAAGAAGACCGGATTGGACAAGCTGGAGGAGGCGGTTCTCCTGCAGTCCGAAATCCTGGATCTGACCGCCAATCCCGAGAAGTCAGCCGAGTGCGTAGTGGTGGAGAGCAAGGTGGAGAAGGGGCGCGGCTCGGTCGCCACCGTGCTGGTCACCGGCGGTACCCTGCGTCAAGGCGACGTCTTCATCGCCGGGTCCGAGTGGGGCCGCGTGCGCGCCCTGATCGACGACCGCAACAAGCAGCTGGAATCGGCCGGCCCCTCCATGCCGGTGGAGATCCTGGGCTTGCAGGGCACGCCGACCGCTGGCGACGCCTTGCTGGTGGTGGAAAACGAGAGCCGCGCCCGCGAGGTGGTGGAGTTCCGCCAGCAGCAGGAGCGAGAGAAGGGTTTGGCCCGCCAGAGCCGCGGCACCCTGGAGCAAATGCTCTCGCGCATCCGCGAGGGTGAGGCCAAGTCTTTCCCGCTGGTCATCAAGACCGACGTGCAGGGCTCCATTGAGGCGATTGTCGGCGCGCTGGAGAAGCTGGGCAATGACGAGGTGCAGGCGCAAATCCTGCA
Organism: Rhodospirillales bacterium; assembly: GCA_014324045.1. Taxonomy (GTDB): domain Bacteria; phylum Pseudomonadota; class Alphaproteobacteria; order Kiloniellales; family JACOMY01; genus JACOMY01. The sequence goes on along the minus strand of JACOMY010000009.1, from coordinate 69,779 downwards.
TTCCGCCGTCGGACCGATCAGCGAGAGCGACGTGACCCTGGCGCAGGCAACCGGTGCCCTGATCGTCGGCTTCAACGTCCGCGCCAACCCGCAAGCCCGCGAACAGGCCCGCAACGCCAAGGTGGACATTCGCTACTACTCGATCATCTACGAAGTGGTGGACGACGTGCGCGAGGCCATGACCGGCCTGCTGGCGCCGGAGGCCCGGGAGACGTTCCTGGGTTACGCCGAGATCCGTGCGGTCTTCGACATCGCCAAGGCCGGCAAGGTCGCCGGCTGCATGATCACCGAGGGCATGGTCAAGCGTGGCGCCAAGGTGCGTCTGCTGCGAGACGACGTGGTGATCCATGACGGGACCCTAAAGACCCTGCGCCGCTTCAAGGACGAGGTCCGCGAGGTGAACCGGGGCTATGAATGCGGCATGGCCTTCGAGAACTATCAGAATATCCAGGTCGGCGACCGCATCGAGTGTTACGAGGTTGAAGAAGTGGCCCGCGTTCTCTAAGCGGATGCGCCCGCCGCCAGTCGGACAACAAGACGATGAAACAGCGTTCCATGGCTGAGGCCGCAGGGCGCAGCCAGCGCCAGCTGCGTGTGGGGGAAAGCCTCCGCCACACTCTGGCCGCCATCCTCAATAGGGATCTTCTAGACGATCCAGTGCTGGCCGGGCGCTCCATCACCGTAAGCGAAGTCAGAGTCTCGGCCGATCTTGCCAACGCCGCGGTCTTCGTCATGCCGCTGGGTGGCGAGGCCTTGGAGGAGACGGTGACGGCGCTCAACCGGGCGAGCGGATTCCTACAGCGCCATCTGGCGGCCGAGCTGGACCTGCGGATCATGCCACGGCTGTCTTTCCAGCCCGACCGTTCCTTCGGTCAGGCCAATGCCATCGACCGGATTCTGCGTCGCCCGCGGGTGCGTAAGGATCTGCAGGGCGAGAGGCCGGACGAACCGGAGGATTCGAATGGCACGGCGTAAGAGCGGCGAGCCCATTAACGGTTGGCTCGTCCTCGACAAGCCGCTTGCGGTGACCTCGACCCAGGCCGTCTCGCGGGTGCGGCGCCTCTTCAATGCCCGCAAGGCTGGGCACGGCGGAACCCTCGATCCCTTGGCCAGCGGCGTGTTGCCGATTGCCCTCGGCGAGGCGACCAAGACCGTATGCTATGCGATGGACGGGGCCAAGCGCTATCGCTTCACCCTGCGCTGGGGTCAGGAGACCGGCACCGACGATGCCGATGGCCCGGTTGTGGAGGAGAGCCCGCACCGTCCTTCGATCGCTGAGATTGAGGCCGTGTTGCCTGCTTTCCGCGGCGTGATTGCGCAGACTCCGCCGGTCTTCTCTGCGGTCAAGATCGCCGGCCGGCGCGCCTACGACCTGGCCCGCAACAAGGAGACTGTGGCGCTAGAGCCGCGCCGGGTGCGCATCGACGCGCTGGAACTGGTTGACCGACCGGACCGCGACCATGCGACCTTTCTGGTAGGTTGCGGCAAGGGCGCCTATATGCGGGCGCTGGCCCGCGATCTGGGCCAGGCCTTGGGTACCTGCGCGCATGTCGTGGCCTTGCGCAGAACCGCAGTCGGCCCATTTGACGAAGACATGGCAATTTCTCTAGAGTCGCTAGCGGCGCTTGGGCATACTCCGGCGCTCATGGAGCAAATGCTGCCGATCGAGACGGCGCTGGACGACATCCCGGCCTTCGCCCTGTCGGAAGCAGAAACAAGGCGGCTGCGCTGCGGCCAGACCGTCTCACTCATGGCCCGCGTTCATCGCGACCGCCTGCGTGACCTGTCACAAGGGAGCATTGTGCGTGCAACGGCAGCCGGCCAGCTGGTCGCCCTGGCGCGTTACGAGGCAGGCGAGGTGCACCCGGTCCGGGTTATCAACCAATAAGCAGAAAGAGGGTTCGCCCCGATGTCGATCACCCAGGAACGCAAAGCCGAGTTGATCAAGGAGTACGCCACCAAGGCAGGCGACACCGGTTCGCCCGAGGTGCAGGTCGCCGTCTTGAGCGAGCGTATCTCCAACCTGACCGATCACCTGAAGATCCATAAGCACGACTTCCACTCCCGCCGCGGTCTTCTGATCATGGTAGGACAGCGCCGTCGGTTGCTCGACTACGTGAAGGGCAAGGACCCTTCACGCTACGAGAGCCTGATTAAGCGTCTGGGCTTGCGCCGCTAGTTGGCGGCAAAGGGTCTCTATCGTGTCTTGCGAGGCGGCACGTCCGGGCCGGTGTGCCGCCTGTCATGGCCGGGCCGAAGCAAGGGGCGGGGGCTATCCGACTCTTGCTTGGGTCCGGCTTCGCCATGTCCGGCCCACATCTGACTGTCAAGGATAAAAGCATGTTTACCGTCTACAAGAAAGCGATCGACTGGGGTGGACGTAGGCTGACCCTGGAGAGCGGCCGCATCGCCCGCCAGGCCGACGGCGCCGTCCTGGCCAGCCTCGGCGATACCATCGTGCTCTGCACCGCAGTCGGCGCCAGGGAGCCTAAGCCCGGCCAGGACTTCTTCCCGCTTACCGTAAACTATCAGGAGAAGACCTTTGCCGCCGGCAAGATTCCCGGCAGCTTCTTCAAGCGCGAGGGCCGGCCTTCGGAGAAGGAGACCCTGGTCTCCCGCCTGATCGACCGCCCGCTCCGCCCGCTGTTCCACAAGAGCTACCGCAACGAGACCCAGGTGGTTTGCACCGTACTGAGCCACGACATGGAGAACGATCCCGACATCGTCGCCATGGTCGGCGCCTCGGCCGCGCTCACCATCTCCGGCCTGCCCTTCCTGGGCCCGATCGGGGCAGCCCGCGTCGGCTACGCCAACGGCGACTACATCCTAAACCCTACCTTGGCGCAGATGGAAAAGAGCGATCTCGACCTGGTCGTCGCCGCTACCGCCGAGGGCGTGCTGATGGTGGAGTCCGAGGCGCAGGAGCTGCCGGAAGAGGTCATGCTAGGCGCCGTCAACTTCGGCCATGCCCAGATGCAGCCGGTGATCGACGTCATTATCGAACTGGCCGAGATGTGCGCCCGCGAGCCGCGCCAACTGGCACCCGAGCCCGAGGCTCTGGCACCCCTGCGCCAGCGTCTGACCGGCGGCTTCGCCGCCGCCTTGGCCGAGGCTTACCGGGAGCCGGTGAAACAGACCCGTCAGGACAAGGTGGCGGCGGTGAAGGCTGAGGCCATGGCCAGCCTGGCCGAAGCAGACGACAGCGTAAATGCACTGGCCGGCGGAATCCTCAAGGGCCTGGAGCAGAACATCGTCCGTGGCAATATCCTGAAGACCGGCAAGCGCATCGACGGCCGCTCCACCACCGAGGTGCGGCCGATCGACTGTCAGGTCGGCATCCTGCCGCTGGCGCACGGCTCCGCCCTCTTCACCCGCGGCGAGACCCAGGCCCTGGCGGTCACCACCTTGGGCACCGGCGACGACGAGCAGCTAATGGACGTGCTTGAGGGCAGCTACCGCGAGCACTTCCTGCTGCACTACAACTTCCCGCCCTACAGCGTCGGCGAGGCCGGCCGCATGGGCAGCCCCGGCCGCCGCGAGATCGGCCACGGCAAGCTGGCCTGGCGGGCCATCCACCCGCTGATGCCGGCCAAGGAAGACTTCCCCTACACCGTGCGCATCGTCTCGGAGATCACGGAATCCAACGGTTCCTCCTCCATGGCGACGGTCTGCGGTTCCTCGCTGGCCCTGATGGACGCCGGCGTGCCGCTGCGCAGCCCCTGCGCCGGTATCGCCATGGGCCTGATCAAGGAAGAGGACGGCGTCGCCGTGCTCTCCGACATCCTGGGCGACGAGGATCACTTGGGCGACATGGACTTCAAGGTTGCCGGCACCGGGGAGGGCGTAACCTCCCTGCAGATGGATATCAAGATTACCTCCATTACCCCGGCGATCATGGACCAAGCCCTGGCCCAGGCCAGGGACGGCCGCCTGCACATCCTGGGCGAGATGGCCAAGGCCCTGGTCAGCGCCCGCAGTTCGGTCGCCGATACCGCGCCGCGGATTACCACCATCGCCATCCCCAAGGATAAGATCCGCGAGGTTATCGGTACCGGCGGCAAGATGATCCGCGAGATCACCGAGACCACCGGCGCCAAGATCGACATCGAAGACGACGGCACCGTCAAGGTGGCCGCAGTCGACGGCAACGCCGGCCAGGCAGCGATCGATTGGATCCGCTCCATCGTCGCCGAGCCGGAGGTCGGCACGATCTACAACGGCAGGGTGGTGAAGATCGTCGACTTCGGCGCCTTCGTGAATTTCCTGGGTGCCCGCGACGGCTTGGTCCACATCTCCGAGATAATCCCGCAGCGCGTGGGCAAGGTCTCCGACGTGATCGAGGAAGGCCAGACGGTGAAGGTCAAGTGCATCGGCATCGACGACCGCGGCAAGATCAAGCTCTCCATGAAGCGCGTCAACCAGCAAAGCGGCGCCGACCTGGAGGCCAAGGCATAGACCTTGGGGGGCTTAGCGGGTCCTAAGCACTTCACGGGTTGGGTAAGCTAAGGGGGGCGGCTTCGGGCGGTCGCCCCCGCCCCCCGTTTCCTGGCTATTGCATGTGTAGGGTGACAGCAGTCTTTTGAAATCGGGCGGTTTCGGGGGTGTGGAATCGTCTAAAAAAGCGGCTCAGCGGTCAATTTCGAGGGGGATGCGTAAGGCTTGGAAAATCCGGGCCTTCCGCACCCCTTGTTTTGCCGGAAAAAGCGCCCCTGTCGGCGGGACATTGCAGAGCGGTTGCAGGGGCATTGCAGGGTGCTTGCAAGGGCCGTGCAGAGGTCTTACAGGGGCGGTTCCCGGTCGCCCGTTGCCGGCTCGGATTGCCAGCACGCCGGCCGGCGGATAGTCGGCTTCGGCGCGGGCGAGGGCTTGGCCATGTTTGAGGCCGGCTTCGCGGTAGCGTCGGTACTGCGAGGCCAGCATCGACCGGCGCATACCTTCGTCGTCTGCGATCAGGCAGTCTTGTTCGACGCCGGTCTCCTTGCCGTTGCTGGCGGCCTTGAGGGGGACGATGCGGCCCCGGAGACCCAGCTTGCGGGGAAGCGCCGCGAGGCGGCGTTGACGGCCCCGGCGGCGGCGCGGTGGACTGGGGTATCCAGTGCCGGTGCCACGCCGGCTTCTTGGCTGCCGGCTCCTCTGGCGGCGGTGAGGGTTTCGGTGGCGAGGCGGCGGATTTTCTAGCCCGGATCGCCGGGAAAATTAGGTCGATTTTCCGCCCCAAATCGGCCCGATTGCAAAAAACTTTTGGCGCGCTACAGCAAGGACGTGTTTCGGCTGGGTTGGCGGCGCTTAGGGCTGCAACCGCGAAAGATCGCAGCGGGGAGCGCAACCCGGAGGATTTCCGGGAGCACCTTGCGCGTGTCGTGAGCCGGTCAGGGGACCAGGACGACACGCCGAAGCCTGAAGGTTACGCGCGCGAGCGGCTGAAAGAGATTATGGAGAAAGACGCGGGCCGGGATGGCCAGGCGGTGGTGCACAAGCTGGACGGGCACAGCGATCCGGAGCTTGGTGAGGGCATCGGGCGCGAGGCGCGCAAGCCGTCTGTGAACGAGCGCCTGAAGGACGTGTTGAACAAGCCGCGCGAAAAGCTGGAGATCGAGGACGAGCGCGACCAAAAGGATCAGGAGGTCGAAAACGACTGTGAGATTGATCGGGACATCGACCGAGATTCTGGTCTCAGTCACTGATGTAGCTACATAGAAAGCTGGACAAGGAAACCGCTCGCAGGGCAGGGAGCAGACGATCCCAAGTCAGGGAAAGGGCGCAGCAGAAAAAATCGCAAACAGTGCTTTGGCATCACGAACATACCATATTTCCAATCCAATTAGCCTCCGCGCACGACGTTGAGTCCAGCCTGATTCTGTCCCCATTTGTGCAGCGAAACAGATCAGCGTTTCTTCATCGCCAACACGTCCAACGGCTTGTATGCCGACAGGCAAGCCCGCCTCGGAGATATGAACAGGCAGTGAGATGGCAGGTTGTCCGGTCGCATTTTGCAATGCTGGCCAAGTGGTGAACCAGAATGACGAGTCCAAAAGTTTGTCGAGCAAGCGAGGTTGTGGTCATCCGGGCCAATAGCTCCAACATCGGCAATTGAGCGAATAGCCCCTCAGTGGTCATGGAGTACTAACCTCATGGCTGGATTGAGCCATCTGCACCGTTTTGCGGAGCGACGTTTTGATACGGTCCGTATCCAGCCCTCGCCCGATTAGAACCACGGTGCCATCGGATTTCCGAGCGTCACGACCGTAGTCCGCAGGAATGCGTTCGGGAGCCTGCATGATCTTGCGCACGGATTGGAGCAATAGACGCCCGCCCGGAGTTTGCACCACGCCCTTGACCCGAACCAAATGGTCTCCGTGGGCGTGCAACATGGCCGACAGCCAGATTGAGAAAGCGACCCAGACATCGCCACCTTTGCTGAGCTCAGCTAGATTGAGTGAGAGCGAAATGATTGGCTCTTCCGTTCCTTCTAGGCTTGGTAACTCCGCAGGGGTTGCGTTCGGCAGAGCAGGAAGTGGTCCTTCAACACCAAATGCCGAGGCCCGCACCTCTAGTGCGGGGTTGATCTGTCGCAACGTGGCGACAGTCTTTGCTAGAGCAGATGGTTCGCAACTGTCGGTTTTGGTGACAACGATGCGGTCCGCGGCCTCGATCTGCGCGCGTGCCAAACCCTCGTCACGAAGCTGATCCAGCCCATGAAGCGCATCGACCAGAACGATGATTTCTTTCAGGACAATGTGGCGCGCCAGGATCGGGTCGTTCTGGATTGCGGCAACCACGCGACCCGGATCAGCGACTCCGCTCATCTCAAACACAAGTTGTTGCGTTTGAGGCGCTTCCTGTTTCCGACTGCGATCATTGCAGATCCGATGCAGGAGTGCTTTCATTTCTGCCTGTTGGTCACAACAAACGCATCCGCCTGCAACAACATCCAACGCACGCGCGCCAGCCAGCAACGTGTCATCAACCGCATGCGCGGCGACCTCGTTCACCAGTACATGCGGGGCGTCATAGGCACCAACAAAAAGCTGATGCCGCAACCATGTGCTTTTACCTGCTCCCAGAAACCCGCCTAGAATCGTCAGGCTGAGCCGATTTTCTTCAACGCTGTCCAAAGCTCACACATTCACTAGCGGGTCGAAAGCGCGACCGGTGAACAGCTCTACTTGCTGCCAGACGTCTTCCACAGTTTGGCAAATCTTCGTCTGCCCCGTGCCATTGGACACTTGAATGCCCGGTTGCGACCCAAGGTCCCTTGCAGACAAGCCGAGAGGTCTCAGTAATTCGTTCAGGAGATCGACTCGGGCAAACCGGATACGCAGACGCTCATGCGCCGTTTCGCCTCCGGCATCTGTCCAATGTCCCAAAGCAGGTGGAAATCCACAGGCCGAACACATTTATTCATTCCTTTTCTTGGGAGTTCGCGCCCGCACGGGTCAGTGCAGGCGCGATCAGGGCATCAGATGTTTTCAGGGCGCTTGTCGCTGTCAAACGGGAAGCGTACGCGGAAATCGTCGGTGATGTTCTGGAAAGTGTTCCATGCGACACCTTCCTTGGTGTTGATGTACTCGATCAGCCGTTCCAGCATCAGCAGGACCTGCGGACGGCCAGCGACATCCGGGTGAATGGTGAAGCAGAACGTGGCGTAGTCCATCTCGCGGTAGACCCAGTCAAATTGGTCGCGCCATAGAATTTCGATGTCCCGTGGGCTGACAAAACCGTGGCTGTTGGGTGCGCCTTTGATGAACATCATTGGTGGAAGGTCATCCACGTACCAGTTGGCCGCGATATCGACGATGTCGATTTCCGCTCCGTGTTTCATGGGCCGCATCCAGGTGCTGGCGTCCTTGGTATAGTCGATCTTTGACCATTCATCGCCGACGCGGGCATAGAAAGGTATAAAGTCGCGATACCCTTGGCTGTGGTCATAGGTGAACCCATACTTCTGCAAGAGCGCAGCAGTGTTGGACGACATTTCCCACCAAGGTGCGACATAGCCTTTTGGCTTGTCACCTGTCAGCACTTCTATCAGTTCGACCGACTTTGCCAGAACGTCTTCCTCTTGCTGAGGTGTCATGGCCACAGGGTTTTCGTGTGTATAGCCATGCGCCCCAATCTCATGTCCTGCCGCTTTGATCATTTCCATCTCTTTCGGAAACGACTCCATGGTGTGGCCGGGAATGAAAAAGGTGCTGGGCAGGTCGTATTTGTCGAACAGGCGTAGCAGGCGCGGAACACCCACTTCGGTTGCGAAGACGCCGCGTTGAATGTCAGACGGGCTGTCTTGCCCGCCGTAAGACCCAAGCCAACCGGCAACCGAGTCGATATCGACACCGAACGAGCATTTGATTTCCTTCATGGGGGGTTCCTTCCAGATATTTGGTGTGAATGGTCTAGGCGGCCAGCAGCTCGTTCCAGCGCCTGACAAGATAGTTCTGCTCGTCCATCAGGGTGTTCCACATGATGATGTTGGACATGCGGTCCTGACAGGAACCATCCTCGCGCTCAGATCCTTTTTTAATGGTCTTTCTGCCCTGCGGATCGCATAGGTCTTCTTTGGCTTCCTCGCCAGCATACCAGTACCCCCATTCGGCCTCGGACAGATATGAACGTGTCCGCTCGGGCGTCGAGGTATAGTAACCTTGGCGCGCTAGGATTGCCCCAGGTCGCCCAGAAAGCCACCAGTTCAGGTATTGGTATGCAGCCTTCGTCTTCGCGGTTGGCAGTTGCGATGACAAACACAAGCCAGAGTGCCACGCGCGATACCCTTCGACCGGAGCGGCGACCCGGACCGGAACATTGCGCGCCCGAAGCCGGGACACCGCAGGCGACCAGATGCCGCCGATGCGGCCCTTGCGCCCGGCCATATATTCGACCGAATCCGTGACCGTTGACCACATACCGCCGAAATGGCTGTTTTTCTTGTAGGCGATAAGGCTCTCAACCAGTTCGTCGATCTCTTCGATTGTCAGGTTTCCGATGTCCTTGAACTTGGTCAATCCCATCGCTTGGGCCGCCAGGATCATATCCGCGATACCGATGGACGGGTCGGTGTTCATTCCGATTTTGCCGCGCCAGGCTTCGTTCAGAAGCCAACCCCAGCTTTCTGGCACATCGCGCAACGATTTTGGCTTCAACGCGGGATCATACGAAAACGAGTCGGCGTTGTGAGCCGTCGGAACCGCGCTTAGCAGGTCGGATTTCGATGACCCAAGCGATCCATCTTCCTGAACGAATTGAACATCCATTGGGCGGCTACCAACGCCGAGGCTGGCCCCGTCAACTACGGTTCCAGTCTTGGTCAACCCGCCGACTTCATCCCATAATTCCAGACGGTTGGCATCAATGCTCTGAATGGCGCCGGCGGTCCAAAGCAGATCAATACTGTGATACCACTGGTCGTAAATGTCATAGGTATCCGGGCGCAGGATGCCCTTTTGGAGCACCTCGACGCCGCCTTGAACGTCAAACTCAATCTGGAAGTCCAGATCCTGGCGTGCCAAATCCTGCACTTCTTTGAAAAGCGTCACGCTGGTCCCGAGAATGCGAAGCTTGGTATCGGTCATCCGGGCCACCTCAATGAATGCTGATCAGATAAGGGGCGGTGGTCGGTTTGGGCAAAATCGACAACACCCGCAGTTTTGCCAGCGTGTTTTTCTCGGCACTTTCAAGATGCGCTTCCAGCATGGTGCAGGCCACGTCGGTCTGGTTCTTCAAAAGTTGGTCCAGAATCTGCGCGTGATCTTCCAGAGCGGATTGGTCGGGTTTCACGCCAAAGTTGCGGCGAAAAATCCGGTTCACGATAAAGGGAAACTGGTTGCGTTCGATGGCGTCGATCAGCCGCGCGTTGCTGCATTTCTTTAGCAACTCTCGGTGCAAATCGTCTTCGATGCCCTCTACATCTTCCGCGGTTGCCGTCTCTAAATCAGACATGGCATCAGAGACTTGCTGCCTCATCGATTGAACCGTGGCTTTGTCAATCAACGCGGCAGATTGCCTAAATGCGGCCGGCTCTAGCAAGCTGCGCACCTCAAAAGCTTCATGCACATCCCGCGCGGTCAGGGGGCCTGCGATCCAGTGGGATCGATTGGATTTTTCGAGAAACCCATTGTCCTGAAGTTTTCTCAGGCCTTCTCGCAATGCCGTTCTGCTAACTGAGAAATGCTCACATGCTGCCGCTTCGCTGATCCGAAAGGTGCCAAAGGGCAGGCAATTCGTAACGTCGAGGAGTACGCTGTCATAGATGCTTTCCCAGGTTGCCTCGCGCCCGACTTTGGCTTCGGAGCCATTTTGAAAGACTTCTTCGAGTTGCGTCTGTGTCAACGTGCCTTCTTCGTCACCTCTGCCGACAACAAACCCTTGACCGTTGGCAGGTTGAAGAAGGTCTTCGTCGCTAAGCATATGAAGAGCACGACGAACAGGAGCGCGGCTCACGCCAAAAATCGAGGCGAGCGGTCCTTCCTTGATCACATCGCCCTTTCTCAAAGCTCCACGGGCAATTTTCTCAGAAATTTGTGCGTGAATCGAAAGGTAAAGTGGCGGCGATTTTTTTGGTACTCCAGGTTCTTTCGGAACAACAATAGAACGGACAGTCAACTGACCCGCATCCATTCCACCGTCTTTAGACTGCATCGAGTTAATCTCCCTGTGTTCATCTTAGTTACGGTACTTTGTCGGCAAAAACAAAGATCGGATCGATAGATTGCCTCAAAGCCAATAAGGTCGGGACCTATGCCCAGAGTGTCGACGTTGTAGATCGTCGGCACAAGGGTCGCATGGTCGGTGGCACCTCTTGTCTAAAGTCGAGATTGCAATCAATGTAAAAAGTATGTTGCATTCAAAAAACGGTTTTGTTTAGCTGAGTGCAGTGCTCGAATCGTCAGGCGAAATTCGGTTCGCCATTGGGTCGGCTAGTGCGTTGCTAGCTTCAAAGGAGGAAAAGAACAGATGGCCAAGTTGGACAAAGGAAATAACCGTGCTGGCGTCAGCCGCAGGAGCGTTCTGAAAGGTGGTACTGCTACGCTGGTGGCGGGTTCCGGCATGCTTGCCGCCCCAATGGTATGGGCGAATAATCTGAAGGACATCACGCTTCAGCAGGTTGGGCCGTCGTACTCGGTCTATCCGGATATTGCCGCCCAGGCCTCCGCAGACCTTGGGTTCAAGATTGAAACGCAGGGTGCCTGGACGGATGCGCTTATGGCGCGGGTCGTCAATCAACCTGAGACCGTTGATGTCGCCGACCTGGAATTCTGGGCGCTTTCGAAAGTTTGGCGCAGCAAAATGCTGCACGCGATCGAAACGTCGAAAATCAAGAACTGGGACAAAATGATCCCGCTCTTCCGTGAAGGGAAGAATTTCGACGGTTCGGACGCATCCCGGCAGGGCATCCTGCCTTACGAAGTGCTCTATGTCGACGGACCGGGCGAGACGTCGTTCGCCGGTGGTGCCACCGACCATGCGACCCTTGTGCCGACGATCTACAACGCCGACACTCTGGGCATACGCCCCGACCTTATTGGCCGCGAGATCAATAGCTGGGCAGAATTACTCAACCCCGAGTTTGCTGGCAAGGCAGCGCTGTTGAACATCCCGCAAATCGGCATCATGGACGCGGCAATGGCCATCGAAGCGCGTGGCGACTTTATCTATGGCGACAAGGGCAATATGACCAAGGAAGAGATCGACAGGACGATCGACATTCTGATTGCCGCCAAGAAAGCCGGACAGTTCCGCGCGTTCTGGAGTTCGTTCGACGAATCCGTCAACCTGATGGCCTCGGGCGAGGTTATTATCCAGTCAATGTGGTCACCTGCTGTCACCGCAGTGCGCACCCGCGGCATTGATGTCTCCTACGCGCCTTTGAAAGAAGGTTACCGCGGTTGGGGCATCGGCATGGGTCTGATGAGCCACCTTGAGGGTCTGAAATTGGAAGCCGCTTACGAATATCTGAACTGGATACTCGAGGGGTGGCAGGGCTCGTTCATGGCCAAAACGGGTTACTACAGTTCGGTGCCTGACACAGCAAAAGCGGCGCTGAGTGCCGCGGAAAGAGACTTCTGGTATGAAGGTAAGCCCGCGTCTGAAGACATCAAAGATCCCTTCGGCGGCCTTCAGGGCAGCGTAGGCCTTGTGCGCGATGGCGGATCGTTCGAAGATCGCATCGGCAATATCGCGTGCTGGAACACGGTGATGGACGAAGAGCGTCACATGGTGAAACGCTGGAACGAGTTCATTTCCTCCTAGTACCGCTCCGGCATCTTTCACATCTCCCCGGTCAGCCACGTCATGTGGCTGGCTGGTGATTGGCGCGGGAATAAGCGGCAGCATGACAAACAGATCACTCAAGCCGTACCTTGAGGCGCTACCCTATGCGCTGCTTCTTGTCCTTATCGTTGGAGTTCCAATCGCGACTTTGATCACCATCAGTTTCTGGGAAACCGATGGTCTGTTGCTGTACCCGGCGTTTTCATTCGAGAACTATCGCGAATTGTTCACGTCATCGCTGACGCTGACCCTGTATCTGGACACCATCAAATTCACGCTTCTGACTCTGTTCTTTTCTATGATCATCGGCTTCACCTGCTCGTATTTTCTGGTTTTCTTCGTGAAGTCGCTGAAGGTTCAGATCGCACTTTTCTTACTTTGCACCGTTCCTTTCTGGACTTCCGCAACCATTCGCATGATTTCCTGGGTTCCGTTCCTGGGCAAGGAGGGGGTATTCAACTCTGCCGTCCAAGGTATTGGCCTCACGGATACGCCGCTGGAATTTCTGCTGTTTTCGGATTTTGCGGTCGTGCTGACCTACGTGCATCTTTTTACGCTCTTTATGATCGTACCGATCTTCAATTCCATGTCGAAAATCAGCCCCTCGGTGATCGAGGCAGCGCGAGATGCGGGGGCCAATGACTTTGACATCTTGATCAATATCATCATCCCGCTGACCAAAACCGGCATCGCCCTTGGCTCGATCTTCATCGTGGCCTTGGTCATGGGCGACTTCTTTGTCGTCCGCATCATGAGCGGCGGGCAAAGTGCTTCGGTCGTGTCGGCCATGAAAAACGAGATCGACCAGCTTTACTATCCTCAGGCGGCCGCTGCTGCCGTTCTTTTGATTGCGATGGTGCTGATCTTCGTTTCGCTGATCTTGCGTGTGGTCGATATCCGCACCGAGCTCGCGCGTTAGGAGGCCTGTCATGAAATTCTCTAACCGCTCTCTCGCGTTCTATCTTCTGGCAGGCTTTTTTGCGTTATTTGTTGCGTTCCTCTATGGCCCGATGATCATAATCTTTGTGCTGTCGTTCCAAGGCGAAAGCGGTGGGCTGACATTTCCGATGCGCGGCGTATCGACTCATTGGTTTGCCGATCTCTTCGCCAGTTCGCGCTACGGCGATTTGGGCGGGGCATTGTCACGCTCGTTGATACTAGGCCTCGCCTCGCTGGCGATCACAGCCGTCACCTGCCTCTTTGCTGGACTGGCCTTTCGCAACAAATTTATCGGCTCAAGCGTGATCTTCTATCTGGCAATCACCTCGCTTGTGGTTCCGGGCATCCTTTTGGGCCTCGGCTTGGGTCAGCTGTTCCAACTGGTGGGTTTGCGTCCGAACTGGTTCACGTCCGGGCTTGCATCGCATCTATCCTGGACGCTGCCATTTGGGCTGCTGATCATGTTTGCGGTCCTCAATCGCTTTGATGGAGCTTGGGAAGAAGCGGCCCGTGACGCCGGTGCGAAATACTGGGAAACCCTGAAATTTGTGACGATCCCAATTTTATTCCCCGGACTGATCGCCGTTGCTTTGTTTGGGTTCACTTTGTCATATGACGAGTTGCAGCGGTCGCTTTTGACAGTCGGTGCGGACAACACCTTGCCCATCGAGATCGCCAACATGACGCAGAATGTGACGACACCTGCGCTCTACGCCATCGGCACGTTCACGTCGGCCATCAGCTTTACCGTGATCGGTATCGCTTTTGTGGCCATCTCAATCATTCAGAAACGTCGCAACTAAGACCCGGTTTGGAGAAGGTCAAAAAAGAATGTCAATGAATGGCGAAATCCTGATCGAACGGGTCACGAAGAAATACGGCCCTGTCACAGCGGTGGATAATCTGGACCTTAAAATCGAAGGTGGTTCCTACTGCTGTATGATTGGTCCAAGTGGGTGCGGTAAGTCGACTTTACTGCGTATGATCGCGGGTCATGAAACCCTGACCGCGGGGTCGATCAAGATCAATGGCAATGACGTCACCAACGTTCGAACGGGTCAGCGCGGGACCGCTATGATGTTCCAAAGCTACGCCTTGTTTCCGCATCTTACGCTGACAGACAACGTTGCCTTCCCACTTAAGATTGACAAGGTCAGTACCGCTGAACGTCGCGAGCGCGGGCACGAGATGCTGGACCGCGTGCAGCTTTTGCATTTGGCGGATCGCCTGCCATCGGAATTGTCGGGCGGTCAACAACAGCGGGTGGCGCTGGCCCGCGCGCTTATCACCAATCCGCAGGTTCTTTTGCTGGATGAGCCTTTGTCTGCACTTGACGAATTCCTGCGTCTTCGAATGCGGGTTGAGTTGAAGCGGCTCCAGAACGACCTGGGGATCACCTTTGTCCACGTCACTCACACCCAGCCCGAGGCCATAGCTTTGGCGGATCAGGTCGTCGTGATGGATCACGGGATCGTGGAACAAACGGGTTCGTCGCGCGAGATCTATGACGAACCCCACAGCCCCTATATCGCTCGCTTCATGGGGGGACAAAACATCATTTCAGGAAGTGTTGACAGCGAAGAAAACGGCCAAGCAATGGCCGTGGATTTCTCTGGTAACCGGTTTGTTGTTTCCAGCAAACGCGATGTCAAAGCCGGAGAGGAACTGAATTTCGCCATTCGCCGCGACCGCATTCGGATCGGCAGCGCTGACGGCGACCACCAAAGCGCGCTTACGGGCATCGTAACCAACCTTGAATATCAGGGCACCTTCGTGAAAGTCGCGCTCGACGTCGAAGGGCACGAGGAATTTATCATTTACCTTCCCGATGACGTCTTCTTCGAGAACCCTTTGGAAACCGGCCATACCGTTAGCGCGCATTGGCCGAATGAGATGAACTTTCATCTGCTAGGCAAGAACGACTCCACCGGCAATCCGATGGAAGACAGCCATTGATCCCCAGAATCGCCGTACTTTCACTTGGTGGGACGATTGCGATGGCCGCCAAGGCGGTGAGCGGTGGGGTCACGCCGTCACTCACAGCAGCAGACCTCGTTGCGGCGATGCCAGAGTTGAAGCCTATTGCTGAAATAGAAACGTTTCAGATATCCAACGTAGCAAGCCCGGAAATCACCCTGCAACATCTCGTCGCGGTCAGGGACAAGATCAACAAGCTAGAGGCCGACGGCTTTGACGGTGTTGTTGTCACCCAAGGCACTGATACCATCGAGGAAACAAGCTGGGCCCTTGATCTGATGTGTTCGACCCGGATGGGGATTGTCGTGACGGGAGCTATGCGCAATCCTACCCAAGCAGGCGCAGACGGCCCTGCCAATCTTCTTGCCTCGGTCTTGGTTGCCGGCCATCCGATTGCCAAAGATCTGGGCGTGTTGGTTGTTTTCAACGATGAATTCCATGCGGCGCGGTTCGTTCAAAAATCGCACACAAGCAACGTAGGTGCATTCACATCGCCAAGTTGCGGGCCAATTGGTTGGATGGCAGAAGGCGTACCAATCATCCCATTTCAGACTTCCCGAACAAAGACCGTCAAGATTCCAAAGAATTTTGAAACACCGTGGCTGCCGATTATCAAACCCGGTCTTGGTGATGATGGGGCGCTTTTAGATGCAGCATGTTCGGCAGGCGCGAAAGGCATAGTTTTAGAAGCGGCTGGTGGCGGTCACGTCTCTGAAATGGTCGCAGAAAGAGCCGTCGCCGCTGCTAAAGAAATCCCTGTCATTCTGAGCTCGCGAACTCGTGGCGGTAGTGTTCTCACCCAGACTTATGGTTTCGTAGGCTCTGAAACAGACCTATTGTCCAGAGGTCTTATTTCTTCCGGCTACCTGGACGCTCTCAAAGCGCGAATTTTGTTGTTGCTATCTATTGTCCGTGGGGATGGCCGCAAAGCGCTTGAAGAGGAGTTTGTGAGGCCAGACACAGTTTGACCCGGGGCCCTTCGGAAATTCAGTTTTGATATAGGAAGGCTCGAACACTCGCGTCAAAAAAGGTTGCTTCCGCCGGTGACACAAACGCTTGAGTTTTTGTGACTTTTCACGATAAATGGCACGGAATTTTGCATGCTAATTGGCACTCTGTGTGCGTTGCAGCCTGCGGTAGATCGTCGGCCTGGAGACGGCGAATACGTCCGCGAGGTCGCTGATAGAGTAGTCGCCGGTGCCGTACATGCGGCGCAGCTCGCGGTGCTGTTTTTCGGAGAGCTTGGGTTTCTTGCCGCGCAGCTTGCCCTTGGCGCGCGCCATTTTCATGCCTTCGCGGGTGCGCATGCGGATCAGGTCGGATTCAAACTCGGCGAAGACGGCCAGGATGTTGAAGAACATCTTTCCCATGGGGTCCGTGGGGTCGTAGACCGTCGCACCCAGGGCGAGGCGGATGCCGCCTTCGGCGAGGTGTAGGGTGACAGAAGTCTTTTGAAATCGGGCGGTTTCGGGGGTGTGGAATCGTCTGAAAAGCGGCTCGGCGGTCAATTTCGAGGGGGGTGCGTAAGGCTTGGAAAATCCGGGCCTTACGCACCCCTTGTTTTGCCGGAAAAAGCGCCCCTGTCGGCGGGACATTGCAGAGCGGTTGCAGGGGCTTGCAGGGTGCTTGCAAGGGCCGTGCAGAGGGCGTGCAGGGCCCTTGCAGGGGCGGTTCCCGGTCGCCCCCGTTACCGGCTCGGGTTGCCGGGGTCGTGCGAGACCGGGGGCCGGCTTCTTCGCTGCCGGCTCCTGGCGGTCGTGAGGTCTTGGGCGGCGAGGGTAGGGATTTTCTAGGCCGAATCGCCGGGAAAATTGGATCGATTTTCCGCCCCAAATCGGCCCGATTTCAAAAAACTTTTGGCGCCCTACAGCATGGGTGCTTCCCGACTGCAAGGGAGGCCAAGGGCGGTACCCGGATCCTGCCCGGCAGTCACCTTCCGGCGCACGAGCGGCTGCCGGATGCCTACCAGGCGATGAATGCTGTCATGCCGGCCTGACCGCAACTGCAACCGGACCGCATGGTCCCGGAACTCTTTGCACGACAGCCGCATCGGCGATACGCAGTTGACAGTGCCCGCAGCGCTTGTTACGCGGGAGGCAAAAGCAACAGGCTAGGGGGGGGGGGAAGCATGACAGGCCGCGCAGCCGACGCTGCGGCGCTTCCGATGGAAGAGGCCAGCGCGGCCAAGTTCGAGACGATCCGTGCCGATCTTCTGGATGAGTACCGCGCACACCATGCGGCGCCGTGGATTGTCGGTTACTCGGGCGGCAAGGACAGCACGCTGGTCGCGCATCTGGTCTTCGAAATGCTGATGCAGCTGCCCCCGAGCCAGCGTCGCCGGCCAGTCCACGTCGTCGCCAACGATACGCTGGTCGAAAGCCCTCTGGTCGTGCAGCACATCGCCGAGAGCCTCGGGGAGATCGCCAACGCCGCTTGCGCGTTCGGGTTGCCGGCGATCGCGACAATCACGCGGCCCGATGCGGCACAGTCCTTCTGGGTGAACCTGATCGGCCGGGGCTATCCCTCGCCGAACCGTTCCTTCCGCTGGTGCACGGATCGCCTGAAAATCCAGCCGACGAGCCGCTATATCGAGAGCCAGGTCGACGAGGCAGGACAGGTCATCCTGCTTTTGGGCGTTCGCCGTTCGGAAAGCACGGCGCGCGCGGCCTCGGTCGGCCGTTACGACAACGGTGGGCGGCTCAACCGGCACAGCGATCTGATCGGGTGCATGGTGTACAGACCGATCGTCGAGCTGGACACAGACGATGTCTGGGAGTTTCTGGCCCTGAACCAGCCGCCTTGGGGAGGTTCGCACCGTAAGCTGATCGATCTTTACCGCGATGCCGGCGGCGGCGAGTGCCCTGTCGTCACGCAAAAATCCGATGTGCCGTCCTGTGGCACAAGCTCGGCACGCTTCGGGTGCTGGACCTGCACGGTCGTCGAGAAAGACAGAAGCCTGGAGGGCTTCGTCGAGGCAGGCTTCACGGAATTCGGTCCCCTGCTGGACTTCCGCGATTGGCTGGCCTCGATCCGCAACGACCCCGAACGGAGGCAGGCCCGCAGGCGTGACGGCCGGATCACCGTCACCAACGGCGGCAAATTTGTGCCGGGACCCTTCACCATGCAGACACGCAGCGAGATACTGGATCGTCTGCATGGGCTGGAAGAGGCGACGGGGCAAAGCTTGATCGCACAGGAAGAAATCGATCTTATCCGGAAAATCTGGGCGCAGGATATCGCTGCGCAGGTGCATGCCAAGTCCATGAAGGTACGGGAGATCGGGAAGGGAATGTAGATGCCGGGCAATGTCGTCGTCTTGTTCGATAACCCTGACGGACGCTCCCTGGTGCAAGATGCCTGCAAGCAAGCCGGTATCTCGTTTGCAGAGTTTCAGGAGCTAGTGCAGGCCGAAATCGAACAGACGGGCAAGCAGCGCAAGAAGGGTCTGTGGGATGATTTCGACGACATCCTCGACCGTATTCAGGATGACGATTAGCGCCGATGTATATTTCCAACATCCTGCTTCGGGACTGGAAGGCCTATACTACGGCAAGCTTCGATTTTCCGGCTCCCAGCCCCGAACGGAATATTATCCTGATCGGCGCACCCAACGGTTACGGCAAAACAAGTCTGTTCGAAGCCATTGTGCTGGGTATGTTTGGGCGGGACGGATTGCCATTGATCGCAAACCCTCCCTTTTCGGGGAGCGACAAGGACCGCTTGGCCACCTCCTACCCGCATTTCCTGGAGAAGGCTCTGCATCGAGGCGCCAGGGATGCCGGGCGGAACTCCTGCTCCATCAAGCTTACCTTCACCGACGACGAAAGCGAGGTCCTGGAAATCCAGCGCAGATGGCATTTTAGCGATTCCGGGGCCTATCGCCCGCAGGATGAAGAAATTCACATCTTCGAAGGAACGACCCGCAAAGCTGCCGGTCCTGCCGGAGTGCACGGCAGCGAGCGACTGGATTGGTACCGCGATTACATTGCGCACAGGTTCCTGCCCTACCATCTCGCCGCATTTTTTCTGTTTGACGGCGAGCAGGTCAGCGCCTTTGCAGAGCGCGACATGGCCGGGCAGGTTCGCGTTGGGATCGAGGGCCTGCTCGGCATTCCGATCCTGAAGAGCCTGGCCGAAGACTTGCGCGCCTACGCACAGGCGCGGCGGCGGGAGTCGGTGCATGTCTCGGACAAGACCATCGCGGCGCTGGAACGCGAGCGCGATGGTCTGAAGTCCCAGTATGACGAGCGGCAGCAACGCCTGGAGGAAATCGAGCCGGCCCTGATCGCACGCACAAAAGAACGGGACTCACTGACGCGGGAACTGGCCAGCATCGGATCGGGCTCGCAAGCCCAGCATCGAGAACAGCTAGAACAATTGAACCGCTACCGGCGCTCAGTCGAGGAGGGGCAAGAGCAGCTGGAAGAGCTGCTGGCCAAGGACATGGCCTTGGCCTTGTCCGGCCGCGGCCTGCGCGAAAAGCTGAGGAAAAGACTGGCTTCCGAAAACCTGCGCCAAAGCTGGGAGAGCGGCAAGGCGCAAGGCGACAGCAACCTCCACCGCTTCCTCGCAGCGGTCGATGCGGGTATGGGCACGATCGATCCCAATCTGAGCGACGGCCAGCGCCGGGCGGTTCTGGCGAGGGCGCGAAGTGCCTGGGAACAGCTATGGTATCCGCCGCCGGAGAACTGCGCAGAAGACTATCTCCACTCTTATCTAAACGAGCGCGAACGCAGCAAAGCGATCGACCGGCTGGAAGAGCTGGATCGGCTTGCTGCGCCTTACATCGTCGATCTACTCGGCTCCATCGCGGCCGACGAGAAACAGCTGGCACGGCTACAAGAGGAGGTAACGCGCACCGAGGCCGTTGCCCCGGCTGTCGACAAGAAGCGGGAACGTCTGAGCGCGCTGAACGGAGAGATTCAGGAACTGGACCGGGAAGTCGGTGCGTTTCGCCGTGAGAGGGAAGCGCTGGATAGCCAGATCAAGCGGAAAAACACCGAGTGGACGAGGCTAACGGGCCGATTGGATCAGGCCAAGCCGGCTGTGCGCCGCCTCACGCGCGCGCTGAAGGTGGCAGACCTGGTGGACGCTATCGTCGCCCGGGCGGTGCCGAGCCAAATCGAAGCCATAGCAAAGGCAATGACGAGCGCGCATCGCTCAATGGCGCATAAGAAGGACCTGGTTCAGCGCATCGCTATCGATGCAAACTGCGATGTGCAGCTGTTGAATGGCGAGGGCCTGGATCTGCGCCGCTACGATCTTTCAGCCGGCGAGAAGCAGATCTTCACCCAGGCGCTGATCTCAGCCGTATCCTCGGTGTCCGGGCGCGGTTTCCCGATGGTCGTGGATACACCGCTTGGCAGGCTCGATGTCGAACATCGCAAGGGGGTGCTCAAGCATCTGGTCGAGCGTAAGCATCAGGTGATCCTGCTCTCCACCGACACGGAAGTTGTGGGTGAGTATCTGCAGGAAATCGCCCCGCACGTGCAGCGCACATTCCTGATCTCTTTCGAGCGGATCGGCGCTATCGGCCAGTCAAGGGTCCAGCCTGGCTACTTCGAAGGCGAGGAGCTGCCGGCATGAGCTTTTCTTTGATCGAGGTGGCCGCTGCAAACTTTCGCACCGATGCCAGCAGCGATGCGCTGAACACGGTTTTCATGCGCCGGTTGGGTATGGGTAAGCGCTACCTTCCTGCACGTCTGGCCATATCCCGCTCGCTGGCGGTGCCTGCTGCGCCGGAGGTCCTGGAGGATAGGGATTGGGGCAAAGCGATCAAGGGCGATACGCTTTTCGGAACAGGCACAACGCTCTCGGTTTGGCTGGCCCTGATCGTGCAGCGCGAACGACAAGCCGATCTGGACACGCGCCAACTGGTTGCACGGGTGGCCGCGCACTGGCGGCGCGGCCTGCAGCTGCTCGACAGGGAATGGGAGCAGTCCGAGGGTGACGTCGCTAGGTTCGTCAAAGGCCTGGTCGCTGCCGCCGAATTGCCGGCAAGCGGTTCCGGCCGAACGATCGGGCCGGCCGGAGCTGGGGCAAGCCTCTCCAGCGGCCGGATCGATGTTCCCATCGGTGAGATCGCCGAGGACACGGCCACCGGGGAAAAGGCGGTATGGCCACTTAACGGACCCGGCGGCTCCCCGCATAGTGCCATCATCGGCGGCGTCGGATCGGGCAAGACGCGCACAGCTGTAGCCATGCTGCGTTCCATCCGGAAGCAGGCCGAGGTTCCCTTGCTGGCCTTCGACTTCAAGGGCGATCTGGGAACCGACGTCTCAGGCGGCGGCTACCGCATCGACGAACTCTTCGGCGCCGAAACCCTTGAGCCGCCCCGTGCTCCGATACCTCTGGACGTGCTGTCGCTCAGGAGCGGGGACAAGATCGATATTGCAGAAGCGGCAGGGCGCTTCCGCGAGTCCTTTTCCCGGCTGAAAGGCAGCCGTCTCGGAGATCGCCAGCGGACAGACTTGCACCAAGCGGCAAGCCGCGCTCTGGCTAGAGAGCGCCCCTGCGAATTGCAGCATATCCGCGATGCACTCTTGCACCTCTATGCGGAACAGGACATGCAAGCAGACGGCGCGGTCGCCACCATGCAGGAGATTTGCCGCTTTCCGCTCTTCGAGCCGGCCCTCGATCCGGCGGCCTTCTTCCAGCAGAGCTGGGTGATCAAGCTGCCACCGAACGTGGCTGAAGACAGCCGCACCATTGTCGTCAATCTGGTTCTGGACGCCCTCGACCACTATCTGAACAGTCTGACGGATTCCGCGACAGCTGCAGACGGATCGCGCGGGCTTCGCATCCTGTGCATGGTCGATGAAGCCCATCGGGTACTCGGCAGCAAACTGCCGGCCCTATCCAATCTCATCCGCATGAGCCGCTCCAAGGGCGGCGCCGTCATGCTGATTTCTCAATCGCCCGACGACTTCTCGGGAGAGGACGACGAATTTCTCTCGGAAATGGGTCTGGTGGCGGCCTTCGCTACCAATGCGCCGCCGCGGAATGCAGCGCGCATTCTGGGCAAGGGGGCCAATCTCAACATGCTGAAGACCGGCGAGTGCTTTGCCAAGCGGCGCGGCGATCGAGCGGCCAAGACGATCAAGGCATGGGGGCAGGCGGAGCCTGCCGTGAGATAGAAACAAGCGCATCTGCCGGCCTCGATAGAGCGAACGATCGCCGGCTCCCTCCGTTTCTTCACCGGCGAACAAAACCGCAGCGCTGCACCCAGCCGCTATAATCTAGGTTCCTTGCTCTCCATAACGCTCTAGAGCGCGCAGCCGGTCGGATAGCGTTCTGCGGTCACATCCCGGATCGAGGCTTGCGGACCGCAGAGCGGACAGCCCGGATCGGCCTGAATGCGGATCGTGCGGAAGCCGGTGGCCAGGGCATCGTAGAGCAGCAGGCGGCCCGACAGGCTGTCGCCGATCCCCAGCAGTTCCTTAATCACCTCCATGGCCTGTAGGCTGCCGAGGATTCCCGGTAGCGCGCCCAGAACGCCGACGTCGGCGCAGCTGTCCCTGGCATCGCCGACCTCATTGCCGAAGAGACAGCGGTAGCAGGGTCCGTGTCCGGCCTCGGAGCGGTCGTCCTCGTAGGCCTTGAAGGTCGTCATCTGTCCGTCGAAGCGCATCACCGCAGCGGTCACCAGGGGGCGCTTGGCCAGATAGCAGGCGTCATTGATCAGATAGCGGGTCGCCGGATTGTCGCTGGCATCGGCCACCAGATCGTAAGCGGCAATGAGGTCTGCTGCATTCTCCGCTGTCAGACGCAGCCCATGCGGCTCGATCGTCACCTGCGGATTGAGCGCGGCAGCACTCTCGGCGGCACTTTCGACCTTGGGGCGGTCCAGATCGGCCGTGCCGTGCAGCGGTTGGCGTTGCAGGTTGGAGAGTTCGACCCGGTCGTCGTCGACGATGCCCAAGGCGCCGACCCCGGCTGCGACCAAGTATTGTACTAGGGGAGCGCCCAAGCCGCCGGCGCCGACGATCAGCACGCGGGAGGCCAGCAGGCGTAACTGGCCTTCCTCGCCGATTTCCGGCAACACCAGGTGGCGGGCGTAGCGTTCTATCTCGGCATCGTCCAGGTCGCGCCCAAGGTCGCGTTCGGGGTTGTTCAGCATGCCCGTGAGACTAAGCAAGGCGCGCTGTGCCCTCAATGACTCTTAGCGCCAGGGCCTTTGCCCGCCGCGGCGGAGGTCATGCCCAGCCGCTTGACTTCGCCGCCGAGCTTATCGGGGGTCAGGTTGTCCAGCCGTTGCATTGTCTCCCTCTGCATCTCCAGAAAGATCGGCCGCGCCGCCTTGAGACCGATTTCCGGCCCCTCGCCTGAGTGGTAGGCCCTGGGTGGTAGGCGATGTCCACCACGGCTTCGATCGCGAAGAGGAGTTTCCCGGACAGTCGTAACATCGCTCAAGTCCTAACCGAACCGCCGGTAGAGCCGCGCCCTCCGGAAGGCTGTCACAAAGCTGCCGGCCGGCACGTGCCTGTGGAGAGATCGCCAGCTGGGCAATGCAATACCGGCGAGAAACCGTGACCGCGCTCTTACCGAAGTTTATCGGAATCGCGGTCACTTCGTCCCTGTAATCGGCATCGGTGGTGCCGGGCGCATCGAGCACGGCAATACCGTGCCAAGGCCAGGCCGGCACGCGGCGGCATCAGCTCCCCAACGCGCGGCAGGGCGAAGGCGAATCCGCAAAGAAAAAGACGCCGGGCGCCGGGGTAAGATCCGTTCCGGTATTCCCGGCCTTGGCGTAGCATGGCTGCGGCAAGTCGGCGGCGGGCGGCAAAGGCTGGATCGGGATCCCGGTCATGTGCCGATCTCCCGGATACAAAAATGCTTGACGATCCGGGCGACCAGACGCTCCGCCACGGCACTCTTGTCCAGACGCGGCCAAGCCTCGCTTTCGCCATCGGCGATGAAGTGGATCGTGTTGCAGTCGCCGCCGAAGACCTCCCCGGCCGGCGAGACGTCGTTTGCCAAGATCCAGTCGCAGCCCTTGCGCAGGCGCTTGGCTGCCGCCTGCGCGACGACCCGCTCGGTCTCCGCAGCGAAGCCTACGATCAGTGCCGGCCGCTGCTCGCGCTGTTGCGAGATACTGGCCAGAATGTCGGGATTGAGCGCCAACTGCAGCGGGGGCGGCGGCCTTCCGGTTTTCTTGAGCTTCCGGCCGGACTCAGCCGCGATCCGCCAGTCCGCTACCGCAGCCGCGAAGACGGCGATCTCCACCGGCAGGGCCGCTTGGCAGGCCTCCAGCATCTCGCGGGCACTCACGACCGAGACCGCTGTGACGCCGTCGGGGTCCGCAAGGCAGGTCGGGCCGCTGACCAAGGTCACGCGCGCGCCGGCTGCACGCAACGCGGCGGCGATGGCGTGGCCCTGCTTGCCGGACGAGCGGTTGGCGATGTAGCGGACCGGGTCGATCGGCTCGTGCGTCGGGCCGCTAGTGACCAGCGCGCGGTGCCCGGCCAGCGGACCTTCGGTGAAATGGGCCTCTATAGCGGCAAGGATCTCGGCCGGTTCCGCCATGCGGCCGAAGCCGGACTCGCCGCAGGCCATGTTACCTTCGTTCGGGCCGACGATGCGCAGACCCCGCTCCTTGAGGCAGGCCAGATTCTCTTGCGTCGCCGGATGCTCCCACATGCGCAGGTTCATAGCCGGTGCCGCCAAGATCGGCTTGTCGGTGGCCAGCAGCAGGGTGGAGGCCAGGTCATTGGCCAGCCCGGCGCGCAGCTTGGCCAGAATGTCGGCGCTGGCCGGGGCTACGACCGCCAGATCGGCGGCTCGAGACAGTTGGATATGCCCCATCTCCGCCTCGTCGGTCAGAGAGAAGAGGTCGCTGTAGACCTTCTCTTCGCTTAGGGCCGAAACGGAGAGCGGGGTCACGAACTGCTCGGCAGCGGCGGTCAGAACGGCCTTGACCTGTGCTCTGCGCTCGCGCAAGCGGCGGATGATCTCCAGGCTCTTGTAGGCGGCGATGCCGCCGCTGACGATCAGTAGAATCCGTTTGCCGGCCAGCATGCCAGAGATTTTTCCCTATCGGCTCCGAGGAATCAGATAGCAACCCCCCTCCCGTTAATCAAATGTGCGGGCGGATCAATCGAAAAGGACGACCAGAAGCGCGAAGAGAGCCACCAGCAGCGCTAGCTGTGCCATGCGCCTTGTCGCCCAGGCATCGGCGGGATCCTGACGGCTGCCCTGAAGACGCAGGCCGCCCCGTCGCATCTCTCCGGCGATGGCTTCGAGGTCGCTCAGGAATTGGGGGCCGCGGGCTAGGAGGCGGTTCAGGTTGCGCCCGTTCTCCGCCAAGCGGGCGGCGGGGCTGCGGTACATGACGATCCAGTCCTCGATCAACGGCTGGGCCAGAGCCCAGATGTTCAGGTCCGGACAGAGGCTCCGGCTGACGCCCTCTGCCATCATCATGTTCTTCTGCAGCAGAAGCAGTTGCGGCTGTACCGGCATGGCGAAGGATTCGGTCAACTGGAACAGCTGTGCCAGCAGCTTGGCGAAGGAGATCTCCTGCAAGGGGCGATCGACGATGGGCTCGCAGACCGAACGCAGGGCCTGGGCGAAGATGTCCAAAGAGCGGTCGCCGGGCAGATAGCCAGCCTGAACCTGGATCTCCGCCAAGCGGCGATAGTCGCGACTCAAGGTGGCGATCATCATGTCGGCGAGCACCAGCCGGGTCTCCCGGTCGAGGCGCCCCAGGATGCCGAAATCGACGGCGACGACCCGCCCTTCCGGATCGATCATCATGTTGCCGGGGTGCTGGTCGCCATGAAACACGCCGTCGCGGAAGACCTGCTTGAAGAAGATTGTGGCGGCCGTACGCAGCACCTCCGCCAGATCGAGGCCGCTCTCCAGCAGTGCCTTGCGGTCGTCGATCGGGATGCCGTTGACCTGGCTCATGGTCAGCACGCGCCTGGCAGTGCGGCGCCAATCGACGGCAGGTACCAAGTAGCTATCGTCTCCTTCGAAATGTTCGGCGATCTCGCAAAGGCCGGCGGCTTCGTAGCGCAAATCCATCTCCAGCGCGATCTGGTCGGCGAAGAGCTGCACGATGGCAACGGGTTTCAGGCGGCGCAGCCGCGGCTGCGTGCGCTCGGCCAGGCGGGCCAACCAGAAGAAAAGCCTGAGGTCGCGCTCGAAGGCGCGCTCGATACCCGGGCGCAGGATCTTGACAGCGACCGGCCTCAGAGCAGGCACCTCACCCTCTGCGCCGGGCTCGGCAACTTGGCCCAGATGGACCTGAGCGATGGAGGCTGCAGAAACGGGCTGGGGCTCCAGCATGGCGAAAAGGATCTCGCTGGCGGCGCCCAGTTCCGCTTCCAGAACGGCTTTGGCCGCGGCGAAGGGGAAGGGGGGAATCTGGTCTTGCAGTGCCGATAGGTCGGCGGCCAACTCTTCGCCCAGCAGGTCGGCACGGGTGGAGAGCGACTGCCCAAGCTTGACGAAGCTGGGTCCTAGTTCGGTCAAGGCTTGTGCCAAGCGTTCGCCGGCGCGCCCCCGGCCGCGGCCGCGGCCCAGGCGCTGGAGCAGCCATAGAGGCAGGCCGCGCAGGCCCAAGATCTCGAAGGCCGCTGCCGGATCGTGGCGGGCCAGCACCCGAACTATCCCCGCCAGGCGGGCGAGCATGCGCAGAGACAGCAGCATCGTGGGTGACGGCCTAGAGGCGGCGGCCGTAGTGCAGGGCGGCGATACCGCCGGTCAGGTTCTGCCAGGCGACACGTCGGAAGCCGGCGTGCTCCATCATGCCGGCCAGCTCGGTTTGAGGCGGGAAGCGACGGATCGATTCGACCAGGTAGCGATAGCCCTCTCGGTCGCGCGCCACGACCTGGCCCAAGACCGGCAAGACACGTAAGGAATAGACGTCGTAGAGGCGATCCAACAGTGGCAACACCACTTGGGAGAACTCCAGGCAGAGGAAGCGTCCGCCCGGCTTGAGAACGCGGCGCGCTTCGGCTAGGGCGCGCTCGGGCGCGGTCACGTTGCGCAGACCGAAGGCAATGGTATAAGCGTCGAGCGAGCGGTCGGACAGCGGCAGGGCTTGCGCATCGCCGGCAACCCAGCTAACGCTCGCCATCAGGCCGCGGTCGAGGGCTCGGTCGCGGCCGACCGCAAGCATCTCCGGCGTCAAGTCGAGCACCGCCACCTCAGCGTCCGGCGCTCGTCGGGCCATGCGGAAGGCTATGTCGCCGGTGCCACCGGCTACGTCGAGGATCCGTTCGCCGTCTCTCGGGTTCAGGCGGGCAACCATGCGATCCTTCCAGAGACGATGCACCCCGCCCGACATAAGATCGTTCATCAGGTCGTAGCGGGCGGCGACCCGCCCGAAAAGCGCCTGTACGCGCGCACCTTTCTCGGTCACCGGCACCTCGTCGAAACCGAAGTGGGTGGTGCCGGGCGCATCCAGGTCCGGGCGGCCAGGTTGGTTTGCAGTCTCGGATTCAGTCGTCATCTAGCGGGAAGATAGCGATGGCGCCGTCTCTGGGCTAGCGTCTGGCGTCGGCTGCGCGACTCTTGGCAGCCCCGTTCCGTCGGAGAGGAATGACTTGCCCGAACTTCCTGAAGTCGAGACCGTGATGCGCGGTCTCCGCGGCCCCTTGGAGGGGCGCCGTATCCTGCGCGCTGAGGTGCGGGTTCCCGGCCTGCGCTGGCCCTTGCCCGGCGATCTGGCCGAACGCCTGAGCTGCCGGCGGGTGGAGCGCCTGGAGCGGCGCGCAAAGTATATTCTGGTGCATCTGGAGGGGGCGGAGGCGCTGATGGCCCACCTCGGCATGAGCGGGCGCATGATGGTGCTGCCGCGCGGCAGCAATCGTCCACCGGAGAAGCACGACCATGTCACCTTTCATACCGACGAAGGGATGGAGATTCGCTTCAACGACGCCCGTCGTTTCGGCATGCTGGATCTTGTCGCCGCTGAGAAACTTGCCACCCATCGCCTGCTGCGCGACCTCGGGCCAGAACCGCTGACCCAGGCATTCGACGGCGCCTACCTCTCGCGCGTGCTGGCCGGCAAGATCTCCCCGATCAAGGCGGCCTTGCTGGACCAACGCCTGGTAGCGGGGATCGGCAACATTTATGCCTGCGAAGCCCTCTTCTTCGCCGGGATTTCACCCAAGCGGCTGGCGCGCAGCGTACCCGGCCGCCGTGCCGAGGCCTTGGCGGCAGCGGTTAAAGATGTTTTGACTCGCGCGATCGAGGCTGGCGGTTCCTCCTTGCGCGACTATGTCCAAAGCGATGGGGAATTGGGTTACTTCCAGCACCAGTGGGCAGTCTACGGCCGCGCGGGCGCGCCCTGCCCCAGTTGCGGCGGCGAGCGCGGTGTTGTAGTGATGCGGATGGTCCAGTCGGGCCGCTCCACCTTCTACTGTCCGCGTTGCCAGCGGTAGGCGGGCTGCTTTGGCCTGTGATATAGGGCCGTTGAGATAACAGCCCGAAAGGCCTAGACGATAAGGAACGAAGGTATGAGCTACGAGATGATCTTGGTCGAGACGCATGGTGCAGTCGGTCTTGTGCGCTTGAACCGGCCCAAGGCCTTAAACGCGCTTTGTACCCCTCTGATCGAAGAATTGGGCCAGGCGCTGCGGGCTTTCGATGCGGAGCCGGCGATCGGCTGCATCGTGCTGACCGGCTCCGAGAAAGCGTTCGCCGCCGGGGCCGACATCAAGGAGATGAAGGAGAAGACCTTCCAAGACGTGCAAGGCGAGGACTTCATCACCGGAAACTGGGAGGTGGTGACAACTATCCGCAAGCCGGTCATCGCCGCGGTAGCCGGTTTCGCCCTAGGCGGCGGCTGCGAAGTGGCAATGATGTGTGACATGATTGTCGCCGGGGAAAACGCCAAGTTCGGCCAGCCCGAAATCACGTTAGGCACCATTCCGGGTGCGGGCGGCAGTCAGCGTTTGACCCGGGTTGTCGGCAAAGCGAAGGCGATGGATCTCTGCCTGACCGGTCGCATGATGGATGCCGCGGAAGCCGAACGCTCTGGCCTGGTCGCGCGTATCGTGCCGACCGAGGACCTGATCAAGATCGCATTGGGCATAGGAGCCGAAATCGCCGCTTTGTCGCGGCCGGTGGTGGCCATCTGTAAGGAAGCGGTCAATCGCGCCTACGAGACAACGCTGGCTGAGGGCGTTATCTTCGAGCGCCGCGCCTTCCATTCGACCTTCGCGCTGGACGACCGCAAGGAGGGGATGGAGGCCTTTGCTGCCAAACGCAAAGCGGACTTCAAGCACCACTAAGGAAGCGTGCCCATCCATTCGGAAAGAGGCCGGATCGGTCCTTTGTTCAAGGTAGGGGATCTCGGCGCGAGCGCCCTGGTTAGGGTTGGCCGGCCGGCTCGGAAAGATCACCGAAACGTCATGGCTTTGGCTTTGTTTTCGTCCCGGCCTTCCCTAGTGCGATGTCGATCTACGGGTCTGCTCCGCCCTCGCACGAGCCCGCAGCGGCTTGACTGTAAAGGACAGGCCCTCTATACTCGCGCGCTCAATTTCGACGACATTACTGAGTGAGAGAATCCTCGACCCATGGCCAACCACAAGTCTGCAGAAAAGCGCAATCGACGCCGTCAGCGACGCATGTTCATCAACCATGCCCGTATTTCGCGGATCCGCACCTATGTGAAACGTGTGGAAAACGCGATCCACTCGGGCGACAAAGATGCCGCAGGAGCAGCCCTGCGCGAAGCACAGCCAGAATTAATGCGCGGCGTCGGCAAAGGCGTGCTGCACCGCAACACCACTTCGCGCAAATTGTCTCGTTTGTCGAAGCGGATCAAGGCTCTCGGTTAACGACACCTAGCCGATTCCACTTTTTGCTTTGTGTGCCATGCAATACGCTAACCGCAGGACCTTTTGTCGTATTTGCGTATTGGGCGGGCTAGAGGTGCACTAGCAAACCTCTAGCGCGTGGTGACACGAGAGAGAAACTGAGAATCAAGAAAAGAATCTGCGATTCGGAAAAATGTGATCGCTTGTTTATCGACGGCTCCTGTGGCTAGGTAGTTGGCAGTGCGAGCGTTGACACACACAAGAAACGCTAATAGAAAATATTGGCGCGCTCTAACCATCGGTGTCGTCAATCTTTTTCACGAGGTTGGAGATTTTTCATATTTAGATCTTTGAGAAATTTTCTCCTTTGGCAGATAAGATATTTATCTTTCACAAGAAAAGGTAGTTAATGAAAATAAACAGGTTGTCCAATTGAGACATCGGATGTAGGGTTTGGAGCCTATCGTCGAAGGGTGTTAGTGTGTGCTCGCTAAGTCTCTGACAACAGCCTTAATAGCCTCCGTTTCGGAGAGTTTTTGGGTGACGAGCAACGCGAAGGTGGACGTTGCGACTAGTCAGAGGCTTCGAGCCTTGCAAGAGCGTGATGGGCCAAAAGGGCCGCAGGTATCTGTTCGCGGGAAAGATGTTGGATCGGGTCTTCGCCATTCGGGAGTGATGCGCGTGAATGAGGGTGGGAGGACATTGGAAAGCGATTACCTGGACGGTGCAGACAGCAGCATTTCCGAAGATGTGTGGCAACGCGTGCGGCGCCGGCTACGCGATAAGGTTGGAGAGAGTGCTTTCAACTCTTGGCTAGCGCCCATGGAGCTGGTCTGCGTACGCGATGGGGTCATAAGGCTGTCGGTGCCAAACCGTTTCATGGGCGATTGGGTGCGCAGTAACTACGGGGACCTTCTGACGTCGCTGCTGGTGGGCCCGTCCGAGCGCTTCAACGGTGTCGAGATTATCGTGCAACCGACGATCCGTCCGGCGCCCAAGGCGGGCGATCCGCGCTCGGGCGGTTCCAAGCCGTCGGCTGCACCGAGCGGCAAGGTCGCCAAAGCGGCAGCGACCAAGGGGAGGCCTAAGCCCCAGGTCGCGATTGAGAAAGAAGATGCTATTGCCATCGCTTCGGCAGAGCCGCACCCGGCCAGCAGAACTTTCTCCGCGCCCTTGGATGCACGCTTTACCTTCGATGACTTCGTCGTCGGCAAGTCGAATGAGTTGGCGTATGCGGCGGCCCGTCGTGTCGCCGAGGCAGACGACGTGCCCTTCAATCCGCTCTTCCTTTACGGCGGCGTAGGGCTGGGCAAGACGCATTTGATGCACTCTATCGCCTGGCAGATCCGCTATCAGTTTCCCAAGCGCCGGCTGATCTATATGTCTGCCGAGAAGTTCATGTATCAGTTCGTTCGCGCGTTGCGCACGCGCGACACCATGGCCTTCAAGGAGCAGTTTCACTCGATCGATGTCCTGATGATCGACGATGTGCAGTTCATTGCCGGGCGCGAGGCAACGCAGGAAGAGTTCTTCCATACCTTCAACTCTTTGGTAGACCAGAACCGACAGGTGGTGATCTCGGCCGACAAGTCGCCGCACAATCTTGAGGGGATGGAGGAGCGGATGCGCTCTCGCCTCGGCTATGGCTTGGTGGCGGATATCCATCCCACGACCTACGAGTTGCGGCTTGGCATCCTGACCGCCAAGCGCGACTTGCTTTGCGAGAAGCTGAAATGGGACATTCCGCTCAAGGTGCTGGAGTTCCTAGCGCATCGGATCACTTCGAACGTCCGCGAGCTAGAGGGGGCCTTGCGCCGCATCGTTGCCCATGCAGAACTGATCGGGCGGAGTATCACCCTGGAGTCGACGCAAGAGTTGCTGCACGATCTGCTGCGTGCCAACAGTCGGCGGATCACCATCGACGACATCCAGCGCAAGGTGGCGGAGTACTTTAAGATCCGCCTGTCTGAGATGTCCTCTCCGCGCCGTGCCCGCGCGGTGGTACGGCCGCGGCAGATCGCAATGTATATCTGCAAGCAATTGACTCAGTGTTCACTGCCGGAGATCGGTCGGAAATTCGGTGGTCGCGATCACACGACTGTGATGCACGCTGTGCGTAAGGTAGAAGAGTTGATGACCAAGGATCCAGCTTTTACCGAGGACGTGGAACTGCTTCGACGTATGCTGGACAGCTGATCGAGACTTAGGGGTGCCATGGGTGCATCCCCATCGCCGCTATGCAGCGGCTAGGCTGTGGGGATCTGCAATCGAGCAGTCTCCGTGCTTTGTAAACAGGGGCTTAGGCTACCGTCATGCTTTTCTTGTCGACTTTTGCGGGCTATGACGCTGGACATGTTTGGCTGCGAATCTGGGTCCGGCGCTTTTTGCGGGCGGCTGGGTCGACGCGGTGCGGGGGTGGTTATCTGATTGGTCTCGACTTTCCGTCTTAACATCAAACGCAAAAAGCAGTGTCATGAAGCTCACGATAGAACGTTCGGTGCTCTTGAAAGCACTGGCTCATGTTCAGAGTGTCGTCGAACGGCGCAACACCATTCCCATTCTCTCCAACGTCTTGATGGACGCGCAGGGCAGCGGCTTGGCGCTGACCGCCACCGATATGGACCTGACGGTGGTGGAACGGATCAAGGCGGAGGTGGCGACGTCCAGCGCCGTCACGGCCTCAGCCCATACCCTCTACGACATCGTGCGCAAGCTGCCGGAAGGGGCTGATGTGACCCTGAGCGGATCGCATGAACAACAGCTGCTCCTAACCGCGGGTCGCTCACGCTTTACCTTGGCAACCCTGCCGCGCGAAGACTTTCCTGCGGCCACGCAGGGGGAATTCGCCTGCAGATTCCTGCTGCAAACCGACGCGCTGAAGAGCCTAATCGACCGCACCCGCTTCGCCATTTCGATGGAGGAGACCCGTTATTATCTGAACGGGATCTATCTGCACGCAACCAAGGTGGAGGGCGTCCCTATGATGCGGGCGGTAGCTACCGACGGTCACCGCTTGGCGCGTTTCGAGATTCCCCTGCCGGAAGGCGGAGAGGAGATGCCTGGCGTTATCGTGCCGCGCAAAGCAGTGAACGAGGTGCGCAAACTGCTGGACGAGGTCGAGGGCAGCGTCGAGGTGGCGCTATCGGACACCCGGATACGCATCACCGTCGAGGAAACCGTTCTGACCTCGAAGCTGATCGACGGCACCTTCCCCGACTACGAACGGGTAATTCCCAGCGGTAACGACCGTGTCATGCAGGCCCATGCCAAGGCCTTCATCGCCTGCGTCGATCGTGTCTCCACGATCTCTTCGGAGAAGAGCCGCGCGGTGAAGCTGGCCTTGAACGAGGGACAGTTGAAACTCTCGGCCGAGGCGCCCGACAGCGGAACTGCTCTGGAAGAGTTTGAGATCGTTTATGGTGGCGAGGCCATGGAGATCGGCTTCAACTCGCGCTACCTTATGGAAGTGGCGAGCCAAGTTTCCGGGGAGGTGCTATCAATGGCGCTGGCCGATTCCGCCTCACCGGCGGTCATTCAAGATGCGCAGGACCCCGCCGCCCTTTACGTGCTGATGCCCATGCGGGTCTAACGCAGACGCACCCGGTATCAGGAGGACCCGACGATCGCGATTTGCAAGAGCGCGATCCGACCGCCGCAAGGGGTCGCGGCCAAGCGGCGGGAGAAGGTGGCAAGTCTTTGGCTCTCGCGCCTGAACCTCACTGCCTTTCGCAATCATCGCAGCAGCTTGCTGGAGCCGACGGCGCGCCCGGTCCTGCTAACCGGTCCCAACGGTGCCGGCAAGACCAACCTGTTGGAGGCCGTCTCGTTGCTGGCGCCGGGGCGCGGCTTACGGTGGGCCAAGACGCAAGAGATACAGGCCCGCGCGAGTGACGCACCCTGGGCCGTCGCGGCAGTGGTGGAAACCGCCGAGGGCCCTCGGCGGATCGGGACCGGTCGGGATCCGGCGGCCGCCGGACAGGGGGCCGAACGTCGTGTGTTGCGCCTCGACGGCCGTAACGAGCGTTCACAGGCAGCCTTCAGTCGAGTGCTGGACGTGCTTTGGTTGACGCCACAGATGGACGGCCTTTGGCGCGAAGGCGCCGACGAACGCCGCCGCTTCCTGGACCGTCTGGTCTTCGCCTTCGATCCGGCGCACGCCGGGCGGGTCAGCGGCTACGAGAACAGTTTGCGGCAGCGCGCACGCTTGCTGCAGGACGGCAGCGGGGAGGCCGTTTGGCTCTCCGCCCTGGAGGAGACCATGGCCGAACGCGGCGTAGCCATCGAGGCAGCGCGCAGCGCCTTGGTCGCGCGTCTCTTGCAGGCAACCCATACGGTTCGCGAGGCGGC
Organism: Rhodospirillales bacterium; assembly: GCA_014324045.1. GTDB lineage: Bacteria > Pseudomonadota > Alphaproteobacteria > Kiloniellales > JACOMY01 > JACOMY01. The sequence goes on along the minus strand of JACOMY010000009.1, from coordinate 35,484 downwards.
CTTTCCCAAGTGTGGCTTGGAACTGTCGGGCGTGCTTAATCGGTGGTTAGCCGAAGGCAGCGCGCTGGAAGCCGAAGAACGCTTGCGCGCCGCCCTCTTCGACGGACGTGGACGCGATGCAGAGCAAGGGGGCAGCGGCGTCGGTCCGCACCGCAGCGATCTGGTGGCCAGGCACCTGGGTAAAGACTGTCCGGCTGCGCTGTGCTCCACCGGCGAACAGAAGGTGCTTCTGGTCGGCTTGATTCTGGCGCATGCCCGCCTTGTGGCGCTGGAACGCGGGCGCCCTCCCCTGCTATTGCTGGACGAGGTCGCTGCACACCTGGATGCGGCGCGGCGTGAAGCACTCTACGATGAGATTCTGTCCCTCGGTCTGCAAGCTTGGCTGACCGGCACGGAACCCTCGATCTTCGAGGGCCTGCTCGGCTGTGCCGATGTGTTCCAGCTTGCCGAAGGCCGGCTTAGCGAGGGTCGGCCTTGACGGTGTCTGCTTCAGCACAACGCCGTTCGACCTTCAACAAGGTGTGTGAGAGATGAGCGAGAACCCGGCGATCGGCCGGAACGAGGCCTATAACGCCCAGTCGATCAGGGTGTTGCGCGGCTTGGAGGCCGTCCGCAAGCGCCCCGGCATGTACATCGGCGATACTGACGACGGCTCGGGCCTGCACCACATGGTCTACGAAGTCGTGGACAATGCTATCGACGAAGCCTTGGCCGGCCACTGCGATCTGGTCGAGGTCATCCTGAACGGCGACGGTTCGGTCACTGTGCGCGACAACGGTCGCGGCATTCCAGTCGATATCCACCCGCAAGAGGGCGTCTCGGCGGCCGAGGTCATCATGACCCATCTGCATGCCGGCGGGAAATTCGACCGGAACTCCTACAAGGTCTCGGGCGGCCTGCACGGCGTCGGGGTCTCGGTAGTGAACGCGCTCTCCTCCGATCTGCGCCTGGCGATCTGGCGCGACGGGCGTCGCTACGAGATGCTCTTCGCCGACGGCAAGACGGTAAAGCCCTTGACCGAAATGGGGGCGGCCGAAGTGGAGAAGAAGGGAACCGAGGTCACCTTCACGCCCTCGCAGGAGGTGTTCCACAACACCCTCGACTTCGATTTTCCGACCTTGGAGCATCGGCTGCGCGAGCTGGCATTCCTGAACAGCGGCGTGCACCTGCTGCTCTGCGACGAGCGCCATGCCGAGGCCAAGTCGGCTGATCTCTTCTACGAGGGCGGTGTGGCAGCTTTCGTCACTTGGCTCGACAAGGCCAAGCAGCCGCTTCTGCCCAAGCCCTTGGTCATTCGGGCCGAGCGGAACGGCATCGTGGTCGACTGCGCCATGCAGTGGAACGACTCCTATCATGAGAACACGCTCTGCTTCACCAACAACATCCCGCAACGCGACGGCGGCACGCATCTGGCCGGCTTCCGCGGCGCACTGACCCGTCAGGTTAATGCCTATGCCCATAGCTCTGGCCTGTTGAAGAAGGAGAAGGCCAGCCTTACCGGCGACGATTCCCGCGAAGGCCTCACCTGCGTGCTCTCGGTCAAGGTGCCGGACCCCAAGTTCTCCAGCCAGACCAAGGACAAGCTGGTCTCCTCCGAGGTGCGCCCGGTAGTCGAGCAGGTGGTGAGCGACGGCTTAGCGGTCTTCTTCGAAGAGCATCCCAACGAGGCCAAGCGCGTGGTCTCCAAGGCGGTCGAGGCCGCCCTGGCCCGCGAGGCGGCGCGCAAAGCGCGCGAACTCACCCGGCGCAAGGGCGCCCTGGACGTAGCCTCGCTGCCCGGCAAGCTGGCCGACTGCCAGGAAAAGGACCCGGCGCTGTCCGAGCTCTTCCTGGTCGAGGGCGATTCCGCCGGCGGTTCGGCCAAGCAGGGCCGCGAACGCAAATACCAAGCGATCTTGCCCCTGCGCGGCAAGATCCTGAACGTCGAGCGTGCCCGCTTCGACCGTATGCTTGGCTCCAAGGAGATCGGCACCCTGGTAACGGCGCTGGGCACCGGCATCGGCCGCGACGAGTTCAACATCGACAAGCTGCGCTACCACAAGATCGTCGTCATGACCGATGCGGATGTGGACGGCAGCCACATCCGGACCCTGCTCCTGACCTTCTTCTATCGCCAGATGCCGGAGATCATTGAGCGGGGCCATCTCTTCATCGCCCAGCCGCCGCTGTTCCGCGCCAAGAAGGGCGACCGCTTGACCTACTTGAAGGACGAGCGCGCGCTGGAGGATTTCCTGATCGCCGGCGGCCTGCAAGACGCTGTCTTGACCTTGAGCAACGGCACTCAAAGGGCCGGCAGCGATCTGGCGGACTTGGCACGTCAGGCGGTCTTCTTGCGTCATCTCCTGCAGATTCTTTCCTTGCGCGTCGCCAATCCTCAGGTGGTGGAGCAGGCAGCGATCGCCGGCGCGCTGTCGGTGGATCTCGCCCGCAACGGCGGTCTCGCCAACGAGGCTGCCCAAAGGGTGGCAAGGCGCTTGAATCGCATCGCCCCGGAGCATGAACGCGGCTGGGCCGGACGCGCCAACCAGCAGCGCGGCGGCTATCTGGTCGAGCGCCTGCTGCGTGGGGTGACCGAGCGGCGCGACATCGATTCGGCCGTCCTGACTTCCAGCGAGGCGCGCCGCCTGACCGGCCGGGCCGAGGACCTGGCGGAGATCTACGACGGGCCTGCGACCCTGACCGGCAAGGACTGGGAACGTGCGATCCACGGCCCCATCGACCTGGCCGGTGCCGTCTTCGAGGCCGGGCGCAAGGGGATAACGATCCAGCGCTACAAGGGCCTGGGCGAAATGAATCCGGATCAGCTGTGGGAAACCACTCTGGATCGCGAGGCGCGCACGCTTCTACAGGTCCGCATCGCCCACGCCGACGAGACCGAGACTCTTTTTTCCACCTTGATGGGCGACGTGGTCGAACCGCGCCGCGAGTTCATTCAGGAGAACGCACTGAGCGTCGCCAATCTGGATGTCTGACCGCTGCGGATGAGATCTTTCTTCCCCATCCTTTGCCGTTCTCCCGCTTGACGGGAGGACAGCATCCCAGCGCAGCGGAAAGGGGTGAAGCGCCGTTGTAGACCATGGAGCCCCCATTTCGGCGGCTTGTATTCCCCGGCGAAACCTTCTAAAAAATAGCAAAAGAACAGCCTTGACCGCGCCGGAACAAGGTACCTTAATGCCTTCACCGGTTCTTGCTGGGAATTGCCGAGGCCCGATCTGGGTAGAGCCCTAAACCAACCGCTTCGTTAAGGAGGAAACGTTACGATGCAGAACGAACTTAGACTTTTCACCGCCGTGTCCGCTTTGGCTTTGCTTGTTGCCTGCGGCAGCGATGGCAGAGATGGCCCTGCTGGCCCTGCTGGCCCTGCTGGCCCTGCTGGCCCTGCTGGCCCTGCTGGCCCTGCTGGCCCTGCTGGCACACCAGCTGACCTACCACCTGTCCGAATCCCAGATCTCCGAACTGACCTAACCGACGATGAAAATGCCGCTCTACAGCAGGAGAGGTTTGCTCGAATTGCAGCGGGGGCGCGTGCATCAGTAGAGGGTGCGGAAGAGCCGGAAGCCGATGCGGCAGCGACAGAGTTCGAACGGGCTGAAATGGCGTTAGCGAGTGCCGACTCGTTTATTGGCTCGACGATCTATGTAGAATTCGGCACCAGCGATCACACGATTAGGCCAGGAAGCTGCACGGGCGATACCTGCACTGATGCCAGCCTCACCATAGACTTCAACCCCGTTCTCGGGGACGCCTCTGACAACTCTAATTTACAGTTTAATGTAAATCTGAGCGATATTGTCATGGAGCTTGACCAGAACGGCCGGAGCGGCGATACCGGACTGCGGGCGCTTCTGACCAAGAACGACATGACCTTGCTCTATGCGCCTCCGGGCGGATCGGGTGGCGACAGATTGAACCATCTGCTTTTAGGGGCCTGGATGGAGAAGGCCGGCTTCTTGGTGGGCGGCGAGGGTGGTTTTGCCAAAATAGAAGTCGAGGGTGTGGAAGTCCCCATTAACGGCCGCTTTGCAGCAGCGGGCGGCACGCTGACGGGAGGCGATCTGCCGGATGCGGATGCGACCTGGAACGGCTTGGCGGTCGCAACCTACACTAACAGAAACGATCTACTCGTGGGGGATGCGGCACTGACCTTCAGCATGAGCGATGGGACGCTCGATGCAACCTTCTCCAACTTCGTGAACATCGGTGAAGCGTGGGGGCCAAGCCCGGACTATATAACTTTCAGCGGCGTTTCCGTTGCAGCCGGCGGCACTTACAACAGCAGCGATGTAAACGGTAGAATCAGCGGTGCGTTCTATGGTACCGGCCACGCCGAAACCGCCGGTACCTTCGAGCGAGCGAACGTTGTCGGAGCCTTAGGCCGAGGGAACGTCGTCGGAGCCTTCGGCGCCAAGCAGCCGGAACCGGAACCCATGACCACGCAACCATCCGGTGGTGGCACCTCCTAACCCATCTGCTGCTTCGTTAGTAGAAGTGAACGGCGGCTGAGCCACAGACTCGGACTCCGCCGCCTGCGCTGGCAGGCGGCGGGATCTGCACTCCGTTACAGTCCCGGTAGGTAGAGGGGGCCAGCATTGGCTGGGGCTGCCCCCGCTTCGCTAGACTCCAATCCCCCAAATTGCCGGAGCCTGTGCAAATTCCTATGAAAAATCCCCAGATGACAAGGACTTTGCCGAAATTAGAGTTGCCGGATTCGCTATAGCGGGGACCCTGCTCGCTCTGCTTGCCGCATGCGGCGGAGCGTCTGACCGGTCCGGAGCGTCTGACCGGTCCATCGACAATCTCATCGAGAACAGATTTCAAACTATTCAGAACAACGCGATTGCGGCAACCGCCGCGCAAGCACCGCAAGAGACCGTGAGCGTCCAACTCGAAAGAGCCGGGGAGCTCGCCGAAAACGCCAATTCCTTGTATATCTCGACAGTCTATGGAGAATTTCGCGGCCAAGACTATAGGGTCGAAGACAGCGATTGTAGCGGTGCGGCTTGCACAGTTGACTTTTCCCGCGCATCTGTTGACTTTTCATCTGTCGTTGGCGATAGTCCGTCGTTCGCTGTTGACTTGAGCGATCTTATCGAGGGTCTTTGCGAGAACGGCCCCTTCGGCCCTGCCAGAGCGGCTCTAACGAAGAACGGCATCACCACGCTCTTTGCTCCTCCGGGCGGCGCACGCGGCAACAGTCTAAATCACCTGCTTTACGGAGCCTGGATGGAGAACGCCGGCTTCTTTGTCGGAACGGCGCGCGCCATGGCCGGCGTTAGCGGCGGTTTCGCTAAAATAGTCGGGGGCCGCAGGCTTCAGATTTTCGGCCGCTTTGCAACGGCGGGCGGCACCCTGTCGGATTCCGCGCCGTCTGAAGCGGCGACGTGGAAGGGTTTGATGGTCGGATCCCACGCGACCGGAGAGTTCAGGAACTCTACCCTCCAAGGTGATGCGGCCTTGACCTTCACTCCGGGAAACGGGGGGACACTCAAAGCACGCTTCGACAAGATCAGGAATATCTACCCCGGCCGTGGCGCCGCGTCGAGCACGGTGGTAAGCTTCGAAAACATTCCGGTAAAAAGCGACGGCACCTATGTACAGATCAAGGCTCCCCGAGGCTCCAATCTGAATCGTATTAGCGGTGCGTTCTACGGCACCGGCCATGCCGAAGCCGCCGGAACCTTCGAGCAGGCGAACATCGTCGGAGCCTTCGGCGCCAAGAAGCAATAGACCGAGAAGGCGCGCCGGCCGCGGGAACCGCGCCTCTTCGGCCAGATCGCCACCATTCTTTTACGACGGCGTCGCCATGGACGTTTGAGGACCGGACTTGCTTGACCGCTGCCGCCTTTGCCGCTAGCACGTTTTCAGAAGCGCTGCGGAAAACAGAATAAAAGCCACGGCAGGCCCGCGACGCGCTGGAAGCAGACGACCCTTCCGATCACGGCGCGGGTGGAGCAACCGGGCCATAGAGAAAAGCGGGCCGCTTCGCGCGCGGACTTCCGAAGACAGCTTGGGCAAACGAGGCAGCGGAACGGGAGGATGGCGGCGCATGGGCGATGCGAACGGGCTGGATACTTTTCCCAAGTTGATGCGCCATAATGCCAAGGTACGCGGTGCGCGGCCGGCGATGCGCGAGAAAGACCTCGGCATCTGGCAGACCTGGACCTGGAGCCAAGCCCAAGACGAGGTGAAGGCCTTCGCCATGGGTCTGGCCGCGCTGGGCGTCAAACGCGGCGACAAGGTGCTGATCGTCGGCGACAACCGCCCGCGGCTCTACTGGACCGTCACCGCGGCCCAGGTGATCGGTGCCGTTCCGGTGCCCCTCTATCAGGATTCGGTAGCACGCGAGATGGCCTATGTGGTAGAACACGCTAGCGCCGCCATCGCCGTGGTCGAGGACCAGGAGCAGGTCGACAAGCTGCTGGAGATCCGCGAGGAGGTACCGGCCCTCCAAACCATCGTCTATCAGGACCCGCGCGGCCTTAGAAACTATACGCAAGACTGCCTGCACGACTATGCAAAGGTGCTGGAGAGCGGCCGCCGAGCGCTGAGCGAGGAGCCCGCCGGCTACGACCGCGAGGTCGACCGGGGCAGGGGCAACAACGATTCCATCGTACTCTATACCTCCGGTACCACCGGCAAGCCCAAGGGTGTGGTGCTGACCTTCGACAACGTCATCTCCATGGCCCGGGCCGGCTCGGAGTTCGAGAAGCTGACCGAAGGGGAGGAGGTGCTAGCCTATCTGCCGATGGCCTGGATCGGCGACCACGTCTTCTCTTTCAGCCAGTCCTACGTCACCGGTTTCTGTGTCTCCTGTCCGGAAAACGGCAGCACGGTGCTTCACGACCTGCATGAGCTGGGGCCGACCTACTTCTTCGCGCCGCCGCGGATCTTCGAGAACCTGCTGACCTCGGTCATGATCCGCATGCAGGATGCCAGCCACTTCAAGCAGAAGTGGTTCCACTACTTCCTCGACGTGGCCAAGCAGGTTGGCGAGAAGATCCTGAACGGCGAGAAGGTTTCGACTGCAGACCGCATCAAGTACCGTCTGGGCACGTTTTTCGTCTACGGTCCCCTGAAGAACGTGCTGGGCCTGACCCGCTGCCGCTTGGCCTATACCGCCGGCGAAGCCATCGGACCGGAGATCTTTCAGTTCTACCGCTCGCTGGGCGTGAATATGAAGCAGCTTTACGGCTCCACCGAGGCCAGCGTCTTCATCACCGTTCAGCCCAATGGCGAGATCCGCGCCGACACCGTGGGCCGCGCCATTCCTGGCGTGGAGTTGAAGCTAGCCGACAACGGCGAGGTGATGTTCCGCAGCCCTGGCGTCTTCAAAGAATACTTCAAGAACCCGGAGGCCACGGCCGAGACCAAGACGCCGGACGGCTGGGTGCGCACCGGCGATGCCGGCATGATCACGCCGGAGGGACACCTGCGGATCATCGACCGGGCCAAGGACGTGGGCAAGCTGAACGACGGCAGCCTCTTTGCGCCCAAGTTCGTCGAGAACAAACTGAAGTTCTATCCCAACATCCGCGAGGCCGTGACCTTCGGCAACGGCAAGGACTATGTCGCCGCCTTCGTCTGCATCGATCAGGAGGCCATGGGCAGCTGGGCCGAACGCAACAACGTCGCCTATGCCAGCTATCAGGAACTCGCCGCGCACCCCAGGGTGCGCAAGATCGTCGAAGGCCACATCCGCGAGGTGAATGCCGACCTGACCAAGGACCCGCAGCTGGCAGCCTTGCAGATCCGCCGATTCCTCATCCTGCACAAGGACCTGGACGCCGACGACGGCGAGCTGACCCGCACCCGCAAGGTCCGCCGCAGAACCATCGCCGAGCGCTACGAGCCGCTGATCGCGGCGCTCTACAACGGTTCCAAGATCGGCCATATCGAGACCAAGGTGACCTTCGAGGACGGCCGCGAGGGCGTGTTGGCGGCTGATCTGGCCATCGCCGACCTGGGTGGCGGGACACCGGCCAAGCAGGCGGCCTGATGCAGGCGCCAGAAGAACGGCCAGAAGAAGGGATTGCCCAATGAACGACATTTCGTCTCAGATCCCGGCTGAAGCGGCAGGGACCAGGCAGCCGGAACGCCGTTTCGGCGAACCGCTGCTCACGGTCGAGAACATCTCGCTTTCCTTCGGCGGCTTGCAGGCGCTGACCGACATCTCCTTCGACATCCTGGAGCAGGAGATCAGGGCCATCATCGGTCCGAACGGCGCCGGCAAGACCTCGATGCTGAACGTCATCAACGGCTTCTACCATCCCCAGAAAGGCACCATCACCTACAAGGGCAATATCCGCCGGACCATGCGTCCGCACATGGCGGCAGCCCAGGGAATCGCCCGCACCTTCCAGAACGTCGCCCTGTTCAAGGGCATGTCGACTCTGGACAACATCATGACCGGGCGCCTCCTGAAGATGCACAACCTACGCGCACCCGAAACCGGCGTTTTCGGCCTGGACCAGGTTCTGCGTTGGGGGGCGGGGGCCTTGGACTTCGTGACCCAGTGCCTTTACTGGGGGCCGAACGAGAAGGAAGAGACCCGCCAGCGCGCCTACTGCGAAGAGATCGTCGATTTCCTGGAGATCCAGGCGATCCGCAAGACCCCGGTCGGCCGGCTGCCCTACGGTCTGCAGAAGCGGGTCGAACTGGCCCGCGCGTTGGCCATGGAGCCGGAACTATTGCTGCTGGACGAGCCCATGGCCGGCATGAATGTCGAGGAAAAGGAGGACATGTCCCGCTTCATCCTGGACGTGAACGAAGAGTTCGGCACCACCGTCGCGCTGATCGAGCACGACATGGGTGTGGTCATGGACATCTCCGACCGGGTCGTGGTCCTGGACTACGGCCGCAAGCTGGCCGACGGCAGGCCGGACGAGGTGCGCAGCGACCGAGGCGTGATCGACGCCTACCTAGGCGTCGCCCACTAAGGCCGGGAGGCAAGATGCACAATGAACCTGAAACACCTAGCGATCGGCGTCGTCTGTAGCCTGGGTTCCATCCCCGTGGTGGGCCTGCTGTTGCAGCAACTGGCGGAGGCCGCGCCCAACGACATCTTCTTCGGCTGGGACTTCTACATCGAGGTCGTGGTCACGGGCCTGCTACAAGGTGTCATGTACGCCTTGGTGGCCTTAGGCTTCGTGCTGATCTTCAAGGCCTCGGCCATCTTCAACTTCGCCCAGGGCGCCATGGTGCTCTTTGCCGCATTGGCCATGGTGGGCTTCATCGAGATGGGGCTACATTGGACCCTAGCCTTCTTGCTGGCCGCCGTAGTGATGATTATCGTCGCCATATTGATCGAGCGGGTGGTGCTGCGGCCCATGGTTAACCAGGAGCCGATCATCCTTTTCATGGCGACCATCGGTATCTTCTTCGTGCTCGACGGCTTGGGGCAGACCATCTGGGGCTCCAACGTCAAGGCGTTGGACATCGGTATCTCCCAAACCCCGTGGTTCGTGCTACAGGGAGAGTTCTTTCCGGGCGGCCTGCGCCTGATCCCCACCGAGGTCGTCGCCGCCGTCGTCGGTGCGCTGACGGTGACCCTGCTGGCGGTACTCTTTCAGTACACCAAAGTCGGACGCGCACTGCGTGCCGTCGCCGACGACCATCAGGCGGCCCTGTCGGTGGGCATTCCGCTGAAGTTCATCTGGGCCATCGTCTGGTCGGTGGCCGGTATCGTCGGCCTGGTTGCCGGCGTCATGTGGGGCACCAGCCTGGGCGTACAGTTCTCGCTGTCGCTGATCGCACTGAAGGCCCTGCCAGTGTTGATCCTAGGTGGCTTCACCTCCATCCCCGGCGCCATCGTCGGCGGCCTAATCGTCGGCGTCGGCGAACAGGTGGGCGAGGTCTTCATCGGGCCGCTGTTCGGCGGCGCCATCCAAGACTGGTTTGCCTACATGCTGGCCATGATCTTCCTGTTGTTCCGGCCGCAAGGCCTCTTCGGCGAACGCATCATCGAGAGGGTCTAGAGCATGTTCTACCGTGAAGCCGGACAGTTCAAGACCAGCTACGCCGCCGACCAGGCCATCTATCCCATTCGCCAGGACAAGATTGGCATCCTGATCCTCTTTGGCTTCAGTCTGTTGGCAATCCCTTTTATCGCACCGATATACTGGCTGAACTCGATCCTCATTCCCTTCCTGATCTTTTCGCTGGCCGCCCTGGGCCTGAACATCCTGACCGGCTACTGCGGTCAGTTGAGCTTGGGGACCGGCGGCTTCATGGCCTGCGGCGCCTTCTTCAGCTACAAGCTGGCGACCGCCATGCCGGACACGAACATCCTGATTGTGTTCCTGCTGGCCGGGCTGGGTACGGCGCTAGTCGGTGTGCTCTTCGGCCTGCCCTCGCTCAGGATCAAGGGCTTCTACCTGGCCGTCGCCACCTTGGCCGCGCAGTTCTTTCTGATCTGGATGTTCAACAAATTCAGCTGGTGGACCAACCACAGCCCCTCGGGCGTGATATCCGCACCGCCGCGCGCGGTCTTCGGCGATATCGATGTCACCAGTGCCAGTGCCTCGCCGGAAGCCAAGTACGTCTTCCTGCTATTGCTGGTCTCCTTCCTGGCCCTAATCGCCAAGAACATGGTACGCAGCCGCATCGGACGCTCCTGGATGGCGATCCGCGACATGGATATCGCCGCCGAAATCATTGGCATCCGGCCGATGCTGGCCAAGCTCTCGGCCTTCGCCGTCAGTTCCTTCTTCATCGGCGTTTCCGGCGCGCTTTGGGCCTTCACCTACTCGGGCTCGGTCGAGGCCTTGGCTTTCGAGATCAACCGCTCTTTCGAGGTGCTCTTCATGATTATCATCGGCGGCTTGGGCGCGATCATGGGCTCCTTCCTGGGGGCCGCCTTCATCGTGCTGTTGCCGATCGCGCTGGATACCATACCGCTCTTGCTGGGCCTGCCGCTGTCGGTCGAGACCGTGGCCCACCTGCGCCTCATCATCTTCGGCGCGCTGATCATCTTCTTCCTGATCGTCGAGCCGCACGGGCTGGCGCGCCTCTGGCAGATCGGCAAAGAGAAGCTTCGCCTTTGGCCCTTCCCCTACTAGGATCGGTCAGGCAAGGCTGCCGGGGCCCAGGGACGCCGAGGCCCCATGCAGAAAAGAACCGCAATCGGCGTCGTACGACGGAGGATGCCCCGGCAAACCCGTCCCTTGGGAGGATTAACACCGATGGGTCTCAAGTCCCTGCGTTGGGCGGCTGCCGCCCTTGCGCTTTCCGTCGCCGCCACGGCGACCCCTGTCGTCCCGGCAAAGGCCGAAGGCGACCAGTTCATCCCGCTGTTGGTCTACCGGACCGGCCCCTATGCCCCGAACGGCATTCCCCTGGCCGACGGCTTCATCGACTACTTCAATTACGTGAACTGGAAGGAGGGCGGCGTCGGCGGTGTGCCGCTCTCTTGGGAAGAGTGCGAGACACAGTACAACAACGACCGCGGCGTCGAGTGCTACGAGCGTCTGAAGAACAGGGGTGCATCCGGCGCCACCGTCATCAACCCCTATTCCACCGGCATCACCTACGCCCTGATCGGCCGTGCGACCGAGGATAAGATCCCGGTCCTCTCCATGGGCTACGGCCGTGCCGATGCCTCCGACGGCACTGTCTTCCCCTACGTCTACACCGCGCCCATCACCTACTGGGCCGGCGCCGACGTTATGGTGCAGTACGCCAGGGAGCAGGAAGGCGGCAGCCTGAAAGGCAAGAAGATCGCTCTGGTCTACCACGACAGCGCCTACGGCAAGGAGCCGATCAAGACCCTGGAGCGCCTGGCCGAGATCGAAGGCTATGAGCTGAGCCTGTTTCCCGTCGCCCACCCGGGCCTGGAGCAGAAGGCCACCTGGCTGCGCATCGGCCGTCAGGTCCGTCCCGACTATGTCTTCATGTGGGGCTGGGGCGTGATGAACGCGACCGCCGTCAAGGAGGCCGCCTCCGTCGGCTTTCCGATGGACAAGTTCATCGGCATCTGGTGGTCCGGGGCCGAGGCCGACGTGCTGCCGGCCAAGGAGGCCGCCAAGGGCTACAAGTCCTTGAACATCACCGGCGTCGGCAAGGATTTCCCGATCGTCCAGGACATCGTGAAGATGCATGAGGAGGGCGAGGGGCTTGCCGATCCGGCCAACATCGGCTCCGTGCTCTACAACCGCGCCGTCGTCAACGGCTTCATCATCACTGAGGCGGTGCGCAAGGCGCAGGAGAAATTCGGTCAGCGTCCGCTGAAAGGCGAAGAGGTCCAGTGGGGCTTCGATAACCTGGCGATCACCGAACAGCGCATCGAGGAAGCCGGCCTGAAAGGCCTGATGGGTCCGATCGAGATCACCTGCGCCAACCACGAAGGCGCCGGCTCCGCCCTGGTGCAGCAGTGGGACGGTGAGAATTGGGTCGCCATCACCGGTTTCATCGATCCCAACCGCAAGGCCCTTTGGCCGGAGTACAAGGCCTCGGCCGCGCAGTACGCCAAGGAGAAGGGTATCGATCCGCGGAACTGCGATTAGAGTCAGTAAATAAACTTAAGGAAAACGAGGGGGTCCTCGGACCCCCTCGCGCTCCCCCTTCGAATGGGACGGTGCAATGGCTCAGGCGGCGGTTCAGGTTGATCCTCAGGGCGATGCGCTTTTGAGCGTGCAGAACATAGAGGTCATCTACGATCATGTGATCTTGGTGCTGAAGGGGGTCTCTCTCAGCGTGCCGGAGCGCGGGGTCGTGGCGTTGCTGGGGGCCAACGGGGCCGGCAAGACAACCACCTTGAAGGCCATCTCCAACCTGCTGCGCGCGGAGCGCGGCGAGGTGACCAAGGGCTCCATTCACTTCGGCGGCAAGCGTATCGACCGGCAGACGCCGCACGAACTGGTGCAGCAAGGTGTGATCCAGGTGATGGAAGGGCGCCACTGCTTCGAGCATCTGACGGTGGAAGAAAACCTGCTGACCGGGGCCTACACCCGGCGCGACGGGCACAAGGCGGTGATGCAGGACCTGGAGATGGTCTATCGCTACTTTCCGCGCCTGAAGGAACGCCGCGGCAGCCAGGCCGGCTATACTTCCGGCGGCGAGCAGCAGATGTGCGCCATCGGCCGCGCGCTGATGAGCCGTCCCAGAATGATCCTGCTGGACGAGCCCTCGATGGGTCTGGCCCCGCAGCTGGTGGCAAGCATCTTCGAGACGATGAAGCGTCTGAACGAGGACGAGGGCGTCACCTTCCTGCTGGCCGAACAGAACACCACCGTGGCGCTGAAGTACGCCTCCTACGGCTACATCCTGGAAAGCGGCCGCGTGGTCATGGACGGCGCCGCCGACGTACTCTCCGCCAACGAGGACGTCAAGGAGTTCTATCTCGGCCTCTCCGGCTCCGGCCGCAAGAGCTACCGCGACGTCAAGCACTACAAGCGCCGCAAGCGCTGGTTAGCCTAAAGGCAGTATAGGTCGAGGTCGGCGAAACGCGCCAGGCCCAAAAGAACAAGGCGACGGGAGGGGGCCGCATGGCCGACGCGCAGTATTTCGATGCCCTGGAGACGCGCGGCTGCGAGGCCCGCGAGGCCACCCTCTTCGCCGCCCTGCCGGCGCAGTTGGCCCACGCCAAGGCACACGCGCCGGCCTATGCCGAGAGCTTGGCGGCGGTGGATCCCGCTGCGGTCACCGACCGTGCCGCCCTGGCCAAGCTTCCCTTGCTGCGCAAGGGCGCAATCCACGCTCTTCAGCAGGCCGCCCCGCCGCTGGGCGGGCTCAACGCCAAGCCGGCGGGAGAGGCCGGGCGCATCTTCTCTTCCCCCGGCCCGATCTACGAACTGGGCGGCCGCGACAGCGGCTACTGCCGGCTGGCCCGTGCGCTCTTCGCCGCCGGCTTCCGCCCCGGCATGATCGTGCACAATTCCTTCGCCTATCACCTGACCCCGGGCGGCTGGATTTTGGACGCCGGCGCCCGCGCGCTGGGCTGCGCCGTGATCCCGGCCGGCAGCGGCAACAGCGAACAGCAACTGGATGCGATCCAGCAGCTGCGCCCCGAGGGCTTCGCCGGCACCCCGGACTTCCTCAAGATCCTGCTCGACAAGGGCCAGGCGAGCGGCCACGACCTCTCCTCCATCCGTCACGCCCTGGTCTCCGGCGGTGCCCTCTTCCCCTCCCTGCGCCAGGAATACACCGAGCGCGGCGTGGCCTGCTTCCAGTGCTACGCCACTGCCGAGATCGGCCTCATCGCCTACGAGACTGCGGCGCCCGAAGGCGGCCCCAACCCCGGCATGGTGGTGGACGAGGAGGTGATCCTGGAGATCGTCCGCCCCGGCACCGGCAACCCCCTGCCGCCGGGCGAAGTCGGCGAGGTCGTGGTCACCAATTTCTCCCCGGTCTATCCCATGGTCCGCCTGGCTACCGGCGACCTCTCCGCCCTGGTCGCCGAGCCTAGCCCCTGCGGCCGTACCAACCTGCGCATCGAGGGCTGGATGGGCCGCGCCGACCAGACTGCCAAGATCAAGGGCATGTTCGTCCGCCCCGAACAAATCGCTGCCGTCCTTGCCCGCCATCCGGAGGTGCTGAAAGGGCGATTAGAGGTTGTGCGGGAGGGGCAGCAGGATGCGATGGTATTGCATTGCGAGGTTGTGGCGGCGGCCGAGGGGCTGGAGAGCGCTCTAGCCGAGAGCCTGACGCAAGTGACGAAGCTCAAGGGTAAGGTGGTGGTGGCTGGGGTGGGGAGCTTGGCCAACGACGGCAAGGTGATCGACGACCGCCGGGACTACAGCTGATCTAGGGTGAGGGAAGTCTTTTGAAGTGGTCCTATGTGGACCTATGCGGTCCTATGTGGACTGGAGGGGCGTTTTACCGGGGGAGGCGCCGGGATCTCACCCCGTGGGATCCCAGCGCCTTCGAGTTTGGGGGCTTGCCCTTATGAGAACGCGATCCCGCCCTTTATCATCGGCAGTTGTGTTGCCGTCGTGCCGGACAGCGCCCGGATGGCGTTGGCCAGGGCCGGTCCGGCCGGGGGGAGGCCCGGTTCGCCGACGCCGGTGGGGGCCTCGGCGGAGGGGAGGATGTGCACCTCGATCGGGCCGATGTCGGCGATGCGCAGGGGTTCGTAGTCGGGGAAGTTCAACTGTTCGACCTCGCCGCCGGAGAGGGTGATCTCGTTGCGCATGACGGCGCCCAGGCCGTAGCCGATGCCGCCCTCCATCTGGGCCTTGATGATGTCGGGGTTTACCGGCAGGCCGCAGTCGACGGCACAGGTGACCTTCTCGATCCGGATGGCGCCGTCATGTCCGGAGACCTCCACCACCTCGGCTACGTAGCTGTCGAAAGACTTGTGCACGGCGACGCCGCGGCCGCGGTTCGGGGCTGTGGGCCCGGACCAGCCGGCCTTCTCCGCGGCCAGTTTCAGGACGCCGGTCAGGCGCCGGCGATCCTTGTCCTCGCCCTCAAGATAGGAGAGGCGGTAGGCCACCGGGTCTTGGCCGGCGGCCTCGGCCGCCAGGTCCATCATCACCTCCATGGCGTAGGCGTTGTGGGTGTGACCGACCGAACGCCACCACAGCACCGGGATCGGGGTCTCGAAATCGCTGAGCCCGACCGAGAAGGCCGGCAGGGCATAGGGGCTGTCGGCGAGGCCCTCGACCGAGGTGTGATCGACGCCGTCGTGTACCAGGAAGGACTCGAAAGGGCTACCCTTGAGAATCGACTTGGTGGCGAGGCGGTGATCCCAGCCGCGGATGCGGCCGTCCTGGTCCAGGGCGATGCGGGCGCGGTGGGCGGCCATGGGGCGGTAGTAGCCGCCGCCCAGGTCGTCCTCGCGGGTCCAGACCAGCTTTACCGGGGTTTCGCCGCCGAGCAGCGCAAAGGCCATGGCGGCCTCGGCCTGATAGTCGGAGTTCGGGGTCGCGCGGCGCCCGAAGGAGCCGCCGGCATAGAGGGTCTCGATCTCCACCCGCTCCACCTCCAGGCCCAGGAGCTCGGCCACGGTGGGTTGGGTGTTGGCCGGAAACTGGCTGCCGTCGTAGAGCCTGACGCCTTGGGCGGTGGGCTCGATGACGCAGACCAGGGGCTCCATCGGCGCATGCGCCAAGAAGGGAAAGTGGAACTCCGCCTCCACCACCTTGGCTGCGCCGGCCAGCGCCGCGGCGGTCTCCGCCGGATCCACCTGCTTGCGCGCCTGGTAATGCGGCGCTGCCAAGAGGGCCAGGTGATCGGACAGCATCCGGTCGCTGTGGCGGTTCTCGGCCTGCGTCATGTCCCAATCGACCTCGATCGCATCGCGGGCGCGGATTGCCGACCAGCTGTCCTTGCCATAGACCGCTACGCCGCTGGCGTCCGGCAGGCTCTTGGCGCCGACGAAGCCCGGCAGGCCCTCGGCGCCGCTGCTGTCGAGTTGGCGGACCCGGGCGCCGAAGCGCGGGGGGCGCTTGAGGACACAGACGACCATGCCCGGCAGCTTCATATCCATGGCGAAGCGTGCCCGGCCGTCGGTCTTGTCCTGGCTGTCCTTGCGCGGCAGCTTGGGATCGCCGATCAGCCGGAAAGCGCTTGGATCCTTCAGCCGCGGCGCTTCGGCCGGCGTCAAGCCGGCGGCAGCAGCGGCCAGGGCGCCGAAGCCCAGGGTCTTGCCGCCGTGGCCGACCATACCCTTCTGCACCGTAATGTCGGCCGGATCGGCGCCCCAGATCCCGGCGGCGGCGCGGACCAGCAGGTCGCGGGCCGCGGCACCGGCCTGGCGGTATTGCAGGAAGGAGTTGGCAATGGCGGTGGAGCCGCCGGTGCTCTGGATGCCGAAGGCCAGATTGGCATAGCGCCGGTTATCGGCCGGGGCGAAGGCGACGGCAATCTGTTCCCAGTCGGCGTCCAGTTCTTCGGCCACCAGGGTCGGCAGGCCGGTGCTAGTTCCCTGGCCCATCTCGAAGTGCTTGACGATCACCGTCACCCTGCCGTCGCTGTCGATGGTGACGAAGGGATTGAAGGCATGGCTTGCCGGCGTGCCGGCGGCCAGCCGGCCGCCGGGCGTGAAGCCGACGGCCAGGGCGGAGAGGCCGCCGGCCAGGAGGAAGCCGCGGCGGCTGGTCTGAAGGGTCATGGGTTTAGCTCTCCAACTTGGCGGCGGCCCGATGGATGGCCGCGCGGATTCGCCTATAGGTGGCACAGCGGCAGACATTGCCGGCCATGGCGGCGTCGATGTCTGCGTCGCTGGGTTTCGGCACCTCGCTCAACAGCGAGACCGCCGACAGGATCTGCCCCGACTGGCAGTAGCCGCACTGCACGACGTCGAGGTCGCGCCAAGCCTGCTGCACCGCGTCTGCGACCGGGCCCCGGATGCCCTCGATCGTGGTGACCTGGCTGTCCTCAAGGTCGCTTAAGTAGGTTTGGCAGGAACGGGTAGCGATGCCGTCGACAAGAACGGTGCAGGACCCGCAGGCGGCGACGCCGCAGCCGAACTTGGTGCCGGTCATGTCCAGATCATCACGAATGACCCAGAGCAGGGGGGTATCTTCTTCGGCATCGACGCTGTGCGTCTCACCGTTGATGTGCAAAGTCAGCGACATGGGCCGCAGTCTCCCGTTGGCTGGAGCTCCCGGTTGCGGGCGGGGCTCATAAACTACAAAGTGTCACCTAGAGGTCACTTAAGCCAAGCGGGCAGCAAGTAAACTGCCCAGTGAAAAATTTTATGAAAAACTTTCGGCGAGGCCCGTACGGCGGTGGAACCTAAGGCAGTGGAACGTGCAGCGGCGGAATCGGTTCCGGGAAAGGGTGAAAGCGTGGTTCCCGCAAAGGGCAAGCGGGAGCAGATTCTGGACGCAGCGGCGAGGGAGTTTCAAGAACAGGGTTTCGCCGGGACCTCGATGGACGCCGTCGCCTGCCGGGCCCAAGTCTTCAAACGCACGGTCTACAACCACTTCGAGAGCAAGGAAGCTCTGTTCCGGGCCATCCTCCAGGTCATGGCCGAGCAGGTGGGCTCGGCGCTCAGCATCCGCTACCGGCCGGGGGAGCCGGTCGAGACCCAGTTGCGGGCGCTGGGTTGGGCCGAGGGCAGCCTGCTGATCAATCCCTGCTTTTTCCGTAACGCCCGCATGTCGATCTGCGAGGCGCTGCGCGATCCGGCGCTGGCCGCGGAGATGCACTGCAAGTTCCAGCAGATGACGGTCTTCGAGGATTTCATGGCCGCAGCCCATGCGGGCGGCGCGCTGAAAGCGCCGGATCCGGCGCTGGCCGCACAGCAGTTTCTGGGCTTGATCAAGGCGCGCGGTTTCTGGCCGTCGATCTTCTCCGGCGAGCCGGTGAGCGGGGCGGAGATGGAGCGCATCGTCGAGGATGCGGTGGCGATGTTCTTAAACACCTATCGGGCGGACAAGAAGGGCCGGACGGAGAGGAGGGGCTAATCGGCGGCGCGCATGGCTTAAGCTTTGATTTGGGCCATGTCTTTGGCCATGGTTTGGGCGGCCTCGCGGGCCAGAGCGTCGACCCGCTCGTTCTCCGCATGGCCGGCGTGACCGCGGGTCCAAACCCAGTCCACCTCGTGCGGTGCGGCGGCGGCATCCAGACGCTGCCAGAGATCCCGGTTCTTCACCGGCTTCCTGCCGGCGGTGCGCCAGCCCTGCTTCTTCCAGCCGGAGATCCACCTGGTGATGCCGTCCTTAACGTAGCTGCTGTCGGTGGTGAGGCGCACGCGGGCCGGCCGCTTCAGGGCCTCCAGCGCGGCGATGGCGGCCATCAGTTCCATGCGGTTGTTGGTGCTGTCGGGCTCGGCGCCGGTCAGTTCCTTTTCGCGGCCGCGGTAGCGCAGCAGGGCGGCCCAGCCGCCCGGCCCCGGATTGCCCAGGCAGGCGCCGTCGGTGAAGATCTCGATCAGGGCGTCAGCAGCCGGCAAAGCCATAGGCCTCGGGTCCGCGGGCGATGCGGTGGAACCGCAGCCTGGTCAGGTATTCGCGCGGGTCCTTGGGGCGGACCATGGCCCCCGGCGGGCGATTCAGCCAGTCGTAGAGCCGGGTCAAAAGGAAGCGCAGCGCGGCCCCGGCGGCCAGGGCCGGCAGGGCCTGCAGTTCGGCGGCGGTCAAGCGGCGTTCCCGGATATAGGCTTGGATCAGGGCGGCGCCGCGCTCCGGCACATAGCTGTGGGTGCCGTCGAAACACCAGGCATTGAGGCAAACCGCCAGGTCGTAGGCGTAGAAATCCGTGCAGGCGAAGTAGAAGTCGATCAACCCCGACAGCTGCTTGCCGAGGAAGAAAACATTGTCGGGGAAGAGGTCGGCATGGACGATCCCGCTGGGCAAGGTCCTGGGCCAGGCGGCAGAAATCGTCTGGTAGGCCTCGTCGAGTTCCTCGCTCAGGTTCTGCGAGACAGCGTCGGCGCCCGCCCTGCAGTCTTCGATCAGCGGTTGCCAGCCGGCGACCGAGAGCCGGTTCGGCCGGCTTTCGGGGAAGCCCTCGGCAGCGCGATGCAGCCGGGCCAGCGCGCTGCCGAGGGCGGCGCAGTGCCAGTCCTGCACCTGCTGCGGCGACAGGCCTGCGAGAAAAGTGAAGAGGGCGGCCGGACGGCCGGCCAGGCGGCGCAGCACGGCCCCGTCGCGGGCCGCCACAGGCTGCGGGCAGGCCAGGCCTGCAGCTGCCAGATGGCGCATCAGGGCGATGAAGAAGGGCAGGTCTTCAGGCCGGACGCGCTTCTCATAGAGCGTCAGGATGAAACGGCCTTGTGTCGTCTCGATCATGTAGTTGGAATTTTCGACGCCCTCGGCGATGCCCTTGGCGGCGGTCAAACGGCCCAGCGCGTAGGGCTCAAGGAAGGCTGCCAGCGCCTCGCTGCCGACTTCGGTGTAGACCGCCATGCCTGCCGCCGTCCCTCTAAGCGGCGCTTTCGGTCAGTTGACGGGGTAGCTTGAAGACCACGCTTTCGTTACGGACCACGACCTCTTCGATGATGACCCTGTAGTGTTCGCGCAGCAGGGCGATGACCTCTTCGACCAGGACTTCGGGGGCCGAAGCGCCGGCGGTGAGCCCGACCGAGGCGACGTCCTTCAGCAGGGACAGATCCAGATCTTGGGCGCGCTGCACCATCACCGCCTTGCGGCAGCCCTGCTTCTCCGCGACCTCGACCAAGCGCCGCGAGTTGGAGGAGTTGGGCGCGCCCACCACGATCATGGCATCGCTGCGGCCGGCGATGGCTTTCACCGCCTCCTGCCGGTTGGTGGTGGCGTAGCAGATGTCTTCTTTCCTCGGGCCCAGGATCTGCGGGAAGCGGGCAGTCAGCGCCTCGACGATGGAGTGGGTGTCGTCGACCGAGAGCGTGGTCTGGGTGATGAAGCCCAGCTTGCCGGGGTCGGCTACTTCCAGCTTCTCCACGTCCTGCACCGTCTCCACCAGGACGATCGAACCCTTGGGCAGCTGGCCCATGGTGCCGATCACCTCCGGGTGGCCCTGATGGCCGATCATCACGATCTGGTTGCCCAGGCGGTGTTGGCGCTCAGCCTCGCGGTGCACCTTCGAGACCAGCGGGCAGGTGGCGTCGAGATAAAGCATCCCGCGGCGTTCTGCCTCAGCCGGCACCGATTTCGGCACGCCGTGTGCCGAGAAGATGACCGGCGCGCCGTCCGGCACCTCGTTCAGTTCCTCGACGAAGACCGCGCCCTTGGCCTGCAGGTTCTCCACCACGAAGCGGTTGTGGACGATCTCGTGGCGGACGTAGACCGGGGCGCCGTACTTGCCGAGCGTGCGCTCGACGATCTCGATGGCCCGCTCGACGCCGGCGCAGAAGCCGCGCGGGCCGGCCAGCAGGACGGTCAGGGGTGGGTTCTGCAGGCTCATGGTTTCAACCGGATGTCCTTGTACTGAATTGGGGTACCGGTACGCTGGTGCCAAACCGGTGCATCGCATCGGGCGCCGCCGTCTTGAGGCGGCCGGCTGTCCGGTGCAGTGGCCGCAGCGCTTGCTGCCGCCCGCTGCCTTGACTTAAGGTTGTGCCGACCCCGCTGCCGACGATCTGGCACGATAGCGGAGCGAAGAGCAGGATAAAAGAAGGATAACAGCGGCATGCCGCAAGCGAGTGGCGAGGCGATCCCGGCCAAGAAGGCGCCTTTCAAGGTCTCGGTCGAGGCCGGCAAGACCTATTTCTGGTGCAGCTGCGGGCGCAGTGCTAAGCAGCCCTTCTGCGATGGGTCGCACAAGACGACCGGCCTGGCGCCGGTCGCCTATAAGGCCGAGGCGGCCAAGGATCTCTATTTCTGCGGTTGCAAGGCCACCGGCAAACAGCCGCTCTGCGACGGGACGCATAACAAGCTTTAACGGGACGCTTGAACAGGATTGGGCCAGGGTGGATCTTCGCATCGCGACGGCAGGGCTGCGGCTGGCGCCGGTTCTGCTCTTTCTGCTTGCCGGCTGTTCGACTCTTGCACCCGATTCCCTGCCCTGTCCAGCGGTGGCCATCCTGCCGGATGCGGCGAAACTGGTGCGCTATACCGATGGCACCGACCTGATCGATGTGGAGTACGAAGCCACCATCGAAAGCGTGACACCGGTCTGCACCCATAGCGGCGACGACTTCGAGACCGAACTCACGGTGGCGATCGTGGCGCGGCGCGGGCCGGCGATGCAGGGCGACCGGGCGGACTTCGCCTATTTCGTCGCGGTCACCTCGGCCGATCGGCAGGTGCTGGCGCGCGAGGAGTTCCCAGTGTCGATCCCGCTTTCCGCCGGGGGCCGGCGCATCCGCCTGGTGGAACGGGTCGTGCCGAAGCTGCCGATCCGCAAGAGCCGTTCCCGGTCCAGCTACCGCATCTACATTGGCATGGTGCTGACCCGCCAGCAGATCAGGCAGAACCGGGGCGGGTAGCGCAGGGGTCAGGGAACGGCGTGGCCGTCCGTCCGCTGCGCGTGCCGGATCGCCTTTATCATGACGCTTGGGAGGGCCTCGCCGCCGACTCTTGCCAGCGATACCCAGGATGCTGCCGCTGCGCCGGTCCAGCCGGCTTGACGGTCCAGATCGGCCGCCCGCCACAAGACCAGCGATAGCCGGAAGTGGGTGAAGACATGGCTGACCTGGCCGGGCAGCTTCTCCCAGGCGGCCGGGCCGGGGGCGAAGGCCAGTGCCTCAGCCTCCTGCCAGGGTTCGGCGCGCCAGGGCGTGCCGGGCAGCTCCATCATGCCGCCCAGCAGGCCCTGCTGCGGACGCCGCCGCAGCAGCAGATGGCCGGCGTGCGACAGGGCGTAGAAGGCGGCGCCGTAGCTTTGCGGCTTTTCCTTCCTCGGCGCCTTGCGCGGCAGGCCGTCGGCAGTGCCGGCGGCCCTGGCGCGGCAATGCGCCTGCAAGGGGCAAAGCAGACAGCGCGGGCGGGCCGGTGTGCAGACTGTGGCGCCCAGATCCATCATGGCTTGCGCGAAGTCCCCGGCACGCCGCGGCGGCACCAGGCCCTCGCCCAGGGCGCGCAGGCCGGGTTTGGCTTGCGGCAGCGGTTCGTGCAGGTCGAAGAGGCGGGCCAGCACCCGTTCCCAATTGCCGTCTACCGGGGCCGCCGGCCGGTCGAAAGCAATGGCGGCCAGTGCGGCGGCGGTGTAGGTCCCGATGCCGGGGAGGCTCCGCAGCGCTGCTTGGGTCTGCGGGAAGCGGCCACCGAATTCGGCGACCAGACGCTGGGCGCAGGCGTGCAGATTGCGGGCGCGGGCGTAGTAGCCCAGCCCGGCCCAGAGCCGCAGGACCTCGTCCTGCTCTGCCGCCGCCAGGGCGAAGACGTCGGGGAAATGGGCGACAAAGCGCTCGAAGTAGGGGCCGGCGGCCGCCGTCGCGGTCTGCTGCAGCATGATCTCGCTGAGCCAAACCCGGTAGGGATCGGGGCGGCTGCCGGCCGGCGCACGCCAGGGGAAGGTGCGGCGGTTGCGGTCGTACCAGGCCAGAAGATCGGCGTGCAGGCGGGAACTGTTGGTTTTGCCGGCGATAGACATGGGCGATTTCATGATGGGCAATTTCGGGGGGCGATTTCTTCGAGTGCATCGGCTAAACTTCCGCAAGAAAGATACGGAGTTACGAAGACGGCACGGCCCAAAAAATGATGGCGCAGAAAATAATGACCCAAAAAACGGCCGGGAAAGAGACCCGCCGGCGCGGCGGTCTCCGACCTCTGGGCAAGGCGCTGCGTCCCTTGATGCAGCCTCTGCTGAAGAAGCGGCCGCCTTTGGAGGCGGCCTTGCTGCTGGATTGGCAAGACGCCGTGGGACAAGAGATTGCGGCCCTTTGCCAGCCTCTGGCTTTGCGGCCGCAGGGACCGGCCGGCGCCAAGGCCGGGGCGCTGGAGCTCGCCTGCCTCTCCTGGGCGGCATTGGAACTGCAGCACCGCGCGCCACAGCTGATCGGGCGGGTCAATGCCTTCCTGGGCGTGCGGGCGGTGGAGCGGCTGCGCATCAAGCAGGTGGCCCGCCTCCCCGGACCCGGCGCCGCGCCGGCCGGGCCGCTGGCGCCACCGCCGGAGCCGCTAAAAGGTCTGCCGGGCAGCGGTCATGAGGCACTGGACCGGGCCTTGGCCCGCCTGGCCGGAAGCTTGGCCTCACGCCGCGATCAAGATGGTGCGACCTGAGCCCAACCGGCGGCTTTTCGACTTGCCATAGTCCGGCATTCGTGGGCTGGTCTTTGTGGCGCGCTGGCACAGGTTACGGCTTGCAGGCCGGCCGGGGGCCTCGACAGCCTTGTGGAAACAAGAGGCTTGTTTCAGGCTGCCGTGTATCGTAGGATCTACAACATCTGGTGGGTAAATCGATGAAAACCAAGCATATCCTGAGGGATCGGCGTTCAATTCTTGCTGGGGCAATGCTTGTCGGGTCAACTCTTGTCGGGGCCGCTGCGCTGCCTCTGCTGGCGGGCCTGCCGCGCGGCCTGCGTGCCGAGGAAAGCGATAGGGAACCCCTGAAGGCCGATGCCCGAGGGCTGCTTGATGGCGACCGGATGCTCGGCAACCGCGAGGCGCCGGCAGTGCTGATCGAGTATGCCTCGCTCAGCTGTCCGCACTGCGCGCGCTTTCACAGCGCCATGCTGCCTTCGATCAAGCAGGATTGGGTGGACAGCGGCAAGCTGCTCTATGTCTATCGCGATTTTCCGCTGAACAGGCCGGCGCTCTGGGCGGCGATGGTCGCCGATTGCCTGGAGGGCAATGCCTTCTTCGGCTTCATCGAGCTGCTCTATAGGGAGCAGCGCAGCTGGCTGATGGCCGAGGATCCGGGCGCGGAACTCTTCACGCTGAGCCAGTTGGCCGGTTTCGACAAGGCGCGCTTCGAATCCTGCATCAGCGACCAGGCCACCTTCGACCGTCTGGTCATGGGCATCGAGTATGCCGAAGCCACCTACGGCATCAGCGTTACGCCCACGCTTATTCTGAACGGCGCGAAGGTCTCTAACGCTAGCTACGAGACCTACGAGGAGCTCTCGGCGCTGATCGCCGAAGAGCAGGGACGCTAGCGCCCAGAGAGCGATAACCGGAGAGCGATAGGGAGAAGGATTGCTGCAGTTCACGCGTCTGCGCCTGGCCGGCTGCAAATCCTTCGTCGATTCGACGGAGCTGCCGATCGAAAGCGGCACCACGGGGATCGTGGGACCCAAGGACTGCGGCAAATCCAATCTGGTCGAGGCTCTGCGCTGGGTTATGGGCGAGACCTCGGCCAAGCGCCTGCGCAGCGGCGAGAGGGACGACGCCGTACTGCCGGATTCGGCGGAGGCGCGCCAAACCTTGGCCGAGGCCCGCAGGGACTGTACATGATGGGCGATCCGGAATGGGAAGCCTTGCGCCGCAAAGGCGGTCCGGTAGTCTGGCAGGGTGTCTGCCGTCCGGAGTGGCTGGACTACAACGGCCACATGAACGAGAGCTATTACCTGCTGATCATGAGCTGGGGCACCGATCGCCTTACGGAGACGATCGGCTGCGACCGGGCCTATCGCGAGAGCGGCCAGGGCACGCTCTACACGCTGGAGACCCACATCCGCTATTTCCTGGAGGTGAAGGAAGGTCAGCGGCTGACCGTCACCAGCCAGGTCTTCGAGCGCGATGCCAAGCGCCTGCGGCTCTACAACCGGACCTGGGCCCAAGGCCGGGAGACACCGGTGGCCGCGGCCGAGTTCCTGCTGCTGCACGTCGCCGGCAGGCCGCCCCGCGCCGCCCCTTTCGGCCGGCCCATGCTGGAAGCCCTGGCCAGGCTGGATCGCCTGCAGGCGGGCCTGGCGGCGCCGGAGGACGCCGGCCGCGGGATCAGATTGAAGCGCTAGGCGGCTTCCGCAGCGGCATGGCCGGCACGTCTGGCTGAACTTCGCCGCCAAGCGCATCAGGGGTAAGGAATGCCCGATTGCGGTCAGCAAGCGGCCGGCCCATCGCGCCCTGACTGCCTAACGCAAAGGCCAGGTCATCGAATGTCTGTTTGCCGAAGCAAAGACCAGGGGCTTCGAGCTGGAGGACACCCGCCTGTCAATCACGAAGCTGTCAATCACGAAGCTGTCAATCACGAAGCTGTCAATCGCGAAAAGTCGAGCTTGCTTGCCAGTTTTTTTGTCCTAGCCATGGCCTGGGCGGCAAAGAGGGAATCCGCCGAAAGGGAACACAAAAGCGCCCGCGAAAATCTTATGACCGCTCTGCCGAGCCTAGCTTCCGCATTGGCTGCGACAAAATCGGAAGATTACCACAAACCCAACCCGGCCGAGCATTCCGGCAGCGGCCCAGAATCAGGCAGAAACCCAGAATCGGGAAAAAAACCGCATGAGTTGTATATACAAGCCCTAGCCTAAAGGTAGCGCTTTTTGAGCGCTTCGAACCCAGCGCGGAAGACATCTTGCTCTACCATCCGCAACAGGTCGGCTTCCTGGCCGGCGGGCGCGTTGAATTTGGCCCACCAGTGCCCAAAGGTTGCTTCGCCATCGGTGACAGCTTTCAGGGAAATGCCGGCGGTGTAGTCCCTGAGCGGCACATCCGCTTCCAGAATGCCATAGGCAAAGCTGCGATCCAGATCCGACAGTGCAAGCAGTTTCTCCCGGATGCGCGCGCCATCGGTCAAGGTGAAGTTCCGCACACAGCCCACCTGATCGGAGGGCGCACCGGTCTCAATCCGGCTTGCGGCAATCAGAGGGTGCCATGCGGGCATGGCGTTGAAGTCGCGGATCACCGCCCAGACCCTGTCGATCGCGGCGGGGATCACCGAGGTGACATTGACTTCAAGCATCCTTGTCCTCCTTCTGTGCGGCGTCCTTGGCCAGGCTTTGTGCATCCTTGGCGGCACGCATGACGTCGCCCATTTTCGACACATTCGCGCCCTCGACGCCGATTTCTTGCATCAAGGCATCGATCATGGGGGCCTGGACGCGGTAGCGCAGCGCGCTGTCGATCACCTCGTCGGTCGGCGTGCGATCCGCACCGCCGCCGCTGCCGCCCATGTGCACCATCTTGATGCCGTCTATCTTTTCGATGGGCTTTACCGTTTCGGCAATCACGGCCTCAAGCTTGTCGATAAGCTGCGCCTTTAGACGCCCGGCACGTGCATCGCCGGTCAGCACGTTTTCGGCTTCGTTCAGCAAACGCTCGGCCTCGGCGCGCACGGCGGCGCGGGCCCGAGCGGCGGCGGTTTCGCGGCCGCTATCGACCTTGGACACCGCGGCGGCGCGTTCTGCTGCACTCAGCTCCCGGGCAGCGGTAACGGCCTCGGATGCTTTCGTGGCGGCGGTCAACTGCGCCTCTGCGCTCACACGCGCATCGGCCTCTTCCACCGATTTCGCCAAGACGGCGATGGCTGTTTCAAGTTTGGTTACGTCGATAAACTTCTCGCGTTCGATCTCAAGCCGCCGCAGTTCCTGTTCGCGCAGGATACGGCTTGCATCGAGAGCGCGCTCCGAGGCATAGCGGGCGCGTTCGACCTCCTCTTTCGCCGCGATCTCGCGCCGGTTGATGGCTTGGGTGCTGGCGATCCGCGCGGCCTCGGCTTCGGCCCCGCGTTCGGCCTGCTCGCGTGCGATTTCGGCGGATTGAGCGGCGCGTTTCGCCTCGATCTCGCGCTCCTGTTCCAGACGCGCCAGCTGGCTCTCGCGGTCCAGAGCCAGCGTCTCTTTCTCGGAAGCCAGGTTGGCCTCGCGGATGGCAACTGCGGACTTCTGTTCGATCTCGTTGCGCATCTTGCGGCGGTCCTCGACCGTCTCGATGAGCTGTGTCAGGCCCTCGGCATCGAAGCGATTTGCGGGGTTGAAATGTTCGAGCGCGGTCTGGTCGAGGTTGCGGATCGCAACCGAAGAGAGCTCTAGCCCGTTCTTGGCCAGCACCGGCGCGACGCGGGCTTGTACGGACTCGACAAATCCGGCCCGGTTCTCATGCAGAGTTGTCAAATTCTCTTCTGCGGCCACCGCCCGCAGCGCACCCAAGAACTCACTTTCGTAGAACGCGGCCAGTTCCTCGGGACGATTGGTCAGTGCCCCAAGATTGGAGGCTGCCAAGGCAACGGATTCGGTTTGGGGCGCGACACGCAGGAAGAATTCGGCATCCACGTCTACCCGCATCCGGTCTGCGGTGATCAAAGCGTTTTCATGCTCGGCTTTCAGAACCACTTTCGATAGGCCGAGACTGACCGACACGACCCGATGCAGGATCGGTAGTACGACTATGCCGCTGTCGAGCGTTACCTTGCGGCCGCCAAATCCGGTCCGTACGTAGGCCCGATCGGTGGCGCCGCGCAGGTAGAACCAGTGCAAAAGCCAAATCGCGACGATTGCGACGACACTTAGAGCAATCAGCCAGTTTACTGCACTAGCGGTCATCTGCATGTTCCCTTAAGCTCGACCGCGGATCGCCTTGAAGGCGCGCGTCCGTTCGGTCAGCGCAATCTCGGTTGGCAAGCGCTCCATTGAGGAAGCGCCATAGAAACCGTGGCAGTGCTCGGTATTTTTCAGGATGTATTCGGCGTCTTCGGGCAGCGCTACGGGCCCGCCGTGTACAAGCACCACCGCTTGCGGGTTCACGTTCAATGCGGCCTCTGCCCATGTATCCACAAGCGCCGGGCAATTTTCCAGATTCAGTGCGGTTCCGGCACCGATGGAGCCGCCCGCCGTCAAGCCCAAATGCACCACAAGGATGTCGGCCCCGGCGCGGGCCATCGCATCGGCGTCCGCGGCCGAGAACACATAGGGTGTGGTCAAGATGTCTTTGGCATGGGCGCGGGCGATAAGATCGACTTCGAGCGCGTAGGACATGCCGGTCGCTTCCAGGTTCGCGCGAAAGGTGCCGTCGATCAGCCCCACGGTCGGGAAGTTCTGGATACCTGAGAAACCGATGCGTTTCACATCATCGAGGTAGGCGTCGAAGTTGCAAAAGGGGTCGGTGCCGTTCACCCCGGCCAGAACCGGCGTGCGTTCGGTGACGGGCAAGACCTCGTTCGCCATTTGCATGACAATCTCGTTGGCATTGCCGTAGGCCAAAAGCCCCGACAGCGAGCCGCGCCCGGCCATCCGATAGCGGCCGGAATTGTAGATGACGATGAGGTCGATGCCGCCCTGTTCCTCGCATTTGGCAGAAAGCCCGGTACCCGCGCCGCCGCCGACGATGGGCCTGCCCTCGGCCTTCATCGCCTGAAACCTCGCCATTAACTCTGCACGCTCGAACCTAGGCATCAAGGTACCCCCCGCTATTTTACGATTGCGGCAAAGGCGGCCAAGGCGGCCGCAGCAAAGCCCGGATCGTTGATGTGGCTGTCAATCTCGACGAGCTGCCGGTTTGGGGCCGGGTCGAATGTCTGGCGGATCGCGTCGAAGAGCGCGCTGCGCGCCGTCGGGTCGTCGAAGGCTTGGCCGGGCGCGTCAAGCGCCGAGACCCCGCCCCTTGGCAGCAGGAACCGCACCGGTCCGGTCATCCGGTTCAGCCGTTCGGCGATCCAGGTGCCCATGCGCCTATTCTCATCCGCCGTCGTGCGCATCAGTGTGACCTGCGGGTTGTGCCGGTAAAACAGCCGGTCCTTGTAGCGCTCGGGTACAGTTTCCGGCGCCTGCCAATTGACCATATCGAGCGCGCCGGTGGAACCGAGGTAAGGGATGCGCGTGCGGATGAAGGCGCCGAAGCGGTCCTCGGTCGCGGGCATCGCCCCGCCCATCATCATGTCGCAGACCTCGGTCGTGGAGATGTCCAGCGCGCCCGCCAGCATGCCGCTATCGGCCAGCTTCTCCATCGACTGCCCGCCGGTGCCGGTAGCGTGGAAGGTCAGGCACTCGTAGCGGTCTTCCAGACCCTTGACGATCGCCTGCACGGCAGGGGTGGTGACACCGAACATGGTCAAGCCAAGTGCCGGCTTGCCGCCGGCGACCTGCGGCGGGTTCGACGCCCGGAAGCGCACCGCACCTGCCAAAGCGTCTGCACCGTTGGACAGGACCTGAGCCGAGATCCGGTTGATCCCCTGCACGTCTGTGACCGAGTACATCATCATTATGTCGGAGGGGCCGACATAGTGGCCGACATCGCCGGAAGCGACGGTCGAGATCATCACCTTGGGCACGCCAATGGGCAGCGCGCGCATCGCAGGCGTGGCGAGGGCGGTGCCACCCGATCCCGCCGCCGAAATCATGCCGCGAATATTGCCGTCCTGCCTGGCCCAGACCTGAAAGGCTTCTGCCATCGCCGCGACGGCGGTGCCGCGATCTCCGGTCATTACAGCGCCACTGCCGCCAGGATGGCAGGCCGCGACGCGATGCGGCGGGATATCGGCCGCCGATGACTTGCCCGAAGTGGAGAGATCGACTGTTTTGACGGCAATCTGCTGGGCGCGAAGACGGTCGCGCAGAAAGGTCAGCTCCTGCGTCTTGGTGTCGAAGGTGCCTGCAACGATGACCGAGCCGCCAGGGGCCGGGGAGTGCGGCGGTGGCCGGGCTGCAGACTGCTGCTTCGGTTTTTCCTCCCAGGCCTCCCTGGACCATCTGGGCGGCGGTGTGTAATCGTTTCTGGGCATGGATGCGTGCTTGTTGGGCGATGTGTGCTTCTTGGGCAAGGGTTCGTCAGCTCGTGCTGCATCCTCAGGCGGGGCCGGTGTAAAGCTTTCCGTTCCACCATGGCGTCCCACACCCAGCAAGCGTTCTTGCAGCGCGCGATCGGCGGCCAGCTGTGCGGCGGGCAAAACCGCCGAGATCCGGCCGTTGACCATGATCGAGATGTCCTGGGCCACAGTGGTTGCCACGGAAAGGTTCTGTTCGACCAGCAAGACCGAGACTTCGCCCGACGCGCCGATTTTCTGTAGAAGCTGCACGACCCGGTCGACAATTACCGGAGCCAAACCTTCCGTCGGCTCGTCCATCACCAAAAGGCGCGGACCGGGCAGCAGGGCGCGGGCGATGGCCAGCATCTGTTGCTCGCCGCCCGACAACTGGGTGCCACCGGTGCTGCGCCGTTCGGCCAAGCGCGGGAATGTGTCGTAAATGAAATCGACGGACCAGGGACTGTTGGCCACGGCGCAAAGCCGCAGATGCTCGTCAACCGATAGCGACTTCCACAGGCGCCGCCCCTGCGGTGTGTAGCCGATACCCAGAGATGCGATCTTGTTCGGCGGCAGGCCGGCGATGTCGGTACCGTCGAACCGAATCGTACCTGAGCGCAGCGGAACCAACCCCATAATTGCCTGGCAAAGCGTGGTCTTGCCCATGCCATTGCGGCCAAGTACGGCGTGCACGCCCCGGCCAAGCGCGATGTCCACGCCCTGCAAGGCGTGGGAGGCTCCGTAGTAGACGTGCAGGCCCCGGACCGAAAGCAGCGTGTCAGTCATGACCGCCCCCCAGGTAAAGGGCCTGAACCTCCGGATCGTTCTCGATTTCGGCCGGTGTGCCTTCCTTGAAAATCCGTCCGTTATGCAGCATCGAAACAGTCGCGGCGACGCGCAGTGCCACGTCCATGTCGTGTTCGATGATGAGGTATCCGATATGCGCGGGCAGTGCACCCAGGATTTCGATCAGCTGGGCCCGTTCCGAAGGAGAGAGCCCGGCCGCAGGTTCGTCGAAAAGAATGAAGCGCGGGGCGCCGGCCAAGGCCATGCCGATTTCCAACTGGCGTTGCTGCCCGTAGCTGAGCGTGCCGACCCGGCTGTCGAGGACAGCGTCCAGATGCACAGCTTGCGCCAGCATTTCGGCCAGCTCTGCGGCGGGTTCGGAGGGGCCGGCGCGGCGCAAGGAGGCCCGGTGCGGCGAGACCCCGCGGCAAGCGACAAAAAGGTTGTCGCGAACGCTAAGATTTTCGAATAGCAGTGAAATCTGATAGGTTCGGCGCAAACCGCGCCGGATCCTCTCATGCGGCGGCAGGGCGGTTATGTCTTCGCCAAAGAAACGGATGCGCCCTGCGGTCACCGGAAAATCCCCGGTCACCGCATTGAAGAGCGTTGTTTTACCGGCTCCGTTCGAGCCCAGGATCGCACGGCGCTCCCCCGCCTCGACCGCCAGATCGATGCCGGCCAAGGCAATCAGCGCACCGAAGTGCCGGCTGACGGCCTCCAGCTCCAGGGCGTATTGCCCCGAAGACCGAAGGCGGGAGAGGGCATCCGTGCGGCCCATTTTGGTTGGGCTTCTTCTGTTGGGCTTATTCGCAGGCGGGGTTTTCGCGGCTGACGGGGCCGTATTGCAGGAACTCGTCATAACTGAGCCCGAGGGTCTGGCTGACCTGCGGCGTGACGCCGAGCGTCTTGTTCAACAGGTTGCCGCCAGGACCTTCTATCACCTCGGTCAGGAAGATGTCGGCAATTGCATTGCCGCGTTCGTCGAGGCTGACCATGCCGGTGGGCGTCTCGAAGGAGAGGTTCGCCAGGACTTCGCGGTATCTGGCACCGCCATCGGACAGGTCGCCATTCACCGCGTCGAGCGCCAGAAGTGCCGCCTTGGTGTTGACATAATAGGCGTGCGCGAACAGCGATGGCGACGGGAATCCATCGGGGAAGGCCGCTCGATAGGCTGCAACGAACTCGGCCCAGCGCGGGTCTTCCCAGGTGTCCGAGATCGGACCTGCCGAAGGTGTACCGATCACGAAGCGGCGCGCCCGGCCCTTGGAGCCCAACACGGTCTGGTCCATAGTGATCGAGCCACCGATCAGGGGCAGCTCGCCACCCGCTTGTTCGTACTGAGTCAGGAAGTTGACCGCGTCCGCGCCGCCCAATGCCACATAAATCGCATCCACATCGTCGGGCAGCGATGCGATGACCGAACTGTAGTCCTTGTTGCCGATCGGCACAAAGAACCGTGCGTCCTGCGGGGCTTTGCCGCCCAAACGGCAGAAGGGCTCCAAGAAGCCGAAGACCTGCGTGTAGGGGAAGGAATAGTCCTCAGCCAGAACGGCAACCGAGCGATAGCCCTTCTGGTTATAGACATACTCGCCCAGACCGGCCATCCACTGCGCGCCCTCGGTGGAGAAGCGGAAGAAGTTGTCCGCGGTTTCGCGCAGCGTGGTGTCCTGCGCTGCCGAGGCGCCGTTGAGAAAGGTCGTATTTGGCTGCGTCTTGGCATAATCGCGAATGGCCAAGCCCTCGGATCCCGACAAGGGCCCGATCACGATGGGGGCGCCGTCCTGTTCGACGATCTTGCGTGCCGCCCGCACCGCACTGTCCGGCGAGGCATCGGTGGAGCCGGCGATCAATTCGATCTGCATCCCGCCGGCGGTGTAGCCGAACTCCTGTAACGCAAGCTCGACGCCGCGCATGCTGTCCTCACCGAGCACGGCAAAGGCGCCTTCGAGCACGGCAATCGCGCCCATCTTGAGGTCCTCCGCCGAGGCCGAAGCAGCGCTCAACACCGCCGCAAGTGAGGTGCTGAACAATAGGGTCCTGGTTTTCATCCGGTATCCTCCCTCGATGAAATGGGTTGGGTCTCCGCCGCATCGAACTGTGGGGTTTTTCCTGTTTGCGGACCGGCAAGCCCCAGACTGGGTCTACTAATCTTGGGCCCGATTTTGGGCCTAATCTTGTTCCATAGCCCCAACAGGCCGTCGGGCGAGAACAGCACGATCAACAAAAATGCGGTGCCGATCAAGCTGTTGAAACGCTCGCGCGCGATCAGATCGATGGCGAAGGTCTCAAGCAAGACGAAGGCCAGTGCGCCGATGAACGGCCCGATCGGATGGCGCAGACCGCCAACAACGGCGATGACCAGGATGTCGATGGCCACGTCCACGCCGATGGTGCCGGGCGAGATGCGGCCGTTGAAGAAGACCAACAGGATGCCGCCTGCCGCGGCAACGAAACCCGCCAGGAAGAAGGCCAACACCCGGATGCCGGCGACGGAGAACCCAAGCGCCGCCATCCGGCGCGGATTGTCACGCACCGCTTGCAGGCTGAGCCCGAAGGGTGTTCTGGCCGCGTAAAGCGTGGCCAGCCCGAAGCCTGCCGCCACGATCAGACAGAGATAGTAGAAGGGTAAAGGCGCGCGCAGATCGTAGCCGAAGGGTTTGGGCGCCTCGATCCCGGCATAGCCGGTGAAGCCGTTGAACAGCTCGTAATTCTGGCGCGTGAAGAAGAAGACCGAGACCGCCACCGCCAGGGTGATCATGATCGTATAGATGCCCGAGGTACGCACAGCTATCAGGCCGACCAAGGCGCTGAAGGAGGCCCCAACCAGCAAAGCCATCGGGATCGTCAGCCAATGGCTCCAACCGATACCCAGGACACCCTGGCTATTGGTGCCGAAAATCGGCAGGACGTAGGCGGCAAGCCCGGCCGCGGTCAACTGCGCCAGACTGACCATCCCGCCATAGCCTGCCAGGATCGTCAGCGACAAGGCGATGGTGCCTAAGATCAAGCTGTAGGCGCCGATCTGCAGGGTGAAAAAGTCATTTGCAAGGATCGGATAGATCGACAGGAGCGCTGCCAAAAGCCACCAGGCCGGATGGATCCGGGCTGTCATCGGCCCATGATCCCCTGCGGACGTATGGCCAACACCGCGATCATGACGACAAAAGTCAGCACAACGCCGTAGGTCGGGAAATAGGCGAGCCCGAATTGCTCGGCGAGGCCAATGAGCAAAGCACCGATCGCAGCGCCGGCGATCGAGCCCATGCCGCCTACGATCACCACCACCAGCGAGGCCAGCAGATATCGGACATCCTCGCCCGGGGCGATGGAAAGCGCCGTCCCGCCGATGACCCCGGCCAGCCCCGCCAGCCCCGCTCCGAGGGCGAAAACCAGTACGAAAACCAAATCGACATTCACACCGGTGGCGGCCAGCATGCTGCGGTCGTCAACGCCGGCCCGGATCGTCATGCCGGTTTTGGTCTTGTTTAGGAAAACCCACAGGCCAAGGCCGATGGCGACGGCCAGGAACAGCACGAACAACCGGTAGAAGGGGTATTTGATAAAGACCGCAGCGCCGGAGGACTTAATCGTGGAGACGATCGGCAGCGTGACCGCGCCGAAAAGCCCTTCGGGCGGTTCGAACTGGTAGGTGGTTCCGCCCCATGCGGCCAGCATCAGGTCGGCAGCGACGATCGATATGCCGATGGTGACCAGCGTCTGGCGCAGGTCGTCGCCCTGCATGCGCCGAAAAACGACGACCTGCAGTATGGCCCCGATCGAGGCGAGGGCGAACAAGGCGGCCGCCGCGCCCAAAAGCCAGCTGCCGGAAGCCTCGGCCACCTCGTAGCCGATGTATCCACCCATCAGATAGAGCGAGCCATGGGCCAGGTTGACGTTGCGCATGAGGCCGAAAATCAGGGTGAATCCGCTCGCCACCAGAAAGTAGAGCCCGGCCAGGGTAAGACCGTTGAGGAGCGTGTTCACGAAGGTCTTCTTGCGGCCGAGCAGATCCTGGAGCCAATCCGGCCACACTGCGAGGACAAGCCAGATCAGGATAAGCGCCGCCAGCGCAGTCAGGGCAAAGCGCCAGGGATGTGCCCAAGGGCGCATCAGACTGCAGGCCCAGAATGAACGTCGAGTTCCAGCCGCGGCACCTTTCCATCCAAATGGTCTTTGTTCCCCTCCAATAGCCTTGCGGTGCGATTGCAGCAAGGCTATCGATGTCTGCATAGGAGGCTTGGTTGCATGCGGCCTCCGCTACGTCCGCTATCCGAGGGCGCCGTGCTGCCGGCCGGTGCCGTAGCGGCCGGCCCTTCAGGATCGGCCAGCTGGCCCGGCGACAGATTACCAGGAACCGAAGAACGCGATAGCGCCGGCTTCGGACAGGCCGATGACACTTTCCGTTAGCGCAGTGTCATAGCTGTCGCCGACACTGCCGCCCGAGGGAGAAGCGCCCTTCCGGCAGGGTGGCCGCGGCGGCGGCAGAGGTGCTGCAAGGCCGTTGCAGGGTGCCTGCAAGGGCCGTGCAGGCCGCTTGCCGGAACCGCGGCTTGCGCGCGGGCGCCACTTTCTATGTACAAACCGCTTCCAGAATATGTGGTATGGACTCAGCCATTAAGACCGAGTCTAGTG
Organism: Rhodospirillales bacterium; assembly: GCA_014324045.1. Taxonomy (GTDB): domain Bacteria; phylum Pseudomonadota; class Alphaproteobacteria; order Kiloniellales; family JACOMY01; genus JACOMY01. The sequence goes on along the minus strand of JACOMY010000009.1, from coordinate 144 downwards.
AAGAAGGTGGAGTTGCGTGCCTTGGCACCCTTCACCAGCTTGGCAAAGGGAACAATTTCAACGAACGCTTTCGGATTCTCTGTATAGCCAAACATACCTTTATTGTCTGGGGTCGGTTGCAGCGGCAGGCCAATCAGTTTCTTC
>JACOMY010000008.1 GCA_014324045.1 Rhodospirillales bacterium | reverse complement strand
ACTTTTTCCGGCAAAACGAAGGGTGCGGAAGGCCCGGATTTTCCAAGCCTTTCGCACCCCCTCGAAATTGACCTCTAAACCGCCTTTTCAGGCGATTCCACACCCCTGAAACCGCCCGATTTCAAAAGACTTTTGTCACCCTGCACTTCGAGCGATAGATGATGGTGCCGTCCTCGACGGTCGGCTGCCCCCAAACCCTTCAGCATCGAGATCGCCGAGAAGGCTCTCTATGCCGCGTTCTGGTTCTCAACAGCTGAGACGAAGCCCTCCGCCTTGACTTGCGCCATGGCTGCTTGCAGAGTCCTCGTCTAGGTCGAAAATGGCATCTTGGAAAGCGCCGACCACAAAGGTCGGGCTTTCCGGCGCAGCAGTCAGGTCGAGGTACACATCCACCGAAAGGAAATCGTTGGTCATGGAATAGGGCTCCCACAGTGCCCGCGCCTAAGTGGCCCAAGCGGCGGTCGCCTTAGGCTAAGCGCCGTTGGTGCTGCCAAACGCCCCGCCGTCAGCCTTTCCCTCGTTGGCGTTCCGCAGATCGACCGCAGCAAACAACTCCATTAGCAAGCTTATGGTGGCCGCGAGCGGGATCTGCTGCAGATCTACATCCAATGCGCCCCGCTCTTGATAGAGGAGTTCGAACCTCCGCTCGAGTGGGAGCATCGTCAGTGCCAAGGCCGCCGTGCGGCCGGCCGGGCCGTCGATCTGGGTAGCTGCCAAAACCATCAAGCGCTTGGCTCTGGGATGGCGCTTTAAGACGATGCTGCCCTCACCTTCGAGCGTGAGGGATGTCAAATCTTGACCAGCCGGCGCCATGATCGTTATTTCGCCGAACTATCCCCTTGCCGCAAGATCGAACCGCCGGGCTGGGCCTCGTCGTAAAGCAGCGCCCCATTTCGGCACTCGCCCCCCATTTCGACACTCGCCACGGTGACGCTCGAAAAGGCGATTCAGCGCCATGACTTTCGCTTGAAAGCCTCACGGTCGAATAGCGCGGGAGGCGACGTCGACTCCAGGCATCGCAGCGTCCCAAGTAACTCTGCGGATTTAAGCCCAGCAACGCGAAGGGGAACCAGCCATTTGCCGTCTTTGAAGATGGTCATCCAGACCGGAAAGGGACGCCGCCAAGGCCCTCGTGTGCGCTCACTGGAAAACTGCGGCCCGGCGTCGTCTATCCCCGATAATCCCATGCGCTGGCGCTGCGTTCTTCGCAGGTATAGATGGAATGGCTATCGCCAAGCGAGACGGTAAGGCCATCCGACAGCGGCGACAGCTGTGCAGTCTCGGCATCGGACCAAGGGAACAGATCGGCATGCTCGAGGGCTGGGCCGAGCCCATGGCCTTGGGCAAAGCCACCGGGGCGATCACATACCGGACAGCGCCGCATTTCGCCACGACAGGCCAAAGCGGACAGTCGCATCCTTCCGACCATCGCTTCGATGTGGTAAGGTCGCTTGAACTCGAAGAATAAGCAGCCGGGCAAGACGGCCCGGTCGAAACGGCAGTCCCGGTTGTCTCTCCACATGGATGCCGACCGTGCCGATCTCGGACAGGCTGCTATTGCCGGTGCGCAACATTCAGGTCCCTCGATCACGACGTCGTAGCCGCCGTCGGCCGGAGTGACCGCTGCGCCCTGATGGAAGACAAACGGTAGGTCCTCCGCCCTCGGCGCGCGACGGAATCGCTCAAGGATGGCCTCGCGGATCCGCTGCGCCTCCGCGTCCGCCAGAACGAGCGACGGCGGCAACACCAAGATCGCCGACGCCAATGCAAGAACCGCTAGCGCAGCGTGCTTCCTTCGCGTTTAACGCGGCAGGAGGCCTGCCTGCTGCTAGTGAGGCAGCATGGCGCCGATGGGTTGACCGTTCAAGGTGAAGTTTCCATCAGCCGGCACATCGAGGACATAGAGGTAGTCGATGGCGTCGCCGTTGGGCTCGGGCCTGCCCAGCCCCTTCAGAAAAACCAGCCCACCTCTCAGGAAAACCAGTGCCTTGGCGATCTCCTGCTGCACGCCGGATTGTAGATCGCCGATGGCCTCCTCCAGCCTATGCAACCCGATCAGGCGCAAGGTGCCGCCGCCGACGGCACCCATAGCGCTCGTGGGGTCGGCCGTTATCTCGGCCTCGCCGTCCAAGGCCGCATAGGGGCCGGCTAAGGAGAGTTCGTCGATGACGAGCTTGCTGCCGGCCTGGCCCATTGCCAGCCTGATCTGCGCGAAGGGAATGTTGGGCTCGTCCTGGATGCCGATGGAGGAGAAGACCAACTCGGTCAAGACCTGGGTTGCTTCCTCGAGCGGCAATTGGCGCACTTCCATGTTCAAGTCCCAATGGTTCGGCACGACCAGGGCAGCCAACCGATCTTTTTCGTCAGGGTTGGCGATCTCGTATGTGAGGCCATTGCCGGAGAGCGTTAGTCCGAGGCTGCCGGTCTCCGATCCGGCGGGAGCCGCTGCCCGCAGAACGGCAGAGGCTGCCTCCAGGGTAACGCGAAGCTTATCGTCTGCGCGGTGCCGAAAATCCAGGTTTGTAAGGGCGATGCCGCCCCAGCCTTCCTGGGCAAACGGCCCCAGTGCCAAGACCTGCCCCTTGAGGTCTTCGATCTCGGCTTGGTCGTTGGCTTCGTGCGCCGCTTCCAGCTGGCTCAAAATGTCCAATTGCTGCCGATAGAGCTGCGGATTGAGGTTGGCCACTTCGCCAAAGACCTCGAACGCGCCTAGGGTCAATGTGCCCTCTCCTTCGGAGTCTTCGACGGTGATCGGTCCCAAGCGATAGCGGCTTTCGGATCTCCAGTCCCGATCGCTGACGACATCGGTAGCCACGGAGGCGATCAGATCGCCGAAGCTGGCGGCGATGGCCTGGTAGCGGCCCTCGGGGATCGATAGAGACACGCCAGCCATCTCAAGGTCCAGCGCCTTAAACTCTTCCAGCAGAGGCGTCCAGGTTCCGGTTACCACCTTCTGGGTCCAAGTGAGCACGGCGGTCTCATCGTCCGCATGACCGCTGGAGATCTTGATCTCATTCGGCAGCGTGACGTTGGAAATGTCGAAATCTGCACCGTTCCCGGTCACGGTGAAGCCTGTGTCGCCGGCATCGATCACCGAACCGTCCGCGGCGGACACCCTTAGCCCCTTGAGGACGACATCGTAGGCCTCGCCCACGGCAGTGACGGTGAGGTCGTCGTAAGTGATCTTGCCGCCCTCTATTATGTTCCCGCCGGTCTCGGCAAGATAGCCGGCGATAGCTTTCTTGATGCTGTCCGGATCGGTCTCTGCCCAAGCCGCTTGCGGTACCAAGAGGCTGACCGCAAGCAAGAGGCTCACGCTCACATGGCTCGTCATGTTGCTCTTCCTCGTCTCTAGAATGGGATTGGATACCCAGCTGGGCTTCATTATAGCACAGCGGGGATCGCAGGAATCGACTAGTCTATCGGGTTTTAGCCGCCGCCTAGAGCCTAGAGGACGCGGAAGTTCTTAAACTGCCAGGGATCTTCTCGGTCGAGGTCTTCCGGGAACAGGCGCTCGCGGCCGGTCAGGGGAGTCCAATCGCTGTACTTGCCGACGACCGGGCCCAGATAGGGGCCGCAGAGATCCAGAATGCGCTGAAAGTCCATTTCTTCCGGATCGGTGATGCCGCGCTTGGGGTTCTCGATGGCCCAGATAACGCCGGCCATAACCGGAGAGGTCACCTGCAGCGAGGTCGCATTGTTGTGCGGCGCCACATTGCGCGCCTCCTCGATGGAAAGCTGTGAACCGTACCAATAAGCGCCCTTGTCGTGGCCGCACAGCAAAACGCCCAGCTCGTCCACGCCGCTGACGATCTCGTCCATCATCAGGCGCCTGCGCGTCTGCGCAATGCCATTCTTGCCGTTCAACTCGTGCAGGGACAAGACCGCGTCGTCGGCCGGGTGATAGGCGTAGTGCACAGTGGGGCGATAGACGGCTTCGCTGCCCTCCTCCACGGTCAGGTAGGAGGCAAGCGAGATCGACTCGCCGTGTGTGATGAGAAAGCCGTGGAAGGGACCCTCCAGCGGTGTCCAGGTCCGCACGCGCTGCGAACAGCCGGGCCGCATCAGGTAGATGGCGGAGCCCGGTCCGTAGTTGTGGCGCCGGCCGTCCCCGGGGAAGTGGCGCTCGTGCGTGCCCCAGCCCAATTCGGCCGGCTGCAGGCCCTCGCCGACGAAACCGTCGATCGACCAAGTGTTGACGAACTCGCCTACTGCCTTGGGAATGTTGGCAACCTGGGTGTCGCGCTCGGCGATGTGGATCACCTTGATGCCCAGGCTCTGCGCCAGCTTCGCCCAACCCGCACGGTTGCTGGGCGGAGTGTCGTCGCGGCCGAGGCCGCGGGCGATGTTGATTAAGGCCTGCTTGACGAAGTGCGAGACCAAGCCCGGATTGGCGCCGTGAGTGACCACCGCGGTCGGTGCGTCGGAACCCAGTTTCCCGCGCAGCTCCTTCGACTTCAGCCAGAGGCCGTAGTTGGAACGGTCCGCAAGGGAGAGATGCATGTCGACATAGCCGCCCAGCCAGGGCTCGATGCAGGTGTCCAGGTAGAGCGCGCCCTTCTCCGCCGCCATCTCGATCAGCGCCAGAGATGAGACATCGACCGAGAGATTCAGCAGAAAGTCGCCCGGCTGCAGGCGGCCGCCCACGACCTTGCGGTAGTTTTCTTGCGTCAGGGTGACCTGTTCGAAGGTGACACTATAGGACCGGGCGACCTCGCTGCCGGTCTCGTCGGCAGCGATCACCGTCATGCGGTCGGGCGTGATGTCGATGTGTTTGAAAAGAAGCGCCAGGACCCCCTGACCGATGGAGCCGCAGCCCAGCATCACGATGCGCCCGGCGAAGGCGACTTTCCCGTCCGTCACGGTCTTCATTTCTCCCTCTCGACGTTGGGCAGGATGCGCCGGAGCGCATTGGAGCATGGTTCCTGTAAGTCGTTAGGCCAAGCCAGTCTTTCAAGAATGCACAAGCCTGGAGGTAAAAATGCAGTCTCCGAATGCTTGAGAGGCGACCGCTGCGGCGACAGGATAGGCCTCTGTCCTTGAGGAGGCTGTGGCTTGGAAGACGAAAGGGGGCAAAGCGGCCTTGTGGGATGACATCGTTATCGGTGCGGCGCTGATCGGCTGGACGGCGATTGTGCATGGCGCCTTCATGGTGGTGGGGCTGAAGATCTTCCCGCCCGCGGCGCGGAATTTGCGGCACCACATCGGCCGTGCGGTGCTGATCACGGTGATCGTTCTGTGGTTCTTCATGGCCACTATCCTGGAGGCCTGGAGCTGGGCGGTGGTCTACCGCATGCTGGGCATCTTCGCGGACATGGAGACGGCACTCTATTTCTCCACTGTCTGTTTCACCACCTTGGGCTTCGGCGACATCATTTTGGATCAGCATTATCGGCTCTTGGGCGCCTTTCAGGCGGCCGGCGGCATGGTAATCTTCGGCTGGACTACGGCCATGGTCTTCGACGCTGTGCAGAAGGTGTACCGCCCCCACGGCGAGGCGCACAAATGATGCGGGTGCCTCGTCGGCGCTCCCTTTGTCTCAATCCACGATTTGCGGCCCGAACAGCACGTTCGCTAGAACTGTGGAGAGGTCACGGAGTGTAAGCAACCATGATTAGTAAGACAAAGAGGATCGCCGGCCACTGCAGGGTGGCCGCTGTGGCGAACGACCGCTTGTTCCCTGTCAGGGCGCAGGTAAACAAGATGCAAAAACGCGCTTTTCGGGTTCCGAAGAAAGGAAATCGGCTTTCATGCGATTGAAGCTGTTTACCTGAACCCGGGGGAGATCTGCGGTCGGATGGTCAAGATTGCCTGCAAGACGAAGCGCTATGAGTCAGATTTGACGAACGAAGAATGGGATCGAATCGTCAATGCTGGAGGCATCTTGCAGGGGCCGACAGCACCGACCGGATTTTCGCGAGCATATCGATGCCTTGCACTATCTGCTACACTCGGGATGCGTCTGGCGGGATGTTAAAGCTACACTTTGGGCCGTGGCCAAGGGTGTATCGGCGGTTTCTTCATCCGGTGCACCGCTTCTTGTTCCAAAGGATCTACGATTTTTGCTCAATGTGCGATCACGAGCAGGGCGGGCGCAAGGCTAGCTCCTCGTTATGGTAAGGCTCTAAGAATTTTGGGATTCGATAACTATTTTATATAAAATAAAGATAAATTTGATTTAAAAAATTCATAGAATTGTGTTAAGTATTATTGTTCTTATAGAGAAAATATTTAAATAGATATCCTAACTTGCAACCGATAAAACTTATGAAAACTTATTCGATTTGGGAAAGCCATTCGGCGGCAGGCGACCGAACTGGGCGCGCTTACCGATCCAGTCGGTCAGGCGCTGCTCGCGGCGGATGCGCTCGCTGCCTAGGGACCAGGTGAGGCCCTCTTCCAAGCGGAAGGTCTTGGCGTCGGAGAGGCCGCCGTCGCGGTAGCGCTGCAAGATCACACCCCGGCCGCGAGTCATTTCCGGCAGATCCGACAGTGGGAAGACCAAGAGCCGGCGGTTCTCCCCGATCGCCGCCACATGGTCGTCTTCGGCAGCGATGCGCCAGGCCACCGAGGTCTCATCTCCGCCAGGGAGGTTCATCGCCTGCTTGCCGTTCTTGGTCTGGGCCGCCAGCGCCGCTTCGGCCGCCTGGAAGCCGTGACCAGCTGTGGAGGCCAGCAGCACCTTGCCCTCCGGCCGATGGACGAAGATCGCCAGCAGGTCGGCGCTGTTCGGCAGGTCCATCATAAGCCGCAGCGGTTCGCCGAAGCTGCGGCCGCCGGGCAGACGGTCGGCGCCCAGGCTGTAGACTCGCCCGTTGGTGGCTATCAGCAGCAGGCGGTCGGTGGTCATGGCGTGCAGGGCAAAGCGGCCGTGGTCGCCCTCCTTGTAGCGAGCATCACCGATCTGACCGGCCTCCAGATGACCCTTGGCAGCCCGGATCCAGCCCTTGGTCGAGCAAAGCACCGTCACCGGCTCGTGCTCGACAAAGGCCTCGACCGGCACCACGACCGAGGCCGATGGCTCGGCAATCTCTGTGCGGCGGCGTCCCAGCGGGGTTTCGGGACCGAAGCGCTTGGCGATTTCGCCGATCTCCTTACCGATGGCCTTCCACTGACGCTTGGGCTCCTGCAGCAGCAGGGTTAGGCCCTCCTGCTCGAACAACAGGGTGTCTTGCTCGCGCCTGATCTCAATCTCTTCCAGTTTGTGGAGCGCGCGCAGGCGCATGTTGAGAATGGCTTCGGCCTGCCCCTCGGTCAAATCGAAGCGCGCGATCAGCTCCTGCTTGGGACGGTCCTCGAAGCGGACGATGCGGATCGCTTCGTCGATGTTGAGGTAGGCCACCAGATAGGCCTCCAATACCTCCAGCCGATCCACGATCTTGGTCAGGCGGTGGCGCGAGCGGCGCTGCAGCACCTCTTGCCGGTGATCGAGGAAAGCCTGCAGCGCCCCCGCTAAGGTGGTGACTCTGGGCGTGTTGTCGGCCAGCAGCACATTCAGGTTCAGGGAGACCTTGGTCTCCAGATCGCTGTTGCGGAACAGCTGCTCCAGCATGATCTCTGGCGCGATGTTGCGATTCTTCGGCACCAGCACCAGGCGGATCGCCGCATCCGATTCGTCGCGCACGTCCTCCAGCACGGGTAGCTTCTTCTGCTCCATCAGCTCGGCGAGGCGCTCGACCAGCCTGGCCTTGGCAACCTGATAGGGGACCTCGGTCACCACCGCCTGCCAAAGCTCACCCTTAAGGCGCTCCACCCCCCAGCGGGCCCGCAGGCGAAAGGAGCCGCGCCCGGTCTCATAGGCGCGCAGGATAGTACCGGGATCTTCGACCAGCACGCCGCCGGTCGGAAAGTCGGGACCCGGCACGAGGGCGACCAAGTCGGCAACGCTGGCCTTGGGCTTCTCGATCAGGTGCTGTAGGGCAGCGCAGAGTTCTGCCACGTTGTGCGGTGGGATCGAGGTGGCCATGCCGACGGCGATGCCCTGCGCGCCGTTGGCCAGCAGGTTCGGGAAGGCTGCCGGCAGCACCGCCGGCTCCTGCGCCTCACCGTCGTAGGTGGGGCGGAAATCGACCGCATCCTCGTCGATGCCCTCCAGCAACAGGGCTGCAACCTCGGTCAGCCGTGCCTCGGTGTAACGCATGGCCGCAGCGTTATCGCCATCGACATTGCCGAAGTTGCCTTGCCCGTCGATCAGCGGATAACGCAGCGCAAAGTCCTGCGCCAGCCGCACCAGCGCGTCGTAGATCGCCTGATCGCTGTGCGGATGAAACTTGCCGATGACATCGCCGACCACGCGCGCGGACTTCTTGAAGGCGGAGTTGGGGTCGAGGCGCAGCTGCTGCATGGCAAAGATCAAGCGGCGATGCACCGGCTTCAGCCCGTCGCGCACGTCCGGCAGAGAGCGCGACATGATGGTCGAAAGCGCATAGTTCAGATAGCGCTCGGAGATTGCATCGATCGCGCGCACGGGAACGATTTCTCCCCCGCCCGCAGTGGCCGTTTTCGCCATACACCAGCCCCTTGTCGTCAGCCTATCGGCCCTTAGAGCAGATCCGCCCGCGAGGGAACGTCTATTGCGCCTCAGTCCGGGTGTCGCACCCGACCGGCCTTGACCTCTACCGGCGCCGCTACTCTTCAGGGCTTATCAGCGATAAATCCAGCTAGGCATCGCAATCGGACCGAACTGCGTAGGCATCACTCTGTTTCTTCGCCGCTTTCCGCATCCTGCCCCGACAGCGTAAAGCGGTCCGAGAGACGAAGGCGGGCAGGGGGCAGGCCGCGATTGTGCGGATGGCAGACGCTGCGCTCCAGAAAGTGGGCGGTCAGGCGCAGACCTTGCGTCACTTCCTCCCGTCCGCCGCCTGAGATACCGACCAAAAAGCCCGGCAGCGGCAACAGGCGGTCGCGATAGAGCTCGCCCGCCGCCAGCGAGATGGCCCGGCCGCTCTTCGGGCTAACGTAGGTCAGCTGGTCGTTGCGCCCGGTAGCACCGCAACGCTCCAGATCCAGGCCGAAACCCAAGAGCCGGAGGAGCTGCAGTTCCCAGACGACATAGGCTTCCGCCCAATGCGCCTCGCCGAGGGCCGCCAAGAGGGCCTGCAACCCCTCCAAAGCACCAGGGAGAGGTGCGCGTTCGGGCAAAGCGATCTCTGCCATGGCCAATGCGGAAGAGAGCGCCGCTAAAGGACCCGGCGCATCCAGCAAAGAGCCCAGCGGGGTGCCCAAAGCCTCACAGCGGTAACTGCCCAGATGCTCGGCTAGGCGGGCCCGCCAGGTGGCCCGAACGCGGCTTCCCGGCTGGGTCTGACTACGCAGGCTACGGCCCTGCCCACCGCGCAGCAGGCCTGCGTGACGGCCGTGTTCGACCGTCAGAATCTGCAAGATGATCGCGTCTTCACCCTGCGGCCTGGCCGATAGGATGACGCCCTCGTCGCTCCACTCCATGGCCGCCTCAGTGTTTGTTTGAGGATGGTCCGGTGAGGTCATCCCCGCCCAGTCTCAACTGGGGGCGCTCTCAAATCTGCGAAGGAAGGTTAAGGTCTGTGCACATCCACACCTCACCGTCCCGGCAGTTCCAAGCCCAGAAGGCGTAGGTGGGTGGGGTCCTCGCTCCAGCGGGGATCGACCTTTACCGTCAGGAAGAGATGGACCTTGCGGTCCAGCATCTCCCCCAACTCGCGCTGGGCCTGGCGGCGGACGGCGGCGATGGTCCGTCCGCCCCGGCCGATAGCGATGCCGCGGTGGCCGTCGCGGGCGACCGAGATCGACTGATCGATCTTGACGCTGCCGTCGCGGAAGGGCTCCCAACCCTCGGTCTCCACCGTCAGACCGTAGGGGATCTCTTCGTGCAGATTTAAGAAGAGCTTTTCGCGGGTGATCTCTGCAGCCAACAGCCGTGCCGAAAGATCGCTCGCCTCGTCCTCGGGGAAGAGCCAAGGTCCTTCCGGAATGGCCGTGGCCAAGCGATGACGCAGGTCGTCGACCCCGTCCCCCTTCTCGGCCGAGACCATGAAGACGTCCGACACCGCGCCGCGGGCCGCAAAGGTCTCGGCTAAGGGGATTAGGCGGGGCTTGGCGACCAGGTCCACCTTGTTCAGGATAACGATGGCTTGGCGATTCAGGTCCTCCAGAGTCTTCAAGATCTTTTCGCTGTGCGGATCGAGGTCTTTCCGATGCGCGTCGAACGCCATTACGATAGTATCCGCATCCAGCAGCGCGGCCCAGGCAGCCTGCATCATGGCCTTGTCGAGGCGCCGGCGCGGCTGGAAGATTCCGGGCGTGTCGACCAGAACGATCTGGCTATCGCCCTGCAAGGCAATCCCGCGAACGCGAAAGCGCGTTGTCTGCGCCTTGGGCGTAACGATGGAGACCTTCACGCCGGTCAGTCGATTGACTAGGGTGGATTTGCCGGCGTTGGCGGCACCCAACACCGCCACTAGTCCGCAGCGACGCGCACTCATCCCGCGCCGTTCTCCAGGCGGGCCAGGAGTGTCTCCGCAGCCCGGCGCTCAGCCTGACGCTTGGCGCGGCCCTGGCCGTTCTCGGGCGGGAAGCCGGCCACTTGGACCTCGATGGTGAAGTCGGGCGCATGCGGCGGGCCGTCGCGCCGTATCTCGCGATAGTGCGGCAGAGGGAGGCTGCGCGCCTGCGCCCACTCCTGAAGTGCGGTCTTGGGGTCGCGCGGCGGGCGCCGGTCCTCGACCGCACGTTCCTGCCAGAAGCTGCGGACCATGCTGTCCGCGGCCGCATAGCCGCCGTCGAGGAAGAGTGCACCGATCACGGCTTCGCAGACGTCGGCCAAGGTCGCTGTGTTCTCGCGTCCGCCTCCGGCTGCCTCCGAGGCCGCCATAACGATCAGGTTTGGCAGATCCAGTTCGCTCGCGACCTCGGCCAAGGTCTCGCGCGAGACCAGGACGGCGAAGCGCTGGGCGAGCGGTCCCTCCGGCTCCTCGGGAAAGCGCTTGAGCAGCAGCGCGGCCACGGCCAGGCCCAGCACGCGATCGCCCAGAAACTCCAGCCGTTCATAGCTGATGCGCTTGCCGGCCGGCGTCGCGCTGGCGTGGGTCAAAGCCTCTTGCAGCAGGTCTGGGCGAGCGAAGCGGTGGCCCAGCCGCGTCTGAAGGATAAGGAGCGAATCAGTCAATCGTCATGCCAATCCGGCCCCAACGAATCAGATCGCTCCACTCGCTGGGGTCGAAGATGCTGGAATGCTCGTCGAAGGAGATGAAGACGATCTCGGCCCGGCCGACGAAGTTCTCCAGCGGCACGTAGCCGACCCCGCCGGGCCTCTGATTGCGGCTGTCGGAGGAGTTGTCCCGGTTGTCGCCCATCATGAAGAAGTGGCCTGGCGGCACGGTGAAAACGCCGGTTCTGTGCAGCGCGGAGAAACCGCAGTCCCAAGTCTCGTAGCTGACGCCGTTAGGCAGGGTCTCGCGATAGACCGCCGCCCGCTTGTTGTTCCAGCAGGAGGCCTCGGGTCCCTCGCCGACACGCTCGCGCGGCACCGCCTCGTCGTTGAGGTAGAGCACGCCGCCCCGCATCTGGATACGGTCGCCGGGCAAACCGATCACCCGCTTGATGAAGTCGGTGCGATTGTCGGCTGGGGTCTTAAACACGGCAACCTCGCCGCGCTCCGGCCCGCTGCCGAGGAGACGGCCGGAGAAGGGCCCCAGGCTCCAGGGGAAGGAGTGGCGGCTGTAGCCGTAACGCATCTTGGAAACGAAGAGGTAGTCGCCCACGAGCAAGGTCGGCTTCATCGAACCGGAGGGAATGTTGAAGGGCTCGAAAAGGAAGGTCCTGATGCCGAGGGCAACCATGATCGCGACCGCGATGGTGCGATAGGTGTCGCCGCGGGCACGCCAAACGAGGTTCCAGAGGCGCTCCACCTGAGGGGTACTCCGATCATCGTCATGCGACCCCGCCCGAGGGCCGGCCGCTGCCTGGCCCTTCGCCTCCCTGTCGCGGAATTGCCGAGATGATCACGATGGCCTGGGCCAAGGGATAGTCATCCGTCAGCGACACGTCAATGCGCGCTTCCATCCCCGCCGGCAGCAACGCCTCCAGCCGCCGTGCTGCACCACCACTCAAGGCCATGGCCGGCTTGCCGCCGGGCAGATTCACCACACCCATGGAGCGCCAGTGAACGCCGCGCCTGGGAACGCCGGTGCCCAGCGCTTTGGCGCAGGCCTCCTTGGCGGCAAAACGCTTGGCATAGGTCCCTGCCTTGGTCGCACGGCGGCTGGCCTTAGCACGCTCCCGATCGGTGTAGACCCGACGTTCGAAGCGCTCGCCGAAGCGCTCCAGGGTGCGGGCAATCCGCCGGATATCGATAAGGTCGCTGCCGATTCCGATGATCATACCGGGCTCTCGCTGTCGTCAAAGGCCGTATCAGCCGCGAGCGCGTTCCACGTAGGTAACGGAGGGGGCGGCGCGCAGAGTCGCAGTGATGTCGGTCAGGTGTTTCAGGCCGCTCACCTCCACATCGACGAACAACTCGAAGAAATCCATCGTGCGATTGGTGATCTTGAGGTTGGCAATGTTACCGTGCGCTTTGCCGATGATGGTGGTGAGGTTGCCCAGGCTGCCGGGTTCGTTGGTGATGACCGCTTTGATTCGGCCGCGAAATCTCTGCTCGGCCTCAGGCACGTTCCAGGAAATGTCGATCCAGCGCTCCGGCTCCGTCTCGAAGGCCTGCAGGGTCTCGCAGTCAATACTGTGGACCGTCACACCACGCCCCGTGGTCACGATGCCGACGATGCGATCGTCCGGCAAGGGATGGCAGCAATGCGCAAAATGGACCGCCATACCTGGAATCAGGCCGTTGATCGGCAAGGCATTGCTGTTGGTCGAGACCGGCTTGCGCTGCATCGGGCTGGGCGCCGCCCTGCTCTTGTCGCGCACCGGCGCCCGCGCGTTGGGATAGACCGAGACCAGGACCTCACGCGCAGTGACATTGCTCAGGCCCACCGCCACAGCAAGATCGCCGACACTGTCCTGCTTCAGCTTCTTGATGACGCCTTCCAGAGCTTTCTCGGTCAGCTCATAGCCCTCTTGGTGGAACAGCCGCGCCAGCATCTGGCGGCCGAGCGCGGCATGCTGATCGCGCTCCTTCAGTTGCCGATGGCGGCGTATGCGCGCCTTGGCCTTGCCGGTGACGACAAAGCTCTCCCAGTCGGGCGAGGGCGTTTGCGCCTTGGAGGTGACGATCTCCACCTGATCGCCGTTCTTGAGCTTGGTGCGGAAGGGCACCATGCGCCCGTTGACCTTGGTGCCGACGCAGGTGTCGCCAACCTCGGAATGAACGGCATAGGCGAAGTCCACCGGCGAGGCGCCACGCGGCAGAGCGATCAGCTCGCCCTTGGGCGTGAAGCAGAAGACCCGGTCTTGGAACATCTCCAGCTTGGTGTGCTCCAGAAACTCTTCCAGGGTGGGAGCATGTTCTAGGATGTCCAGCAATTCCCGCACCCAGCGGTACTGGCGATCGTCCAAGTCGATGCCCTGCTTATAGGACCAGTGTGCGGCTACGCCGTACTCGCCGACCTCGTCCATCTCGCGGGTGCGGATCTGCACCTCGATCCGCCTACCCCGCGGCCCCATCAGGCCGGTGTGCAGCGAGCGGTAACCGTTGCTTTTGGGCGTGGAGATATAGTCCTTGAAACGCCCGGGCACGACCGGATATTGGCCGTGCAGGGCCCCTAGCGCGTGGTAGCACTCGCCCACCGTCCCGACGATGACACGGAAGGCCATGATGTCCGACAGCTGCTCGAACTGCATGTTCTTGCGCTGCATCTTGTTCCAGATCGAATAGGGGCTCTTCACCCGGCCGAAGATCCGAGCCTCCACCTCTTCCCGCTTCAGAGTCTTGCCGAGATCGTCGATGACCGCCTCGGTCAGATCTCCGCCCTGCCCGAGCAGGAAAGCCCGCCGCCGCACGATGGAACGGTGAGCCTCGGGCTGCAGGTGCGAGAAGGCCAGATCCTGAAGCTCTTCCTGAAAGTGTTGCATGCCGATGCGCTCGGCCAGCGGCGCATAGATCTCCAGGGTTTCCCGCGCGATCCACTGACGTTTTTCCAGCTTCCCGATGTAATGCAGCGTCCGCATGTTGTGGAGGCGGTCGGCCAGCTTGACCAACAGAACGCGAATATCCTTGGACATGGCCAAGAGTAGCTTGCGAAAATTCTCGGCATGCTTGCTCCGCTCGGAGCGGATCTCCAACCGCCCCAGCTTGGTGACGCCGTCCACCAACTTGGCCACGTTGCCGCCGAACATAGCCTCGACGTCGGCGATGGTGGCGTCGGTGTCCTCGACGACGTCGTGCAGCAGGCCCGTGACGATCGATTCGGAATCGATACGCAGGTCAGAAAGGATCCCGGCGACCTCTATCGGGTGCGAGAAATAAGGATCGCCCGAGGCCCGCTTCTGCGAGCCGTGCATCTTGATCGCATAGACATAGGCACGGTTCAGCAGATCTTCATCGGCCTGTGAATCGTAACTCTTGACCTTTTCCACCAGTTCGAACTGCCGCAGCATGCCTCAATCCCTGCACCCGAACAGCTTAGCCGCTGCGAGGTCCGTCCAACCATAGGTCTATTGGATTAAGGAAAGCATCCACCGCCTGCCAAGGCCGGATGCGGCAACGAAAACCCGATACAAACTCAGCCGTTGCGCTGCTTCTGCGCCTCTTCGGCAGCATAGTTCGCCATTGCGCGCTCGAACTGGGTTTCCAGTGAGACCGGCTGACGCTCACCGGCCGCACCGCTCTGCTGTACCGCCATGGCAAAGCCCAACTCTGCGGCGATGGGATCAAAGTCGGGACGATCGTCTTCTGGATCGTCGCGCTCCGCCTGCTTCTGGAAGCGGCGAACCAGGCCTTCGCGGATGCCGTCCAACGGCACTGTGGCCTCCGCGATCTCACGCAGGGCGACGACCGGATTCTTGTCGTTGTCGCGATCGATCTCCATGGCGGCACCGGCGGAAATGTCGCGGGCGCGCTGTGCAGCCAAGAGCACGAGATCGAAGCGGTTTGGAATCTTCTCTACGCAATCCTCGACGGTAACGCGCGCCATGGGGACGACCTCCTTAACAGCAAACCAGTGAACGGTCGAATTGTGTAGTCCACTCGGACGGTGCCGACAACAGCTTTTTACAAGAGGAAATTTTTACAAGATTTATTTTACAGGCTTACAGGGGCCAACAGCCATCTTCCGGCAGGGTTGTCAGCAGATCGGCCACAGCCGTCCCGTTCCTGGGGTCCCGCCAGCCCGGCGCAACCTCGGCCAAAGGACGCAACACGAAGGCCCGGTCCTGGAGCCGCGGGTGCGGGAGCCGCGGCCAATCCTCAGCCCGGGTGACCCGGCCACCATAGTCGATAAGGTCGAGATCCAGCGGTCGTGCCTGGTTGGGATGCCGGCGCCGTCGGCCGAACGCTTCCTCCAGTTCATGCAAAGCTGTCATGACGGCTTCGGGCGGCAGCAGGGTCTCGCAGAGTACCACCCCGTTCACGTACCAAGGCTGGCCCGACGATGGCCAGGGCGGCGAGCGATACCAACGCGAGCAGACTCTCGGAGCGATTCCTCGCGCCGGCAGGAGCGCGATTGCCGCCTCAAGGCTGTCGCGCGGTGTCCCTCCGCGAAAAGACGGCAAATTTGCCCCGAAAGCCACCGATAGCCCGGTCACGGTTCCACGAATTCCCTTGCCTGTAGCGCTGTTTGTCATACATTGGTAGTAGAACTTGGCGACAGTGTATGGTGTATACGGTGTGTAACTGTCGAATCGATGGTTTTACCGGTCTCAAAGCACATGAAGGATAACCGCCGATTCCATCGGTTCCCGTTTGAAACTAGGTGCCGCAACTTCGGCCTTATCGATCATAAAAGGCAGCGGCGATGCGAGGATGCAGAATGCATTTTTTCACGACAGAGCGCGTAGGGATCTTCATCGATGGCGCCAATCTTTATTCGACGGCGAAAGCCTTGGAATTCGACATCGACTACAAGCGCTTGCTGGAAAGCTTTGCCGAACAGGCCCGGCTTATCCGTGCCTTCTACTATACGGCCTTACCGGAAGATCAGGAATATTCCCCAATTCGCCCATTGGTGGATTGGCTCGACTACAACGGCTTCACACTCGTCACGAAGCCGTTAAAGGAATTCACCGATCCGCTGGGGCGCCGGAAGATTAAGGGCAACATGGATATCGAGTTGGCCATCGACATGATGGAAATGGCCCCCTGGCTCGACCACATCGTCCTTTTATCCGGCGACGGCGACTTCCGTCGTCTGGTGGAGGCGGTGCAGCGCAAAGGCATCCGGGTGACCGTGATCTCCACCATATCGACGCAGCCCTCGATGATCGCCGATGAGCTACGGCGCCAGGCTGATAACTTTGTCGACCTGAAGGATATGCATCACATGATCGCGCGTAACCCCATGCCGGAAGGTGCACCGCGCCGCACGCGCGTGCTGCCGCCGGGCATCAGCAACCCGGCCGACGATCGCGAAGACGACGGCGGCGAGGCCCTGCCGCCGAACTACACCATCCGCTAACGGCCTCCATAGGCCGAGGGAGGAGAAGCCTCCGGGATGGGACCGGGCGGTGACTGCACACGCTGCGGGCGCTTGGTTGCCTATCGCCAGAAGATGCGCCGCGAAATACCGGACGGGCACAATGCGCCGGTTTCGGCTTTCGGTGAGCTCGACGCCAAGCTGCTTGTCGTCGGCCTAGCGCCCGGACGCCTCGGCGCCAATCGCAGTGGCCGTCCCTTTACCGGTGATTATGCCGGCGACCTGCTCTACTCCAGCCTGCTGGGGGTCGGCTTGGCACAGGGCCACTACCGTGCCGTTCCCGACGACGGACTAGAGTTGAAAGCAACGCGTATCACTAACGCCGTGCGCTGCCTGCCGCCCGGGAACCAGCCCACCACGCAAGAGATCGCAACTTGCAACGGCTTTCTCGCCGCCGAGATCGCCGCAATGGGCAAGTTGAAGGTCGTCTTGGCGTTGGGGCTGATCGCACACAAAGCCGTGCTCAGGGCCTTGGGCCTAAAGCAGAGCTTCTGCCCCTTCCTGCACGGCGCCCAACACCGTTTGCCGGGCGGCCCGATCCTGGCCGACAGCTACCACTGCTCGCGCTACAACACCAACACAGGCCGACTGACCGAGGCCATGTTCTTGGCCGTCCTGGAGGGAATCGTCGACGAACTCTAACGCTTGGCGCGCAGCAGCCGCTGGCGTTCGCGGCTCCAGTCGCGGGCCTTCGCCGTTTCGCGCTTGTCGATCTGGCGTTTGCCACGGGCCAAGCCCAGTTGGCACTTGGCGACGCCGCGGTCGTTGAAATAGATGGACAGCGGCATGACGGTGAAGCCCTCGCGGCGCACCTGGCCCATCAGGCGGCCGATCTCGCGCCGTTTCATCAGCAGCTTCCGCTCTCTGGTCGGCAGGTGATTGAAGCGATTGGCCGGACCGTACTCGGGGATATGGGCATTCAGAAGATAAAACTCGCCGTCGCGTTCCTGGGCGAAGGACTCGTTTAGCGAGGCGCGGCCGGCGCGCAGCGACTTGACCTCCGTACCGGTCAGAACGATGCCGGCCTCCAGGGTGTCGTCGATGAAATAGTTGTGGCGGGCCTTGCGGTTCTGCGCCACCAGGCGGCGCCCAACCTCCTTGCCCTTCTTCGGCTTGCTCATGGAACCGTCCAACGGCGAGGGCACCCGGCCGTCGGCGCCCTTGCCTACTACCTTTTCTCTAGTTCAGTGAGGCCGGCGTGAACCATAGCCTCGCGCACCTTGAGCTCGGTCTCGGGTTGCACCGAAACCAAAGGCAGGCGCAGCTCGTTACGGCAGAGCCCCAAAAGGCTGGCTGCATACTTCACCGGGGCCGGAGAGCTCTCGACGAAAAGCGCCTCATGCAACGGCTGCAAGCGGTCGTGAATCGCCAGGGCCCCGGTCACATCGCCTGTCTGCCAGGCCTTATGCATGCGCGACAACAGCCCGGGCGCCACGTTACCGGTGACCGAGATGCAGCCCTGCCCGCCGGCGCCGAGGAAAGCCATGACGGTCGCATCCTCGCCGGAGAGCTGGCAGAAGTCCGCATCGATGGCGATGCGGGTGCGGGCCGGGCGGGTCAGGTCGTTGCTGGCGTCCTTCACCCCGATGATCCGCGGCAACTTCGCCAAGCGCGCCATGGTCTCCACCGACATGTCGATGATGGAGCGACCCGGGATGTTATAGATCATGATCGGCAAGTCGCTGGCATCGTGGATGGCGCGATAGTGGGCATAGAGACCCTCTTGCGTCGGCTTATTGTAATAGGGCGTGACAACCAGGGCGGCGTCAGCACCAGCAGCCTGGGCATGCTGGGTCAGTTCGATGGCCTCCGCCGTGGCATTTGACCCAGTTCCGGCGATGACCGGCCGTTTGCCTTTGGCAACCTCGATGCAGAGATCGATCGCAAGTTTGTGCTCTTCGTAAGAAAGCGTCGGCGATTCGCCGGTGGTGCCCACGGGGATCAGGGCCTCCGTTCCCTCCTCGATCTGCCAAGCGCAGAAGCGCTGGAAAGCCTCCGCGTCCACTGCGCCGTCGGCCATCGGCGTGATCAACGCCGTGCAGGACCCGCGGAACCAAGGATTACCGATCATCGCAAAAAATTCCTATCTAGATTGGCAGCCATGCCAGTCAGCACGAAGTTGCACACGAGCCGCGGACCAATTGTAACGCCGGCCACTGCCGACCGGCAAGACCGCAAGCGCGCTGCGGGTTTCCACAGGGCAGGAAAAGACACATCGAAAGATCGGGAAGCCTACAAACTGCAAAGGGTCAACCTGCCGGCGCCCCATCGCGCGGATTTGTGATCCCCAGATTTGTGATCCCCGGGCGGCGTCTGCACCCTTGCCCAGCGCGGACGCATTGTGCGTAGGCTGGCCCTAACGCTCTGCAGACGTGCGCCTAGCGTGCGATGCGATGCACCCCACCGCAACAGAGGCCAGCTTGTGCAACCGCTGCAATTAGTAACCGTCCTGCTGCTCTGTGTCACCCTCCTTCCCCTCACGGCCCTGCGGGCCGGAGAGAAGGAACCTAGTCAAGCCGACATCGGCATTCTAAGGCAAGCACTCGATCTGATCGACAAGGGTCGAAGCCTGCCGGGCCGGCAGTTGGCAAGTACCGTCGGCAAGCGATTGGTGCGCGATCTGGTGCTCTTCTTCGACCTGCGGCGCAAGGCCGGCAAGGCCGACTTCGACAGCATCGCAAGTCTTCTGGAGCGCCGCCCGGATTGGCCGCAAACTGCCGGCATCGCCCGCAAGGCCGAGACGGCCCTGACCGGCGCGGAGCGGCCCGGCGCCTTGATTACCTTCTTCTCCCGCTTCCCGCCGCAGAGCGGCAAGGCTGCGCTGGCCTATATCCGGGCGCTGGAGACGCGCGGCAATCGCCTGGCCGTGGAGGAAGCAGCCCGTGCCGCCTGGCGCAGCGCCCTGCTGGAGGCAGCAGACGAAGCGGTCCTGCTGTCGCGTTACCGCCACAGGCTGCGTTCCGAAGACCACCTTGCGCGCTTCCATTTTCTCATAGAGGAGGACGACCGTGAGGCGATACGGCATGGCGCCCTCGTCGGCCCCGGCTATCCTGAGTTGGCAGCGGCCCGCCTGGCGCTCAGGGGGCACGAGGGCGATGCGGCGGCGCTGGTCGGACAGGTACCCAGCCCCTTGCGAAACGACCCGAGCCTGCAGATCGACCTCGCCGGCTACTATGGCCGGGCCAAGCAGTACGGCAAGCTGGATGCTCATCTGCTGCGCCTGGGGGCCGTCAATGCCGGCCGGCCGGAAGAGGTCTGGCGCCTGCGCTTCGCCGCCGCCCATCGCAATCTGCGCAACGGCAAGGCTACACAGGCCTATCGCCTTTCCCGCGATCACGGGCTTTTTCCCGGCAGCGGCTTCGCCGAACTGGAGTGGTTGGCCGGCTACATCGCCCTGGAGAAGCGCAACGACCCCGGCACCGCCCTCGGCCACTTCGAGCGCTATTACGAAGGCTCGACCGCCTCGCCGATTTCGCGCGGCAAGGCGTCCTTCTGGGCGGCCCGTGCCGCCGAGGCCGCCGGCCATCCGCAAGAGGCCATGAGCTGGCTGAGCGCCGGTGCAGCCGAACCGGCCAGCTTCTACGGCCAGATCTCCGCCGCGCGGCTGGGCCGAACCCCGGGGGCCGGGCTGCCGCAACAACCTGCCTTTCCGCAGCAGGCCTATGACCGACTGCGCGCCAGCGGCCTGGGACAGGCCATGGCCATCCTGGCCCGCGCCGGCGAGCGCTGGCGCACCGATCTCTTCTTCCAGGCGCTGCGCCAGCGCGCGCAGAGCCAAGCCGACTTCCAGTCTCTGGCGCGCCTGTCGGAGAGCCTGGAGCGGACCGACCTGCAGATAAAGACCGGCAAGGCAGCCCGGCGCAAGGGCTTCGCACTGATCGACGACCTCTTCCCGCGTCCGGCCTGGGTGCGCCCCGGCACGCCGGAACGGGCTCTGGTGCTAGCTCTCATCCGCCAGGAGAGCGAATTCAACGAGCGCGCAGTCAGCCACGCCGACGCACTGGGCTTGATGCAGCTGCTGCCCTCGACCGCGCGCGGCGTTGCCAGGCGTCTGGGCCTCGGCTACAATCGGGCCAAGCTGGTGCTGGACCCGAGCTACAACGTTACCCTGGGCCGCCGCTATTTGCAGGAGATGATCCAACGCTACGGCGGGACCTACATTCTGGCGCTCACCAGTTACAACGCCGGATCGCACCGCACCGACCGTTGGCTCGCGTCGAACGGCGACCCGAGACGCACCGGCAGCGATTTCGTTCTGTGGATCGAGAACATTCCTTTCGCCGAGACCCGCAACTACGTCATGCGGGTCCTGGAAAGCTTGACCGTCTATCGCACTCTGCTGGGCCAGACCGACGTCTTGGCCTGGAAGGGCTACAGTCCGGCCGGTCAGGGACCGGAAGGTGCGCAGCAGGCGATCTGCTGCCGCTAGAATGGACGGGTATACTGAGGTGCCGCAGGATTCGGCATGAGCGAGAGAAAGGAGCGAATCCGGTGACAGCATTCGCCGACTGCAAAGCCTGCGTCTTCGATGCCTACGGCACCCTGCTGAACGTTCACGCAGCCACTGCGCGGGAAAGTGCGGCGCTGGGCCCGCTGGCCCAGCCGCTTTCGGATCTCTGGCGCCGGAAGCAGTTGGAATACACTTGGCTGCGCAGCCTGATGGGAGCCTACGTCGACTTCTGGCAAGTCACCCAGGATGCCTTGGACTTCGCCATGGAGACTCACGCTATCGAGGCTCCCGCGCTCCGCCGGCGCCTGCTCGACCTCTACTGGACCCTGGAGGCTTATCCCGATGCCGCCGGCACTCTGGCAAGGCTGCAGGCCGGGGGAAAGAAGACGGCGATCTTGACCAACGGTGCACCGGCGATGATCGAGGCGGCCTGCAAGGCCAATGATCTGGACCGGCAACTCGACCGGATCCTGACCGTGGCACCTCTGGGGATCTACAAGCCCGACGCCTCGGTCTATTCCCTGGCCGTCACCGGGATGGAGGCCGAGGCGTCGGAGATCTGCTTCGTCTCGGCCAATGCCTGGGATGCCCGCGGCGCCGCCTGCTTCGGCTTCACGGTCGCCTGGCTGGACCGTTTCGGAAAGCTGCCGGACAGGCTGCCCGGAGCCTTCGCCGCCGAGATCAGGGACCTGGCGGCTCTGCCTCCGCTGCTCGGCCTCTAACCCGCATCTCAAGGCTTGGCGATGGAGGGCGAGGGTTGCGTCCGCCGGAGGTACCGCTCTGCGCCCGGCGGGCGGCGTCTTGACGTTGCGCGGCGACCGCACCCTTGCCCGCATGCAGGACCTGTTCCGCAAAGGCGGATGGTCACCCTATCGGCCGCGGGGCATTTTCCAGCTTTGAAAAAGCCTGAAACGGCGGCCGGCATCGAGCGTTTCATGCAGGAGTTCAGTTTATCATCGGAGAAATCACGATCGGGGAAACCCCCGCGCTGCCAGACTTCGCCGACATCGAGCGCGCTACCTGCCGCATTAGCGGCAAGGCGGTGCAAACGCCGTTGCTACCCTGCCCCGCGCTAGACGCTTCGACCGGCGCCAGAACCTTCATCAAGCCGGAGATGCTGCAGCGTACCGGGTCCTTCAAATTCCGCGGCGCCTACAACAAGCTCTCGCACTGCGCCCAGCAAGCCCTCTCGGCCGGTGTCGTCGCATATTCCTCCGGCAACCACGCGCAAGGCGTGGCTGCGGCTGCCCAAATGCTGCAGATCCCCGCGGCCGTCGTGATGCCGGCCGACGCGCCGGCCATCAAGCTGGAGAACACCCGCGGCTACGGCGCAGAGGTACTCCTCTACGACCGCTACCGTGAAGATCGCGAGGCCGTCGCGCAAAACCTGATTGACGGCCGCGGCAGCCTGTTGGTCGAACCCTACGACGACCCCGACATCATCGCCGGCCAGGGCACCGTCGGGCTTGAAATCGCCCGGCAGGCCGCCGCCCACGGCATCGGCCTGGATGCCGTTCTGGTCTGTTGCGGTGGTGGCGGCCTGGTCTCCGGCACTGCGCTTGCCCTCTCGGAGGCGAGCCCGCGCACGGCCATCTACAGCGTCGAGCCGGCCGACTTCGACGACACCGCCCGCTCACTCGTCAGCGGCAGGCGCGAACAGGTCGATCCCGGCGCCAGGAGCTTCTGCGACGCCTTGCTGGCCAGGACCCCGGGGAGCCTCACATTCGAACTCAACCGCCAGCTCCTCTCCGGTGGCCTCGCCGTCAGCGATGCGGAGGTCGCGCAGGCCATGGCCTTCGCCTTCCGCCGGCTGAAGCTGGTGGCCGAACCGGGCGGCGCCGTTGCGCTTGCGGCCGCGCTCTCCGGCAAGCTCGACCTCAAGGGCAAGGCGGTCGCCATCGTCATGAGCGGCGGCAACGTCGACCCCGGCCTCTTCGCCCGCGTGCTGAAGGAAACCTGAGCCGCTGCCTCCGGTCCCGCGCCGCTCGCTTACATCCCGCTTACATGTCAAATCGATGCAGTGTGCGGCGATTGCCGCGCAGTCTCGAACCGGCACTTAGGTCGGCCTTAGCCCTTGGGGTTGCCGGAAGCCCAGCCGGATCGCCTCGGCCATGCGCGCGACGGCTTCGGACTCGCAGTCGGCCCGCCGCAACAGAGTAAGGCAAGAGGCCGGCAAGCGCGGGAACCCCTCGGTCTGGGACAGGATCCGCATGCCGGGGTCGAGGCTCTCGCGGGCCAGCGGCGCGACCGCCAAGCCGGCGGAGACTGCCGCTTTCAGCCCTAGGACACTCTCGCTGCTCAGCAGCGTCCGGAAGGGAATCCCGGCGGAGGCCAGGCTGCGGATCGCCACGTCGCGCCACCAACATTCGCGGTCGAAGAGGGCGAGGAGAATGGCCTCCCCCGGCGGCGGAGGGCTCCAGTCTTGCCGCGCCACCCACTCGATCTGGACGTCGGCCAGCCGCTCGCCGCCCGCAAGTTCGCCCGGCGCTGCGTAGACCGCTAGGTCGACCGCGCCCGCATCGACAGCCTCGGCGAAGGCCGCGGAGAAGCCGCAGCGCGCAAAGACCTCGACTTCCGGATAGGCGGTGCAGAAACGCTGCAGAATTCCGGCCAAGACCGAGGGGCCGCAGTCGTCCGGAATGGCAATCGTGACCCGGCCGCTCAGCCCGCCGGAGAAAGCATCGCGCAAGGCCCGCGCCTCCCGCAGCAAGCCTTCCGCACGCGGCAGCAGGCTCAGTCCGGCATCGGTCAGGCGCATACCGCGCGCTTCCCGCTCGAAGAGGCTGACGCCTAGCAGTGCCTCCAGGCGCTTCAATTGGACGGAGAGCGCCGATTGCGTCCGGCCAATGCCGACGGCAGCCTTGGTGACATTGCCTTCCCGGGCGATGGCAAGGAAGCCGCGCAGCAGATCCAGTTCCAATCCTCCGCCAGAGCGTTCGATTTCGTTCATGATTTCGATAATAACTATTCTTTTGTACGATGGCTAGAGTTGCAGCAGCTATGCTGGCATGTCTAGTCAAATCGCTACTCTTGCGGCCAGGCTCCGAGCCGGCGTCAACCTGCGCCGCCTGAGCCTCGCTCTGGCTGCGGCCCTCTTGGGTCTCGGCTGTCTCCTATGGCCGGCGATCGCCTGGCAGGCCGGCCTCTTCGCGCTCGATAGTCTGCTCGGGATCGCGCCCATGATCCTCGTAGCTGTCTTCCTGGTGGCCTTCGCGGCGGCCAGCGGTGCGGTCAGTCTGATCGCCAGGTCCTTCTCCGGCCGCCAAGGCCGCATGATCGTCCTGGCGTCGCTGGTGGGTGCCCTCACGCCGGTCTGCGGCGTTACGGTCTATCCGCTGATTGCCGGCCTACTGGCTGCCAGGGTGCCGCTGGCGCCGATCATGGCATTCCTGCTGGCATCTCCCATCACCGGTCCCGGCATGCTGGCCGTCACCGCCGGAACCCTGGGCCTGCCCTTCGCCATTGGCAAGAGCCTTGCCGCCATCCTCTGCGGGCTCATCGGCGGTGCCGTCATCCTGATCTCGGTACGGGCGGGCCTCTTCGCCGTGCCGGCCCGGGTCAACCGCCTAACCGGAGACCTCTCCGGCAGCTGTGCGCCTTGCACCGCCTTGCTCTGGCGTTTTTGGGGCGAGCCCCAACGGCGGCACCTCTTCGCCGCGACCCTGCTGGACAGCGGCCGAATGGTGCTCTTTTGGCTGCTTCTGGCCTTCGTGGCGGAATACTTCCTGCGCAGCTATCTGCCGGAGCGCTGGCTGACGCAGGCGGTGGGCGGCGGCAGTTGGTACGCAATCCCCCTGGCCACCCTGGTCGGCATGCCAATCTATCTGGACGGCTACGCCGCACTGCCGCTGATTCGCGGATTGATCGACGCCGGCATGCAACCGGGCGCCGCGCTGAGCTTCCTCGTGGCCGGTGGAATCGTTTCCGCCTGGTCGGCCATTCCGGCTTTCAGCCTGCTGCGCCTGCCCGTCTTCATAACCTACATCGGGCTGGCCTTCATCGGCGCTCTGTTGTCGGGATTTTGCTACGCCCTTGTCCTCTGACCGCCCGCCAGAGAGAAGGCCGCCTGTTCGGAGGTCTTCAACGCCTGTGCCAGAGAAGCAAGCTTGCGCTCGCCGGTAACCGGAGCGTCGCTCAGCCGATCCCGCTCCTTCTGTATCTGCGCCAGACCGATTTCCAAGTCTTTCTTGCCGGTTTTCAACATGGCCAGGCCAGCATCGCGCTCGCCGAGTGCCGCGCGCAGCGCCGGGTTAACGACCGCGCCGATACCTTGGATCGTCAGGCCGGTCTCCCCGCGCTGGCGCCGGCTAGGACCGGCTTGTGCCAGCGGGTATCGGCCGTAGCGCTTCAGCCTGAGCGGCACGGCCGAGGCTACCGTAGAGCGGCGCTTAAGGTTACGCGGTAGGAAGACCGGCCGTCACGGCACCGCCGCCCGAAGTCCTCCAAGCGGAACTGAAGCCCTGCGGCTGCAACATTGACAGGGCGCCGGTAGTCCGTTGTGATCGCAGCCGCTCAAGAGAACGGATAGAGCATGACCGGACGCTTGGTTGCCGACGTAGGCGGGACGCAGGCCCGCTTTGCCATAGTGTTGCCCAACGGCCAAATCACACGGCGAATCAACTACCGAACCCAAGACTTCCCGAGTTTCAGCGCCGCACTAAGCCGCTACCGTGCCGAGTCTGCGGTGGCACGCGGCGTGATCTCCGAAGCCGCGGTCGCCGGTGCCGGGCCGCTGCAGGACGGTGCCATCAAGCTCACTAATGCTCCTTGGGTCCTGAAGTTGGATGTCCTGAAGCGCTTGATGGGTGTCCAGCGCGCAGCGATTCTGAATGATCTGGCCGCTGCCGCCCATGCCCTGCCACTGATCGGTCCGGATCAACGCCGGACCTTGCATCCAGGCGCTCACTACCCCGGCGATGCGCAGTTGATAGTGGGGCTGGGTACAGGCCTGGGTATGGCCATTCTGCAACCTCTGCCCGGCGGGCGCTACCTAGCCCGTGGTACAGAGCTCGGTCATAGCGGCTGCCTCCCCCTGGCCTTGGCGCGCCGGGCCGAAGCCGAGACCTGGAGCCTGGAGTATTGGATCTGCGGCAAGGGACTAGCGCGCATCTATCGGCAGCTGGCCGGCGAAGAGCTGCCGCCCGAAGAGGTTGCGGCGGCCGACAGTCTGCAAGCCCGCCGGGCTCGCCAGCTCTTCGCCGAGGCAACCGCAGCGGTCCTGCGCGATGCGGCACTGACCGCCGGAGCCTTCGGCGGCATCTCCCTGATCGGCAGCGTCTCGCATGCCCTAGCGGACGACCTGGCAGCGGCGATGGAGCAGGTCCTGGCCGGCCCCCATCCCATGCGCGACCTGGTGCGGGAACTGTCGGTCGCGCTGATCTTGCATCGCGACCCCGGCCTCATGGGTCTGGCGGCATTACCGCTGGGGTAAGTCTCGGCAGTCTGTCGCCGGGATCAGGCTACCCCCACGGCCACGCTACCCTCCAGGACTATCCGAAGTGCGATGCGCGCCCGCTTCCAGACCGCGCACTGCTGGCCCTGCCCCTGGCCAAAGGTGACTCCGGCCGGATGTCGGACGAAGAAAATGAACCCGCGCAAGGTCAGGTCAGCCCGGCCGGGTGCTTCAGTTACGCGCGGGCCGCTTCCGCCTTCATGCCGCCTACTCCGCTGACTGACGTTTCGGCTCCGGCAGCGGTTCGCGCATGGTAACGAATTCCTCGGCGCTGGTGGGATGGATGCCGAGGGTGGCGTCGAAGTGGCGCTTGTTGGCGCCGGCCTTGATGGCGACCGCGATGCCTTGCAGTATCTCCGGCGTGTCGATGCCGACCATGTGCACGCCGACGACCCGTTGGCTGGCGCGCTCCACCACCAGCTTCATCAGGGTCTTCTCCCGATTGCCGGTCAGGGTATGGCGCAGCGGCCGGAAGCTGGAGCGGTAGATGTCGAGCGCGCCCAGGGTCTCGCGCGCCTCGGCCTCAGTCAGCCCGACGGAGGCCACCGGCGGTTGGCTGAAGACGGCCGATGGGATGTTGCTGTGATCCATCGGGGTCGGCTCGCCCAGATAGAGCGTGCGGCTGAGCGCCATGGCCTCGGCGATCGCCACCGGGGTCAGTTGCACGCGGTCGGTGAGATCGCCCAGAGCGAAAATCGAGGGCACGGCAGTACGCGAAAAGCTGTCGACCGGAATGGCGCCGTTCGGCGCCAGGGTCACACCGGCCTCTTCCAGGCCCAGGCCCTCGGTGTTGGCGGCCCGGCCGGTGGCATAGACCACGGCGTCGAAGCGCTCCTGGCTGCCGCCGGAGAAGGTGACCTGCAAGCCGCCCGCCACCTTCTCGGTGCGCTGGACGATCTGCTCGAAGATCAGCCGGATGCCCTTCTTGGCCAGCTCCTCTCCCAAGAAGCCGCGCACGTCGTCGTCGAAACCGCGAAGCAGCTTCGGCCCGCGGTGGATCAAGGCGGTGTCGGCACCCAGGCCGTTGAAAATTCCGGCGAACTCGACCGAGATGTAGCCGCCGCCGACCATCAAGATCTTTTTCGGCATCTCTGGCAGGCAGAAGAGATCGTCGGAGACATAGCCGAGCTCATTGCCCGGCTCTGTCGGCCGGGTGGGACGGCCGCCAGCCGCCACCACAATGCGCTCGGCTGTGTAGCTCTTGCCCTTGACGGAGACGCTGTGCGGGTCCAGCAGAATCGCACGGCCTTCGTGCACCGTGACGCCGGCGCCGGCCAGCAGCTTGGCATAAATGCCGTTCAGGCGCGCGATCTCCTTATCCTTGTTGGCGATCAGGCGCGGCCAGTCGAAAGTGCGCGCGCCTACCTCCCAGCCATAGCCGGCAGCGTCGTGAAAGTCTTCACGGAAGTGCGAAGCGAACACCATCAGCTTCTTCGGCACACAGCCGATGTTGACGCAAGTGCCGCCCAGGAAACGCTCCTCGGCCAACGCGACCCTGGCGCCGTAGGTAGCCGACATGCGCGCCATACGGACCCCGGCCGAGCCGCCGCCGATGACGTAGAGATCGTAATCGTACCCGCTCATGGTGCGCCGCTCCCCGATCCGAAGGCAAAAGATTGTACAGATCTGTCCGCATCGATGGCGATCGTGGACGGACTATGGCCCCGTCAGCACAGCACCTGCGGCGGCCGATAACAAGACCACCAGCCAAGGCGGCCAGCGCCAGCCCTCTAACAGCAGCAGCGCGACCGCGGCAATGGCGAAGTCGGCCGGATCGCGCACGCCGGCGGTGAAGACCGGATGGTAAAGCGCGGCCAGCAGGAGCCCGACGACGGCAGCATTGACGCCGGTCATGGCCGCCCTGACTCCGGACCGCTCGCGCAGCAGGGTCCAGAAAGGCAAGGCAGCGAAGACCAGCAGGAAGGAGGGCAGGAAGACCGCCGCCAATGCCAGTGCCGCCCCGGCCAGGCCGTTCGGCGCAGAACCCATCGTCGTGCCCAGGTAGGCGGAGAAAGTGAGCAATGGACCCGGCACCGCCTGTGCTGCCCCATATCCGGCCAGGAAGTCGGTCTGGCTGATCCAGCCGGGCGCCACAACCGACGACTCCAGGAGCGGCAGCACCACATGCCCGCCGCCGAAGATCAGGGAGCCGGACCGGTAGAAGGCGGAGAAAAGCGCCAGCCCCCGATCCGGTATGAGCCAGACAGCCACCGGA
This sequence comes from Rhodospirillales bacterium, assembly GCA_014324045.1. Lineage (GTDB taxonomy): Bacteria > Pseudomonadota > Alphaproteobacteria > Kiloniellales > JACOMY01 > JACOMY01. The sequence continues at coordinate 56,094 of JACOMY010000008.1, read as the reverse complement.
AGTCCCCCCAACAGCAGGGCGAAAAGCAGGAGACAGGCCCAAGCCGTGCGGCGCCCGATCGGCACCTTGAGGACGCACGGCCGTTCTTTCGCGCCTGCCTTGCGAAACAACAGCAGGCCGGCCCAAGCCCCCGCCAGCATGGCGGCGATCTGAGCTAAGGGGCTCTGCCAGAACAGCAGCAAGGCAGTCACCGCCAAGGCCAGGCTTACCCGCTGCCGGTCCGGAGTCAGGCTGCGGGCCATGGACCAGACGGCCTGCGCGACCACGGCGACGGCCGCCAGTTTCAGGCCGTGCAGCCAGGCTGTGCCGAAGGCGTCCTCCAAGGCGGTCAGGCTGAAGGCGAAGGCCACCAGCAGCAGGGCCGACGGCAGGGTAAAGCCGGTCCAGGCTGCCAGAGCGCCGAGCGGACCGGCGCGCGTAAGCCCGATGCCGATCCCGACCTGGCTGGAGGCTGGCCCCGGTAGAAACTGGCAGAGCGCCACCAGCTCGGCGTAGGCCTTCTCGTCCAGCCAGCCGAGCCGGCCGACGATGGCGTGGCGAAAGTAGCCGAGATGCGCCACCGGCCCGCCGAAAGAGGTGAGCCCAAGCTGCAGAAAGACCTGAAAAACCTCAAGGGCAGAGCCAGCCTTCGCCATAACTCCGCCCCCCGGTCTGGCATTACAATCTGGCTTTACAGTCTGACGTTACACGCCGCCCATGCAGAGGTACTTGACCTCGAGGAAGTCGTCGATGCCGTACTTGGATCCCTCGCGGCCCAGGCCGCTTTCCTTCACGCCGCCGAAGGGTGCGACCTCGGTGGAGATGATGCCGGTGTTGATGCCGACGATGCCGGTCTCCAGTCCCTCGGACACGCGCCAGACGCGGCCCATATCGCGGGTGTAGAAGTAGGCAGCCAAGCCGAAGACCGTGTCGTTGGCCATGGCGATACCCTCTTCGTCGCTGGAGAATTTGAAGAGCGGCGCCACCGGGCCGAAGGTCTCCTCGTAGGTAACCCTCATATCTGTGGTCACCCCGGTCAGCAGGGTTGGCTGATAGAAGGTGCCGCCCAGGCTATGGCGCTGGCCGCCGGCGGCCAGGGCCGCGCCCTTGGCGAGGGCATCCCCGACATGCTCCTCGACCTTCTCCAGCGCCTGCACGTCGATCAGCGGGCCGAGGTTGACGCCTTCGTCGAGGCCGTTGCCGACCTTCAGCTTCTTGACTTTGGCCGCCAGCTTTTCGGCGAAGGCGTCGTAGACGGCCTCCTGCACCAGGATGCGGTTGGCGCAGACGCAGGTCTGACCGCTGTTGCGGAACTTCGACATCATCGCGCCCTCGGCCGCGGCGTCGAGGTCGGCATCGTCGAACACTAGGAAGGGCGCGTTGCCGCCCAGTTCCATGGAGGTCTTCTTCACCGTCCCGGCACACTGCTCCAGCAGGAGCTTGCCGACCTCGGTAGAGCCGGTGAAGGTGAGCTTACGCACGATGGGGTTGGAGGTCATCTCGCCACCGATGGCGCCGGACGCGCCGGTCACCACCGAGAGGATGCCCGCCGGGACACCGGCCCGCTCCGCCAACTCGCAGAGCGCCAGGGCCGAATAGGGTGTGGCGGCTGCCGGCTTCACCACCATGGGGCAGCCGGCGGCCAGCGCCGGGGCGGCCTTGCGGGCGATCATGGCGTTGGGGAAGTTCCAAGGGGTGATCGCCGCGGTGACGCCGATCGGCTGCTTGATCACCACGATGCGCTTGTCGGCCTGGTGCTGCGGGATCACGTCGCCGTAGATCCGCTTGGCCTCTTCCGCGAACCACTCTATGAAGGAGGCACCGTAGGCGATCTCGCCCTTGGCCTCGGCCAGGGGCTTGCCCTGCTCTAGGGTCATGAGGTGGCCGAGGTCGTCCTGGTTCTCCATCGTCAGCTCGAACCAGCGGCGCAGCACGGCGGCGCGCTCCTTGGCGGTCCTGGCGGCCCAAGCCGGCCGGGCGCGTTCGGCCGCTTCGATGGCGCGGCGCGTCTCCGCGCCCCCCATCTTCGGCACGCTGCCCAAGACCGAGCCGTCGGCCGGGTTGGTCACCGCGACGGTCTCGCCGCTGTCGGCGTCGAGCCACTGCCCGCCGATGTAGCACTGCTGGCGGAATAGGCACATGTCCTTGAGGTCGGGTGTGCCGATTGCAGCATTCTGCAGCTTGGCGGACATGACAGATCTCCTCTTCGTCTCTGTTGCTGAAAGGTATTGCTTCCGGAATGGGATGCCGCCCCTGGAACCGCCGCCGCCTTGAGATTATATTATCGCTACACATAAGGGATCGAATCGTGCTTGGCTAGCGCCGGTGAGAGACTGTCTGCCGTAGGGGCACCGCCACCGTTCGAGACACGCTTTCATGGAGTAGATTCGCCATGCTTTTCAGCCATCGCGTTGCCCTGTCACTCGCCGCCTTGCTACTGGCCGCCGGAACCGCCGAGGCCGAACCCGGGCGCGGCGAGGGCTGGCTGTCCGGCGAGAGCCGGATCGAAGAGGCAGTCAGCGGCACCACGCACCTGCGCGGCCGCACCGACGGCGGCGACGAGGCCGAGTATCACACCACCGACGGCAAGGTGGCCTACCTTTGGGACGGCTGCCTCTGGTCGGGGCGCTGGTGGGCGGAGGAAGATCGCCTCTGCTACGCCTACCCCAGCCTCTCCGGCGAGGCCGCGCACTGCTTCTATCTGCGCGACGGACCGGCCGGCCTGGAGTACTGGTCGGTGGAGGACCCCGACGCCCGCCAGCCGCTGGCTTGGGTCAAGTCGGTCCTGGAGGGCAACCCGCAGGGGCTGGCGCTGAACTCCGGCGGCCACTGTCAGGACACCTGAGCCGTGGCCGCCACCGGCCTCACGCTCTTCGTTGCGATCTGCCTGCTGCCGCTGCCGCTGGCGGCGCAGGAACCGGTACAGGGGCCAGCGCAAAAAACCGGACCCGGCCCCCCCGGAACGGCAGTGGCGGACGCGGGTCGGATCACCGGCATTGAGGCTCTGGAAGCCTTGGTGAAGAACCGCACCCACTACCGCCGCCGCTCCAACGGGGTCTTCGAGGTGGAGTTCCACAGCACGGCGGGGATCAGCGCCTACCTCTGGGAAGGCTGCGTGATCTACGGCAAGTGGTGGGCCACCCCGGACGAGATCTGCTTCTTCTATCCGGAGAGCGAGATTCAGGGCCCGCACTACTTCTTCATCGAAGAAGGTGGCGAGGGCCTGGAATTCTGGTGGAGCGGCGATCCCCTGTCCCCCGTCCCCACCGCCACCGTGGTCCGCGACGTCGAGGGCAACGCCGAGAATTTCCCGGTCGGCGTCAGCGGAGAATGCCTGGTGTCGTAAGAATTCGGTCTTGTGCCGCAGGAGCTCGCCGTTGGACGCTTCCTCTCCATGCGCTCAATGCCAGATATCTTCCCAGTACACCCATACCAGTACACCCACACCCGGAATGAGCGGCAGCGCTCCCGCAATAGGAGCGATCGGTACCGCCTGAACCGGCCTTAAAGCCCTGCCACAAGGCCCTTCGGTCTCTTCGTCATGCCGCCGCCCCTTCTCGCCGGAACATGGTCCGCCGCACGAGTGGCGCGCGCCACAATAGATGGCCCAAGCGCGACAGTTACCTGGCCCAGGGTTTGAGTGACCCGGGTTTAAGTGATCTGCGGTGCGGCCGCCTTTGTGTAGTTTCCCTCTATGTATTTTGTTGTCTCTTTCGGACTCGAAGCCGGTAGTAAGGGTCTCGGCAAGATCCACCTGGAGCCGCCGCCGATAGCGGGCAAAGCAAGACCGCAGGCGCACGCTTTACGGATGCGTGGGAAGCCGTCTGCGGCCGCTAGGGCTTCAGGTGCCACCTACCATCCGTGCCCTTCTCGAGTGGCCAGGACAGGCCCGCCGGCAGACTCGGCGGCGGAGGCGAGGGCTGGGCGCGGCGCAGCATCTCTTGCGTCAGGCCGATCGCGCCGACGAGGTGCGCGCGGTAGAGGTTCGCGTCTTCGAGGTTCGCGCGAACGGGATTGGGCCGCCGTGAACCTCCGATGCCTTCCAAGGTGCCTTTATCGGATAGAAGCCTTCGGCAGTCCCGCACCGCCACTACCGCCGCCTCGGCATCCGGCGGGCTCTTTCGTTCCGAGTGTTTCGAGCCCTCCGCACCGTCACATTCGCCGGCTGCGCTAGTCGCTCCGGGCTCCGCCTGCCTGTCAGCAGCCCTTGCCTGTCCATGAGCGGTTAGATTCCGCATGGCGAACATCGCCTACGACATGCGCCAGCTCCTCCAGATCGGAGGATGCGTCACCGCTTGACCTCCTTCTGAAAAGCCCTCAAGCGTCTCAAAAGAGGCGCCAAATTTCAACGCCTAGGCTTCGTAAAGACACCGCGCCTGGCTATCGCATCGAAATTGGCGCCCAAAAAGCCGGAAAGACGTATTGATAAAGGCCCTCGAATGCTATCATGCTGTAGATGCGTTGTACAAACCACGCCTATCGAACTGACTGGGAGGTCAAACCATGACAAGCACACAAGTACTGAAGTTTGGGTTGGCTGCATCGACGGCAGTCCTGATGAATGCTGTTGTCGCCTCGGCGGAGCCCATCAAAATCGCGATCAACGAATGGACCGGGCAACATATCTCAGCGCATCTCGCCGGTGCTCTTTTTGAAGAGCTGGGACACGAAGTGGAGTTTGTGACGGCAGGCACAGTTCCACAAATTGCCGCTCTGGCTGAAGGAAGCCTGCATTACCAGCCCGAGTTTTGGACCAACAATGTGGGCGATATCTATCCGAAGGCCGTTGAAAACGGCGACATCATTGTGGTTGGGAGCCTCGGCCTACAACCGCAAGAAGGATGGATTTATCCGCCTTACATGAACGAGAAGTGTCCGGGTCTCCCAGCATATGAAGCTTTGTATGATTGTGCCCAGGCTTTCGCAACCGCTGACACCTTCCCGAATGGGCGGCTGATCACATATCCTGCCGACTGGGGAACACGATCGGCTGATCTGGTGAAACTCCTAGATCTGCCTTTCAAACCCGTCTCCGGTGGGTCCGAGGGTACGATGTTGGCTGAATTGAACAGTGCACTCGCGGTTGAACAACCGATCCTCATGATGATGTGGCAACCACATTGGGTTTTTGCAGAGATCGAGGTCGATTGGGTGGAGTGGGACAAACCGCACGGGGAATGTAACGAAGCAAATCAGGCACGTGGAGATGCCTGTGGGTTTCAGCAGGCAGGCGTCGAAAAAATTGTGTCGAATGGATTTCCCAGGGAATTCCCCGGCGCGATGAAGGTTGTGGAACAAATGGCTCTGACAAACCGGATGCAGAATGCATTGATCCTAGAAGTGGATCAAAATGGGCGGGATGTGGAAGAGGTTGTCGATGCATGGATGGCGGCCAATGAAAGCACCTGGAAACCCTGGATCGACGCCGCAAAAAACTAATCCCCCCTAACCTGGCGGAGCGTTTTAAAAGCGCTCCGCCCTTTATTAAGGACTATCCGCTATGACTTCTTCGCCTTCGAGATCGGCCCCGAAACTCTCTTGCCGGCATGTCTGGAAGCTCTATGGCAACGTGGATGAGCATCTTAAAGCCGTCGATGTCGCTGCACTAGACACCGGCCGCGCAAAATCCTTAGCCCAAGACATCCGAGACCGGGGAGGCCTTGTCGCGTCAACCGATGTTAGCTTCGATGTGATGCTCGGGGAAATATTCGTGATCATGGGCCTGTCCGGGTCCGGAAAATCCACAATCGTTCGCTGCCTTTCCCGGCTTGTCGAGCCGACCGCAGGGCAGATTCTCCTCGATGGCGAGGATCTTCTGAAATCGACCCCCAAAGAGCTGATAGATATTCGTCGTCATAAGATGGGGATGGTATTTCAAAGCTTTGGCCTGATGCCACATTTGAACGTCCTTGAAAATGTGGCTTTTCCCCTAAAGCTGCAGGGCATGGATAGCAAGGAACGCTTGTCGCGTGCCGAGCGCGTGATTGCTTTGGTTGGTTTGGAGGGGCGGGAAAGCAGTTTCCCAAGCCAGCTTTCTGGGGGGCAGCAACAACGTGTCGGCATTGCGCGATCGCTGGCAGTTGAGCCTGAGGTTTGGTTTCTTGATGAGCCATTCAGTGCGCTTGATCCATTAATCCGGCGGCAGATGCAGGACGAATTCCTCCGCCTGCAGCAAGATCTGCATAAATCAATCGTATTTATTACCCACGATTTCCTGGAGGCTCTACGCATTGCGGACCGGATGGCCATTATGAAAGACGGTGCCATTGTACAAATCGGACGTCCGGTGGATTTGATCCTGAACCCGGTAAACGACTATGTTCGGGAGTTCACAAATGATGTCCCTTGGGAGTTGATCCTGACAGCAGGGGATGTCGCGGCTAACACTACTCCACCTCCCTGTATAAAGGAAGTTCCCGCTTCAACAAATGTCGCTGATCTTTTGCCTTATCTGGCTTCGCATGAAAGCGGGGTTGCGGTGCGTGGCGAAGGCAATACGCTATCCCATATGACCAGTCAAAGCTTTGTCGCTGCGCTTGCAAGTGGAATTTCCGATGCCTCAGCCGTGAAGGATTGAGGTCATGAAAACAATCAGTGACAGGCCGTTTCTTGTCTGGGCGTCGGTGACCGCGCTTGTTGCCGGGCTCGTCGTTTTTTCCAAAGGCTTGGGGCCTCCGGTGACATTCCCGGAGACTTTGGTTGTGCCTGTGACCGACCCGATGAACGCGGCAATGCGTTGGTTCGTCGATGCTTTTGGGTGGTTGTTCAAAGCTGTCGCTTGGCTATTCGATTGGCCAATCCTGTTTGCTAAGGCTCTTTTGCACTCGCTGCCTTGGGCCGCGTGGTTTGTGCTGACGGTCTACGTGGCATTTCGCTCAGGCGGCCCTGGCTTGGCCGTTTTCACTGCACTGAGCTTGCTATACATGGTGACATTTGGGTTCTGGACACAGTCTATCAACTCATTTGCGCTAGTTGTTGTATCTATCCCCTTGGCAGTGGCTCTGGGCTTTGCCGTCGGCACTTGGGGGTTCAAGTCGGACCGCGCATACCGCGTGATAATGCCGGTACTCGATCTTATGCAGACGGTTCCGGCCTTTGCCTATCTCTTGCCGATTCTTCTTTTGTTTGGGTTCGGTACCACAGTCGGTCTTGTTGCTTCTATCCTGTTTGCGTTTCCGCCTATGGTTCGCAATACGATCGTTGGCCTTCGATGCGTATCTGATGAGGTTATCGAATCCGGCTTGATGAGCGGAGCCACTCCGGCTCAGCTCTTTTGGAGTGTTCGTGTTCCAACGGCACAACGCCAGATTTTGTTGGGTGTCAATCAGACCACGATGGCCTCGCTGTCGATGGTGATCATTGCGTCCATTATTGGCGGCACGAACGACATCGGTTGGGAAGTTCTGTCCACGATCCGCAAAGCCCAATTCGGCGAAAGTCTATTGGCAGGCATTGTGATTGCCTTAATGGCAATGATCCTCGACAGGATCACTTGGGGATTTGCCGTTCGCTCAAACGCCGCCGTTGAACCTTCTGCAAGTGGCTGGAAGATTTGCGCTGCATCGTTCGCTGCTGCGTTTATTTTGGCGTATCTCTTTCCAGCGCTCAGGGAATGGCCTGAGGCCTGGATTATCGATCCGGCACCTAGCATGAACGCAGCCCTCGAATGGCTCTTCGTCGAGTTCCGAGCGACACTTGAGGCTATCAAAACAGCGGCCCTATTCTACATTATGTTGCCGATCAAAATCGGTCTTTCTCAGGCTGTAAGCCCCTTTACCTGGGGGTTTGCCGTGACACCGGTAATCGCAACTGCTTACGCCCTCGTGGCCGCCGCCATCGCGATCTTCCTGATCGTGCGCGGTAAACACCAAAAAGCATTGGGAATAATTCTGTTCTGCTCGGTGCTATACGTTGGCCTAACCGGGCTTTCCTGGCTTGCACTCTGCGCAATCATTGTGGCCCTAGCTTGGCAGGCTGGTGGAAAGAATCTAGCGCTTTGGGTCGGCGCCGGTCTGGCATTTCTCTTGCTGACGGGGATTTGGGAACCTGCAGTCGTCTCACTCTATCTGTGCGGTGTCGGGGTGCTTTTGGCCTTCTCGCTTGGCAGCGCAATTGGTGTTTGGGCATCGGAAAACAACACCCTATCGCGCATCGTGCGGCCGATTATAGATACGCTTCAAACAATGCCGCTCTTCGTTATCCTGATCCCGTTTGTCATGGTTTTCAAGATCGGAGAATTTACCGCGCTTCTAGCGATCGTCGTCTACGCCATTGTTCCTGCCATCCGCTATACAGAACATGGATTACGGAACCTGCCCAGAGATGTGATCGAGGCCGCGATTGCCATTGGAACCACACGCCGGCAGTTGTTGTGGCAGGTCAAACTTCCCCTTGCAGTGCCCTCCATCATGTTGGGATTGAACCAGACAATAATGTTCGGGATTTCGATGTTGGTCATTACCGCCTTGGTCGGTACGGATGACTTGGGGCAGCAAATCTATATCGGCTTGGGAGACGGAGATTTTGGCGTTGGTATGACGGCTGGGATCGGTATGGCGATAATCGCGATGACCGCCGATCGGATCACCCAAGGGTTTAATCGGCAGATCCAGTCGCGTCTCGGCACCAAGCTCGATAACGCGCTTTGAACTCCAACATCGAAGGGGAGGGTATGCGGTATGGACAACAGCGCTCTCGTTGAACCCGCTGTTGACCTTGATTTATGTTATCTGACCGCGGCCGGGGCGCTTACACAGTTTCGCAGCGGGGCTCTGAAACCTAGCACGTTGCTGGAGGTCTTGGTACGGCGGATCGAACAGGTCAACCCAGCAATAAACGCGCTGGCAGATACATATTTTGACGAAGCTCGGCAAAAGGCGCTTAATGCCGACAGCGTCTATGCTAAGGGCGCTGCCGGTGGCGCGCTGTTTGGCGTGCCGGTTCTGGTCAAGGATGCTCAGAGGGTTAAAGGCAAACGCACAACCCACGGGTCTTTGCTCTATATGGATGTCAAACCTGACCTGCACTCGGATCCAATGGTGGAGCGACTCGAAGAAGCGGGCGCGATCATACTCGCTCGCACGACCACTCCTGAGTTTTGCATCTCCGGTGTTTGCCGAAGTTTGGCTTGGGGTAACACAGTCAATCCGTACAATCCGGAATTTGGCACTGGCGGTTCATCCGGCGGATCCGGTGCAGCCGTTGCGGCCGGTTTTGCACCTATTGCAACCGGTACAGACATCGGTGGATCGATCAGAATTCCGGCAAGCTGCTGCGGTGTTGTCGGGTTCAAGGCACCGCACGGACGCAATCCGGACGGTCCGCCGGCAAATTTTGACCGCTACAACCACTGTGGCCCTCTCGCACGATCCATTGCCGATCTGGCGCTCGTGCAAGACATCGTTTCCGGAGCGCATCCACGGGACCACGACAGCCTGCGGGACAAAGTGGTCTTGCCTAGCAAGGCCGGGCGATTGGACGGGACCAAAATCGCCTACTCACTGGACCTTGGGTATCGGGCCGTAGACCCGGAGGTGCGTAAAAACACACTCAATGCACTGGATAAGTTTCGAGCACTTGGTGCTGAAGTTACGGAAGTTGAGATACCGTGGTCCGAAGAATGCGATAAAGCAGCGACGCATTGGTACAATACAATGCACTATCTGAGGCAGGCTTCTTGGGCTGCCAAAAAACACTCCGATAGGCTGAACGACTATACGCTGGCTGCGGCAAAGGGCGTTGCGCAGACGACCCTGGACGATGTCTCGCACTCCTGGGAGGTACAACACGAAATGTATCAGTCCTTCGGCGCGTTGATGGAGCGCTATGACCTGTTCATATGTCCGACAACGGCTGTGCCTGCGGTTCCAGCGGATCATGATCCAACATCGGCAACCTATACGATCAATGGGGTTGCCGTTGACCCGGAGTATGGATGGGTTCTGACCCATCACTTCAACATGCTGCACTATTGTCCGGTCATGGCTGTGCCAAGTGGTGTTGCATCGAACGGCGTACCTACAGGAATCCAAATCGTCGGGCGGACGTTCGACGATCCAACTGTATTCAAAGCTTCGTTGGCATACGAAGCGAGTTGTGGCGGCTGGTTCGGAAAGACGTCGGAGCGTCCAATTCTCTCCGAATAGTCCAGCTCCAAATGCATTTTGCGCGCCTCCATGGTCCTGGCTGTCGACCGCGTGATAGGCAGGGTCGCCCGCCATGGCATCGACCCGCCGGACTATGTGGGGTAATCCACCACTGCCACCTGACTCGGACCGATCGCGCCCACTGCCTTGCAAGAGACCTGCAAGGCCGTTGCAAGACCTTTGCTGCAAGGCGGCTGCACCGCACGACCGGCCACCCGTTGCTTGCCGGCCAGCAGCGGCGCCCGCACGATCCGGCCGATCCGTGCCGCCCATGCACGCCTCCAGGATGTTGAGATTGAGCACTTGGACTGGCCGAAGTACTTGTCGGCCTATTGGTCTTTCCGTCCTTCCCCGCCGGTGTAGCCGGTAAACGGCAGGACGGGGCCGCACGTTCCACCGGGCCCTGTGGTGCGTCTTCGGTGGAGTTGCTGGAAGAACCGGCCGGCTTCGGCACGACGAATTGCAGATGGCGGACAGGACGGCGCTTTGCTCCCCGCCGCCGGGGGTAGTACAGACAAAAGGGGATTGACAGGCAATGCGGCATCGCCCCAACCGTCCCGGCATTGGAGAACTCTCCCCTGGATCTTGTGTTTTCCGGCAGCCGCTGCTCTAACGGTGCTACGATGGTGGCCCTGTTCTGCACCCGTTCGACTCTCCCGGTCATGACACAAACCGCAATCGCCGAGACTGCTGACTTCTACCGGGCCGCTATCGCTTCAAGGTTGGATCCGAAACGGCGCTCTGAACTGGGTCAGTACATGACGGCGGCCCCTTTGGCGAGGTTCCTGGCCAGTCTCTTCGACAGTATTGAAGGCGATATCCGTCTGCTCGATCCCGGCGCTGGCGTTGGCGCTCTCACAGCAGCCTTCATCGAACGGATCTGCGGCACCCGCAGAAAACCGGAATCGGCGGCGCTTGTCTGCTATGAGATCGAGCCGCTGATGATCGGCTATCTGCGGGCCACACTGCAGGCTGCAGAGCGCCAATGCGCCGAAGCCCGGATTGAGGCACTCACCCGCATCCATGACGAGGATTTTATCCTCGCTCACAGCGGGAACACCCAAGCCTATAGACCCCAAGAGTATAGACTCAGCGCAAGCGCGGGACGTAATCGCCAGTACAGCCACGTAATCATGAATCCGCCCTATAAGAAGATCAAGTCCTCTTCGGCACATCGGGTTGCATTGGCGAAAGCCGGGGTTGAGACCTCGAACCTATACACCGGCTTCCTGTTTCTGGCCGCCCAAAGGCTCCGCCCTGGCGGCGAGATGGTGGCCATTGTCCCGCGATCCTTCTGTAACGGCCCTTACTTCAAGCCTTTCCGGCAGCAGTTTCTGGCCATGATGGCTCTAAGGCACATTCATGTTTTCGAAGCGAGAAACATGGCCTTCAAGGACGACGAGGTGCTCCAGGAGAACATCGTCATCCATGCCGTCAAGGGCGCAGAACCGGCGCAGGTGAAGATCACCGCGACCGCGGCGGGGGATTTCGAGTGGAATCCGCGCACCTTGGAGTGCAGTGCCCACGACATGACGCAGCGCAGAGTACCTTACAGCTCCCTTGTCCGAAGCGGCGATCCCGAGATCTTCATCAACATCGCCACCAACGATCTGGAGCAGAAGATCGCCGAACGTATGTCTCACTTCACAGAGACGCTTGCCGGTCTCGGGCTAAAAATCTCAACCGGTCCCGTTGTGGACTTCCGATTGCGGGACGATCTACGGCCCGTCCCCGGGCCAGGCACAGCACCCTTGCTTTATGCCGCGCACTTCCGTTCCGGGAAACTCGAATGGCCGAAGGAAACGAAAAAGCCGAACGCAATCTACGTTTCCGGCAAGAGCCGGCGCTGGCTTTGGGAAAACAGGGGACATTTCGTTATCGCCCGCCGCTTTACCGCCAAGGAGGAACGCCGCCGCGTTGTGGCGTTTTTATATGGATCCGGCCTACCCGGCGATCTGATCGGATTTGAGAACCATTTGAACGTCTTTCATGCGCAGCGGAGCGGCATGCCGGAGGCCCTTGCCCGTGGCCTGTACATCTACCTCAACAGCTCTCTCGTGGATCGCTGCTTCCGGCAGTTCAACGGGCACACCCAAGTCAACGCGGCGGACCTTCGGGCGCTTCGTTATCCGAGCCGCGATGCCCTGGTCCAGATGGGCGCGCAGGCGGGCGGGGATAGGCTTTTACAACAACAAATCGACGCGATAATCGAGGATCGGCTAAAGACGAGGGCCAACGGCGATAATCCACTGGAGGCACAGCAAAAAATCGATGACGCAGTTGAAATTTTGCAGGCTCTCGGTCTACCGCGCGGCCAGCAGAACGAACGTTCTGCACTCACTCTTCTGGCCCTGTTCGGCCTGAAACCCGCCGGATCGTGGCATGCCTTGGCACAACCCCTCATGGGGATTACGCCGATCATGGATTACATCCGCGAGCATTATGGCCGCGAATACGCGCCCAATACCCGCGAAACCTTCCGCCGCCAGACCATGCATCAGTTCGTCGAGGCTGGGATCGCCGTCTACAATCCAGATTGGCCTGCCCGGCCAGTAAACAGCCCAAAAGCCTGCTACCGGGTGAGTACGGAAGCTTTCGAGGTCATCGGGAGCTTCGGGACCGATCGATGGCAGGCAAAGCTCGCCCTCTATCTGGAAGGCCGGAAGAGCCTTGCCGCGAAGTGGGCCAAGCATCGCGAGATGCAGATGGTCCCTGTGGTCCTGCCCGAAGGCCGAAAAATTACCCTGACACCGGGCGCGCACAGTGAGCTTATAAAGCAGATTATCACCGGCTTTGCCCCGCGCTTTGCGCCGGGCTCAGCTGTGATCTACCTAGGCGATACTGGCGCCAAGGGTGGGTACTTCGAGGAAGAACGCCTTGCAGCAATGGGGGTGATCGTCGATCGGCACGGCAAAATGCCGGACCTTGTTCTCTATTTTGGCGGCAAGGACTGGTTGATACTGATCGAGTCCGTCACAAGCCATGGGCCAGTAGACTCAAAGCGGCATAACGAGTTGGCAAGGCTGTTCAAAGGCGCGAAGCCGGGACTGGTTTATGTCACTGCGTTCCCTGACCGTAGAGTAATGGGAAAGTATTTGCGCGACATCTCGTGGGAGACGGAAGTTTGGTGCGCGGACTCCCCGACACAGCTGATTCACTTCAACGGAGAGCGGTTCCTCGGTCCCCATGAAAATAGAGAGATAGGGAGATATTGAAGTAGGCAAGGATTTCAGACTGAAGAAAGCGGATTTCCCGGCCTAGTGCCTCCCCCTGGCGGCCTAGGTCGAGGACGCGCTGCGCACTCGCCGCTTGCTGAGGGCACGAAGGGCTGTTCGACCTGCTGCGCCGCCGAACCGAGAACCGGCAAGTAACCCGGTGTCTTTAAGCCAGTATCGTTAAAATTGACCACTTATTGGGCCGCCGCATGCTTGGCTGCCTGTTCTTGTTGCCAGTCATGATAGCTCTGGTTGGAATTGGAACCCTTCACCGTCCAGGCAGTGCGGCCATTGCTGTTGCGGTCGAGTACCACCGCTGCCGCCGCTGAGGGACTGCCGAACGGCCAAGCCTTGGCAAAACGGAGCTTTTTCGCCCCGTCCGGGATGAGCACCCCGTCAGCGATGAGTTTATCTTTCAGCGCGCGATAGCCTTTCTGTTGGACAAGGCCGGTCCCGGTGAGAGCGTCGGAGTTCTGCAAGACAACGAACTCACCGTCTTCCTCGACTGCCGTGGCCGCAACGGGGGTGTCCGCCGCCGCTCTGCTCGTGTGGCGGATTTCGAACTGCACATCGCCGCCTGTGCCGGCTGGCTTTGCCGTCGTCTGGGTGACCGCGCGCGGCTGCGGCTTGAGCATATCCAGCCCAATCACCGGCAGCACGACCGCGACATTGGCTAGGAAGCGCTCCATATTGGCCTTGTCCGCCTCGGGCAGGCGGTCGCCGCTGCCCGGTTGCGTGCCATTGTCAAGCGTCACCCGCCCCGCCTTGTCAGTCATCTTGATTAGCCGCGTTTCGAGATACTCCGCATGGCCCTTGGAGAGACTGCCGTCACTCGTCGTGACGGCGATCGCGGTTTCCCAGAATTCGCGTTTTCCGGCGCTTTCCTTGATCCGCTTGGCTACCGAATTGCCGCAGCCGATATAGACCTTGGTCGCGTCCGGTTTGTCTGGATCGGGGCCGGAGAGGATATAGAAGCCGGTACGGTCGGCCTCCTCCCGCGCCATCAGATCGGCAAAGGTCGAATTACCACTAACGAGGATCTGCCCGGTCCAGCCGTGGAGCGTTGCCTTGCGCAGGCCGGTGGACTTGCCATCGACAAGGAAGAGCTGGATCGTGCGTCCGAAGGTCTGGTCTATGCTCATTTTGCAATCCTTTGTCCCGGTCAAGACTGTGCCAGCCCAACACCTGCGAACCCGCGTAGGCGCTCTTGGCCTGCTTGTCAAGTCGTGCCCCGGGCCACGGCATCCCCCTTCAGCCAATCGACGGCAGGCTATCGTAGTACCGGCTTTGTGGCCGCATGATAGCTTGACCTTTTCTTGCCCCGGTTGCCGGCCATTGCCGCGTGCGGCAGCAAGGCTTATGCAGGCTGTGCGCCGAGGGTCCTGTGCAGGCTGGCGACCACGTCGTCGGGCAGCTGCAGGCGCTTGGCCAGCATTTTCAGATAGGCTCGTTCGGCCGTCGAGGGGGTGCCGATCGCCACGACGGAGACGGCATAGACCTCGGTGGCGATTTCCGGCGTCGTAGCGGCCTTGACGACGGGCTCCATGTCGAAGGGCTTGCCCATCTCTTCAAACAGCAGGGATTGCTCTTCCGGGGTCAGCTGCAGGGCCTCGCTGTGGTTCAGAATGGCCTGCTGTTCTTCCTCGTCCACGGTCCCGTCGGACTTGGCGGCCGTCACCATGGCGGCGATCAGAAGTTTGGCCAGGCTCTCGCGCGCGCCCTCGTCCTGCGGGACGAAGCCGCTGCCGGCCGGCGGCGGGGTCAGGGACTGCGGTGCCGCGGGGGCCTCTTCGCCGTCCTTGGCCGTATTGTGATTTTTCCAGGCCTGATAGGCCAGAGCACCCAGAGCGGCCACACCGCCGTACTTCAACACCTCCCGCCCGGTGCCGGTGAAAAGCAGCGCCGCCCCCGCGCCGCCGGCCAGAATCTTCTTGCCGGGCGTATCCAGGACCCGGCTGCCCTTCTTCAGGGCCTGACCGCCCGTGCCGATCAGCTGACCGAGCAAAGCGTTGAGATTGACCATCGCGCACACCGCTCCTTATCCTGAAAATCGGGCGGGCCGCAATTCGGCTCAATCCAGGCCAACCGCGCCCCCGCCCCCATCTATCGCCGGCCTTTATATAGGATGCGCCGTCGGCATTTTTGAGCCCTTGAATAAAGGGGTTAGCCCTGCTCCCAGCGTTTCTGGGCGGCTTCGTCGCTCTTCCGCGCTTCCACCCACCTAGCTTCGCCCTGCCGTTCTTCCAGCTTCCAGAAAGGTGCCTCGGTCTTTAGCCAATCCATCAGGAACTGGCAAGCCTCGAAGGCGGCATGGCGGTGGCTGCTGGCGCAAGCCGCCATGACGATCCGGTCGCCCGGGACCAGACGGCCGTAGCGATGCAGAATCAGGCTGGCCGAGAGCGGCCAGCGGCTTTGGGCCTTGCGCTCGATTCCGGCCAGCATCTTCCGGGTCATGCCGGG
Organism: Rhodospirillales bacterium; assembly: GCA_014324045.1. Lineage (GTDB taxonomy): Bacteria > Pseudomonadota > Alphaproteobacteria > Kiloniellales > JACOMY01 > JACOMY01. The sequence goes on along the minus strand of JACOMY010000008.1, from coordinate 40,295 downwards.
GTAGTGTTCCAGGGTCATGGCCTCGACCGCGGCCGGTGCGCCGTCGCCGGCGGCCTCGGCCCGCACCAGACCGACGAAAACGGCCAGGCCGCCGATGTCGTGCTGCCCCCCGGTCAGCGCGGCCAACTCGGCGCCGATGTCGAAGTCCTCTGCCTGCAGCTTGATCATGGCGCTCAGCCGCCGGTCACCGGCGGGAAGAAGGCCACCTCGTCCCCTGCCGAGACCGCTATCTCCGGGCCTGCGAAGTCTTGATTGACGGCAGCACGCAGACGCTCCGGCTCGGCGAAGGCGGCGGCATAGCCGGGGCCGCGCGCAGCCAGCCACGTCATCAGTTGAGCCACGGTCGCGACCCCCGCCGGCGGTGTGACCTCCTCCCCGGCCAGGCCGATACGGGTCTTCACCCAGGCAAAATAGAGCAGTTTCATGCCAGCACCTCGCTGAACGGCAGAAAAGGCAAGGTGCTGCCGCGCGGGACTTGGGTCAAGTGCTCCTCAAGGATCAGGAAGCCGTCGCTGCCGACAAGCGAGGAGAGAATGCCCGCCCCGTCGCGCGGAAAGCGGTGCGCCCTTGGCAGGGCCTTGCCGCGCGGTTCCAGGCTGACCCGCAACCACTCCTGACGCCCGCGCTTCTTGTCGTGGTCGAAGCCGCTGACCGCGGGGAAGGTCGAAAGACCGCCGATTACCGCCCCGCTCATCCGCTGCAACAGCGGCCGCACCAGGGCCGCAAAGGTAACCGCGCAAGCCACGGGATTACCCGGCAGGCCGGCGAAGGCCGCCTTGCCCAGGGTGCCCAAGGCCAGCGGCCGGCCGGGCTTGATCGCCAGGCGCCAGAAGTGCAGGACACCTCCTGCCGCGATCAAGGCCGCCTTTACATGGTCCTCTTCGCCGCTGGAGACGCCGCCGGTGGTGAGCAGCAGGTCGTGGTCCTCCGCCGCATCGGCCAGGGCGGTCCGGATCGGGGTCCGCCGGTCGGCGAGGATGCCCAGGTCGGTCACCTGGCAGCCTTCGCCGTGCAGCAAGGCCGCCACCATCCTGCGGTTGGAATCGTAGATCTGGCCCGGATGGCGTTCCGTGCCGGGCTCTGCCAGTTCGTCGCCGGTGGAGCAGAGCGCAACCTTTAGCGGCCGGGCCACCGGCAGCTCGGACGCGCCCTGGCTGGCAGCCAGGCCCAGATCCCAGGGCCGGAGGCGCCTGCCGGCCGGCAACAGCTCGCTGCCTTCGGCGACATCTTCGCCGGCGGCGCGGCGGTTGGCGCCTTTCCCGATGCCCGGCCGAATGGTAACGACACCTTCGTGCAGGCTGCAGTCTTCCTGCATCATCACGGTATCCGCGCCCTCGGGCAGGGGCGCGCCGGTGAAGATGCGAATGGCCTCGCCCAGCTCGATCGCGCGGTCGAGCGGATGGCCGGCCGCCGCGCGCCTGCCCAACGGCAGGCGGGTCTCGGCCTTGGGGTCCAGATCCTCGAAGCGTACGGCATAGCCGTCGACCGCCGCATTGTCGTAGGCCGGCACCGCCAACGACGCGATCAGCGGCGCCCGCAGCACCCGGCCTTGGCAAGCTGCCAGGGGGAGGCGTTCCACATCGGCCACCGCAGGCACCCGCTCGCTTAGCATCGCCAAGGCGTCTGCCAGGGGCAGCAGCGGTCCGCCGAAGGCAAAGCAATCGTCGCTCAGCTGGGCCATGTCAGCGTCTCTCCGCTCGCCAGCCCGCAGTGGCGGATAACGAAATTCGCCACCGCACCGGCATCGTTCAGCGGCAGGACCGGGCGCGGACAGTCCGGCAGGGCCGTGTCGCTGGCAACCGCCACCACATGCGGATCCTCCGGCCAAAGGGCCGGTTTACCCAGGCTTGGACGAAAGACCTCCAGCTTGTCGTGCGCCTCACGCTTGAAGCCCTCGACGATGACCAGGTCGACCGGCTCCATTTTGGCCAACAGGGTGGCGGAGTCCGGCTCGGGCGCGCCGCGATGCTCCGTGATCAGTGCCCAGCGCGCGGCGGAGGAGACCAGGACCTGCTGCGCCCCGGCCTCCCGATGGCGGAAAGAGTCCTTGCCCGGCCGGTCGATGTCGAACCTGTGATGGGCATGCTTCAGGGTCGAGACCGAATGGCCGCGCGCCGCCAGCAGAGGAATCATCGCCGTGACCAGGGTGGTCTTGCCGCTGCCCGACCAGCCCGCCAACCCCAGAACGCGCTGCCGGCCGGCGCCGGCCTCTGCCTCCGGATCCGGCATCACCGCTCCACCGGCCGCGCCATGTGGGACAGGGCGCCCTTGGTATAGTCCCAGCCGGTGATCACGGTCAGGATGGCGGCCGACCAGACAAGCACTCCTGCCGCCCAGCCCCAACCGCTGCCCAGGGCCGGCGCCAGAACGGTCAAGGCGACGGCCGCCAGCTGCAGCGTGGTCTTCCACTTGGCAAGCTTGGTGACCGCGACGGTCTCGCCGTACTCCATCATGTACTCGCGCAGCCCCGAGATCAGAATTTCGCGGCCGAGAATGGCGATCACCGGGATCAATTCCCAACCGCCGAGGTCGCGCGCCGCCACCAAGGCCACTAGAACCACGGCGACCAACAGCTTGTCGGCAATGGGATCCAGCAGGCGCCCGAGCGGCGAAACCTGGGCATGCTTGCGTGCCAGATAGCCATCGGCCCAATCGGTCAGGCTAGCCACCGCCATCGCGGCGAAGGCCAGCCAGCGCGCCCAGTCGCCCGGCAGCAGCACCAGGACGGCAATCGGCACTGCCAGCACAATCCGGAAGAATGTCAGCAGGTTCGGCAGCGTAAGAAGCGGGTTGGCGGCAGGCCGTTCGGTCATACGAGGTCCAGAGGCTCGCTGTCTGCGGAACCAGCAAGCTAACGCATGCCGGACATTGCCGCCAAGTCGCCGAAGCGCCGGGACGGCGGCGGCGGCGGTCCGTGGATCCTTAATCCCGCTTTAACCGAAGCAACAGGGTCTTTGCCGCCCCTCCCTTGCGCCCCGAACGCCAAAGGTCACCTGCTGTGAAAGTGGTCGTGGATCTTCTGTGCTACGGTGTGGGAGATCCCGGACACCGCCGCAAGGTCCGCCGGGCCCGCCCGGGAGACCGCCTGCGCAGAGCCGAAATGCAGTAGCAGGGCCTTCTTCCGCTTGGCACCGATGCCCGGCACGTCGTCGAGGATCGAGGTGAGCCGGCTTTTGGTGCGGCCGTGCCGGTGGGTGCCGATGGCGAAGCGGTGTGCTTCGTCGCGCAGACGCTGGATGAAATAGAGCAGGGGATCGCACGGCTCCAGCAGCAGGGGCTCCCGGCCCGGCCGAAACAGACGCTCCCGGCCGGCGTCGCGATCCGGCCCCTTGGCCACGGCTAGCAGTTCGAGGTCGTCGATGCCGAGATCTTCCAACACGCGCTCCACCGCCCGGAGCTGACCGCGGCCGCCGTCGATGATCGCCAAATCCGGCCAGGTCTTGGCATCACGGTCGGGGTCCTCCTTCAACTGCCGGGTGAAGCGCCGGGTGAAGACCTCTGCCATCATGGCGTAGTCGTCACCCTCCGCCTTACCGCGGATGCCGAACTGGCGATAGGCCTGCTTGACGAAACCCTCCGGCCCGGCCACCGCCATCGCGCCGTAGGAATTACTGCCCTGAATGTGGCTGTTGTCATAGATCTCAATGCGCTGCAACGGTCCCTCCAGGCCCAGGTGTTCGGCCAGATCGGTCAAGAGGCGATGCTGAGAAGAGGTCTCCGCCAAGCGCCGGCTCAAAGCCTCGCGGGCGTTGGTCAAGGCCTGCTGCATCAGACTGCGCTTGGTCCCGCGCTGCGGCACCGCCAGGGTAACCTTGCGTCCGGCCCGCCGGCTTAGCGCCTCGGCGATGAGGGCCTGCTGCGGCACCGGATGGCTGCAGAGCACCAGCGGCGGCGGCGGCTTGTCGTCGTAGAACTGCGCCAGGAAGGCTGCCAGCACCGTCCCGCCGTCCAGGGCCTTGTCGTGGGCAGGGAAATAGGCACGGTTGCCGTAGTTGCGATCAGCCCGGAAGAAGAAGACCTGAACGGAGGTGACCCCGCTCTCGCTCAGTGCCGCCACTACGTCGGCATCTCCGATTCCCTGCAAATTAACGTCCTGATGGGCCTGAATGTGCGCCAGCGCTCGTAGCCGGTCGCGATAGCGGGCTGCCTGCTCGAAATCCAGCGCCTCCGAAGCAGCCTGCATGGCCCCGGCCAACTCTTCCTTCACGTCCTGCGCCTGGCCCTTCAGGAAGGCCTTGGCGTGAACCACGAGACCGGCATAGTCCGCCTCCGAGATGCGGCCGACGCAAGGGGCAGAGCAGCGCTTGATCTGATAGAGCAGGCAGGGCCGCGTCCGGGCCAAGTAAACCGCATCGGAACAGGAGCGGAGCAGGAAGGCCTTCTCCAAGGCGGCGATGGTGCGGTTGACCGCGCCGGCCGAGGCGAAGGGGCCGAAGTAATCGCCGGCTGCCTTGTGGGCGCCGCGGTGCTTGGCCAGCCGAGGCACCGCCCCGTCCTTGGTCAGCACGATGTAGGGAAAGGATTTGTCATCGCGCAGCAGCACGTTGTAGCGCGGCCGGTGACGCTTGATCAGATTGCTCTCCAGCAATAGCGCCTCTACCTCGCTGGCGGTGGTGATGACCTCCAGCCGCACGGTCTCGGAGACCATGCGCTGCAAGCGGATCGGCAGCCGCCGCGGTTGGGTATAGGTGGTCACCCGCCGTTTCAGATGCCTGGCCTTGCCGACATAGAGTACGTCCCCGCGCCGGTTGATCATGCGATAGACGCCGGGACTGGCCGGTAGGGTCTTCAAGGCCGTGCGCAGCACGTCGATGCCGCGCTGCTGGGGCTCCCCGGGTGCCGTCTCTTCTGCCTCTGCCTCCGCGGGCGGCACTGCCCGCTTCCCGCCCTGGGTCGGATCTTTGTCTTGCCGCTTTCCCTTCATCCTGCTTCGTCTATCCGGGAGCGGCGATCCGGTAAAGCCCCTAGTAAAGCAACGTTGGTAAAGCAACATTGACGCGCCCTGCTAGCCAGGCTTTGCTCCGGCACTCAGCCGGTTACCCGGCACCCTTGTGGGGATGTCCAGGGAATCTGTGGATAAACCTGTGATTAACATTTGAAGCTTGGGCGCGGGTCCACACTGTAACGCCACTTTTTTCGATTTGCTCAAAAAATCGGGAAATTTTCTTAGGTCATTGATTTTATTTGGAAAATTGTTTCAGTCTTGTAAAAAAGAAATTTACAGACCGATCTAGCGCCGGACAATTGGGGAACCCGGCGCGTCTTCTGCGCGCTGTGCAAAATTCGCCGGGTGCGGCAGTCTTTCGAAAGTCGAAGGAGTGCAAAGACTTATGTCTGGCTTCTTATATCATTGCGGACGTGTAATGCGTTGACGGATGCCGACCTGAACGCTGTCCGGGAAGACATCCGGCTTGATGAGGGTGATGCTGGCCGCGGCGACCCTTGAGTCTAGGAAGCAGGCTTGGGCGATCCACTGGACCCAGGTTTCAAGCAGTTGCGTCTCCCGCCCGGCTAGGCAGCGGACCCGCGCCACAATGGCACCATAGTCCACGACCGTCGTCACATCGTTGTCATGCGCGCGTGCCGGGCGCACAATGACATCGATGGAAATCTGCAAGCGTTGCAGCTTCGCACGCTCCTCGGCACCGACACCCAGACGGACGCGTAGGCAGAGATCGCGGATCAGCAGGGCACTCTCCTCAGGCAGGAAGAAGCTTTCTCCGTCAGACAAGATGCTGTCCTCCATCGAGCACAATCATCTGGCCAGTGACCGAGGCAGCCTCGACAAAGAAGCGCAGAGCCGCACTCACCTCCGCCAAGGAGCCGCCACGCTTCAGTGGCTGCCGCGCGACGCGTTTGCGGAAGAGTTCCGGGTCGCCGCCGACGTCGGGTAGCATGAAGCCGGGACCGATGCCATTCACCCTAATACGTGGCGCCAGCGCCAAGGCTAAGGTACGGGTCAAGGCCCAGAGCCCGGACTTGGAGACGCCGTAGCTGACGAAGGCCGGGCCGGGATTCCAGACCCGCTGGTCCAACATATTGACGATGAGGCCCCGCCGATCCCCGGGCAGCTGTTCGGCCAGGGCCTGCGATAACAGCATGGGCGCTCGGACGTTCGCCTCCATATGCCGGTCCCAGCCCTCTGCAGTGACGCTGTCCCAAGTGTCGCGCTGAAAGTGTCCGGCATTGTTCACCAAGAGCCCCACCGGGCCCTGACGCCGGCGGATCGCCGGGATCAGACCGGCCGCCTCGTCCTCCCGGCTGAGTTCGGCGGCATAGGTCTGAACTTTCCCGCCGCCCGCCACGATCTCTCGCGCCAGCTGTCCGGCCTCGTCGGCCGAACTGCGGTAGTGCAAAGCCAACTGCCAGCCGTCGGCGGCCAGGCTGAGCGCCAGATGACGTCCGACACGCCGGCCGGCCCCTGTCACCAAAGCGATGGGCGCATAGGGCTGAAGCGGGGCTAAAGCGGTCATTACGGCGGCCGGTTATCGTGGGAGACGTCAAGGATAACAGAAACCTAGTCCAACGATGCCCGCAGGGGAATTCCCCAAGACGCAGAGTTTACATTTTATATTCCTAAAATTCCCAGAATAACCCGGGAATAACATTACAATGAACGCCTCTAAAGGCCTCTCGTTGCTATTTTCCGGTTTAAAATGTTGGATCGGCTTGTAAAGCAACGGGAGCCTTGGGTGACCTCCTCCGTGGCACCGGATTTGGTGTCCTCGGAGATGCCGGCTCAGCACGCCGCCGTAGCGACCGACGGACTGATGGGGCGCAGACCGCCAAGGGCTCGGCCAGCGGCGGCAGAGATCTGGTTGCCATCGCGGCGCGGGTTCAGCGTTTCGATGGCGGGGTTGGTGCTGAAGCTTATCTCGCAGCCGGCCACCGACTGAAACTCGGCAAGCTCGAAAACTGCTGTGGATGGACCAGCGTAAGGCCCTGCACGTCTTCCAGTGTAACGGACGGACACTTGGTGGAGGCCGCAGCGGAAAGCAACGGAGGAGCGACACTCCCCAAGAAATAGCAAATTTATGTTCCTATTTTTGCAAGAAAAGCGATGTTTTGCTGGCTGTTCGCTTCAGCGCCCCGGTGCAATGACTAGGCAAGGAGCACCATGCAGGTTGCGGAAGTCGCAGGCAGCACGGGCTTGAGCCTCCTCCAGGCCCGCCACGCGGCTGCGGAAGAGCCAATTTCCACCGCTGGCAATCTCGACCACTCGAACTTCGCCGCTGCCCAAGCCCTTCGTTGCCTGCTGCGCTGCCTTCGCCGCATCCTTAGCCGATGCCGGCTGCGCAAAGGCACCGACCTGAATCGCCCAGCCGCCATTGAGGCTTCCGGACAGGGGGCCCTGCATAGACTCGGATTGCCCTGCACCGGTCTGTGCCGCCGCCGACGGCTTGTTGGCCCCGGCGAGTAGGGTAGGCACGACCGTCTGGGGCGGACCGCTGTCCGCAATCTTGGGCTGTAACGCCGGCAGGCCGCCGCCAGCTAAGGCCTGCTGAAATTCTTTCCTGGGGTGGCCCGCCGCTGCATAAGGATAGGCACGATCCAACAGTGAGGCGGCCCAAGTATTGCGCTTGGCCGAGCTATCGGCGCCGAAGACGACCGCGATCAGACGCCGCCCGCCACGGACCGCAGAGACCGAGATATTGTAGCCGGCCGCACGCGTATAGCCCGTCTTGATACCGTCGGCGCCGCCGTAGCTGTAGAGCAACCGATTGTGCGACTTGAAGCGGCGGCCCTTGTAGCTGAAGCTTGGCGCAGAGAAGTAGTGATAGTACTGTGGAAAATCATAAAGTAGCGCGCGGGAGAGCTTGGCCATGTCGCGCGGCGTGGAAAGTTGACGCTTGTCCGGCAAGCCGGAAGCGTTGAAGAAACTGGTGCGCCACATGCCCAAGCGCCGGGCCATCGCCGTCATCTGTCGTGCGAAGGCTGCCTCGCTGCCTCCCAGCGCCTCCGCGACCACTACGGCCACGTCGTTGCCGGACTTAACAGCCAGTGAGCGGATGGCCTGCTCCACGGTGATCCAATCTCCGGACGCCACCCCGACTTTGGAAGGAGGCTGGCCGACCGCATTCTTGGAGACTGGCAAGGGCGTCGTCAAGGCGACCTGGCCGTGCTGCAATGCATCGAACAGCAAATAGAGCGTCATCATCTTGGTGAGCGACGCCGGATAGTGCCGCCGGTCCGCCTTCAACTCGTAGAGCACCTCGCCGGTGACGGCATCGGCCACAATCGCGGCGTGACGCTCCGACTGCGCCCAACTCGGCGGTGCCACCCCAAAAACGACGCTTACAACCGCCAAGACTACAACTGCCCGCAGTAGCGGACATCGGTGTATCAAGCATCCGCTGCCCGATCCGAAAACCCCTTGAGCCATGCATCAGATCCCTCTTCGCCTTAAGAAACGACTGTAAGATCCTGTAAGGAATGCACAAATATCTTGATCGTGCAAGCCTCGCAACATCGCTGTCCAGAAAATCATGGCAAAGCATGACCTCAATGCGATTGCGCAAAAATCGACTTCGCACCAGCACTTGCAGTGCAGATGACGGCGGAGATAGCTATTTATGCTGCACTGCACAAAAAATGCTTGACGAGTTTCATTGCCCGACATAAGTGTCAAATTATGCTGCGGTGCACAAAAACACTAGGACCGGCAGCAGAGAAGAGCGCAGCAGCCGCGTGCGGCCGAGGGCCATCATGACGTGCGCTGCGGAGAACTGAAGTAGAGCATGGATGAACGAAGCACACCGCGGCTTCACACGAACAGGGCGCCCAGTCCATGAGAGCCCCAGTCCATGAGATCCACGTCAACGAGAACAAGGAGTAAGACTATGGTTGCGAACAAGAGGGTTGAAGACACCGTCGCCGAGACCCTGAAGCCGGTCGAGGCCGCCGTCAACGTCGGCAAGGAGAGCTTCGAGAAGGCCGTCAAAGCCGGCACCGAGGCTGCCCAGAAGGGTTACGAGCAGTACGTTGCCTTCGCCAAGGAGAACGCCGAGAAGGTCTCCGAGCAGATCTTCAAGAACTACGGTGAACTCTCCGCTCTGCAGAAGGACAACACCGAGGCCATCATGAAGTCCAGCACCATCCTGCTGAAGGGCTTCGAGACCGTCGCCAAAGAACTGGTCGCCCAGGCCCAGGCTTCCATCGAAGCCAACATGAACGCCGCAAAGGCTTTCGTGGGTGTGAAGACCATCAAGGAAGCGATGGACCTGCAGGGCGCGCTGACCAAGACTCACATGGATAAGGTCATGGCTGACGGCACCAAGGTTGCCGAGATGTCCATGGCGGTTGCTAACAAAGCCTTCGAGCCGCTGAAGACCCGCGTCGACAGCACCATTGAAAGTCTGACGAAGGCCTCCGCTGCTTAACGTACAGAACCTCCTCCCACCCCGGGCAAGGTTCGCCCCGGGTTCTGTGCGAAGCCTCAGCCCGGTACCATCCGTTCGGTACCGGGCTGTATCGTTACGACCTAATCCGCAAGATATGGGCTCCTGCTGCGGGACGCGGCTGCTAGACTCGGTGCGGTACCCAACTGCATGACCATTTGAATTTTCTCCTACAGCGGCACCCAGCGGCCGATCTCATGTCATGCCAAGGCCCAAGGCTAAGTGTACGGACTGCAAACCTCCGGCGATCTCATGCGCCGATCTGGATTGCCACTTTTCAAGGATAACGTCACGTATGTTCAGCTGTTGCAACGAATGTCCCGTGCAGACCTAGCGGTAAGGCGATGTCGAGTTCGGCTCTCAGAACGGGCCCATCGGAGAGCCTAAGCCCATCGTAGACGGACAGGATGGTCCGCGCGGTCTTCCAGTCCAACGCTGTCCCGATGATCCAGAATTCATCGGCCTTGCCTGGTTTCGGGACGATTAGGTGTTCCTCCAAAATCTCGTTGCCGCTCACATCGAAATGCATGCTTGTCCCGGTCCGGCGGTCCATCAGCAAGATGCGGTTGAGCCCATAAGCACCGGTATGGCTCGGCTGAGCCAGCATCAGAGAATACCGGTGTGCCTCGAGGTTTTCGCGTTCATCGGTCCGGATGAATTCGACTTGCCCAAGTTCTGGCATCTTTTCCATGCGCAATTGGCCGGACGACAGGTCCAACCTCGCCTGCACATAGCGCCACGCGGCGGAGTCTTTGCCATCCCAACTGCCGTCCATCACCGCGAACGCATCCTGTGTCATGAAACTCGGGTTGTCATGGTGAGCGAAGTCGAAGCCAATTTCCGATGCGCCTATGTCATAGCCATTGCCGAAATGGAAAACCCAGAACGGATCGGCCTCGACGATAGCGACATTGCTCAGGTCGTTCTTGTCGATGACGAGGATGCGGGTGAAAGCATCGCCTTGCCATTCGAACCGGTCGATAAACGCCCCTTCCGCCCTGCCTACCGTGGAATAGGGTGGGGCCACGACCACGATCCGCGTATCGGTGATCATGAAATCATGGATCATCGGCGTCGCTTGCTGCGGCAGGATGTGGGTCTTCAGGAGCGTTCCCTCTGATGAGATATGGTAGAGGATCAGAGCCGCCGGATCGATAGAGTATCCGATATTCCATATCGATCCGTCGCGGTCCCGGCGTGGATGTGCGCCGAACGGCAGACCTTTTGTCTCTGCCGACCAGCTTTTCAGACCGCTTGTGTCCAGGGTTTCCGGGTCGATGATGTGGGGTGACCCGCCCTCCCACAGCGCCAGCAACTCACCCGCATGTTCAAGGAGGCTGATATTTGCGGGATTCTGGCCATCTGCAGAGCCGCCCGACGACAAACCGTGGCCATGCGTGCCAAAGGCGCTGAACGCGATGCGTCCGGTCGCGGCCTCTGTCCTATTCCGGTAGGTATCGATCAGGCGGCCGTGATGCCGGATCTGCCCGTCGCCGGCAAAGGTAAACTTCTGCACCATGCCCGGCGCATCGAACCAATGCGCAAACCGGTCTGGACCAATATCGTGCAGAGCTGGGCCATTCCGTAGAAAATACCCGCGCAGATCCGGCGGCACCTGCCCGGAGACGATATTGACGCTGCCATGGAGATCGATTGAAGGCGATCCCAGATAGCCTAGCAGCCAGGGTTTCTCCGCCAACGCGGCCATGAAGGCCCGCTGATTTCCGATGACGCTTTGCGCGCGCAATGAGGCCGGAAGGGCAGAAGCGGCGATCGTGCCTGCCAGCAAACTGGCAAATGTACGGCGATCCATGGCTCAGTTCCCGTGCAGTTGGATTGTAAGTTGCTGGTCGGTGCCATCATGCTCGAACCGGAACGCATCGAACTTCGGTGCGGCGAACCCCATTTGAGGGTTCATTGAGAACCCGTAGGGCTCGGTCGGTGCTCCAAACAGATTCGTATCCAGTTCGTCATTTCCGTTCATGTCCAGAAAAACGGCAACACCGTAGGTTCCAGGCTCCAACCCGTCGAACTTCACGATCGCAGAGCCGCCATCGGCCGGACTAGCGGCACCTGCAACCAACTTTTCGGCATCATAGGATGCCTGACTGTCATAGACTGCAGCTCGCAGCGTGCCATTCGCCTCTCCGGTATCGACGCTCACGACAAGGCTGCCAGCTTGTGCCGCACTCACAGCACCGAGTGCTACGACCGATGCACCGATGCACCGATAAAGAAATCCTACCGTTTTCATCACCAAACGCTCCTTTCGTTGAAGATGGCGCAGAGGTGTTTTAACGCTTTGGTCTTGGCAAGGCGGGGAACGGCGGGAATACGTCAAAGCCCTGTTTTGTTCGTGAATGGCTGGCTTTCTCAACTCACGAAGCGTGAATTTCCGACCCTACGATGAGGATGACCCTACGATGAGGATCTTGGCAGCGATCACGGCCGCGAATGCAGATATGGCGGGCACATTGATCGGTCCAAAATTCTGGCTAATCGTTTTCTTTGTCACAGCGGTCTGTTTTCTCAGCGGTCCCTTCGGGACACTCGACGCGCTGCCTTGGGGCATACGGCTGATCTACTGGGCGCTACAGGTCAGTGTCACAGGGTTGGCGGGATCGTGGGTACATTCACTGATCCGAACACAAGGTTGGACCCACATCGCGCCCTTACTTGCAATCAGCTTCGCATTCGGTCTTGCGGTGTTTGGGTTTGTGGTCCTGCTTAGTCTCTCTTTGCTTGGACCCATTGGTAGATATCCCGGCTCGCGCGAGCTTATGCTGTACAGCGTTCCCAGCGCATCGCTGATCTTCTTGATGCTCGCATTGACAATCCGGACGCAAGCACCGGTGGATGCTTTGGAGAGGCCGCCGCGTCCCCGCCTCCTAGATCGCCTGAAGCAACACCATACCGCGGGGCAGATTCTTTCGCTTTCAGCCCAGGACCACTATGTGGAGGTCGTAACCGACACCGGGTCTGAGCTCTGCCTGATCCGGCTGGTTGACGCGATTGCCGAGGTTGATCCGGAACCGGGCTTCAAAATTCACCGATCTCACTGGGTTGCCGCAAAGGCCATCGTGTCGTTGGAAGTCAATGGCAGTGGCGCTCAGATCAAGCTAAGCGACGGGCGCGCGCTTCCGGTAAGCCGGTCGAGGTTGGGGGAACTTCGGAGATTTCTCTCAACTGCGAGCATGACCAGTCAATAGACCGCCTGAGCCAGATCGCACACCGTGTCCAGATATCGAGATACGGCTTTGCCTCGCGACGATGGAATTCTGGACTACCTTTCATGCTCATAGAATCTTATAGACTACGGATGAACAGACGCTCGACCTACAGCGCGATGCGTTGCAGGAGCGGGCTGCGAGCGGATTTATGAGCATAAGGCTGGCGGAACTAAGGTCGGCCGGCCTGTGTCGGCGACGGCATCCTTGCCTGAGCGTGTTCCGGGAGGGTGCTAGAAGATCAATCGCATCGTGGATTTGCTCGATGTCAGCGCGGCCACTGTCTATCGGGCGCTCAAAGAACTGCACCGGCCAAAAGACCTGCGCCGTTCCGGCCGTGGTCGTCTCCGCACGCCCGATGAGGAAGCCATGATCCCGTTATTTTGAGGTTATCGATGTTCTGAAGACCCGCATCGACAGTACCATTGAGAGCCCGACGGAGGCTTCCGCCGCTTAACGCACAGAACCCCCTCCCACCTCGAGCAAGGTTCGCCAGCATTTTGTGCGAAGCTCCCACCTAGTATCGTCGATTTGGCACGGGGCTGTGTCGTTATGACCTAATCCTCTGCTCGATAGCTGTCCTGCTTGTTCTGAAGGGTAGCAAGGAAAGCGGGAATTCCATCGCGCTCCAGGGTCGAGGTGTATTCGGAGCGCTTGGTCGAAAGCTCGCTTATCCGCGACTCGAAGAAAATATCGATTGCCCGCCAGCGGTCATTGTCGTCTTCGCGCATGAGGTATGAGATCACCCGCGGCGTCTTGTCAGGCAGGGTTAGCGTAGTCTCTACCAGCTTGGTACCGCGCGGTCCGTCGCGGCCGCCGGTGACGGTGAGGCGGGCGCTGGGCTGCGTCTTGAAGCGGCTAGCGGCAACGTCGATAGCCAGGTCTGAGAAGAGCATCACGTAGCGTTCCTGCTGTTCGGGACTGAAGTCCTTCCAGAAGCGCCCCGCGGCGATCCGCGCCATGAAGGGATAGTCGAAGGTCTCGACCATCAAAGGCCGCAAGATGGCAACGCGCGTCTTGAAGTCGCTGGCAGCGGGACTGTGCAGGGCTTGGAGAATCGCCGCGTTCAGGCTTTCCACTGCGGCACCCGGCCCCTCCCCGGTGCTCCGCACAGCCGCAAAGGGCAGCAAAAACAACACGCTCACCAGGAAAATCGGCAATAGCAGCTTGCGCACGGTTCTGATCCCCCTTTCTGCTTTGACAGCGCCGCAATCTGCATGGCAGCAAAATTTGCCGTTGGGCATTGCGCCCTAAGCATGGGCATCGATGTGAAACGCAGCAAGCAAGTCTTGTACCTGCGCGCAGGCCTCACACATGGCCCTTGTGCGTTGGAAAAAGTCCTTGAGGAGTGCCCCTTATCGTGGCTGTCCCCGTCATTCAACAGCTCCGCGTCGGCGCTTATATCATGAAGCAGCGTCTGAAGGGCAATCGCCGCTATCCGCTGGTCTTGATGTTGGAACCTCTGTTTCGTTGCAACCTGGCCTGCCCCGGTTGCGGCAAGATCGACTACCCCAAGGCCATCCTCAATCGCCGGCTTTCCGTCGAGGAGTGTATCGAGGCAGCTGAGGAATGCGGGGCACCGATCGTTTCCATCCCGGGCGGCGAGCCGCTGATTCACCGGCAGATGCCGACCATCGTCAAGGAACTAGTGGCCCGCAAGCGCTTCGTCTATCTCTGTACCAACGCCCTGCTGTTGGAAAAGCGCTTGGATGAGTTTACGCCGACGCCCTATCTCACCTTTTCCATCCACCTCGACGGCTTGGAGGAAGAGCACGACGAGGCGGTGGCGCAAAAGGGTGTCTTCAAGAAAGCGGTGAAGGCGATCAAGGCAGCCCGTGACCGTGGCTTCCGCGTCAACCTTAACTGCACGCTCTTCAACAATGCCGAGGCCGAGAAGATCGCGGAGTTCATGGACTTCGCCCGCGATCTAGGAGTTGAGGGGGTCACCATCTCGCCCGGCTATGCCTACGAGCGCGCGCCCAGCCAACAGCACTTTCTCAACCGGGAGAACACCAAGAACCTCTTTCGCGATCTCTTCCGCTTGGGTAAGGAACGCGCCAAACAGAAGAAGGACTGGCAGTTTTCCCAGTCGAGCCTGTTCCTGGATTTCCTGGCCGGGAACCAAGCGTACCGCTGCACCCCTTGGTCTAACCCGACCCGCAACGTCTTCGGCTGGCAGCGCCCTTGCTATCTGCTGAACGAAGGCTACGCCAAAAGCTTCGGGGAGTTGATGGAGAGCACTCATTGGGATTCCTATGGCACCGGCAATTACGAGAAGTGCGCCGACTGTATGGTACACTGCGGCTATGAGGGCACCGCCGTCGAGGACACGGTACGCCACCCCTTGAAGGCCCTGAAGGTGGCCCTCGGCGGCATCCGTACCGAAGGAGCGATGGCAAAGGAAATCCCGCTCGACAAGCAGCGTCCGGCGGAGTTCGTCTTCGACCGCCTCGTCGACGGCGAGGTGCAGGAGATTCATGCCAAGGGCGGCCCCGGCCGTCCCGGGGACAAGCCAAATAAGCAGGCTGCCGCCGAGTGCTAACCGCGCTCCCTTGGAAAGGCGCCAACCACAGGGGCCAAGGCCGCCAGAGCGGCCTTGGTGCCACGCCTCAGTTCCATGAGATGAGGCAACTGCCGTGGATGCCGCGCCAAGGATACCAGGACCGGCAGCAAGCGTAGCCCGCCGCCGGGCGCGGTTGCCCGCAAGGCTACCGGCGGAAGCGTCCGATCGACCCGATCCGAACAGGCCCTGACCACCAGGAAGGGCAGGCCCGCCGCCTGCGCCGCCGCCGCCACGGCGTGGCTCTCCATATCCACAGCCTTGGCATCGAAGCGGCGCCCCAGTTCTGCTTTGTCGGAGGCAGCGGCCACAACCCGGTCTGCGCCCAGAATTGCTCCCTCCAGAACGGCACCCCGATGCGGGGTGTGCAGCTGCAGACTGCACAAGGCCTTCAGAAAAGCTGCATACCAAGCCGGATCGCAAGGCCATGACTGGCCTTGCTCGTCGCGCACTGCGGCCGGCAGGACCAGATCGCCAACTGCGACGGAAGGCGCCAAGGCTCCGCAGAGGCCGAAGGACAGCAAGGCGCTGACGCCGTGAGAGGCCAAGCCCTCGGCGGCACGGGCTGCGCGACCCGAGTCGGCACCGGACAGCGCGACACAAACCTGTCCGCTCTTTTGCAGAGAGTCCAGCAGGCGCGCCTCGCTCTTGAGGCCAGCGACAATCCCGATGGCCACGGTGGAGTCCTTAGAGCAGCAGGTTTGAGAATAAGCCGGATGGGGGGTGAGGGTTGCTGCCGCGCATTCTTGAATGCGCCACTAGAGACCCCAGGCCGACAGCTTGCTGTTGCCTTGCTTCAGATTGCGATAGCGCGCCAAAGCCCAAATCGGGAAGTAAGCGCTGTAGCCATGGTAGCGCAGATAGAAGACTCGCGGGAAGCCGACGCCGGTGTAGAGATCCTCGTTCCACCTGGCACCCTGGCGGGGTGCAGTCAGCAGGTAGTCGATCCCCCGAGCAACCTCGGGCGAATCCACATCGCCGGCCGCCATCAGCCCCAGCAAGGCCCAAGCGGTCTGCGATGGCGTGGAGCCCTTAACCTCGCCGCGCCGCTCTTGCCAATAGGTGGCGCCGTCCTCGCCCCAACCGCCGTCGCTCTGCTGGAAACCCTTGAGCCAGGCCACCGCCTTCCGGATGTAGGGTTGGCGCATATCCTCGCCAGCGGCATTCAACGCGCTCAGCGCCGACCAGGTGCCGTAGACGTAGTTGGTGCCCCAACGCCCGAACCAGGAACCCTCCTGCTCCTGCTCACTCTTAAGGTAGGTAATCGCCTTGACGACCACAGGATGGTCGCGTTCGTAACCGATCTGCGCCAACATGGAAAGGCAGCGCGCGGAGACATCCACCGTCGGCGAGTCCAACAAGGCCCCGTGATCGGCGAAGGGGATGTGGTTCAGATAGTAATGCGTGTTGTCTGCATCGAAAGACCCCCAACCGCCGTTCTTCGACTGCATGCCGCAGATCCAGGTGGCGGCCCGTTCGATCGCCGGCCGGTAGCGGTGATCGTTGGCGCGATTCATCGCCATCACCACGACTGCCGTATCGTCGACGTCGGGATAGTGGTCGTTGCGATACTGGAAAGCCCAGCCTGAGGGCGCCAAGTCGGGCCGGCGCCAGGCCCAGTCGCCCTTGAAGTTGGTAATCTCGCGGTCCAAGAGCCAATCGAAGGCAGCCGTCAGGCAGCGATCCAGCGGGTCTTCGCCAGCCTCCAGCATAGCATGGCAGGCTAGACAGGTATCCCATACCGGCGAGAGGCAGGGCTGGCAGTAGGCGTAGTCGCCATGGTCCTTCAGCAGCCTTTCGACCGCGCCGTAGGCGGTGACGAAGTCCGGATGATCGCGCCGGTAGCCCAAGGCGTGGAAAGCCATCACCACACCGACCATGGCTGGGAAAATGCCGCCCAGACCGTCCTCGCCATTCAGGCGCAGCGTGACGAATTCGACTGCCCGGGTCATCGAACGTCGCTTCCAACCGCGCGGCAACAACGGAAAGATCCGGCGCACCACCGCATCGAGACCGGCGAAGAAGGCACCCAGCGGCGTCCCTGTCGCGTTCATGCGGTAGCGCAGGCGGTTGGGATGATCGGGGAAAAGCTCGTCGATTTTGACGCCGTGCGGATTGACTGCCTGCGGGCGCAGATGCATCAGGATCAATAGGGGGACGATGACAGTGCGCGACCAGTAGGACACCTTCTCCAGATGAAAGGGGAACCAGGTCGGGAAGATCATGATCTCGACCGGCATGAAAGGCACCGCCCGCCAGGGAATGGCGCCGAACAACGCCATTGCGATGCGGGTGAAGACATTGGTCGTCTGTGCGCCGCCATGCGCCAGGATGGCGGCGCGGGCGCGGGCCATATGCGGCGCATCGATATCGTCGCCGGCCAGCTTCAAGGCCCAGTAGGCCTTCACGCTGGCCGAGATGTTGAAGTCGCCGTCCCTGAACAGCGGCCAGCCACCGTGATCGCCTTGAACGCGGCGCAGATAGATGGCCAATTTCTTCTCCAGCGCATCGTATCCCGGCTCTTCAATGTTTCCCAGGAAGTGCCGCATCAAGATGTACTCGGACGGAATGGTCGCGTCGGCCTCAAACTCGAACACCCAGTGTCCGTCCGGTTGCTGAAGGTCTTTCAGGGACCGCCCAGCATCGGATATCGCCTCTTCTACATCTCGGTGACGCCTCAGTTCCAGAGACAGGTCCATCGTATCTTCACAAGCCCAAAAAACAGTGTTCAAATCATGCCACACTACTTGAGGCCACGCTACTCAAGCACTGGCAGTTCGACAAGCGCCTTTCGCACTTGCAGCCTTGACTCCGGAGCGGATCGCTCCCTCGATGGTTGCAGGCAGACCCGTGTCGGTCCAATCGCCGGCAAGCCGCAAGTTAGACCAGCGGGTCAGGGGACCCGGGCGGCGAGCCTCCGCGTCCGGCGTGGCGGCGAAGGTCGCCCGCTTCTCTCGGACAATACGGATTTTCGGCATTGCAGACTGGTTCGACCCTCGCTCACTCAACCCCAGGGCGCGCGCCGTATCTTGCCACAGGCGCGCAGCCAATTTCCCTTGCGAAACAGCATCCAAAGACTCAGCAGCGCTGACAGTGAGACTGACCACAGGCCCCCTTGCGAAGACCCATTCGGCGGTTCCCCCCAAGAGTCCCAAGATCGGTTGCTCCGGCGGTAGCGGCGCATCGCCGGGAAGGCAGAAGTGGGCGTTGACGATCGGACGCGGCTCCAGACCCGGATCGGACAGGGGCAGGAGACCAGCCAGATTCCAGGGGGGCAAGGCCAAGATCACTAGATCGGAAGGGCCGAGGCTCACAACCTCCCGATCGAAAAAGAGTCTCTCTGCTGCAGTTTGGCCACAGTCTATTCGCCGTAAACGTGCCCCAAAGCGCACACGCGCACCCAGAGTCGCAATCTTGGCGAGCGCCGGCTCGACAAAGGTTGCCGCTAAGGACTGTTTGGCTATACGCGGCTTGCAGGCCGCTCCGCCCTTCAAGAAGGTCTCCGCAAGAATCCGCCAGAGTAGCCGCGCACTGGCCTCGTGCGGCTGGGTGTTTAAGGCAGCCACGGTCAGCGGTTGGAAGAATCCGCGCCAGAGCGAGTCGCGTTCGGGTAGACAATCGGCCACCGAGGCCTCCGCTCCGGCGCGGCGCAGGCGGTAGGCACGCAGATAGTCCGGCGCCCGGGTTCCAGGAATGCGTGTGGCAGCCCGCAACAGCCACCAGGGCAAGCGGCCGCGATTGACGGTCAGGGTGAAGCCTTGCCCGCGTTCCAGATCGTAGAAAGGGAAGTTGGCGTCCTCCGGACCGACCAGCTGGTCGCCGGCCCCGATTGCGGCAAGATACTCATAGGTTGCTCGATTGCCCGAGAGTACCAGATGGTTGCCGTTGTCCAGGGTGACGCCGAGTCTCTTGTCGAAGTAACTGCGGCAACGGCCGCCGGCCTGCGGTGCGGCTTCGTAGAGTTGCACCGCGTAGCCGCGTTCCGCCAAGCGCAGAGCTGCCGACAGCCCCGCCAGTCCGGCCCCCACTACATGGGCATGCATTGGGGCATGCATTAGGGCGTACGTTCCCACGAGGCTAGAAGAGGCCATGCCGGAGCAGAACGGCGATCTTGCTAGCCTTGGACAGCCGGACCCGTGGCTCTAAGACCGCCCAGCCGCGGTTCTCCAACCGTTCCAGGGTCTTCTCGTAGACCGCCTGCATTAGCAGCGCGGGACGGATGGTCCGGCGTGGCAGGCGCTTCATGATCTCACGGCTGCGGTTTAGGCGTCGATGGGCCAAGCCGGCCAGCCAAGCGCAAGCTTTGGGCAAACCGGGGTCGGCCAGCACGCCCGCCGGGTCGCGCGCCTCGATGCCGCCGGCCGTCAGCGCCTCCAGCGGCAGATAGAGACGTCCGTCGGCCGCATCCTCCGTTAGGTCGCGCAGGATGTTGGTCAGCTGCAACCCCTTTCCCAGGACGACGGCCAGCTCCTCGGCCAGAGGTCCGGAGGCGCCGAAGCAGCGGATCGAGAGCATGCCGACCGCCCCTGCCACGCGCCGGCAATAGAGCTGCAGGGTGGCAAAGTCCGGCGCTACGACGGGGCCGCGGGCATCCATCTCCATACCGTCGATGACGGCCAGAAACTCGGCCTCCGGCAGCCCGAAAGCGGCGATGGGCCCCTCCAGCGCCTTGCTCGTCAGGCGCGTCGGCCGGCCTCGGTAGAGCGCGTCAATCTCCGCGCGCCAGGCCCCCAGACCGGCCAGCTTCTCCTCCAGCGGTGCCGGTTCGTCGGCGATGTCGTCGACCTCGCGGCAAAAGGCGTAGATTGCGAACATAGCCTCCCGGCGTGGCTTGGGCAGCACCCGCATGCCGGAAAGAAAAGAGGTGCTGGACCTGGCAACAACCTTGGCGACATGGGCTTGGGCAGCGCCCTTCGTCAGCGGCACGGATGACTGTTCCAAGGTCATCACGTCCGCGACCCCTCTCCGTAGCCTAGGAACATCGCACCGACCGCACCCAGGCCGGCCAGCAGCATGGCGCCCTTGCCGAAGGCCACGCGCTCGGCCAGAGGGTCGCGGGCGCGCAAGGCTGCCGTTAGACGCCGGGCCAGGCGGTAAATGGTGGCGGCTTCAAGTGCCAAGCGCCGGCTGGGCAGCATCGCGGGTAGCCTCTTGGCCTCGTTCAACAGCATGTCGGTGGCGTCCAGGCAGCGATCGAGGACGCAGCGCAGACCGGGCGACAGGGCTGCAGCGCCCAGTTCTTCGCTGGCCGCAGCTTCGGCTGCGATCCAGTCCTGAGGCAGGTAGACGCGATCCAAGGTCCGGTAATCGTCGCCGCAATCTTGTAGATGGTTGATCACCTGCAGGGCGGTGCAGAGGGCGTCGGAGGCGGCATAGGCCGCAGCCGCCTCGGTTCCGTGCAAAGCCAGCAGAAACCGGCCGACCGGATTGGCCGAATTCTCGCAGTAGCCCAGTAGATCCTGCCAATCGGCGTAACGGTTCTGACGGGCATCTTGGACGAAGGCGACGGTCAGGTCGCTGGCATGGCGTAGCGGCACCCCGCGCAGCAGCAGGGCTGCGCGGCAGGCCTCCGCCTTGGCCAAGGAGGGATCGCCTGCATGTCCGCCGTGGATCGCTTCGGCGAAACGGGTAAGGCGTTCAATCTTCTCGTCTGCCGCAAGCCCGGGATTGTCGGCGATGTCGTCTATGGCGCGGGCGAAAGCATAATAGCTGACCACCTGCGGGCGCAGTTCCCGCGAGATCAGCAGCGAGCCGACCGGAAAGTTTTCGTCGCCTGCACCCTTGCCGGAGGGCGTCTCGAGCGGGCGAACCTCGCCGTTAGCGGCCGTCACGGCAGGTGGCATCCCTTCTTCCTCCACGAAGGCACCGGCTCCACGGAAGACCCCGGCGCTGCCATCGGCGCAGAGGCCCCCTATGCCGCCGGAGTCTTGCCGGCAGCGATGCGCCCCTTCCAGGCTGCGCCCTTGCCTAACCAGTGCCTGCGGGCCGAGTCAAAAGTCATCGCGGTGTAGAGGCTAGCCGCCAAAGGCAGGAGTAAGCCGCGCAGAGGCGACAGGCCGTAAAACCGCAAGGTGGGCAGCCAGGCCAGCGCCATCAAGGCCCAGGTCGCCCCCGCCAGCAGCGCGAGCACTAGGTTTTGATGCCAAGGGGTGGCCAAGACAGCAAAGGGGGCTGCCAGGTAGAGCCAGACCATCCCGGCTAAGGTTCCGACCAGAAGAGAAACCCGATGGTGGAGCTGCGTGTAGGCGGATCGCGCCACCATCCGCCAGATTTCCCAGAGATCTGCGAAGGAGCGGATCGAGTGAGACTTGAGGGTGAGGCCCAGATAGAGCCCCCGTCCCTGCGCCCGTCCCTGCGCCCGTGCCGCCGGACGTAGCAGGCGGGCCAAGCTGCAGTCGTCGATCACGGCGTGCTTGATAGCCGGCAAACCGCCGGCCGCCGCTAAGTCGTCGGCCCGGATCAACATGCAGCCCCCCGCTGCCGCCGAGGTGCCGCGGCGGTCGGCGCAGACCCAAGTGAAAGGGTAGAGCTTCTGGAAGAAGAAGACGAAGGCGGGGATCAGCAGCTTCTCCCAAGCGCTTGCGGCAAGAGAGGCGCACCATCAAGGAGACTTGGCTGTTCTGCCCGCGCTCGGTCTCCTCCACCAGGCGGCGCAAGGTGTCGGGCGCGTGGCGGATATCGGCATCGGTGAACCACCAGAAGTCTGGCGCCGCCGCGGCCGCCTGGGTGCCGCAGTTCAGTGCCCAGAGCTTACCCGTCCAGCCGGGCGGCCGTTCTCTGGCAGACAGGATCTCAAGCCGGCCGGGGGCACGGGCGGCCACCGCCTGCGCCTCGGCCGCCGTGGCATCGTCGCTGTGATCGTCGACCAGCAGGACCGTGAAGGCGCCGGGATAATCCTGTGTTGCAAGGCTCTCCAGCGCTTCCGCGACCAAGTCGGCCTCGTTGCGCGCCGGCACGACCGCCACGATGCGCGGCCAAGCCGCCGGCCCATGCTGCGGCGGAGCATCCAGCCTGGGCCGTGCCAGCCAGAAGCCACCGTGCAGAGTCAGAAGATAGAGCCAGGCCAGCAAAGCGGGCAGGACGATCCAGATCATGTCATCCTCGCCAGCAGCTTGGCATGGCGCGCAACGAAGGCTTCCTTGGCCGCATCGGGGGGAACCGGCCGTATCGTCGGCAGGGCGATCCCGCGCGGACGTCCGAAGAAGGTTCTGGCCTCGCGCTCGCCGAAGCCCGCTAACCTTGTCGCTTCGAAGTAGGCCGAGGCCTTGTCGGCCCTCTCGATGGTATCGGCGACGTACTGCGGCAGGTTGGCCGGGATACCGAAGCGGATGCGGATGGCCTCGCCCAACCGCGTCTCCAGCTTCTTGTAGTCGGCGCCCACCGCCAACTTGAACGGCGTAATCAGGTCGCCTAGCACATACTCGGCGGCATCGTGCAGCAAGGCTGCCAAGAGCCAACGCTCAGCGTAGCCGGGCCGCAGCTCCCGCACGATGGCCTCTACCAGCAGCGAATGCTGAGCGACGCTATAGGCCCAGTCCCCCTCGGTCTGCCCGTTCCAGCGGGCCACGCGCGAGAGGCCTTGCGCGATGTCCTCGACCTCGATGTCGAGCGGCGAGGGGTCTAAGAGGTCGAGCCGCCGGCCGGACAGCATGCGCTGCCAGGCACACGGCGGCGGCGTTTCGGTCTTCGAGAGACGGGTCATGCAGCGGCGGACGATAGTGTCCCCGCAGTCGCAGTTCCATCGCAAAGTGCGGTGAACGGGATGGATGGCGTCACATTTCGATAAAAGCTTTCCTAGAGAAGCTTCGAGGAGCGATCGCGGCGCTCATGCGGTGCACGGGCCGGCCCGCGGCTTCGTATCGGCCAGACTGTGGAGCCCTCTGGGGAAGCCCTCTGGCCGGGCCGGCGTAGCTTCCTGAGAGTGGGCATCCCGAGAGTGGCCACCCAACAGGGTTCTATCTTATCCGGCTTATCCGGTCTCTATTTTAGAAATCCTCCGGCCCGAAGGCTTGTGCACTGGAGGCACCGCCCTTGACCCGTGCCGCCTCAGCTGCCGCATAGGGCAGGAGATTGGCGCAATAAAAGGCGGCGGTCTTGATCTTGCGGCGGTTGAAGGCGGGGTCGCCACGTCCTGTGGAGAGGCGGCGCGCCACTGCGGCCGCCGAGACTCCGAGGAAGATGCCGCCGACCGTGTAGCCCAGCTGATTGAGGAAGGGAGTGGCGCCGGCCGCCGTACGGTCCAGATCTTCGCCCGCGGTCTCCAAGAGCCAACGGCCGCTGGCTTCGACGGCGCTTAGTGCTGCGCCGAGGTCTGCAGCCAGCGCGGCAACCGGGGCGTCGCTGCAGGCCGTCACCTTGGCCACTTCGCCGTCCAGCCAAGCCGTCACCGCCGTCAGCCCCTTGCCCCGGTCGCGGAGGATCTTGCGCATCACAAGGTCGAGCGCCTGGATACCGTTGGTGCCTTCGTAGATCGGCAGGATCCGGGCGTCGCGATAGTGCTGTGCGGCCCCGGTCTCCTCGATGAACCCCATGCCGCCGTGCACCTGGATGCCGATTGAGGCCACCTGACAGCCCATGTCGGTCAGCCAGGACTTGACCACAGGTGTCAACAGCTCCTCTTGCGCCCGCGCCAGGGCCTTCGTATCCGCATCGGTTGCGTGGCGGCTGCGGTCGATGGCGCCGCCGACCGCATAGGCCAAGGCGCGTCCGGCTTCGGTCAGCGCGCGCATCGTGGCCAGGTTTCGGCGCACGTCGGCATGCTCGAGGATCGCCACCGGCGCGGCTTCTCGGGCACCCAAGGCGCGGCTTTGCTTGCGGTTCCTAGCGTAGGCTACGGCCTGCTGCAGGGCGCGTTCGGCGATCGCGACGCCCTGGATACCGACCTCGATCCGGGCTGCGTTCATCATGGTGAACATGTACTCCATGCCGCGGTTCTCCTCGCCGATGAGGAAACCGATGGCGCCGCCGCCGTCGCCGTAGGACATGACGCAGGTCGGCGAGGCATGGATGCCCAGCTTCTCTTCCAGGGAGATGCAACGCAGGTCGTTGCGTTCGCCCAGGCTGCCGTCGGGGTTCGGCAGAAACTTCGGCACGATGAAGAGGCTGATGCCCTTGGACCCGGCCGGTGCAGCGGCGGTGCGGGCCAAGACCATGTGGACGATGTTCTCCGACAGGTCCTGCTCGCCGTGGGTGATGTAAATCTTCTGGCCGCTGATCTTGTAATGCCCGTTTTCAGCCACCGCCTTGGTCTTCAAGGCACCCACGTCGGAGCCCGCCTGCGGTTCGGTCAGGTTCATCGTGCCGGACCAGAGGCCATTCGCCATCTTCGGCAGATAGGTCTGCTTTTGGTCTTCCGAACCGTGCGCATGCAACAGGTCGATCGCACCGGCGGTCAAGAGCGGGCAGAGGGCAAAGGCAATGTTGGCCGAATTCCACATCTCGACGGTGGCTGCGCCCACGGCGTAGGGCAAGCCGTGACCGCCCCATTCGGCAGGTAAGGTGAGGCCGTTCCAGCCGCCCTCCACGAAGTGTCCGTAGGCCTCGGCGAAGCCCTTGGGCGTGCGCACAACGCCGTTCTGCAGGCTGGCCCCCTCGCGGTCGCCGCTGTGGTTCAGAGGTGCCAGCTCCTCCGCAGCCAGGCGTCCGGCCTGGCCCAGAATCGATTCCACCAGGTCGCCGCTGGCGTCCTCGAAGCCGGGCAGTTGAGCCAGCGCCTCCAGACCGGCGATCTCCTCCAGCACGAAGTGCATGTCGTCCAGCGGTGCGCGATAGCTCATTCCTCTCTGCCCTCTCGCCGTGCTCTGCCTTCTTGCCGTTCGTCGCGGATCTTTAGCTTGCAATCCAACCGTCTTTAGACCTTAAAGCCCAAAGCTGCCGTAAACAAGA
Source organism: Rhodospirillales bacterium (assembly GCA_014324045.1). Lineage (GTDB taxonomy): Bacteria > Pseudomonadota > Alphaproteobacteria > Kiloniellales > JACOMY01 > JACOMY01. Next base: position 15,225 of record JACOMY010000008.1, on the reverse strand, counting down.
GTAGCATAATGCCATACTTGGCGTGCCAGGACCGGCGCGACCGGCAAGGTCGACCGTGGCGGCATCTTACTTGGCTTGCGCCGGAATCGCGGCGGCGGCCGTCTTTTTGTTCCGGTTCTTCGGACTCTTGCCGCTCGGGCCGGCGGTTTCGCCAGATTGGAATTCTGGATGCCGCCGGCTGGAGCGCCCGGGCCTCGACCGGCCCGCCCGAACCTTGGCGTTGGCAAGCCGGTCATCGGCGGCGAAGGCTTTGCAACCTGCTATCGGGCTGTTGTCGTTTTCGTTATTTGACCGTGATCGGGCCGCGCCATAAGTCTTTCCGCATGTGGCGGGCCGATCCCTGCACCAACCGACCCCCGCACCAACCGACAACGACAGGAGTTGCCAGTCATGAAGCCGATAATCTCCCTTCCTCTTGCCGCCGCATTGCTGAGTGCGGCTTCCATGGCGGCCGCGGTCGCCACCGCCCCCGCCGCCCAGGCCTTCGACGGCAAGTGCTACGGCATCGCCAAGGCCGGCGAGAACGATTGCGGCAATGCGGCCGGCTCGCATGTCTGTGCCGGTCAATCCACCGTGGACTACGATGGCGGCGAGTGGAAGGCCGTGTCCTCCGCCGAGGACTGTACCCGGATGGGCGGTGCTATCGAACCTTTCGAGGGGGTGAACGAGAAGCTGTCCGGCTAACGGACGGCCTGGCGTCCCGCCGTCCGCACCGGGACGGCGGCACCGCCCAAAAAAGTTACCCGAAAAAGTTAAGCACCAAACGTGAAGGAGGAGGCAAGCGCCCATGGCGGGGCAGAGCAGGACCCAGGCGCATCTGGCCCTGGCTGCGGTTCTCCTCGCTGCCGCGTTGGCGGCGGCAAAGCAGGCGCAGGCGAAGCACGCAGTCGAGGGTATACGCTGCTACGGCGTCGCCAAGGCGGGAGAGAACGACTGCGCCAACGCCAGCGGCTCGCACGACTGTGCCGGTAAGGCGCGGGTGGACTATTCCGGCGCCGAGTGGCGGGATGTCTCCAGCACCGGGGAATGCTTGAAAATGGGCGGTTATCTGCGCCCCTTCATGGGCGTAAACTCGCGCTTGTCGGGGGGCTGATGAGAAGCGGCATTGGGCTGCGCCACGGCCATGTGCGCCAGATCCTGGACCGGCGGCCGGCGGTCGCCTTCCTTGAGGTGCACAGCGAGAACTACATGTCTGCCGGCGGCCCGCGCCGCCGCGCGCTCTTTGATCTGCGCCGCGACTATCCGGTGAGCCTGCACGGCGTGGGCCTGTCGCTCGGCAGCGCCGAGGGCCTGTCGGAGCATCACCTGGGACGCCTGCACGGCTTGATTGAGGACTACCAGCCCTTCCTTGTCTCCGAACACCTGGCTTGGAGCGTGACGGCCGGCCATTACTACAACGACCTCCTGCCCTTGCCCTACAGCGAAGAGAGCCTGGCTGCGGTTTGCCGGAATGTGGACCGGGCGCAGCAGCGCTTGCGGCGCCCAATCCTGGTCGAGAACCCCAGTAGCTATCTGGCCTTCGCCCAGTCGGCGATCCCGGAACCGGAGTTCCTGGCGGAACTGGTCCGCCGCAGCGGCTGCGGCCTGCTGCTGGACGTGAACAACCTCTATGTCTCTGCCATGAATCTGGGCTTTGCGCCCGAGACCTATCTGGCTGCCTTGCCCTCCGATGCGGTGGGAGAGATCCACCTGGCCGGCCATGCCGTCCGTGCGGTGGAAGGGCACAGCCTGCTGATCGACGATCACGGCAGCCGGGTCTGCGATGCGGTCTGGGCGCTCTATCGCCGGACCCTGCAGCATATCGGCGAACGTCCGGCCTTGATCGAGTGGGATACGGACCTGCCGTCCCTGGAGGTGCTTCTGGACGAGGCGGCAAGCGCCGATGCGATCCGGGAGGCGGAAAGGCTGGCCGGTGCTGCCTGACCTGCAGAATCGCTTCGCCGGGGCGCTGTTGCAGCCCTTGGATGCCGCCCTGGCCCCAGCGCTTGCGGCGGACTTGCAGCAGGGCGGCCTCCCGGCGGCCGCGCGCCTGACGGTTTACCGCAACAGCGTACAGGCCTCGCTGATCGGCGTCTTGGAGGCCGCCTTTCCGGTGACGGCGGCCATGGCGGGCAGAGAGAACTTCCGCGTTGCCGCCCGCCGCTTCGTCTGTTCGGCGCCGCCGTGCGAGGCACGCTTGCTCGCCTACGGTGCCGAGTTCCCTGCGTGGTTGGCCGCCTTCGGGCCGGCCCGCGCGCAGCCTTGGCTGGCGGAAATGGCACGCTTGGAATGGGCGCGCAACGAAGCCCTCTTTGCCGAAGACGCCGACCCGCTGCCACCGGAAAGGCTCACCCTGCTGCTGCCGGAGCGCATTCCGGGGCTGCGCCTCGAACCGCATCCAAGCGCGCGGCTGGTCTGTAGCGATTATTCTTTGCAGCGGCTCTGGGAGAGCGGCGGCGCCGGAGAGATAGACAGCGGGGGGGAGCACATTCTGGTGCTGCGGCCTGCCTTCGAGGTCTTGCAGATTCGGCTATCCGCAGGCAATGCGGCCCTGCTGGCCGCCCTCTTTTCCGCCGCCAGTTTGGCCAGTGCGGCGGAGGCCGCTCTTGCCTTGGAACCGGGTTTCGACCTACAAGCAGCCCTCTTCGAACATCTGCGTCTGGGCAGCTTCAGGAATTTTCGCCTGCCCGGCGACTCTTAAACCCGGCGATTCTTAAAAACGACTCTTGAGACCGATTAAGACCGACGACAGCGATCCAGAGGGAGATTCGCAATGACCGTGATCTTGAAGGCGATCGACGTCCATCGGCGTTCGGTCCTGCGGCTGGAAGCGCTAAGCGGTGACTGGCTGTTACCGACGCTTGCGCGCGCCTGCTTTGCCGTCGTGCTGTTCATGTTCTTCTGGCAGTCGGCCATGACCAAGCTGGGACCGGGCCTTGCCGGGCTCTTCGACTTTACCATAGGGGCCTATTACCAGATCGTGCCCGGCTTAATGGCAGCAGCCGGCTATCGGGTCGAAGAGGTCGGTTTCTTGGCCCATGTCATTGTCTTCTTCGGCACCTGGGGCGAAATCCTTTTGCCGCTCTTGCTGCTGGTCGGGCTCTTCACCCGCTTGGCGGGATTGGGGATGATCGGATTTATTGCCGTCATGACCTATGTGGATTTGACCTTTCACGGGCTGAAGCCGGAGCTGATTGGCGGCTTCTTCGATCCTCCGGCTGATGGGCTGTTGGATCAAAGACTCCTTTGGTTGCTTCTGCTGGCGATTCCGGTCTTGAAGGGACCGGGACCGGTCTCGCTCGACTTTGCGTTGGGCCGCATTTTCGCTAAGGTGGCGGGCAGGCTGCAGCCGGCCTCAAGGAAGCAGGACGCCGGGGTTCATTAGGCCCTTGTTGGGGTCCAGCGCTGTCTTGATCGCCCGCATCATGGCGATCTCGGCGGCAGGCTTGAAGCGCAGGTTCTCTTGCGCCTTCAGGCGGCCTAGGCCGTGCTCGGCGGAGATGCTGCCGCCGCGCTTGCTCACCTCGTCGCAGACCAAGGCGGCGATCTGCAGCCGCCAGGCCTTGAAGTCCGCTTCGCTCATGCCCGGCGGGGCCAGCATGTTGTAATGCAGGTTGCCGTCGCCGATGTGGCCGAAGAGCATGATGCGCAGGCCGGGAAAGCGTTCCGCCAACAGGGCGCTGCAGCCGGCCAGGAAGCCGGGTAGGGCGGAGACCGGCAGGGCGATGTCGTTGGCCAGACCTGGCCCGGTCTGCTTGCGGGCCCAGACGATGGCCTCCCGCCATTTCCAGAAGCCGGTGCGCTGCGCCTCGTTCCGGGCGATCGTAGCGTCGGTCAGGGCGCCGGCCTGAAAGGCTTCGGTCAGGCAGGTCTCCAGCCTTTGCGTCAGCTGGCCCTCGTCGGCGCCGGAGAGTTCCAGGATCGAGACCCAGGGCGGGTGCGGGGCAATCGGTGCCACCAGGCCGGTCAGGGTTTCGCCGGTCAGCTGCAGCAGGTTCTGCGGCATAATCTCGATAGCGGTCACCTGGTCGCCGCTGGCCGCGCGGGCGATCTCCAGCACCTTCAGGGCCTGCGCCGGCGCCTCCAGGGCCAGATAGGCTGTCGCTTGCGCCCGCGGGCGGGCGAAGAGCTTCAGGCTGGCCGCGGTCACGATGCCCAGACTGCCCTCGGCGCCGATGAACAGCTGTTTCAGGTCATAGTCGGTGTTGTCCTTGCGCAGCGCGCGCAGGCCGTCCCAGATCCTGCCGTCCGGCAGCACCGCCTCGATACCCAGCACCAATTCCCGCATGGAGCCGTAGCGCAGGACGTGAATACCGCCGGCATTGGTGGAGATGTTGCCGCCGATCTGGCAACTGCCCTCGGCGCCGAGGGACAGCGGGAAGAGACGGTCCGCCGCCGCCGCCGCCTCCTGCACGGACTGCAGGAGGCATCCTGCTTCGGCTGTCAGGGTGAAGTTTTCGGCATCCACGCCGCGGATACGGTTCATCCGCTCCAGCCCGACCAGCAGGCCGCCCCAGCAGCAGGCTACACGAAGGGCGTTGCACCGCCGCAGAGGCCGGTATTGCCGCCTTGCGGGACGATGGCCACCCCGACCTCCGTCGCCAGCGAGACGACGCCGGCGGCCTCTTCGGTCGTGCTCGGCAGCACCAGCCCCGGTGTGTTGCCGCGATAGGATTTGCGCTCGTCCAGGAGGCGGGGGGCCAGTTGCGCCGGATCGCGTACGACCCCCTTGGGACCCAAACGTTCCTTAAGCTCTTGCAGTAAGCGATCGACGGCCGCCGTCATGACTGCGATCTAGGGCGCGGGGCCGCCGCCCGGATCAAGCGGTCGTTGATGGCCTCGCCCAGGCCCTCCATGGGAATCGGCATGACGGCGATGGCGGCGAAGCCGGGGCGATCCAGCCGGTGGAGCGCCGCGAAGAGCCGGGCGGCCGCCTCGGTGAGATCGCCGCCGGGGCTCAGGTTCTCGCTGTCCGCGGCGCCGCTCAAGGCCGTACCGAAGGCGAGCAGGGCCTCGTCCGGGGACACCGTCCGTGCATTGAGCCGGAGCGGCAGGGACGGGGCGTAGTGACTGGGGAGCTGCCCGGGGCTGAGCGGCTGGCCGTTGTCGATCCGGGAGGCCAGGGGGCCGAGCTCGCGCTCCAGCGCCTGGCGCGGCAGACCGCCGGCCCGCAGCAGGCGCGGTTGCGCTCCGCTGAGATCCAGCACGCTCGATTCCAGGCCGATGGCGCAGGGGCCGCCGTCCAGGATCATGGCGGCCCGGCCGCCCAACTCCCGGCGGACATGGGCGGCTGTGGTCGGACTGACGCGGCCCGAGCGGTTGGCGCTGGGTGCCGCCAGCGGCCGCCCGGCCGCTTGCAGCAGGGCGCGCGCCAGGGGATGCGCCGGCATGCGCACCGCCAGGCTGTCGAGGCCGGCCGAACAGAGCAGCGACAGGCGGCTCTCCGGCCGGCGCGGCAACACCAGGGTTAGCGGACCCGGCCAGAAGCGCCGCGCCAGGCGGCGGGCCGCCGGGTTCCAGACGACCTCCTCGTCCAGCTGGCCGGCCTCGGCGACATGCACGATCAGGGGATTGAAGCTGGGTCTGCCCTTGGCGGCGTAGATGGCAGCGACGGCCCGGTCGTCGGCGGCATCCGCGCCCAGTCCGTAGACGGTCTCGGTCGGGAAGGCGACCAAGCCGCCGGCGCGCAGCAATGCAGCCGCTTCGGCTATGGCGGGGAAGGGCGGCACCGGTGGACTCCATGGCAGAACTGCCGTGTCTCTGTCATTGAGAGAGGTGGGGAGAGCGGCGGGTTAATTGCCCTGCCCGTGGGTCATGGCCCCGGCGCCCTCGACCGTGACGGCGATCCGGATCTCTCCGGCTTCCCTGAAGGTCAGGGTGACCGGGAAGCTGCCGCCTTCCTTGAGCGGCGCCTTGAGGCTGATCAGCATGAGGTGCAGGCTGCCCGGCTCCAGCAGCATGGGCGCGCCCGGCGCTACCCGGATCTCCTTCACCTGGCGCATCTGCATCACGCCATCCTGCATGGTGTGCTCGTGCAATTCGATCCGCTTGGCGGCCGCGCCGGCGGCCCCGATCAGGAAGTCGGCCCGGTCGCCGCCGTTGATCAGGGTCATGTAGGCGGCACCGTTCGGGGCCTGCCCGGCGGTGGCCCTGGCCCAGGGGCGATGGATCGCGATGTCGCCGATCTGGAAGTCGCGCGCCGCCGCAATCGGCGGCAGCAGCAGGATTGCGGCAACCAAGGCCAGGATAGGCATGCGGTGTTTCCTCAATAGCAAGCCTTTACTGGGAAAGGGCGGTTATACCGGAAGGATTCCCGGCGCCCGGCCGTTCGTCATCTGCGAAGCCTTCGGGCTCTGTCGGCAAATTCTGTGCAAGGGGACGGTGAACGCAAGCCCCTTGGCAAGATCCCCTCTGCGCTGGCCGCGCAGGATGCCCTACCTGCCGCCCGGATTGCAGCCGAACCAGGCTTCCGGGGGCTGACCGCCGAACCGGCAGATTAGCCGGCTACCAAAGTTGTACCCATGGCACGTCATCACGTCATACAGCTACCCGCCGCCGACGGCAATTCCCAAGACGGCAGCGGGGCCAAAGACAACAGCGGGCGCAGCGTCCCACGCGCGCGCTCAAAGTACCCGCCTCCGGCTTCGCTTTGCTCCCCGGCTTAAAGCAGGCGGTCTAGCCAATGCCGGGCGCGGCGACCTTCAGGACCTCTGGCAGGCCCCTGGAGCCGCCTGCGGCTCAGCCGCCGCCGTTCATCGTCATCTGCACCCTCTTGGCGCCGAAGGCTCCGACGATGTTGTCCTTTTCGAAGGTTCCGGCGGTTTCGGTGCGGCCGTCGCCGTAGAAGGCGCCGGCGATACGCGAATCGCTCAGCACCGTCCCATAGGTTCCGCTGTGGGTAGTCTCGACGCCCTGGAAGCTTATGTCTGCTATGCGGTTGTCCTCCGCCCGCGGATTATCGATATTGCGGATGCCGCTGAAGACCGCCTCGATCCTGTTCGAGCTGAAGGTCAGTTCCGCCTGGCCCTGGAGGATATCGTCCGCCTCATCGCCGCTCTGGAAGGTTCCGACCATCAAACCCTTCCAGGCCGCATCTGCAGTCGGCAGGCCGGGCTCGCACTCGCCGCCAGCCGCTGCCGCCCGGCCCGGGATCGTAATGGCGCCGCCCTCTTCGCGTGGTAGCACAAATGCGCCATCGACGGCAACGATGAAGCCGGCGTTCTCCATCCAGGCCCCGTAATGCGTATGCTCCGTGGCATTGCCGGGTCTGCGGCGGAGCAGGGTGATGCCGTCGGCATTCGTCAGGACTGGGTCCAGGCGCCCGGCGCTCTCGGCGGCGATGACGAGGCCGAAAAGAGGTTCCAGCATGACGGACGTCTGAAATGTTTCTTCGCCGACGGAAAGCTCAAAATTACAGGTTGTACCTTGACAAGCCTGCCCAACGAGGTAGCCGGTGCTTGCGGAGGTACCCCCCGGCGCTTCATAGTAAATTGCCGAGGCGGTCAGGAGATCCGCGTTGGGAACTTCCCGCGCGGCGATCGTCAGCTGATTGGTAACAGCCATCTCGTTCGGCACGGTGGCGCCCGCTCCCGCCGCCGCAATCGCCGCAGATCTGAACTCTGCAAGAGGAGTAGAACCAGGGTCGGCGCCGTCGCCGCCTCAATTGCTGCCGCAGCCGGCCAGCAGGGCGATGGCAGCCGCGGCGATAACAAGCCCAACTCTGTTTGACATTTTCAATCCGCCTCCTCGCTCAAGCGGCTGGTCTGGAGCCCGGCCCGGCTTGCTGCCCGGATCGCAAGCCCCTTGAATCGCAAATGAATCGCAAACCCCGGGTAACTCCCGGTTAGGGCCAGTTTAAGAATAGTTTAAAGACACCTTTCCGAATGCCGTCAAGGGTTTTCCGGTTCGCCGGCGGGAAGATGCTGCAGATCGCCAAGCGGGCCGGCAGGGCGGCCGCGACTGGGCCGGCCCAGGCTCTGCAAGAGCGGCCCCGCCCAGGATCCCATGCGGGCTCCCGATGGCGGGAGCGGACCGCAGCCCGGCAGCCTTAGCCACCCGGCCCGCCCCGAAGACTCGCCCCGCCCATCGCCATGTTAACCGTCCCCGGCGCTAACTTTCCCCGGCCCTAAGGTTCCAGACGGTAGCCGGCGATGCGCCCGCGCCAATAGGGGAAGGCGCCACCGGGCAGCAGCCAGCGTAGCTCGCTTTCTGTCAGGATTTGCCGGCCGCCGATCGGCCGCCGATTCCGCAGCTGCGCCTCCCACGGTGTCGGCACGGCGCCGGCTCCGGTCGCCCGCGGCCGCTCGGCCCGGAGGATGACACTGCCGTCTTCCGCCACGCGGAGCAGGGCTTCGGTGCTGCCGGATGCCGTCGCCACCGTTACGCGGACGGCGGCCGCGTCGATCTCCTGCCAGCTGAGGCCGGGAACCTGGGCAAGGGCATCCGGTGCCCGAAGCAGTTCCGCCAGACAGCGGATTGCCTCGCTTCGGTCGGCGGCGGGCCCCTCAGCTTTGGCAATCGGAACCAACCCGAAGAGGCGGGCCTCCAGGCTGCCGCGTCCGGCCACGAAGGCATCGGCCGTCCGGAGCACCGCGAGGGGGCCGGCCTTGAGCTTGGCCTGCTGGACGAAGCCCGGGCTTGCGGTGGCAACCAGGGTCTGGGCTTCCATGTCATGCCAGGCCCCCCCGGGGTCGAAGCGCAGGGCGCAGTGCTGGGTCAGCCGCACGATACCGCCGCCGGTACCGGCCTCTCCTTGTGCGACTCCCCCGTGCGAAACCCCGGCTTGCGAGACCAGCTGCCGGAGCACCGCCGGCAAGGGCGCGGCAACCTCCGCCGCTGCAGCTGTCTTGAGCGCCGCGGCCAGCCGGCGCCGCTTGCGGGCTGCGGCCAGCAGCAGGAGCATCAGCGCCAGTTCGGCGGCGAGGGCCGGAACGGCGATCGCAATCCAGATCATGCGCGCGGTTTCCTCACCTCGATGGGAAGGGGGAAACGGGGGGATGGGAAGGGGGGAACGCGGTCTTCCACCCGCTGCCCGATAGGCTGGCGGCCCCGCTGCGGCAGGGCTGCCAGCGCTAGGGTTGCCGGCGCTAGGGTTGCCCGCGCTGTGGCCCAACCGCTGCCGGCTGCCGGCCGGGTCAGGTTCGGCCGCTTTCTCCCTTCAGGCTTCCCCCTTCCTTCAGGCTTCCCCCTTCCTTCAGGCTTCCCCCTTCCTTCAGGCTTCCCCCTTCCTTCAGGCTTCCCTCTTTCAGGGCGGCGAGCTCGCCTTCCAGCGCATCGATACGGCGGGTCATCTCTTCAGCCTCCGCCTCCAACTCCCGAACCCGGGCTTCGGCTTTTTCGGCGCGCTCTTCCAGGGCCTCCCACTCGGCCTCCGCGTCACCGTCTTCACCCTCTTCGCTGCTGTCGTCTTCTTCGTCCCCGCCGCCGCCGGCCGCCGGCTTGCCGCCGAGGATGCGCTCGGCCAGAGCCTCGATATAGCGGCGGTCGGACTGCTCCAGCGCCCCGTCCTTCAGGAGCGTCCGGAAGCTCTCCAGATCCTCGCGGGTATCGGCGGAAATGCGGCCGGAGTTCAGCAGAGCCCCGATCAGGGCCGCCGTGTCTTGCGCCATCGCGGTTGTCCTCTCTTGCCCATCCTCGAAGTTTCGGCCTAGAGGCACGCGGCCCCACGCTTTGTCAAGCGGAAGCCTTTGCCTCCCTTACCGCTCCTCCTATCGGTTCTCTGGACCGGGAAAGCTTGGCGGAAGTGGACAGCCGGCAAGCAGCAGTCTATCGTCCGGCCCCGTGATCGCCGCATCTGCGGTAGCGGTCCGGCCTACCGCCCTTATCGCGGCGATTGGAGAAGAGGAAACCGGCCATGGGACAGTTCGGCATAGGCCAGGCCATGCGGCGGCTGGAGGACCGGCGCCTGGTCACCGGCGGCGGCTGCTATACCGACGACATCTCCCGCCCCGGCCAGTGCTATGGCCTGGTGGTGCGCAGCCCCGTTGCGCACGCCAAGATCCTGTCCCTCGACCTGAAGGCCGCTCAGGCCGCGCCGGGTGTCCTGGCCGTCTACAGCGGCGCCGATCTTGCCGCCGCCGGCGTCGGCCCCATTCCCTGCACGGCGCCGATGCCGGGCCGCGGCGGCAGCCGCACCGCGGTGCCGCGCTACAGCGTGCTGGCCGAAGACAAGGTCCGCTTTGTCGGCAATCCTCTGGCCTTCGTGGTAGCCGGGAGCCTGGCCCAGGCGCGCGATGCCGCCGAACTGGTCGAAGCCATCTACGAAGACCTGCCCGCGGTCACGCAATGCCGGCCGGCGCTGGCGCCCGGGGCGCCGCTGCTGCATGAGGAGCTGGACGATAACCTCAGCCTCGATTGGGTCCAGGGCGACGAAGCGGCGGTCGCCGCCGCCTTCGCCGGGGCGGACAAGATCGCCAGGATCCGGATCGTCAACAACCGCGTGGTGGTAAACGCGCTGGAGCCGCGCGCCGCCTTGGCCGAGTTCGATCCGCAGACCGGCATCGTCACCCTGACCGGCGGCAATCAGGGAATCTTTCGCCTGAAGGGGCAGCTGGCCGAGGTCATGGGTCTGGACCCCGGCAAGCTCCGCCTGGTCTGCCCGGATGTCGGCGGCGGCTTCGGCATGAAGATCTTCCTCTATCCGGAAATGGTGATGACGGTCTTCGCCGCCTTGCAGCTGAGCCGCCCGGTGAAGTGGACTGCCGAGCGGACCGAAAGCTTCCTCTCCGATACGCAAGGCCGCGACCATGTGACCGAGGCCGCAATGGCGATGGACGGCAGCGGCCGTTTCCTGGGCCTGCGGGTCGAGACCTGGGCCAACATGGGGGCCTATCTTTCCAATTTCGCCCCGCTGATCCCGACCGGGGCCTCCACGCCGATGCTGTCGGCGCTCTACCGGATCCCGGCCATCTTCGCCAACGTGAAGTGCGTCTTCACCAACACCGTCCCGGTCGATGCCTACCGCGGCGCCGGACGGCCGGAAGCGGCCTATCTGCTGGAGCGTCTGGTAGAGGAGGCCGGGCGCGTCGCCGGCCTCTCTTCTTGCGAGATCCGGCAGCGGAACTTCATCCGGCCGCAAGACCTTCCCTACGACACCGGTCTCGGCCGCACCTACGATGTCGGCGACTTCCCGCGCATCCTGGCCGAAGCCTGCCGGCGCGCCGGCCTTGGCGGTCTGGCGGCGCGCAAGGCGGCCTCGGCGGCGGCCGGCAAGCGCCGCGGGCTGGGCATCGGCTGCTACATCGAGGCCTGCGGCGGGCTCGGCGAAGAAACCGCCGAGGTGACGCTGGAGCCCGGCGGCGGCGCCACCTTGCTCGTCGGCACCCAGACCAACGGTCAGGGGCACCTGACCGCCTATGCGCAGATCCTGCATGAGACACTGGGCCTCGATCCGGCGCAGCTGCGCATGATCCAGGGCGACAGCAGCATCCTGCAGCAGGGCGGCGGCACCGGCGGATCGCGGTCCTTGCTGATGGGCGGCGTCGCCATCGGCCGCGCCTGCGACAAGCTGATCGAACGCGCCCGGCAGATCGCCGGCCATCTCCTCGAAACCGCGGTGGCCGATCTGGAGTTCGCAGCGGGCGTCTTCACCGTCGCCGGCACCGACCGCCGCATTGCCTTGGGCGAGATCGCCGCGGCGGCCGCGGCCGGGCGGGCGCCGGAGGGGCTGACCGGCCCCTTGCGCGAGGGCGGCACCTATGCGGCCGAGGCCCTGACCTATCCCAACGGCTGCCACATCTGCGAGTTGGAAGTGGACCCGGAGACCGGCAGGGTGAACCTTGAGCGCTACACCGTAGTCGACGACTTCGGCACCCTGGTCAATCCGCTGCTGGTAGCGGGCCAGGTGCAGGGCGGCACCCTGCAGGGCCTGGGGCAGGCCCTGCTGGAGCGCACGGTCTACCGCGAAGACGGTCAGCTCTTGACCGGCTCCTGGATGGACTACTGCCTGCCGCGGGCCGGCGACATGCCGGACCTCGATCTCACCTTGGTCGAGGACATTCCCTGCCGGACCAATCCCATGGGCGTCAAGGGCGCCGGCGAGGCCGGCGCCATCGGCGCCCCGCCGGCCATCGTCAACGCGCTCCTCGACGCCTTGGGTCCCCTGGGTGTAACGCACATCGACATGCCGGCCACGCCGGAGCGCCTGTGGCAGGCAATTGAGGAGGCAAGAAAGGCATAAGCTCCGTCACGGACCTTGTAGCAAACCGCTGCTTGGGAAGGCGGCACCCCTGGACAAACCGGGATACAAACCGGAACGCTCTACACAGCGGACAAGAGGCGTAAGGCTGACATGAAAAGCTTCTCCAGTTTCTGCATCGCCCTATCGGCGACCGCCCTGCTGGCCGCAGGCTTGCCGGAACGAGCGCACTCCCAACAAGGAGGGCTGCTTCAGTCCAGAATGTCGAGTGTGGCCTTCACCCATTACGAAAAGGGAGGCGCCGAGACAAGCGCTGGGGTGAGGCAAGCAACAGGCATCGAGTTTTTGGAGGTATCGGCAAACCTCGACCTCTTGAGAGACAACAACGGCAGGAGCATGCTGCTCAACGTGACAATTACCCCCAAGGGGAAGGACGGAGTAGAACAAATAAAATTCTCCGATATCGAGGTCAAACCGGACGGTTCTTACGAAGTCAATGACAAGGGCCACAGTATCCGTGGCAAGATCTCCAGTTCCCTTTTCTTGGCTAAACCGGCCGCTACGAGCAGGGAATTTCGGGGACTTACACCGGCCCGAACGGTCTGAAGGCAGACTTTGCAACCGACGCAGGCCATGGATGGCAAGGCCTTCGCGATCCGCTCAGCGCCATGATGTACTTTGACTCCTGGAAATACTCTACAGCTGATTACCAAGGGTATTTTAAAGACTTCTGGGCCCTTGAGAGCGATCGCTGGCAGAAGCAACAGAGTGAGGAAGACATAGAGTTGCGGTTGACTCGCACTCACCACACAGCTAAGTACATCTGGGTGGCAGCGTTAATCCGGGCGATGGTTCCGGTTGACCCTCACTCACCAGACCGCTAGGTATCTGCTGGCAAAGACCAGCACAGAACATCCAGGAATACGCTTTTCCCCATTTAAAATCAGTATCTTACTTGCGAGCGCTCCGGCCAAGACCTGGCGCATGAGGTCGCCGAAGCGCCGGCGCCGTACCTCTTTCGTTTGGCCATCCATGCAGCCGCGGCAGCCGATCAGGATCTTGCCGTTGCGCTCGGTGACGTGAAAGCGATCTGTCCGACCGCAGAGCGGGCAGGGGCCTTCGTAGGCCCGCGTGCCCCGCTTCTTCAGTCCCAGCCGCTGCGCCCAATCGGCGGCGGTAGGATCGGCCGACCAGCCGCCGCGCGGCGGGAAGGTGTTCATGGCGGTGTGGGCCTTCTCGATCCGGTACGTGAGGGCCAATTGCAACGGCGGTTAGCCCAAGAGGTCGCGCAGGATGGGCACGGCCAGCAATGCCACGATCAGGGCGCCGATCCGCTTAATCCAAACAAGATCGTTCTTCACTTCGGCCAATTCGGCTTTGGTTGCCAAGCCTGCCAATTGGGTTTTCACCTCGGCCAATTCGGTTTTGGTTGCCAAGCCTGCCAATTGGGCCTTCACCTCGGCCAATTCAGTTTTGGTTGCCAAGCCTGCCAATTGGGTTTTCACCTCGGCCAATTCAGTTTTGGTTGCCAAGCCTGCCAATTGGGCCTTCACCTCGGCCAATTCGGTCTTCAGTTCGTTCTTCACCTCGACCAATTCGGCTTTGGTTGCCAAGTCCGCCTTGGTCGCCAGGCCGCCGCCGGTGACACCGTCCTGCAGGGTTTCGCTCAAGGCCTCGGCCTGACCTTCGGTGAAACCGGCCTCGCGCAAGCGCTTGACAGCGGCGTGCGTATCGAAGGCCAGATTCATGCCCTGCCCTCCCTCTTCTGCCGGATGGCATTGGCCTTCCTTTGCAGTCGAGCGAGGGGATCCAGTTCGGCCGATAGGCCCCGCTCCGCAGCTGCGCGCAGGATTTCGGCACGGCTGAGTTCGTACCGCTCCGCCGCCGCAGCGATGCGGACGTAGGTCTCGTCATTCAGCGGCACGGTCAGCTTGTGCGGGTAGAAGGTCCGGCGCCGGTGCCGCCGCGGTGCCTTCGGTTGGTCCTCGTTCATGCCCCCGTCCTTTACCGTTGCTGCGTAGCCAGCGGCTTACTACACATTTAAGAAAATGTCAAGGGCGTCTTGTCTTTCTTCTTGAAATAGGGCACCGTGTCCGTTGATGTATTTCGGTCAATTTAAGCCCTAACCCTGTTGCGGTTGACCCTGACTCACCAGACCGCTCAGTACAAGAGACAAGCGCGAAGGCTCCCGCCAACGTCGAGGACATCCCCTGCCGGACCAATCCCATGGGTGTCAAGGGCGCCGGCCATCGTTAACGCGCTCCTCGACGCCTTGAGTCCCCTGGACGTAACGCATATCGACATGCCGGCCACGCCGGAGCGCCTGTGGCGCGCAATCGAGGAGGCAAGAGAGGCCTAAGCCCCCGTCGCGCCGCAAGCGGACCGCTACATCGAAGCCTACCTCGGCCGGGAGTAAAGCGGTTCCCGATCCGCAAGGCTGAAATTTTCGTGAGCTTCTCGCTTGACAGCCCGGCGGCAACTCTGCATAGACTAAGCTCCGTCACGGACCTTGTAGCAAACCGCTGCTTGGGAAGGCGGCCCCCTTGGACAAACCGGGATACAAACCGGAACGCTCTACACAGCGGACAAGAGGCGTAAGGCTGACATGAAAAGTCTCTCCAGCTTCTGCATCGCCCTATCGGCTACCGTCCTGCTGGCCGCAGGCGTGCCGGAACGGGCGCACTCCCAACAAGGAGGGCTGCTTCAGTCCAGAATGTCGAGTGTGGCCTTCTACCATTACGAAAAGGGAGGCGCCGAGACAAGCGCCGGGGTGAGGCAAGCAACAGGCGTCACGTCTTTGGAGGTATCGGCAAACCTCGACCTCTTGAGAGACAACAACGGCAGGAGCATGCTGCTCAGCGTGACAATTACCCCCAAGGGGAAGGGCAGAGGAGAAGACATAACATTCTCCGGTATCGAGGTCAAACCGGACGGTTCTTACGAAGTCAATGACAAGGGCCACAGTATCCGTGGCAAGATCTCCAGTTCCCTTTTCTTGGCTAAAGCGCTCAATTCCGGCCGCTACGAGCAGGGAATTTCGGGGACTTACACCGGCCCGAACGGTCTGAAGGCAGACTTTGCAACCGACGCAGGCCATGGATGGCAAGGCC
>JACOMY010000007.1 GCA_014324045.1 Rhodospirillales bacterium | reverse complement strand
GTCGCCCTTCGAGGGCTACGCGCCCATCACGCCTTGGGGACAGTTCATCGGTGCGGTGATCGTGTTCTGGGTTCTGGGCTTCCTGCCGGCCTTCATCCTGGCCGGCATCCTGAAGAAGGCCGGGGTCTTGCGCATTCCCGAGAAGCTGGAGTTGGCCGGTCTCGACTTCGCCGACTACCGCGACCGCTATCTCTCCGAAGAGGACGTGAACGAGGCAGAAAAGGAAGAAGCCCGCCGTCACGGCCTGATCTCCTGAGACGGCACTCAAAGTAAAGGAGCAAGCAGATGAGTACCACACATGTTGAGAGCTGGGCCGTCGATCTGAACACCATCGGTCCCATCTATCCCTTCGTCGGGATTGAGGGCCTTCTGGTAATCGCCGCCGTGATCTTTTGGGCCGGCTGGCATGTAATCCAGATGACCGCCGAGAGCCGGACCTACGAGGAGGACCTGCGCCTGCTCGAAGATCCGAAGACTATGCAACGCGCCTACGAACAGGCGGCGGGCCGTTCCAAAGACTGACGGTACCGGGGGCGGCGGCAGCGTTCCGCCGCCCCTTTTCTTCGCTGACGGCGTGCAAATTACCTGCGCGGCCGATTAGCCCGGCTTTCGCGATGGCCCGCAATCTGCGCCGCACGGTTGGTAAGAGAGCGTTTCTCCGAAACAGATCCGAAGACCGTACGACACCCGGTTCGATGACAAAATCGGGACGTGCCAAGCGTTAATAGGGATGAAAATCCCATGGAAACGCCCTGATCGCGAAAATCTACCTTCCGAACTTCCGAAAATTCCATCGAAACAGAAGGAATAAGAATAAAGTGCTCTGGAGACTCGCTACGGTATTCGCTGTCTTGGTTCTGCAAACCGCTTGTACATATGAGGCGGCAACAAATGTTAACCCGGCCCGTAACATATACTCAAACTACGATGAAAAACTGCCTCTGAAGATAGCACTCTACGTCGATGCAGAGGACATGGCGCAGCGCGTGAAGGTTTCAGGTTATGCTTGCTTGGCGCATGTTTATCCGCTCGATGCGCGGCAGGCTTTCGTGACTTCTGCGGTTGCAACCTTCGAGAACATCGTATCCGCAGTGACAACCGTCAGCGAGCCGCTTTCCAGTGCACAGCTGCAGGCCCGGGGATTGGATGCGATGGTCATCGTCGAGGTACAGGACCTCGATATCGACCTGACGGTCATTCCCGGATTCTGGTCGGCTGAAATGAAGGCCGATGCAGAGATTACCGCAAGTATAAAAGCCGATACGTCTTTTGGACGTGCCCTCGGTACTTCTGTGGAGGGTAGCGAGAACTATACGGCCGATGCCGGTGTTGCCTGTGAAGGAGGCGCGGTCGCGATCGGGCGGGCGACAGAGGATGCCATGCAGGAGACCCTTGAGAGGCTTGGCGAACGACTGACCAACTCCCGAAGGCTCAGGGAGATAAGGATTAAAGACTGACGGTGCCGGGGCGGCAGCAGCGTTCCGCCGCCTCACTTTACTTGTTGACGGCGCCGGCAATGTGCCGCCACTATTCGAACAGCGATAGCGAACCCGGGAAAGCTTCCGGCAAGCTCAGGGAGACCCCACGATCGTTCTGGGCGGCGATTGCCGAAACGGGGACGAGTCCTCCCCGTCCGCTGGCCATCGCCGCCTCGTCCTAGGCCGCGAAGGGCAGCCCCATTAAGATTATAGATTGTGCGGACTTCACCTGAACCGTTAGCAACTCCGGCAAGACAGCGAGCGTGAAGAATGCCACGCTCCCGTCCCGACGATGCGCAATGGAGGAGAAACCCGGCCAATAGACAGCAGCATCTTCAAAGGGATGATTCCAGCCCGCAGGGCGGATCGCATGCCCGACCTCAATGCTTTGGTCCGCCGCGCCGAGCAACTGGATCGTGCCATGGGCGTCCTCTCTTCCTTCGACGAGGGTCCGGACCGCGTGCTCTGCTTCAAGCAGATGCTGTTGTTGGAGGGGCACCCCGAGTACACACGCCACTTTAACGCCAGCGACACCTTGAGCGATAGTCAGCGTACCTACGCCACCCAACAGCGACAACCCTTCAAGGCCCGGTACAGGGAGTGGCCCGCCGAGGAGACCGCATGCCCCTAAAGGTCGTCGATTCCCATACGGAGGGAGAGCCCACCCGCGTCGTGATCGAGGGCGGTCCCGACCTGGGTCACGGTAGTCTCGCCAGGCGGGCGGCCCGTTTCGCCGCCGATCACGACCGCTTCCGCAGCGCCGTGATTCTGGAGCCGCGCGGCTCCGATGCCGTGGTCGGTGCCCTGCTCTGTCCGCCCAGCGATCCTTCCTGTGCGGCCGGAGTCATCTTCTTCAACAACATCGGGCTACTTGGCATGTGCGGCCACGGCATCATCGGCACCGCCGTAGTATTGGCCCATCTAGGGCGGATTGGGCCGGGCGGGCAACGCTTCGAGACTCCGGTCGGTGTCGTTACGGCATCGTTGGACAGCGCCAACCGGGTCTCGGTAGAAAACGTCGAGAGCTACCGCCATCTGAAGGCTGTCACGCTTGAGGCGGACGGCCTCGGGCCTGTGACCGGCGACGTCGCCTGGGGCGGCAACTGGTTCTTCTTGAGCGGTACACCGCCCTTCCCGCTTCGCTACGAAAACAGAGGCAAGCTGACCGCTGCCGCCGAGGCTGTACGCCAGGCCATCGTGCGCCAAGGCGTGACCGGCGCCGAAGCGGGAGAGATCGACCATATCGAGTTCTTCGGCCCGGCCGAGGCGGCCGCTGCCGACAGCCGCAACTTCGTGCTTTGTCCCGGCGGCGCCTACGACCGCTCGCCTTGCGGGACCGGTACTTCCGCCAAGTTGGCCTGCCTGGCCGCTGACGGCCTGCTGCAACCCGGCCAGCTGTGGACGCAGGAGAGCATTATCGGCAGCCGTTACGAGGCGCACTATCGGGCAGGCACCCAAGGCGGCGTGATCCCCACCGTCACCGGGCGGGCCTATGTTTGCGCCGAGTCGACGCTGCTCCGCCACCCGGACGATCCCTTCGCCGACGGCATTCGCCCCGACGGTTAGTGCCGGTGCCCCGATCGCCCGGCGTCACCGTGGAGCAGGACGCCGACGGCGGCGGGTGCTTCGCCCGCCTGACGATCCGCCCCGAGGTCACCATTGCCGAGGGTGGCGATCCCGCCAAGGCAGAGGTGCGGCACCGCGGCGCCAACGCCGAGTGCTTCATCGTCAAGAGTCTGAACCTCCCCGTGAAGCACGGGGCGACGACTGCGGTCTCGCCAGCAATTGGGGTGGGATCGAATAATCCCGGTAAAGGCAAGCGCGGCGATTGACCCCTTCGAAGGCCGGGTCTAATTCAGAGCATCGCTATGCCGCGATGCGCAAGAAATTGAGGGGGAATGCCCTGCCATGACGGATCAAACCGATAGCCCGGTCCGCCCGCTCTCACCGCACATACAGATCTATCGCTGGCAGTGGACCATGGCCCTGTCGATCTTCCACCGGGTCACAGGCTTGGCGCTGGTGGCCGGCACCCTGCTTCTGGTCTGGTGGCTGGTGGCCGCGGCAGCCGGTCCCGAGGCCTTCGCGGCTGCCCAAGGCTTCATCGGCTCCTTCATCGGCTCTTTGCTGCTGTTTGGCTGGTCCGTGGCTTTCTTCTATCACCTTTGCAACGGCATTCGTCATCTCATCTGGGACAGCGGCAAGATGCTGGAATTGGTCCCGGCCTATCGCTCCGCCATCGCGGTGCTGCTCGGCACCGGGATCCTCACACTGTTGGCCTGGATCGTCGGCTTGGCCGCCGCCTGACGTTCCGATTGGGAAGGAACAGAGTTGCCATGAGCCTCAAATCCCCGCTCGGGACGGTCCGCGGCCTGGGCAGCGCCAAGGAAGGCGTACAACATTGGTGGGCGCAGCGCGTGACCGCCATCGCCCTGATCCCGCTGGGCCTTTGGTTCGTGATCTCGGTGATCGCCATGGCGGGCGCCGGCCACGACGACATGGCCGCCTGGCTCTCCTCGCCCTTTTCGGCCGGCCTCGCCGTGCTTTTGATCGTCGCGACCTTCTGGCATGCCATGCTGGGTGTTCAAGTGGCGATCGAGGACTACGTCCATAACGAGGCCATGAAGATTGGCCTGCTTCTGGCGATCAAGGGACTGCTGGTGCTGCTGGGCACGGCCTGCGTCCTCTCGGTAATCGTCTTGCTGCTGCAGGGATAGGGAACCATGGCAGAGACCAAGAAGGCCGCACCGGCCTACGACATTGTCGATCACGACTACGACGTTGCCGTTATCGGCGCCGGCGGCGCTGGACTGCGCGCCACACTGGGCCTGGCCGAGGCCGGCCTCAAGACCGCTTGCATCACCAAGGTCTTCCCGACCCGCAGCCACACCGTGGCCGCCCAAGGGGGTATCTCGGCGGCGCTGGGCAACATGGGCGACGACGATTGGCGCTGGCACATGTACGATACCGTTAAGGGGTCCGACTGGCTGGGCGACCAGGACGCCATCGAATACATGACCAAGGAGGCGATCCCGGCCATCATCGAGCTAGAGCACTACGGCGTGCCCTTCTCGCGCACCCCGTCCGGCCGCATCTATCAGCGCCCCTTCGGCGGCATGACAACGGAATTCGGCCAGGGCATCGCGCACCGCACCTGCGCTGCGGCCGACCGCACCGGCCATGCCATCCTGCACACCCTCTATCAGCAATCGCTGCGCCAGAACGCCGAGTTCTTCATCGAGTATCTGGCGATCGATCTGATAATGGAGGACGGCGAGTGCCGCGGCGTGGTGGCCTGGGATCTGGCCACCGGCAAGATCCACCGCTTCCGCACCCACATGGCCATTATCGCCACCGGCGGCTATGGACGCACCTACTTCTCCTGCACCGGAGCGCACAGCCAGACCGGCGACGGCAATGCCATGGCGCTCAGGGCCGGCCTGCCGTTGCAGGACATGGAGTTCGTGCAGTTTCATCCGACCGGGATCTACGGCGCCGGCTGTCTGATCACCGAGGGCTCGCGCGGCGAGGGGGGCTACCTGACCAACAGCGAGGGCGAGCGCTTCATGGAGCGCTATGCGCCCTCGGCCAAGGACCTGGCCAGCCGCGACGTTGTCAGCCGTTCCATGACCATGGAGATCCGCGAGGGCCGCGGCGCCGGTCCGAAAAAGGATCACATCCATCTGCACCTGGAGCATCTGGACCCGGAGATCGTCAACCAGCGTCTTCCCGGCATTTCCGAGAGCGCACGTATCTTCGCTGGCGTCGACGTGCACAAGGAGCCGATCCCGGTGCTGCCGACCTGCCACTACAACATGGGCGGCATCCCGGCGCGCTACACCGGCGAGGTGGTGACCTGCAAGAACGGCGACACCGACGTCGTGGTGCCGGGCCTGATGGCGATCGGCGAGGCTGCTTGCGTTTCGGTGCACGGTGCCAACCGTTTGGGCTCCAACTCGCTCTTGGACCTGGTGGTGTTCGGTCGTGCCGCCGGCCTGCATGCAGCAGAGCTGGTGAAGCCGGGGCAGCCGCACAAACCCTTGAGCAGCAATGCCGACGCGCCGGCGATGGATCGCCTGGACAAGGCGCGCCATGCCTCCGGCGAGATCCCGACCGCCGCGTTGCGGCTGGAGATGCAGCACACCATGCAGGGCCACGCCGCCGTGTTCCGCACCGGTGAGACCCTGACCGAGGGCGTGGACCTCATGAGCCAGTCCTGGAAGAAGCTTGCCGATGTCAAGGTCACCGACCGCTCGATGATCTGGAACAGCGATCTGATGGAGACCCTGGAGTTGGAGAACCTCATGGCTCAAGCCGTGGCCACCCTGTCCTCGGCTGCCAACCGCGAAGAAAGCCGCGGTGCGCATGCGCGCGAGGATTTCCCGGACCGCGACGACGTGAACTGGATGAAGCACACGCTCTGCTGGGTGAACGGCGCCGGCGAGCACAGCTTCGACTACCGCCCGGTCAAGCTCAACACCATGACCAACGAGGTCCAGTCCTTCCCGCCGAAGGCGCGGGTCTACTAAGCGGCCTGCCAGAGGGAGATAGCAGATGGCTGAATTTTCTCTGCCGGCCAACTCCAGGATCGTCGGCGGCAATAGCTACAAGGCCCCGGCGGGCGCGAAGAACGTCAAGACCTTCAAGATCTACCGCTTCGATCCCGACAGTGGCCGCACCCCCCGCATCGACAACTTCGAGATCGATCTGGACGACTGCGGCCCCATGGTCCTGGACGCGCTGATCAAGATCAAGAACGAGGTCGATGCGACCCTGACCTTCCGGCGCTCCTGCCGCGAGGGGGTCTGCGGATCCTGCGCTTTCAACATCGACGGCACCAACACGCTTGCCTGTACCAAGTACATCGCCGAGGTAAAGGGCGATGTGAAGATCTATCCACTGCCGCACATGCCGGTGGTGAAGGATCTGGTGCCGGACCTGACGCACGCCTATGCCCAGCACGCTTCGATCGAGCCCTGGCTGAAATCGGCCACCCCGGCACCGGGACGCGAGCGGTTGCAGACGCCGGAGGATCGCGCCAAGCTGGACGGTCTGTGGGAGTGCATCCTTTGCTTCTGCTGCGCCACCTCCTGCCCCAGCTACTGGTGGAACGGCGAGCGTTACTTGGGGCCGGCGATCCTGTTGCAGGCCTACCGCTGGATCGCCGACACCCGCGACGAGGCGACCGGCGAGCGTTTAGACAACCTGGAAGATCCCTTCCGGCTATACCGCTGCCACACCATCATGAACTGCACCAAGACCTGTCCCAAGCATCTGAACCCGGCGAAGGCCATCGCCGAGATCAAGAAGCTTATGGTCGCGCGCCGCTAGAGCAGATCGCGATCGAACAGAATCGCCCACTCATGTCAATCACATCTATCTTTCAGTAAAATAAAGCCCTATTCAGACGGCAAATTGTGCCTATTTGACATTATCCTGCTTTAAGGTCTGGTTGGATACACGCACCGCCAGAGGGCTCCCGTTCCGGGGCCCTGCGTTTTATTTGACTGGCGCTTTATTGGACCGGGTCCCTAATATCCCCTCTCGAAATCCACGACGTTCAGCATGGCCTCGCCGGCCTCGAAGCGGCGGATGTTGGCCATGACCGAGGCTACTGCCGATTCCGCCATGGTCTTCGCGGCGATGTGGGGGGTCACCACCACCTTGGGATGGCTCCAGAAGGGACTGCCAGCCCGCAGGGGCTCTTGCCGGAAAACATCCAGGGTGGCGCTGCCGACCTGGCCGCAATTGAGTGCTGCCAGAAGATCCTCTTCTACCACCAGGCCGCCACGGCCGACGTTGACGAAGGCGGCTCCCTCCGGCAGCTGGGCGAAGGTCCTGCGGTTCATGATGCCCTCGGTCGCCGCAGTCAAGGGCAACAGGCAGACCAGGATCTCGCTCTCGCCGAGGACCTCCGCGAGTCCGGCCTCGCCGTGGTGCATGATGACGCCGGGGACCTGCTTGGGGCTGCGGCTCCAGCCATGCAGCCGGAAGCCGAGGATGCAAAGCTTGGCGGCTGCGGCGCCGGCCAAGGCGCCCATACCGAGGAAGCCTACTTTACGATCCTTGGCCAGCTTCGGCTCGATTTCCTGCCAGAGGCCGCTGTTCTGCTGCACGGCATAGGCCGCCATGTCCCGGTGATGCCACAGCACCGAGAGGACGACGAACTCCGTCATGCCGGCGGTGAGACCGTCCTCTACCATGCGGACGACAGGCAGATGCTTCGGCCGCTCCGGGTCCTTGGCGATGTGATCGATTCCGGCCCCGATCGAGAAGATCACCTCCAGGTTCGGCAGGCTGGCGAGAAGCCCCGCCGGCGGATCCCACACCAAGGCATAGCGGATCGTCTCCACCTCGCCCAGGTCCGGATAGACCTGAAGGCTGCGGTCGGGTGCCTGCTGTGCCCAAGCGGCGCGCCAGGGGTCTTCGTTTGTACAGTCCGACTTGTGGAGAATGCTCATGGAGCCTCCTTTGCCTGAGGGTGAGGGCCGGCTCTTGGCAGTGAAGTCTGGCCCAGTCGGCGGCCCGGCCGGCGTATAGCGCTGCGGGTGTTCTTGCGGGGGCCGGACATAGGCGAGGATCCTCAGGCTGGACCGGAATGCTTGCTGCCTGCGGATCCGAAAGGCTCCTGGTGCAAGATCCCTGTGCAAGCCGGAAAGCGGCGCTTAAGCAGCATCTTCGATCACCACGTCGATTGCCGCCTTCAAGAGGCTTTGGGTGTAAGGGTGCTGCGGGCGCTCGAAGAGGCGCTCGGCCGGGCCGGATTCCACCACCTTGCCGTCACGCATGACCAGTACCTTGTGCGACATGGCGCGGACCATACGCAGGTCGTGACTGACGAAGAGATAGGCCAGGCGGTGCTTATGCTGAAGGTCGCGCAGCAGCTCCACTATCTGGGCCTGCACCGGCATGTCCAGCGCCGATGTCGGCTCGTCCAGCATCACGAAGCGCGGCTTCAGGATGATGGCCCGCGCGATCGAGATGCGCTGCCGCTGCCCGCCGGAAAACTCGTGCGGATAGCGGTGGCGCATCTCCGGCTCAAGCCCCACCTCGACCAGGGCTGAAGCGATGCGGGCCTCGCGCTCCGGCGCCGGCAGCCCTTCGTGGATGTCCAGGCCCTCGGCCACGATGTCGCCTACCGTGAGACGCGGCGAGAGCGAACCGTAGGGGTCCTGAAAGACCACTTGCAGATCTTTGCGTAGCGGCCGTAGGGCAGCTGTCCTGAGGCCGTCTATCCGCTTGCCGGCATAGGAGACAGCGCCCTCGGCCTGGGTGAGGCCGAGCAGCGCCATGCCCAGGGTGGTCTTGCCGCTGCCGCTCTCACCTACGACGCCCAGGGTCTCGCCTTCGCGCAAGGAGAGGGAGACGCCGTCAACGGCGCGCACGTAGTCCACCGTACGCTTCAGGAGGCCGCGCTTGATCGGGAAATAGACCTTGACCTCCGCCGCCGCCATCACCTCGGCGGCATCGGTCGGCACCGGCGGTGCCTCGCCCTTGGGTTCTGCGGCCAGCAGGCGCTGGGTGTAGGGATGTTGCGGCGCCTCGAAGATCCGCTCGACCGAGCCTTGCTCGACGATCTCGCCGGCGGTCATCACTGCGACCCGGTCGGCCATGCGGCGCACCACGCCCAAGTCGTGGGCGATCAACAGCAGGGTCATGCCCAGTTCGCGCTGCAGGCGGCGCATCAGGCCCAGAACCTGCGCCTGCACCGTCACGTCCAGCGCCGTGGTCGGCTCGTCGGCGATCAAGAAGTCCGGCTCGTTGGCAAGCGCCATGGCGATCATCACCCGCTGGCGTTGCCCGCCGGAGAGCTGGTGCGGATAGGCGTCGAGGCGCCGTTCGGCGTCCTTGATGCCGACCAGGCGCAGCAACTCCAAGACCCGCTTGCGCGCCGCCACCGGCCCCAGACCGGCGTGCAGCGCCAGGGCCTCGCCGATCTGCTTCGACACCCTGTGCAGCGGGTTTAGCGAGGTCATGGGTTCTTGGAAGATCATCGAGATGTCGTTGCCGCGTACGCCGCGCAACGCCGCCTCGCCGGCCCCCATCAGCTCCTTGCCGCGGAAGCGTACGGAAGAGCCCGTGCCGTAGTGCGCCGGCGGGGTCGGCAGCAGCTGCAACAGCGATAAAGCCGTTACCGACTTGCCCGATCCGGATTCGCCGACCAGCGCCAGGGTCTCGCCCTTGGCGATCTGGAGCGACAGCGACCTGACCGCCGGCGGCGCCTTGCCGAAAGCGACCGAGAGGTTGGAGATTTCCAGCAGGGGCTCGCTCATTGCGGCTGCTCCACGATGGACTTGCGCGGGTCGAAGGCGTCGCGCACGGCCTCACCGATGAAGATCAGCAGGCTCAGCAAGATGGCCAGGGTGAAGAAGCCGGTCAGTCCCAGCCAAGGCGCTTGCAGGTTGGAACGCCCCTGCGCCAGAAGTTCGCCAAGCGAGGCGGATCCCGGCGGCAGGCCGACGCCGAGGAAGTCCAGCGATGTCAGGATGGTGACCGAGCCCGCCAGGGTGAAGGGCATGAAGGTCAAGGTCGCGACCATGGCGTTGGGCAGCACGTGGCGGCGCATGATCGCCAGATCACGAGCGCCCAGCGCGCGGGCGGCGCGGACATAGTCGAAGTTGCGCGCACGCAGAAATTCGGCGCGCACCACGCCGACGAAGCCCATCCAGCCGAACAGCACGGTCACGCCCAGGAGCCACCAGAAGGTGGGTTCCACAAGGCTGGCCATGATGATCAGCAGAAACAGCACCGGCAAGCCCGACCAGATCTCGATGAAACGCTGTCCGAAAAGGTCGATGTAGCCGCCGAAGTAGCCCTGCACCGCCCCGACCGAGACGCCGATCGCCGCGGCCACGGCGGTGAAGGCGAAGCCGAAGAGGATGGAGATACGGCAACCGTAGATCAACCGGGCCAGCACGTCGCGCGCCTGGTCGTCGGTGCCCAGCCAGTGTTCTGCGCTGGGTGGCGCCGGGGCCGGCTCGGTCGAATTCCAGGCCACGGAATTGAAGCCGTAGGGGCTCAGCGGCTCCAGGACGAAGCCCTTGTCCTCGATCAGGCGCTGCACGGTGGGATCGCTGTAGTCGGTCGCGGTCGGCAGGCTGCCGCCGAAATCGGTCTCTGGATAAGTCTGGAAGATCGGAAAATAAAGGCTGCCGTTGTAGTAGATCAGCATCGGCTTGTCGTTGGCGATGAACTCCGCGAAGAGGCTGATTGCGAACAACAGCGCAAAGATCCAAAGCGACCAGTAGCCTCGCTTGTTGGCCCGGAAGTTATCGAGCCGGCGCTGTATCATAGGCGAGCGCCGGGGTGGGCTGCTAGCCTTGTCAGTCCTCTCGTGAGCAGCTGCGCCGCCGGTCAGCGCGCTCATGTCCGCCGCTCGAAGTCGATGCGCGGATCGACCAAGGTGTAGGTCAAGTCGCTGACGATGTTGAGCACCAGCCCGATCAGCGAGAAGAAGAAGAGCGTCCCGAACATGACATTGTAGTCGCGCCTCAGCACCGCCTCGAAGCCTAAGAGCCCCAGGCCGTCCAGTGAGAAGATGATCTCGATCAGAAGCGAGCCGGTGAAGAGCACACCGATGAAGGCGGCCGGGAAGCCGGCGATCACGATCAGCATGGCGTTGCGGAAGACGTGACCGTAGAGCACCCGGCGCTCGGTCAGGCCCTTGGCCCTGGCGGTGATCACGTATTGCAGGCGCAGCTGGTCCAGGAAGGAATTCTTGGTCAGCATCGACAGGCTGGCGAAGCCGCCGATCACCATGGCGGTCACCGGCAGGACCATGTGCCAGAGGTAGTCGGCGATCCCCTGGCCTAAGGACATTTCCTGCCAATCGTCGGAGACTAGGCCGCCCAGCGGGAACCACTGCAGGTAACTACCGCCGGCGAAGAAGACCAGCAGGAAGACCGCGAAGAGGTAACTGGGAATGGCGGTGCCGACGGCCAGGACCGCACTGGTCCCGACATCGAAGCGGCTACCGTCGCGGATCGCCTTGCGGATGCCCAGGGGGATCGAGACCAGATAGACGATTAGGGTGGTCCAGACCCCCAGCGAGATGGAGACCGGCATCTTCTCGATCACCAGGTCGATCACCTGCTGATCGCGGAAGAAGGAGGTGCCGAAGTCGAGGGTCAGATAGCCGCCCATCATCAGCAAGAAGCGCTCGAACAAGGGCTTGTCGAAGCCGTACTGCTTCTCCAATTCGGCGATGTACTCAGGCAGTAGGCCCTGGCGGCCGCGATAGCCGCTGCCCTGCTCCAACACCCGTTGGTCCATGGTGTCGCCACCGCCGCGGGTAATGGCGTCGGTGGCGCCGCCGCCAATGTTGCTGAGATCGGCGATGGCCTGTTCAATGGGGCCGCCGGGGGCGGCCTGCACGATCACAAAGTTGATCAGCATGATCCCGAAGAGGGTCGGGATGATCAGGAAAAGGCGGCGGATCAGATAGGTCGCCAAGGTCTCAGCTCTTCTCGGCCGTGCCACTGCGGCGGCGCTGACGCAGCCGCTCCGCCTTGGCCTCGTCGTACCACCAGGTCGTAAGGTCGATGCCGCGCAGCGGCCTCGTCTCCGGCCAGTCGAATTTGTCCCAGATCAGGAAGTTCGCCTTGGAGGAGGTCCATTGCGGCACCGTGTGATGGCCCCAGAGCAGGACCCTGTCCAAGGCGCGGGTACGGTCGATCAGGCTTTGACGGTTCGGGGCAGCGATCAGGATATCGATCAACGCGTCGACCGCCGGATCCTCGATCCCGGCCCAATTCCGGCTGCCCTCGCGCCCGGCGGCGGCGCTGCCCCAGAAGTCGCGTTGCTCGTTGCCGGGCGATAGGGACTGGGCGATCACCTGGGTGGTCATGTCGAAATCGAAGCTGCGGACCCGGTTAACGTACTGCGATTGATCCACCGTGCGTACGCGCACGTCCATGCCCAAGCGTTCCAGATTGTGCTTGAAGGGCAGCACGATGCGCTCGAAGGACTTGCTGACCAGCAGGATCTCGAAGCGGAAGGGCTCACCGGTCCGGGCGTTCACCAGCTGCATATCGTGGACCGCCCAGCCGGCCTCGGCCAGCAGGGACAGGGCCTTCTCCAGGTTGGCGCGCGGCCAGCCGCTGCCGTCCGACACGGGCGGCTTGTAGACGTCGGTGAAGACCTTCGGCGGCAGGCGGTCGCGAAAGGGCTCCAGAATCTCCAGCTCGGCCGGGCTCGGCAGGCCGCGGGCGCCCAGTTCGGTGGGATAGAAGTAGCTGTCGATCCGCTCGTAGAGACCGAAGAAAAGATTGCGGTTGGTCCACTCGAAGTCGAAAGCATGGCAGACGGCCCAGCGCACCTTGGAATCGGCGAAGATGGGCCGGCGGTGGTTCATGCAGAAGCCCTGCATACGGCCCACGTCCTTCCTCTCGAAGGATTCCTTGCGCAGGGTCCCGTTGCGTACGGCAGGAATATCGTAGGCCGTCATCCAGTCCGCCGCCTTGGTCTCCTGATGGATATCGATCCGGCCGGCCTTGATTGCCTGCCGCTCGACCACCGGGTCCAGATAGTAGTCGTAGCGGATTCGGTCGAAGTTGTACTGGCCGCGGTTCACCGGCAATTCCTTGGCCCAGTAGTCGGTCACCCGCTCCAACTCGACGAAGCGGTTAGGCTCGAAGTCGGCGATTCGGTAGGGACCGCTGCCCAAGGGCGGTTCCAGGGAGGTTTGCGTCGGATCGCGCCCGCCGCTGGTCCAGTAGTGCTTCGGCAGGATGCTAAGCTCACCGACGATGGCTGGCAGCTCGCGGTTTTCGCCCGGCGCGAAGGTGAAGCGGACCAGATCCTTGGCCAAGACCTCCGCCTTTGTCACGCTCTCGTAGTAGAAGCGAAACTGCGGATGGCCCTTCCGGGTCAGAAACTCGAAGGACCAGACCACATCCTCCGCCGTCATGGGCGCACCGTCGTGCCAATGGGCGAAGTCGTGCAGGCGAAACTCGACCCATGTCGAATCCTTGGGAAGCCGGACTTCCCTGGCGAAGAGCCCGTACTTGCTGAAGGCCTCATCGCCACTGCTTACCATCAGCGTATCGATGGAAAGCCCTACGCCGGCCGCCGGATGGCCCTTGGCAATGAAGGGATTGAAGCTGTCGAAGCCGCCGCTGGCCCCTTGAATCAGGCGGCCGCCCTTGGGAGCATCGGGGTTGGTATAGGCAAAGTTGGAGAAGTCGGCCGGATAGCGCGGTTCGCCATGCAGGGTGAGGGCATGCAACGATCGGACCGGCGTCATGTCCTGTCCGGCCAGATCCGGCGGCAAAAGCTCGCCGGCCCCGATTGAGCGAAGGGGGAAAACCGGTAGGGAGGCCATGCCGAGCAAGCCCAGGGCCCGTCTTCGGGTTACCCGGCGGCTCATGCGGCCAGCAGATCCACGGCTTGTGCAAGCAGCGCCGGATCGCCCACCGCCAGCACACGCCCCTCCGATTCCAGGCTCAAGGGCGCGCCCAACCAATCGGTAATGCGGCCGCCGGCTTCTTCCACCACGTTAACTAGGGGCAGGTAGTCGAAGGTTCCGAGGCCAGCATCGATCACGATATCCAGCCAGCCACTGGCAATCTGTGCAAAGGCGAAGCAGTCGCCGCCGAACAGGGTATCGCCCACGCTGCCATGCACCCGCCGAAAGACCTCCGGTTCGTTCAGCACCAGAACGTGGGTGCGGAAAATCGCTTGCTCCAGTCTTGGACAGGCACGAACCTGCACTGGGCGCGCGCCGGAGGGGTCACGATGCTGCACGCCTCGGCCGCGTGCGCCCAGCCATCGCTCCTGCTGGGCCGGCATGTTGATAACGCCCAGCACCGGCACGCCGCCCTGGAGCAAAGCCAATAGGTTGCCGAACTGGGGATTGCCGCTGACGAAGGCGCGCGTACCGTCGATCGGGTCGAAGACCCAGACGAATTCGGCATCGGGTTGATACGGTCCGAACTCCTCGCCCACCACGCCGTGGCCGGGATAGGTTTCGGCTACCATCGCCCGCAGTGCCTCTTCGGCGCTGCGGTCGGCGATGGTAACCGGTGAGCGATCGCCTTTGCGCTCGACGTCGAGCGGTGCCCGGAAGTGCTCCAAGGCTATCGCGCCGGCCCTGTCGGCCAGGCGGTGGGCGAA
This sequence comes from Rhodospirillales bacterium, assembly GCA_014324045.1. Lineage (GTDB taxonomy): Bacteria > Pseudomonadota > Alphaproteobacteria > Kiloniellales > JACOMY01 > JACOMY01. The sequence continues at coordinate 74,398 of JACOMY010000007.1, read as the reverse complement.
TCCGATGAATTCCGGCGGGCTGGGCTCCGTCATGCCGACCTATCTTCTGTCTGCCGCTGAACGGTGGCCAATTACTTCGGCAAGGGCGGCGGGTTTTTGGCCAAACTGCGGATATATGCAATAAGGTCGGCGCGTTGCTCAGCTTTACGCACACCGGCGAAGGCCATCTTGCTGCCGGGAATATATTTCTTCGGCGCCTCGATGAAGGCATCCAAGTGCTCGTAGGTCCAGGTGAAACCTTCGGTGCCCTTGGCCTCCAAGGCCTTGGAGAACTTGTAGTCGTGCCCTTTGCCGGCGACGGCGCCGATGATGTTGTAGAGGTTTGGACCGACCTTGTTCGGGCCGCCTTCCTCGAAGCTGTGGCAGGCGATGCACTTGCGCGCGACCTTCTTGCCGGCGGCGATGTCGCCGTCCTCAATCATCCTGGCCAGCTCCGAACCGCCACCGCCCGCCGCTGTGGCCTTGTCGTCGCTCACCGGCGCCGCAGCGGCCACGGCAACCTGGGTCTCCTCAGCCGGCTCTTCGGTCTTGGATGCCGCGGCGGCCTCCCCGATCTCCGCGGCGGTCGGCAGCGGGACCGGGTCTGTGCTGAGAGTGCGCAGGTAGGCGATGAGGTCGGCCCGCTTGCCGATCGGCTTCATGCCGGCATAGGCCATCTTGGTGCCGGGCGCGTAGCTGCCGGGATTCTTGAGAAAGCGGTCCAGGTCCTCGTAGGTCCAGGTCTTGCCTTCCTGCTTCAGCTTGTTTAGCGCATCGGAGAAGCGATAGCCCGCAACGTCCGCCGGTTCGGAGCCGACGATGCCCCAGAGGTTCGGGCCGAGCTTGTTCGGGCCACCGTCTTCGAAGCTGTGGCAGGCTTTACAGGCGGTGGCGGCCTTCGCACCGGCCTCCGGGTTTGCGTTAGCCAGCAGCGGCAGGATCGATTCTTCCTTCGGCGGGCCGCCCCTGTCCTCGCCGCCGCCTTCTGGCAGGGCAATTTTGTATGCGGGCTCTTCCAAGGTTTCCGGATGATAGAGCTTACCCGCCACAAATCCGCTGAGCATGGCGACGATACCCCCGGTCAAGACGGCGGCGGCAATCTTGTTCACTTCTAAGGACATCTGGCTTGGGCCTCTACGCGATCCTGATCTTGGCTGGCGTATTATGCCTGCTGACGTTATGCCTGCCCCGGGCAGGCATCAACTCGACAGAACGCCGCAAAGCGCTAGTCTGGCGGCCCACACCCGGTAAAGCAATCGTCCTTACCGTTCCGGGCCCTTCCGGCGAAGCCTTTTGAGGAATGCTTCCTTGCGTCCGATCGTCCTGATTCCGGCCAGACTGGCCTCCACCCGGCTCCCCGGTAAGCCGCTCGCCACGATCGCCGGCAAGCCGATGATCGTCCACGTGCTTGAGCGCGCACAGGCGGCCGGGGTGGGGCCGGTAGCCGTCGCCTGCCCCGAAGAGGCCGTTGCCCGGGCGGTGACCGCAGCCGGCGGTACCGCCGTCATGACCGACCCCGACCTGCCGTCCGGCTCCGACCGCGTCCAGCAAGCGCTGCAGCACCTCGACCCCGGGCGCCGGTACGACGTCGTGGTGAACCTGCAAGGCGACTTGCCGACCCTGCCGCCGGAGGACATCGTCCTGGCGCTTGGACCGCTGGCGGAGGCGACCTGTGACATCGGCACCTTGGCCGCCCGCATCGACGACGTGCAGGAGCGCAGCAATCCCAACGTGGTGAAGATCGCAGCGCCGCTCTCTGCGGAACGCCGCATAGCCCGCGCACTCTATTTTTCGCGCGCGCCGATTCCCTGGACCGGCGAGGAGGACCGGCGCGCGCTCTTCCATCACATCGGCATCTATGCCTACCGCCGTGCCGCCCTGGAGCGCTTCGTGGCGCTGCCGCCCTCGCCCTTGGAACAGCGCGAAAGTTTGGAACAACTACGTGCGCTGGAGGCCGGCATGCGCATCGATGTGGCCCTCGTTGACTCGGTTCCGCTGGGTGTCGATACTGCGGCCGACCTGGAGCGCGCACGGCAGATCCTGGGCCGCTGACCCTGCAGTCCCCTGGGCAGTCCCCTGGGCAGCCCCCTCGGCACCCGCCGCCGATGGGAGCGTTTTCGCGTAAAGTTAGATAAATAGAGAGTACCGATGTCATTATCCGGCGCCGAGGGGCGCATTGCTTTCCAGGGCTTTGCCGGAGCGAACTCCGACATGGCTTGCCGTAGCTGCTATCCCGGCATGGAAACCCTGCCTTGTACCTCCTTCGAGGAGGCCTTTGCCGCGGTGCAAGAGGGCCGTGCCGCGCTGGCGATGATTCCCATCGACAACTCAAGTGCCGGGCGGGTCGCCGACATCCATCATCTGCTGCCGGAATCGGGGCTGCATATCGTCGGCGAGCACTTTCAGGCGATCCGTCACCAGCTGTTGGGCTTGCCGGGGACCGCACTCTCCGGCCTAAAGCGCGTGCGCAGCCACGTGCAGGCCCTCTCGCAGTGCCGCGGCTATCTGCGCGACCGTGGCCTGGAGCGCGAGATCGTGGCCGACACCGCCGGTGCCGCCCGCAGCATCAAGGAGCTGGGGGACCCAAGCGTCGGTGCCATCGCTCCCCGCCTCGCCGCCGAGATCTACGGGCTGGCGCTGCTCGACGGCGACATCAACGACAGCGCCGACAACACCACGCGCTTCGTGATCATGGCGGCCGAGCCGAGCGATCCGCCGTCCGACGAGGGGCCGATCGTGACCTCCTTCGTCTTCCGGGTACGTTCGGTGCCGGCGGCGCTGTACAAGGCCCTGGGCGGCTTCGCCACCAACGGCGTCAACATCGCCAAGCTGGAGAGCTACATCATCGACGGCAACTTCACCGTCGCCCAGTTTTACGCCGACATCGAGGGCCATCCCGACATGCGCCCGGTCCGCCTGGCCCTGGAGGAACTCTCCTTCTTCAGCCGCGAGGTGCGGGTTCTGGGCGTCTATCCGGCCCATCCCTTCCGACAGGGACAGCCCGCGACTTGAGGGGCGCGGAAGGTAGTTCAGGCAGCCTGGCGCCGGCTTCGGCGCAGCCGCTCGCTGGCGCTCTTCAGTTGGCCGCAGGCGGCCATGATGTCCTGGCCGCGCGGGGTGCGTACGGGAGCGGCCAAGCCGGCGCCGTTCAGGATCCGGGCGAAGCGGCGCACCCGCTCCGGCGCCGAGCAGCGGTAGGGCGCGCCCGGCCAGGGGTTGAAGGGGATCAGGTTGGTTTTGGCCGGAATGCCCTCGATCAGGCGGGCCAGACCCTCCGCATCGCGGTCGCTGTCGTTGACGTCTTGTAGCATCACGTATTCGAAGGTGATGCGCCGGGCATTGTGCAGGCCGGGATAGTCGCGGCAGGCGGCGATCAGTTCCGCCAGCGGGTACTTGCGGTTCAAGGGCACGATCCGGTCGCGGATCTCGTCGGTCGCGGCGTGGAGCGAGACGGCGAGATTCACGCCCAGCTCCTCGCCGCAGCGCTGCATCGCCGGCACCACGCCGGCGGTCGACAGGGTGATCTTGCGCTTGGAGATCCCCAAGCCCTCGCCGTCGCGCAGGATGTGGATGGCTTCGGCGACGTTCTCGAAATTATAGAGCGGTTCGCCCATGCCCATGAAGACCAGGTTGGTGACGGCCCGCCCGGGCCTGGAGGCCGGCCATTCCCCGAAGCGGTCCTTGGCCAGCAGGACCTGGCCCACGATCTCCGCGGCTGTCAAGTTGCGCACCAGACGTTGGGTGCCGGTGTGGCAGAAGCGGCAGGTGAGGGTGCAGCCGACCTGGCTGGAGACGCAAAGCGTGCCGCGTTCCCCATCGGGGATATGCACCGTCTCCACCCGGTGGCCGCCGGCCAGCTGCAGCAGCCACTTGCGGGTGCCGTCTTTCGACAGCAGCGCTTCGCAGACTTCGGGCCGGGAGATCCGGTAGCCCCCGGCCAGCTTGGCGCGGAAGGTCTTGGACAGCGAGGTCATGGCCTCGAAATCGGTGGCGCCCTTGCCGTAGAGCCATTGCCAAAGCTGGCGCGCGCGAAAAGCCGGCTCCCCCAGGGCTGCCACTTCTGCCGCCAAGGCCTTACGCGAAAGCCCGATCAAATCCTGCTCCCGGCGCTCGGCCGGCGGGGCCAAGGCTTCTGCCTCTTCCGACTCTGCCATGGCGCTCGATAAGGGCTGTGCGCCAGGAAGGCAAGCCCGGAGGGCTACAGGCCGACCGAAGCCGGGCGTCGGAGGATCGGCGCCTACTGCTTCCTGGCCCCAAAGGCCCCGACGATGTTCTCCTTTTCGAAGACGCCGACAGTTTCCGCCTGGTTCGGACCGGCAAAAAAGCCCTGGATGTAATCGTCAGCAGATTGCCTGTCTTCATAAGTGCCACCGGCGTCAACCGGCACATCGGTGAAGCGGATCGTCTCCACAGAGTGAGGGCGGTTATTGTTGTCCCGGTTCTCGATGTTGCTGAAGGTGGCGTCGAGCTGGCTGTCCTCAAGGCTGTAGACCAATTCCGCATCTCCTTGCAGGATAGCGCGAGCGCCAGTTGCCACTGTCCCGACCATCGCGCCGCGCCATGTCGCGTCGGCAGCCGGAGACGACCCTGTGAGATCGCCACCCGCCTCTGCACTCCGCCCATTAGCCTGACCGGCTTCCGGTCTGTGGTTCGTTGACACTTGGAAGACCGCGTGGTCCATCCAGCCGCCATAAGTCAGGAAATTCGGGCTAAGGACTTGTATGCTTCGTCCTTCCCGGAACGTGATGCCGTTGTCCTCCGAGACGATACGGTATTCTATCATGCGGAATCCCGTAGCTTCGACGCTGAGGTTAAAAATACTAGTGTCAAGTGGGGCACTATCTCCCAATTCGGATTGGAATTGGCACGTATTCCCCACACATGAAGGATTGAGGGTAATAGGGGAACCTTGGAATACTTGATGCATTCTTGCCGAGATAAGGGTGTCCAAGCTTGCAAAGTTTCTTGAAGCAGCGGATGGGTTACTGCTCCCCCCGGATGGGTTACTGCTCCCCCCCCCACAGGCCGACAGGCTGCACGCCAGAAAAAGGGTTGTTGCGATCGAGACAAAGCGTTTCACGGTGTTCACTCCCAGTTAAAGCAGTTTCTTTTCCGGGAGAGAGTACCGCCTCCGGCCGCCGGTTGTCAAGCAAATTTTTGCCCCGCCCCGGCCGGCGCACGCACCGGCTCACGCGCGGCCGAAATCGTCTTGCAGGCGGACGATGTCGTCCTCTTCCAGATAGGCACCGGTCTGCACCTCGATCAATTCGACCGGAATGCGGCCGGGGTTGGTCAGGCGGTGCACACTGCCCATGGGGATGAAGACCGACTCGTTCTCGCGCACGATAGAGACCTTGTCGTCCACCCGCACCTCCGCCGTGCCCTGGACCACGACCCAATGCTCGGCGCGGTGGAAATGCTTTTGCAGCGAGAGCTGCCGGCCTGGCGTCACGCCGATACGCTTTACCCGGAAGCGGCCGCCCAGATCGACGGTCTGGTACCATCCCCAGGGGCGGTAGACGCGGCTGTGCACTTTAGCCTCTTCGCGGCCTTCCCGGTCCAGGGATTGAGCCAGGGCCTTGACCTGCTGGGCCTTGTCCAAAGCGGCGACCAGGACCGCATCGGGGGTGTCGATCACCGCCACGCCCTCCAGCCCCAGCACGCAGACCAGGCGGCCGGACGCACGGACATAGCTGCCGGTCACACCTTGCAGACGGACGTCGCCCACCGCCACATTACCGTCCGCGTCCTGCAAGCTCATGTTCCAGAGTTCGCGCCAGTCGCCGACGTCGGACCAGGGGAAGCTGACCGGGATGACGGCCCGGTCCGCCAGCTGCTCCATCACCGCATAGTCGAAGGATATCTTGCGCGCCTTGCGGAAGGACTCGCCTAGGCGCAAGTAATCCAGATCAGACTTTATTTCGGCGACGCCGGCGCGCACGGCGGCGACGCTGTCGCCGTTCAGCGCCTCGGCGGCGGTCAGCAGGGCCCCGGCCTTGAAGCAGAAGAGCCCGCTGTTCCATAGGCAGCCTTCTTCGATCAGGCGCTTGGCAGTCCCGGCGTCGGGCTTCTCCAGAAAGGTCTCGATCCGCTTGCCGACGGCGAGACTCTCGCCGGGCCGGATATAGCCGTATTCGGTCGCCGGCCGCGTCGGGGCGATGCCGAAGGTGACGATGTCGCCGGCCTCGGCTGCCCTGCCGGCCTCTTCGGCGGCGGCCTGGAAGGCAACGGTGTCGGCGATCACGTGGTCGGAGGGCATGACTAGCACGCTGGCCTCGGGGCTGCGCTTGGTCGCCAGCACCGCCGCGGCGACGATCGCCGGGAAGGTGTCGCGGCCCTCCGGCTCTAGCACGATGTCGGCCTCAATGCCCTTAGTTTTCAACTGCTCGGCGATCAAGAAGCGGTAGTCGTCGCCGGCAATCACGATGGGCTTACCGAAGGGGCCGCCGGCGGCGCGGCTGGCGGTCTCCTGGAACAGCGACAGCGGACCCAGGGCGTCGACCAACTGCTTAGGATAGGACTTGCGCGACAGCGGCCAGAGCCGGGTGCCCGAACCGCCGCAAAGAATTACCGGAATGATCATGGGCGTCCTCGCTTCGTCAGGCCGCACCGGCCTCGTTCATCCTATCGCTTCGCGTTCGGGCGCGCGCCGGCTATTGCCGGACGTCTGCCCCCTCGGCCAAGCTCCCGCGGAACCAATCGTAGGTCTGGCCAATGCCTTCTTCTAAGCCGATCTTCGCGGTCCAGCCCATGGCGGTCAGGCGCGAGACGTCCATCAGCTTGCGCGGGGTGCCGTCGGGCTTCACCGGGTCGAAGACCAATTCGGCCTCAAGCCCCACCGTCTTGCAGACGGTCTCCGCCAACTCGCGGATGGAGACGTCGGTGCCGACGCCGACGTTCACATGTTCTTCGCCGGAGTAGGTCGCCAGCAGATAGACTAGGGCGTCGGACAGGTCGTCGACGTGCATGAACTCGCGCCGCGGCTTGCCGCTGCCCCAGACCGCCAGGGTCTTGTCGCCGGCCAGCTTGGCCTCGTGCGCTTTGCGCAGCAGGGCCGGCAGCACATGGCTGTTGGCCAGGTCGAAGTTGTCGCCGGGGCCGTATAGATTGGTCGGCATGGCCGAGATGTAGTCGCGGCCGTACTGCTTGCGATAGGCTTGGCAGAGCTTGATGCCGGCGATCTTGGCGACCGCGTACCACTCGTTGGTGGCCTCCAGCGGGCCGGTCAGCAGGCAGTCTTCCGGCATGGGCTGCGGCGCCATGCGCGGATAGATGCAGGACGAGCCCAGGAACAGCACCCGGTCGATCCCGGCGATGTGGGCGCCGTGGATCAGATTGGCCTCGATCATGAGATTCTCGTAGAGAAACTCGGCCGGGTAGGTGTCGTTGGCGTGGATCCCGCCCACCTTGGCGGCTGCGACGATCACGGCATCCGGCTGCTCGCCGGCCAGGTAGCCGTGCACGGCCGCCTGCGACAGCAGATCGACCTGCTGCCGGCCGGCGGTCAGGACCTCGCAGTCCTCGCGGCCCAGACGCCGCACCAGGCCGGAGCCCACCATGCCCCGATGCCCGGCGACGTAGATCCGCTTGCCGGTCAGAGGGAACACGCTTTCCCTATCCATCTTCGCCTCCTCCAGCTATCCGCTGCCGCTACTCGCGCACACCGTAGGCCGTGCGACTCAATCGCTCGGTTTTCAGCAGTTCCAGGTCGGCGGCGACCATCTCGGTGACCAGATCGGGGAAGCTGGTGGTGTAGGACCAGCCCAACTTCTGCCTGGCCTTGGCCGGATCGCCGATCAAGAGCTCCACCTCGGTCGGGCGGAAATAGGCCGGGTCGATCGCCACTAGGCGCTCGCCGGACTTGGCGTCGCGGCCGATCTCGTCGACGCCTTCGCCCTCCCAGACGATCTTGCGGTGGACGGCGGCGAAGGCACGCTCCACGAACTCGCGTACCGAATGGGTCTCACCGGTCGCCAGAACGTAATCGTCCGGCTCCTCCTGCTGCAGGATCCGCCACATGCCCTCGACATAGTCGCGGGCGTGACCCCAGTCGCGCTTGGCGTCCATGTTGCCCAGGAAGAGCGTCGACTGCAGGCCGTGATGGATGGCTGCCACGGCGCGGGTGATCTTGCGGGTGACGAAGGTCTCGCCGCGGGTCGGGCTCTCGTGATTGAAGAGAATGCCGTTGGAGGCGTGGATGCCGTAGGCTTCACGGTAGTTGACGGTGATCCAGTAGGCGTAGAGTTTGGCGGCGGCATAGGGGGAGCGCGGATAGAAAGGTGTGCTCTCGCGCTGCGGCACCTCCTGCACCAGGCCGTAGAGTTCGGAGGTGGAGGCCTGATAGAAGCGGCAGATCTTCTCCACGCCCAGGATGCGGATGGCTTCCAGGATGCGCAGCGTGCCCAACGCGTCTGCGTTGGCTGTATATTCTGGCGATTCGAAGCTCACCTTGACGTGGCTCTGGGCAGCGAGATTGTAGATCTCGGTTGGCCTTACCTGCCCGATCAGGCGAATAAGCCCGACGGAATCGGTCATGTCGCCGTAATGCAGGAAGAATTTGGCATCGGACTCGTGGCTGTCCTGATAGAGATGATCGATCCGTAGCGTGTTGAAGGAAGAGGAACGGCGTTTCACGCCGTGCACTTCGTAGTCCTTTTCTAACAGAAGTTCGGCGAGATAGGCACCGTCTTGACCCGTAACACCGGTAATGAGTGCAGTTTTCTTATCGGCCACGACAGCAATTCCTTTCCTTTATGTAATCCGTCGGCTTTGCCTAGAGTTTGCGACATGGTGAGGTTTCTGCGGCTTTCGCTGCCGCCGGCCAGAAGGCTTTCTACCGTAGGACTTTGCCCCCGGTTCAGCCTGCACCTTGCCGCGAACAGAGAGTGGCGCTTATCCCACTAAGAGGGGCTGGGCCGGCAGCCGTTAGATTGCCGCACCGCAGAATGCGGTAGGGCAGTAGGCGCAGACCGCTCAATGCAGGCAGGTTTTGCCTAGCTCATCGCAAGCGGGGCTGCAACGATGAAAAACGACCAAAGCAGCCAGCCCTCCGCCCCGATCGCGGCGCGGCAGTCCGTTGCCCGATGCCGCATGGGCGCTTGACTTCGGTCCTGAGGCCAAGGCGGTCTTGCGTGCGCCCTCCGATAACGACAGAGTGCACCGCAACTGGGCAACAGTCACGCTTGTCACTCCGGTTTGCACCGAACCGAAATTCCTTGCCGGGAGCGCTTTACCTCATGTCCAAGATTGTCGTCTTTCCTGCTTTCGAACGGCCGCAGGATTGCGGCGAGGCGCTTGCCCGTCTCTGTTGGTACTTTCGCGCTTATGCCGATGCGGTGGCGGCGGTCGATCTCTTCGCTTCCTTTCAGAGCTTGCCGGGCCATGCACCCACGCACATCGATCCCGAGATTCTGACCGCGTCCGACAGTCAAACGCTTCTTGCTAAGATTCAGTTGGCGCCGCCGCCGGCCGACTGGGCCGCCTGGAAGGCGGCAATTAGGCCGGCCGACCTCGTGTTGGTGTGGCGTCAGCCGGACGGCGGTGCTTTCGAGACCTTGGAGGACTTGGCTGCTGTAGTCGCGGCCCCAGTCTTGGCGATAGATGAAACACACTCACCGACGGTCGGACGCGATCTGGCGGAGGCCGCGCTCTCGCTTGCGCCACCGGCCGACGCGCTAATCGAAGACTCGAAGACCAAACTGGAGGGTCTTAAGGGCAGGCTCGAATCGGCGACGGGCTACATCGCTGCTAACGGACGCTCATTGCAGGAATGCGCGCGTTTGGATCTCTCCGAAGGGCGTTTCATCGTCTGCAACGACCGGGTCGTCGATACCGCTTGGATGGAGGCCCATCGTCCCTTGGCTGTAGTTGTGGGCGGTCCTTCCTTCTATGCTGGCCCCTCGCGCTATGCCGCTGCCTATCGCGCCGCACTGGCTCGGGCAATGGAGAGCCAGGATTTCTGGTTGGTGGTGCCGCTGCGCGACTATAGGGCGCTGAGCGAAAGGCTGAGCGAGGCTGCGAAGGCGCGCGTGATCGCAGTGCCGTCGGTGGCCAAGCTACTGAGTCAGCCCGACTTCGCACAAGATTTCAAGGTGGTCGATCGCCCGGCTGCTTTGACCCATCTGCTGCTGCCGCTGGCGGCCTATCTCTTCGACCGGATTGAGGTCTGCGGTTCCGACGGCGTGGCGTCGGCGCTGGCCGACAAGCCTTGGCCGCGGCTGGAGCCTGCGGGGCTGGCGAACGAGAGGGCCGCCTTGTTGCAGGCCGCTCCGGCGCTCACCGAGATGCCGACTGGCAAGGCCTATCTGGAGCACTGCAAGGTGGTAGGTCGCCTCTGCAAGGCTGTCGAGAATGCCGGCAAGACCGTCGTCGGTCTGACGGCCTCCTATGTTCCTGCTTTGCGCGCCCGCGGCGCGGCCGAACCGGTCGTTCTACCGCCCGCCGGCGTCGACGAGCACGACCCGGTCGTCCTCTCGATGACGCCTGACCTGAAGGACAAGATCGGGCACTTCTGGAACTACGAGATGCGCCTGGCTCCCAAGGTGGAAGCCGGTGGGCTGGCCTATCGCATCGCCTCCAACGCCGAATGGAAGATGGCGGAGGGCAGCAATGGCGAGGGCGCGAAGGAGGTAGACGCCTCGCTCTTTACCTTTTCCTGGACCTTGGCAAACAAGCCGGAAGAGACCCAAGCCTACATCGATGCGATCAGCAGCGAGGTCTTGACGGAGTTCTCCGCGGCCGTGGACCGTGCGCTGAAAGCGACGTCGGGGCGCGTCCATATCTATATGTATTGCGGCAGCCTGGAGCATGCGGCGGTCCTCTATCGCATCCTGCGCCTGCGGCCGCGGGTTAGCGCCCATGTCAATCTCTTCTGGTTTCGTACCGTCGAAGCTTGGAAGGCCGGCTTCCTGAAGCAGTGGATGTGGCTGCTGCAGGCCGCCGAACGCGATCCGCGTCTGACGATCACCTGCATGACCGCGCACCAGCGGCGCCAGATTATGGAGCGCTCGGGGATCGCTCTGCCGGTGGCCGCGCATCCCTCACCGCTGATCGCCGACGAGCGGGCCTTGGAGTTGCTGCGCGCCCCGCCGCCGGAGCGCGCGACCAAGCGCGTCTTATTTCCCTCGACGAACCGGGCGGAGAAGGGGACAGGGATGCTGTACGGGGCGGCCCTCAGGGTGGTCGAACTAATGGCCGATGAACCAGTGGAACTGGTATTCCGGGCCTCCCCCTTCCCGCGCAAGGGCAATCCGGCTGAAGACCCGCTCTATCCCTACGTCACGCTGCTGGAAGGCCATATTGAGGAAGGCGTCTTCATCGAGACACTGCGTAGCTGCAGCGCCGTGGTACTGCCCTATCTGCCGCCGGACTTCGCTGACCGCACCTCGGGCATCATCATCGACGCGCTCTACGTCGGCACGCCCAGCGTGGTCATGCGCGGCACCTTCCTGGCCGAGGTGGTCAGGAAGTACGGTAGCGGCATCGTCGCCGACCGGGAAACGCCGGCGGAAGTGGCGCGTGCCGTGGTGTCTCTGCTGAAGGGAGAGGGCGGCCCGGTTCAGGGATTCCGAAGCTCGGCAACGCTCTACTTCCAGGCCAACTCGTGGCAGCGTCTGGCGCAGGAGATCATCGACAGCCGGCCCGGCCCGGAGACCGCGCCTTTGGTGGACCCGCCGTCGGCGGCCGGGGCGGCGCCGGTGGCACTCCTTGGGCCGTTTGAGCCCAGCCAAGCGGGACGGGCACGCCCGCTGGAAGCCCTACGCGCGCTGCTGCACGGTGCGCGGGGTGGCAAGATCTTTACACTGCTGGAAGCACGGCAAGATCAGCCGCTGCAGCTGGTGAGCGCCGGAGGCAAGGGGCTCAGCATCGCGGCCAGCGCTTATGCGGCCGAACGCGCCTCTGCACGATTGAAGGAACATCCCCCCGAGTTGGCGGCCCGCATGCATGTCGAGGCCCTGGCCGGCGAGACGGAACTGACGGATCAGGTGCAGGCCTACTGCACAGCCGCCGGGGTCAAGGCAGTCGAGGTCATGGTGGGGAACGATCCGGCGTTGGCCGAGGTCACTGTCGGCCTGATCGGCAGGATGAAGCCCAAGGCAGCCGCCGTGGCCTTCGACGACGGCGCGGGCGCGCCCCATGCCGCGCTGGCCGAGCAGTTGACGCAAGAGGGCTATCTGGTTTGCCTGGCCGAAGACCATCCGCAGATCGGAGACGAGGAGGAGCGTGCGTTCCGTCGCCTGGCAGCCTATCCGATGGTCTCCGACCTGCCTTGGGCGCGCGGCCATCTTCTGGCCCTGCCGGCCGGTACCGCGCTTCCCGCCATCGCGGCCGCGGTCCTCGAAAGCGGCGAGAACCTGGCTTACGAAGAGCCCGTGTCGGATCCGCAAGAGAAGGGTCTGGAGATCTGGGAGGCGGCGGAACAACCACGCCCGGGATCGGTGTTGGCGTCCGCCGGGCGCCCGAATTCCGACTGGCAGTTGGCCGGACTGGAGATGGTGGGAAAGCGCTCCGAAGACTTTTTCTGCCTGCTGACCGAGACTGAATCGCTGCGGGTTCACCGCAGTGCCATCAAAGGGCATATCACGGCCGGTCAACCGGTCACCGTGGCCATCGACCTTGTGGCCAGCGGCCGCCGTTTCGTCACTCTTTGGCTGACGGATGTAAAGAATCGGCCGCGGGCCGAGGCTGTGTTCGATCTGGACGGCGGTCAGCTGCTGCGTTCCAGCACAGCGGTCGGCGATGTCGAGTCTTTCGCCGCCGCGGTGCCGATCGGCGTCGATGCCGAGGGGAGCACGATCTACCGCGCCTGGATTTCCATCAAGGCCTATCCGCAGTCGGAAGAAGTGCACGGCCAGATCGTGACCCGGGCGGCCGCCGGCGGCAGCCTGCTGCACCTGGGTGAGGCGGACAAGGGGGTGAAGGCCCGGCGCTTCCTCATGGAGATAGCCGAAACGCCCAGCCTCTATCCGACCAAAGGAGGCAAGAAGAAATAGGCCGCGCTGTGCCTGCACTCCTTTCCAACGCAGTAAAGCTGGAGGGCGTCGGAGCCTTTGCATCGACGCCATCCGATCTTAGCCCGCTGTCTCTTTCAGACGCCTGCGCAGGCATGCTGCACCGGCCTTCAGCAGGCCGACGATGCCCTGCGGCATGGCCACTACGAAGACGGCGAGGATCAGACCGAGACCCAGGGTGCGGTACTCGCCAAACTCCCGCATGACTTCGTCTGCGCCGACCAGCAGGATGGCTCCCACCAGGGGCCCCCAGAAGCGCCCGACGCCGCCTACCACCATCGTCGCCAACACAAAAAGCATCAAGGAGAGGCTCAAAAGATTGGGACCGATGGCGCGGAAGTGGCTGGCCCAGAGACCCCCGGCGATGCCGGTGAAGAAGGCCGAGAGCCCGAACACCAGAAGCTGATACTTGAAGCGGCCGATACCGCGCGAGATGGCATAGCCGGGGTTGTCTCTAAGCGCCCGGAAGGCAAGGCCCATGGGGCTCTTCACGATTACGTAGGTGAAGAGCATGGAGACGATCAGCAGGGCCAGCACGATGAAGTAGTTGGCCGTCAGCCAGTCGCCGCGAAAGGCCTTGCGCGTCCCGAGATCGCCGAACTGGGAAAAGCCGACGGCACCGCCGGTGAACTGTCGGCAGCGCACGCCCTCCATCACGAAGCAGTCAGTGTCGGTCACGATCAGGAAATACACGACCTGGGCGATCGACAGGGTCAGCAGGGCCACGTAGGCACCGGTCAGGCGCAGGCAGGCGAGGCCAATCAAAATCGAGACCAGGACGGTGGTCAAGCCGGCCAGCGGCATGGCTGCCCAAACGCTCCAATCCAGATAGAAGCCCAGCATCGCGGTGGCATAGGCGCCGAAGGCGAAGAGCGCCATCTGCGCCAACGAGAAGATACCGGCGACGCCGAACACCAGGTTCCACTGGGAGGCGACCACCGCGTAGAAGAAGATCGTCACGATCTGGCCGGTATAGTAACGCCCGTCCAGCACGAAGGGCAGGGTGGCGAAGACGGCCAGGAAGAGGAAGGCGATCAGGATATCGCGGGCAACGCCGCTAAGCATGGGCTGCTCCCTAAAGCCGGGTCACCTGGGTCCGGCCGAAAACGCCGTAGGGACGCCAGATAAGGGCTAGGATCACCAGAATCAGGAGGACGGGAAAGCCCCAGCGCGCGCCCAGATAGAACTGGGTGCAGGCCTCGACTAGGGCCAGCACGAAGGCTGCCAGCACACTGCCGGGCAGGTTGCCCAGGCCCGCCACCACGCACATGATAAAGGCTTTCAACATAGGATCGTTGCCAAGCGGCGGCGAGAGTTGGGTGAGGGAGGAGAGAAGGACGCCCGAGACGCCGGCCAGCGCGCCGGAGATCGCCAGGACCTTCAGATAGACCTTGCGGATAGGTACGCCCATCAACTGGGCGGCCTCCCGGTTTTGGGCGGTAGCCCGGATGGCACGGCCTACCCGGCTGGTCTTCAGGGTCCAGGCGACCAGCACCATGATCGTCACCGACATGACCACGATCAGGATGTTCTGGGTCTGCACCGGTACCACCCCCAGCCGAAGCGTGCCGTGCAGGCTGACCGGCTGTCCCAGGGGTTGGCCGCCGTAGATCTTAAGCACCAGGTTCTCCAGCGCGATGGCGATGCCCACCGTAGCGATGATGATGTTGGTCTCGAAAGCCGGATTGCGCAGCATGAAACGCACCAGACCGTAGTAGAGAATCGCGCCGACCAGCGCGCCCAGCAGGATCGCGGCGACGAAGCCGAAGTACCAGGGTAGACCCAGGGTGGTGACCGCGCTGTAGGCGGCATAGCCGCCGAGGGTCAGCATGGTGCCGTGCGCCATGTTCAGCATGCCCATGGCGCCCCAGACCAGGGAGAGACCGAGGGTCGCCAGGGAGTACATGGCGCCTACTGTGACGGCAGTGACCAGGATATAGGGAAGGACGTCCATCCGTGCGCGCGCTCAGCCTCCCAGATAGGTTTCGATCAGTTCGGAGCGCTCGCTCAACTCCCGGCCGGCGCCGCTCCAGACGATGTAGCCGTTGTCCAGGAGGTGTACCCGCTCCGACAGATCTTCGGCACGCATGGGATTCTCCTCCACCAGGAGGATGGTGCGGCCGGATGCCTTGAGATCGGCGATTACCTCGTAGACCCGATCGATGACGATGGGTGCCAAGCCCAGCGAGGGCTCGTCCAGCATAAGCAGCTTGCCGCCGGCCATCAGGCCGCGGCCGATCCCCACCATGCGGCGTTCGCCGCCGGACAGAGTGCTGGCCAACTGGCGGCCGCGTTCCTTCAGCCTGGGCAGGATGGCGTGGACTTCGTCCAGGCGCCGTCGGATGACGCTGCGGTCGCGCTCCAGGTAGGCCCCCATCGTCAGGTTCTCGTGCACTGTCATGTCCGCAAACAGCATGTCGCCTTGCGGCACCTGGATGACGCCCAGGGCGGCAATGGCTTCAGCCGGCAGCCCGGCGATCGCCCTTTCGCCCAGTCGGATTCCACCTGCGCGCGGGCGCAGAAGACCGGAGATGCTGCGCAGCAGGGTGGACTTGCCGTGTCCGTTGGGGCCGATCAGGGTGATCAGGCTGCCCTCCGGCACCTCGAAAGAGATGCCGTGCAGCACGTCGCGGCCCTTGTAGCCCGATGCCAGGTCCGAGACGGCCAGCAGTGTTTCCCCGCTCATGTCTGCGTCTTCGCCACGGTCTTCTCCCCGAACCAGCTGTCCTTGCGCGCCTTGGCGCTCTTGCCGAGGTAGACCTCGATCACCTCCGGATCTTCGGAGACTTCGCGCGGCAGGCCCTCGAACAGCTTGGCGCCGTGGTGCATGATCATGACGCGGTCCGAGAGGCGCATCAGAAAACGCATGACATGTTCGATCAGGACGACGGTCAGCTGTTTTTCCCGAACCACGCGGGCGACCACGCTCTCGACCTCGTCGATCTCGCTGGCAGTAAGGCCACCGACCGGCTCATCCATCAGCAGGATCTTGGGATCCGTGACCAGCGCGCCGGCGATCATCAAGAGCTTGCGGTCCAGGACCGGCGCGCCCTCGACAGGGGTCTCGGCGCGCTCGCGCATGCCGACCAGTTCCAGCGCTTCTTCGGTGCACCGAATGGCTTCGCGACCCAGCCTGAGGCCGGGAAAGAGGCGATTGCGCCGCCCGAAGTAGGCGGCCACCTGCACGTTCTCGCGGCCCGACATGGAATCGAAGCCGGCGTTCAGTTGGAAGGTACGGGCAAGTCCCAGATGGCAGATACGGTCCGCGGTGGCCTTGGTGATGTCGATGCCGTCCAGCACCACGCGGCCGGAGGTCACCGGTTGCAGGCCCGATACCACGTCGAAGAGCGTGGTCTTGCCGGCACCGTTGGGGCCGCCGATACCGAGCACCTGGCCGGGCGCCACCTCGAAGCTCAAGCCCTCGACGGCGGCAAGCGCACCGAAGCGCTTGGTGACCGTCTCGCAGACCAGCAGGCTCACAATCCAGCCTCTCTCCTCTTGCTTCGGCAACTACCGGGAGCGGAGGGATCTTCCTCCACGGCCTTCCGCTCCTGCCATCCCGCGCGCAGGGGCTCGCGCGGACGGCAAGGTCATGGGTGCCGTTACTCGATCCAGGGCGGCATCGTGAAGGGTGCGACCGCGTAGAGCGGCGGGGCGATCAGCAGCGGTTGCTCGCGATAGTCCTGATGCTGCAGGAACTGATGCGGCATGCCCAGCGAAGGGTCCTTGACCTGCGTGGGATAGCAATAGGCGTACTGCCCCTCGATGTCGAAGCGGCAGGTACCGTTCATGCCGCGGTAGATCAGCTTGCGCATGGCCGCGGCGACCTTCCGATTCTGCTCCCCTTCGAAGGGCGCGCCAGTGCCGCCTGCGATCGCCGCACCCAGCGCGTAGTGCCACATGCCGTCATAGGTCTGCGAGCCGATATTGAAGGCTGCCTCCTTGCCGTAGAGCTCCGCATACTTCTCGCGGTAAGGCAAACCGAACTCGTCGGGAATGGCGCCGATGACGGTGGAATAGATGACGCCGTTCACCGCCTCGCCGCCGATCTCGCGGAAGGCCGGTAGCGAAGGTCCGTACTGCATGTAGACCAGGCTGGGCGTCGGGTTCGGCACGAACTGCTGCATGAACTGGGCCAGATCCTGCGGCAGGAAGTGAGTGATAGCGATTGCCGCCGGCGGATCCTGCTGCAGCCTGGCGATGATCGGACCCCATTGATTGTTGGGGTAGGGCACGGTCTCGTAGAGGGAGATTTCGAAGCCGTAGTCAGCGGCCTGGTCGCGGATCGCGTTGGCGATGATGATGGAGTACTCGTTGGCCGAGGGGATCAGCGCCAATTTGCGGTTCGGCGGTGCCCAGAAACCTTGCTCGATCAGGCTGGACAGGAACAGCAGGAAGCCTGGCCCGTAGTAGTACTCCGGCGGATCGCCCATGAAGGAACCGTAGTAAAGATCCGGATCAGTCATGAACTTCTGCACAGCGGTGATCGCGGTGTTGTAGTGCACCAGGATGATGTCATTCTCTGCGACCACGTCCATCTCGATCGAGGTGGTGCCAAGATTATAGCCGTTGATGACCGCATGGACCTCGTTCAGATCGATCAGACGCTGGATGGCCTGGCTGGTCAGTTCCGCCCCCATCTCCTTGGTGTCTTCGGTGTGGAGCTCGATGGGCCGGCCCAGGATGCCGCCGGCCTGGTTGATCTCGCTCACCGCCATATCCAGGCCGCGCTTGAACTCGATGCCGTCGGCGGCGGCGACACCGCTCATCGGTAGGGCGGATCCGATCGGGATGGGATCACCGGACTGGGCCTTGGCCTCGCGGTTCATACCGGACAGCAGGGCGGCGGCACCCAAGCCGATGGCGCTGCCGCCGGCTAGGAAGTTTCGGCGGCTGGCCCGCGGCGTCCCGGGCTTCGGCTGGAGCGTCGGCGCCCCTTTGGTTTCTTTGCGCATTGTGTCATGTCTCCCTTCGCTATGTTAGTCTCTTTTGCCTCGGCAGGCCGTTTCGAAGGATGTCGTGTCCAAGAAACGCCTGAGTACGTTCTCAGTAATCCGCGAGCAGTTGTTGTCGTAATTGTTGTGTGAAAGTGATCCGCCCCAGGCGATCGAACTGGTCGAGAAGACCGCACCGCCGGAGGCCGTTTCGTAGAAGACCATATCGGCGCGCACCAGGGGATTCTCTTGGCCGCCTTGGCCCGGATAGTTGATCAGGATCTCTTCGCAGACCACCAGATAGATGTCGGTGTGGTTTTCCGAGGATGCCAGCACCAGGCAGTTCGGCGGCGTGCCCAGCAGGCGGTCGGCGCGGTCCAACTCCAGACCGGCGGCACCGCCGCCTATCAGCCCGAAGTCGCCGATGATCTCATCCTCGACTCCCTCCATGATGAAGGCGGCGCGCGGGTTGTCGGCGTCGGGCTGGCGGCGGTAGTAGGATGAAACGTCGAAGCCCTGCGCGGTAAAACCCGTACCGGCCATCATCTGCGTCGGCCGGCCGTTGCGTCGCCAGAGACCGCCATATTCTCCGGTGAAAGAATGGTAGTATTCGCCGGGCTCGGCAGCCCAGGCACGGGTGCCGTCTTCGGCGCGGCGGACCTCCAGGATGCCGGGGCAGGTCTGGTGATAGGCGATCCGCCAGTACCAGCCGTTAGCACCCAGGTACATCAAGCGTCCGCCCTTCTGCTTGAAGGCCTCCATGGCGTCCCACATCTGCCGCGAATGATACTCGGGGTGAGAGCCGGTGATCACGACGGCATAGTCTTCGATCGCCGCTAGGCCGTGGTAATGCAGATCTTCGTCGGTAACGAAGTCGCAGTCGAAACCCTTGGCGTCCAGCCAGTCGATGATGTGGGTGTCGGCATTGAATTGCCAAAGAGACGAGCCGTCGCCGCCAATCCAGGACTGGTAATTTGGCCGCATGTTCAAGATCGGCCGCAGTCTGGAGGAATAGCAGACTCCGCTGCCGTCGGAATGAGTATCGTAACAAGAGGAACCGTAGTTCCGGTTCTCTTGCAGGAACACGTCGTGCGGATAGAGCACCGGGATCCGGCCGGCCAGCAACTGCGCCAAGGGAGCGTCGGTCGGCAAGTGCTCGTTGGCGTAAGCCATGTAGCTGCCGGTCGCTATCAGGAAGACTGCCTTGCCCTTGCCGCTGCCTTTCCTCGCCTTGACGACGAAGGGCATATAGTCTTCTTCGTTGCCGTAGCCTACCCGAACGGCATAGAGGCCACTTTTTAGGTTTTCCGGCACGGTCAGCACGAAATCTTCGTCCCAAGCGGCGTCGTAGACGTCGTCGTCGTGGAAGTGGATAGCGCCGTACTCATCCGGTGCATGGCGCCAACAGAGTTCGTCGCCGCTCCAGTTGTAGCCCTTCATGGCGCGGGCTGGCATGTTGACGATTTTGCCATGCAGGCGGTTTTCCGTTGTATCGTAGATCCGGTCGCTGGCGATCTCTACCGAGAAGTCCCAGCGGCCCACGACCTGCGCCATCTCCATCGGCGAGGCCTTGCCGACCAGCAGCCGCTCCCTTTGCGCCCGGTCAAGAACGCCAGCCGCTAAGGCGGGGCTGTCAATCTTGCCGTTATAGTGATTGCCAGTGCGGATCTTCGATCGAAGTTTTTCCTCGAAGTGAGCGGCCATTAACAACGGACGCTTGGCATCGCCCAAATTGCCGGTGACCTTATGGATCGCCTCGGCGGCATCGTCGGTCATGGCGTGGTCGACGCTCGGATCCTGCACCAGGCGCACTTCGCCCTTCTCGGCGTCGTAGCTGGCGGCAACGAAATACCATTCGCGTGCCATCAGCCTCTTGCCGCTGCTAAGCTCTTCGACCTTGCCCCTGCCGTCGCCCAGAGTCAGCGACAGGCAGCCCTTGACATCGATACCCAGGATAAAGCCGGCGCGGGTTTCCTGGTCCCAACGGGCGATCAGAGATTGGGCGCCGCGGTCCGGGGTGGTTGGCCAGATCATCGCCTGAACGGTAAAAGACCCAAGGGCCGAGAAGAGCGGACTGTCGGGGATCGCCACGTAGGATCCGGCCAGAAGCTCTTGGCGGCGGCCCTTGTAGCTGCCGTCGATCGGACCCGGCACGGGCACGAGTTTCAGTCCTGGCCCCTCGGGTGAGGTGTCGCCGTGAAGGATCCGGACCAGCGAGGCCTCGTAGTCGGCCCCTTCTTCGCTGGAGACCATGAAGGCAATCCGCTCGCCCGGGAAGACGCTGATCTGGTTGCTGTAGCCAAGAATCTTCTTCATTGGTGCTGCCTCCGACTCAGACTTCCAAACTCTTCGCCGGTGTAGTGTTTCCAGCGGAGCTTGAAGACCTCCCACTCGGCCTCTTCGATCGAGGTGAAGACCCGGTTGTGGTGCATATGCAACTTGCCGCCGCGGGTCTTCGGCAGCTGTGCCAGAACCCACTCCTCGTGCGGCTTGGTACAGATCAACACGAACTTCCCTTCCGTTGGCGCGCCGCGGAAGACGTTCAACAGCTTCTGCAGATCGGCGCTATGCAGGCCGATCCTGTTGCGGCGGAACTCCTCCGCCAGATGCTTGTCGTCCGGATTTATCTTGTACATAGGCCGATCTCCTGCAGCGGAATCGCTTACCATCCATAGCGATTAGACTTCAGGGCGGCCGCAGCGGTCTTTCAGGAAAGGGCACTAAGATTTTTGCAATCGTGAACCTGCGGGCGCCTTCGGGTAGCTCGGCAAGGGTCGTGTGCGGTCGGTGTGCGTTGGACCATCTCGCCCAGCCTTGGCGCGTTTGGGCCTTGGCGCGTTCGCAAGGCTGCAGACGTCCGGGGCGGGCAGTTAGGGGGCAGACGTGCCGCTATCGTTGGCGGGACTGCCGAACAACCAGGCTCTTTGTCCGCCGGCATCCTGTGCCGCGCTTCTGACGTTGCGCGGCGTGGTTGCGAATCGGCGCCGGAATAGGGTGGAGAAATGCGCCTGGTGCGAGAAACCGCAAGAATAGGCGATCTGAGCAACGGTGCTGTGGCTATCGCCCGGATGGGTCAGCTTCTCGTAGGCCAACTGCAGACGATTGCTTAAGATCCATTGCCAGAAGGAGGTGCCGGATGGACGGAAGAGGCGGTGCAAATAGCTGACCGAAATTCCAAAGCGGTCGGCGACGAATTGTGCGCTGAGATCTGGATCGACTAGCCGTTCGCGAACGAAGGCTTCGATGCGGCGGCGCAGTTGCAACGCGGCCTGGCTCTTCGGCGGGCCGGGGGCTCCGCTCTCCCCCATCAACATGGCAATCGTCAGTTCGATCAAATGGTCGCCCATTGCCCGGCGAACGCTGTCCGGCATCCGATCGACCTGCTGTATCAGCCAATCGGCGAAACTGACGACGATTGCCGCCATCTTGCGGTCGTTGGGGTAGGCACAGCCGCAATGATCCTCGATAAAGGGCAGGTGCCGACGGACACGCGCGCTAGGGATCTTTACGGTCAAGTTCTCGAAGGCGTCGGGACAAGATAACTCGTAGAACGCACGGGTATGGACCACGATATAGCCGCCGGGGTCGAGGACCCCGCTGCGACCCAACTGACTGTAGAACATGGGCTTGCTGCGCGGAAAGACCACGACGACATAATCGTCGTCGTCTGCGGCGATGCGTCGGCTGGTGCGCAAGACGCGCTGCCAGTCGCTGTTGAATCGGGTAAGGCTGAGGCCGTCCAGGTCGTACTCCAGAATCTCCCCACGCAAGCCGTCGCGACCGTCGCTATAGACCTCAAGATTGTAGTAAACCTCGCTCAACACCTCTTGCCACCAGGCAATCTGCTTTGCCGCAGGTTTGTCGAGCGTGGTAAACTTTTGTGCCATCTATAGACGCCTCCGCTGTTGCGGATCCATCGTCAGGAGTCACTAGGAGTCACTCATAGTCCTCGGCAAAGCGCAAGCCCTTTCGGATTGGGAGCCTTCCATAATCAATCCTTCGCGGCATCGCCGAAGCAGGCGACGATCGGGATCGTGCGATTCAAGTCGTTGGGAAATCCGGTCAAGGCGTGCAGCAGGCATTTGACCATTTCGGCACCTCTGTCCAGAGTTCCATCCTGAATGTAACATTAAGACCGATCTTGTCTTATCGACGAGACCTCCGTCGGCGATGTCCGCGGTCGATCTTTCCGGCGGCCTGGGATCCGGGAACAAGCTTTGCAGTGGGAGACCTAACAATCATGAAATCGCACTATCGTGTCGTGGTAATCGGCGGCGGCGTCGTTGGCGCCTCCGTCCTCTATCACTTGGCCAAGTTCGGCTGGACCGACGTAGCGATCGTCGAGCGTTCGGTCCTGACGGCGGGGTCCTCGTGGCATGCGGCCGGCGGCGTGCATGCGCTGAACGCCGATCCCAACATCGCTGCG
Source organism: Rhodospirillales bacterium (assembly GCA_014324045.1). GTDB lineage: Bacteria > Pseudomonadota > Alphaproteobacteria > Kiloniellales > JACOMY01 > JACOMY01. Next base: position 52,049 of record JACOMY010000007.1, on the reverse strand, counting down.
CTGCAGTCTTACACCATCGATCTTTTGGGCCAGATCGGCGAGGAGAGCGAGCAGGACATCGGCCTGCACATGACCGGCGGCCTGACCTTGGCCGGCACGGAAGCGCGTTGGGAGTGGCTGCAGTCGGCCTACCGTGTGTTCCAGACCATGGGCATCGAGGACGTGCGCCTGGTGACTCCGGAAGAGGCGGGCGAACTCTGCCCGGTGCTCTCCACCCATGGGATCGTCGGCGGTCTCTGGGCCGAGCGCGAGGGCTATGTCGACACTACTGGCACGGTGCATGCCTACGCCAAGGCGGCACGCCTGCGCGGCGCCGAGGTGATCGAGCACAACCGGGTGCTCGATCTGCATTCCCACCCCGAGGGCTGGCGTCTGGTGACCGAGAAGGGCGAGATCGTTGCCGAGCATGTGGTGAACGCCGCCGGTCTTTGGGCCAAGCAGGTAGGCCGCATGGCCGGCATCGAACTGCCGGTCTCGCCGTTGGAGCATCACTATCTCCTGACCGACACGATTGCGGAGGTTGAGACTCTGGACCGCGAACTGCCGCTCTGCGTCGATCTGGAGGGCTTCACCTACATGCGCCAGGATCAGAAGGGCATGTTGCTGGGAATCTACGAGATTCGACACAAGCACTGGATGATCGACGGTGCACCCTGGGACTATGGAATCGAACTCCTGCAAGAGGACGTCGACCGCATCTCCGAAGAGCTGCAACTGGGCTTCGAGCGCTACCCCTGCCTACAGACGGCCGGCGTCAAGAACTGGGTCAACGGCGCCTTCACCTTCTCCCCCGACGGCAACCCCTTGGCGGGTCCGGTGCCCGGCAAGCGGAACTACTGGGTCGCCTGCGGGGTCATGGCCGGCTTCCTGCAGGGCGGCGGCGTCGGCAAGTCGCTGGCCGAGTGGATGATTCACGGCGAGCCCGAGGCCGATGTCTACGGCATGGACATCGCCCGCTACGGCGGCTTCCAGTCGAACCGGGAATACATTCGCCAGACCACAGGCCAGTTCTATTCCCGCCGTTTCGTCATGACCTATCCCAACGAGCAGCTTTGGGCCGCCAGGCCCTTGAAGACGGCGCCCGCCCATGCCGACATGACGGCCGCCGGGGCGCGCTGGGGCTGTTCCTGGGGGCTAGAGGTGCCGCTCTACTTTGCCCCTGAGGGCTTCGAGGAGACACCGGCCCTAAAGCGCTCCAACGCCTTCGACATCGTCGCCGGCGAGTGCAAGGCCATCCGCGAGGCAGCCGGTCTGCTCGATATCTCCGGTTTCTCACGCTACGAGGTCACCGGACCCAAGGCCGAGGCTTGGCTGGACCGCCTCTTTGCCAGCGAGCTGCCGAAGCCGGGGCGCGCCAGGCTCGCCGTCATGCTCTCTCCAAAGGGCAAGCTGAAGGGCGACCTGACGCTCTTCAACTGGGGCGGCGGCCGCTATTGGATCATGGGCTCCTACTATCTGCGCGCCTGGCACATGCGCTGGTTCGACGACCATGGCGCGGAGGGCGTCACGCTGCGCGACATCTCCGACGCGACTGTCGGCTTCGCCGTCACCGGTCCCAGGGCGCGCGACGTACTGGCCGCGGCGACGCATGAGGACATCGGCCGCAAGGCCTTGCCCTTCATGTCCTGCCGGAGCCTCGACGTCGGCCTGATCCGGACGCAGGCGGCACGGCTTTCGGTCACCGGCGAGCTCGGTTACGAGATCAACTGCTCGGCCGCCGAGCATGCCGTCCTGCGCAAGACCTTGCTGGAGGCCGGAGCCTCTCTGGGACTGAAGGAGGTTGGCTACAATGCGTTGCTGAGCCTGCGCCTGGAGAAGAGCTTCGGCATCTGGTCGACCGAATTCCGCCAGGAGTACACGCCGCGTATGACCGCCATGGACCGCTGGATCGCGTGGGATAAGGACGGCTTCATCGGCCGCGAGGCAGCCTTGGCCGAACGCAACGGGCCGCCGCCGCGGCTGGTCCAGGCCACCATCGAGATCGAGGCCGAGGATGCCGACGCCAGCGGCTACGAGCCGGTTTGGTCCGAGGGCCGCAAGGTGGGCTACGTCACCTCCGGCGGCTACGGCCATCGTCTGCAGCGCTCTCTGGCCATGGTTCTGATCGAACCGGATCTGACCGAGCCCGGCACGGCGCTCTCGACCCACGTGGTTGGCGTCGAGCGCAAGGCCAGGGTGGTCGCGCCCTCGCCCTACGATCCGCAGGGACAGGCCATGCGCGGATGAGACTGACGGAGGAGACCGGCGCAGCCTACGGCGAAGACGGGGACGCGGCTTTCGTACGGGCCCGCATCCTCTACTACATGCAGATCGGTTGCTAGGCCGAAGTTACAGGAACCGATGGAGACCTGCATCGCCTCGATTCCGGGCTACCTGGAAGGCTTCACCGGCAAGCAGCCGAACCCAAGATCGGTCGCAGACTTCAACGCTTGGCCGCAGGCGGGCAGCGCAGTGCCTGTCCGCCCGCTTCCAGACGGTAACGGGAGAGACAAGACATGACTGACACGGCAGACGCCATCGTCATCGGGGCCGGCGTGATCGGCGCTGCAGTGGCCTACGAGCTGGCCAAGCAAGGCTGGAAGACGCTCTCGGTCGATCGCAACCGCCAGGCCGGGCACGGCTCGACCTCGGGTTCCTGCGCGATTATCCGCATGCACTACTCCACTCTGGACGGCACCGCCATGGCCTATGAAGGCTATCACTATTGGCGCGATTACGCCGACTATCTGGAAGCCCCGGAGGGGGAGATCTTGGCCCGCTTCCTGGAGACCGGCTGCTTGGTGATGAAGACCGAACACAACAGCTTCCTTGAGAAGCACATGGAGAATTCCCGGGCCTTGGCCTGTCCCTTCGAGGAGTGGGACGCCGAGACCATCGCCCAACGCCTGCCGATCTACGACTTGCAGAGCTACGCCCCGGCCAAGCGGCCCGAGGACGAGAGTTTCGGGGAGAGCAATGGCGGCCGGCTGAAGGGCGGCGTCTTCTGGCCCAACGGCGGCTACGTCACCGATCCAGCCCTTTCCGCCGAGAACATCGCCGCGGCGGCGGCACGCAAGGGCGCGCACTTCCGCATGGGGGCCGAGGTGACCGGGATCCTCAGCCAAGCCGGCCGAGTCAAAGGCGTAAAGCTGGCCGATGGAGAGGTACTCCATGCCCCGGTGGTGGTCAACGTCGCCGGGCCTGCCTCCGCCCACATCAACGGCCTGGCCGGCGTCACCGGCGACATGACCATCGAGACCAGGGCGCTGCGCCAAGAGGTGGCGCATGTGCCCTCGCCGGTCGGCTTCGACTTCGAGAAAGCGGGTTTCGTGGTCTCCGACAGCGACATCGGCTGTTACTGCCGTCCGGAACAGGGCAACCACATCCTGATTGGCTCCGAAGATCCGCCCTGCGATCCCTCGATCTGGGTCGAGGACGACCGCGACTATGACCGTAACTTCACCGAGCAATGGCGGGTGCAGGCGCTGCGCTACGGCCAGCGCGTCCCCAGCCTGGGCATCCCCTCGCGGATGCAGGGTGTCGTGGATCTCTACGACGCCTCAACCGACTGGATTCCGGTCTACGACAAGTCCAGTCTGCCCGGCTTCTACATGGCCTGCGGCACCAGCGGCAATCAGTACAAGAACGCGCCCATTGCCGGCAAGATGATGGCCGCCCTGATCGCCTACTGCGAAGACGGCAAGGACCACGACGCGGACCCTTTGCATTACCGCCTACCCTATCTGGAGCGAACGGTGAACGTCGGCTTCTATTCCCGCAAGCGGGAAATCAATAAAGAGAGCAGCTTCTCCGTCCTGGGGTGATCGGCGCCGCTGGCCCTCGAAGGGCTGCAGGCGGCCGACGGGGACCGTCGGCCCACCGGCGCCGTCCCGGATCTCCGGCAGGTGGCCGCCGGTGCGCCTGCCGGGGTCTCGTGGGCCGCTGTGTGGCTGCCCCTGCGGCGCAGCGAACCCCGCCGGGAGGCTACGGCTCGACGGCAACTCCCGGCCGGGGCTAAATCTCGACCAGGTAGCGTTGCTCCAGGTTATCGAGGTGCTTGAATAGCCACTCCTGGGCACCCGATCTCCACTCCTCCCAGAGTTTCGGATAGCTCATGGATTTAAAGGCCACCTTCGATCCCTCGACCCGTTTGGTAAAGTCCGCGATTTCTTTCCGATGCTGGGCGAATTCCGGGGCGCGCCCGGGGTTTGCCGGTTCCCAGAACAGATAGAGGAGCGTTACCGGCAGCTTCGGGAATCTATACTCCAGACCGAAGGCATGCTTGATCAACTGCGCCGCATCCAGCCGAACGTAGGTTTCCGGGTTGTCCATCAGGCGGCGCATTGCCCGGAAGTAGGGCTGTTCCCGCCGCCCGTCGCAGATTTGGCTATAGGCATGGGAAAATTCGGCCTTCTTGGAGTCGCCGAGAAACTCGGTCAGCTTGGACTCGATCGCCACGACGACGTGCCGGCCGCGGAGCAGGACGTCGAGGGTGGGCGGCTGCCCGCCAAGACCGCTGGGGCACTCGCTCTCGAACTGGAGAGAGTCAAATCCGGCGGCTATCCCCGGGAGGGCAAGATCGGCAATCCGTTGGCGAAAGGGTGCGAAGCAGTTCACCGCAAGCGCCGACGACGAATGAACGGCACGAAAATTTTTCTCAAGTTCCTTGCCGGCGCCGCGCTTAAGGTCTGCCTCGAAGTCCTTCAGGTGCACACAGGGCAGCAGGTTGTCGCAGGGGTTAGGTACATAACCGTCCTTATCGATCGCGACGCTTGAACCTTGCCGTTCGAACGACTGCCGCAAGCATGAGCGAACGAGCTCCCAGCTTTGCATCGATCCGTCCGGGATTTCCTTCTTATTCATCAATAGGGCACAATTCTGTTACAAAATCCACAGCTTCCTTTACTCCAGTAAGATCTATATCAAGATCATGCCGATCTCCATCCCTTTCCGTAACTCTAATGTAAACAGATTCAGAATTCAACATTTTCTTAATAAAGATTCTATCTCCTCTAATAGGGTAAGTTATCTTTTTATCAGAATTTAAGACCCAATTCTCACTTAAAATTGCTCCATCGTCAAATTTATATTTTACACTCACTCGGTCATCCGTGCCAGCTAAAAGATAATTACCTACAGCTACGAAAACACCAATGGTTCTTTCTGTTGAACATTGTACAATTAAAACATAATATTCATTTTTTTCAAAGCAGAGAAATTAAAGATTGTCCTAATATTATCATCAAAAGGATCCTCAGTATCATGTAATGTCCACCAGCCACTAACTCTTTTTCCATCGATCCAATATCTTTGTATCTGATTTTCAAGTCTAACTTCTTGAGAATTAACAGGCTGAACGAAATACACTGTAGCCAACAAAGCAGATGCAAAAGTCTTCACATATCCAGTCAACATTCTCAAACTTCCTCATAGCTCCCGGGGACAAAGCTCTATCATCGACAAACACACCCTCAGCTTCCCTGTTTCGGCCGCGGGCTAGCCGAGACCTTAGTGGGCGGGCGAGTGCATCGGCATAAGGCTTGCGGATTAGCTCATCTTCAAGCTGCTCGCAGCACTTCTCAGCTGAGGTTGGATCGGAAGTGGTCAAGCCGACGATACTGTCTTTAATGACAAATCTAGCCCAATCTCCGACGCGCTCGATATGGCCGACGACACACTTGCGGTCGGATTCTAGTACCATGGGATATTCGGGAGGGTAGTTGCCACGCGAGCCCGTCCGATCAAGGACTACATGGTCGTGAAAACTACTGACCATAGCCGATTGCTCCTTTCGGTTGTGTTAGCGTCTGCTGGATCATTTAGGGGGTGTTGGCGACCCTCGCAAGCTTGTTTTTATGTGCCTAGACCGTCAAGCGGTAATTATCGCGGCGGAGATCCGGGCGGGAAGGGTTGTCCGGCCGCCTTCCGTGGCGCCACAGGCCGGCTGTGCGGGCGCCGATGCTCATCCCCCGGTCTCCAGCACTACCTTGCCGGTCGCCTTACGGCGGCGCAGCAGGTCTAGTGCCGCCGCACCCTCCTCCAGCGGCAAGCGGTGCGAGACCAGCGGCTGCAGGCGCCCTTGCATGAGCCAGGCGAAGAGATCGCGCATCTGCTGCGCCACCCGCGCCGGGGCGCGGCGGCGGTAGGCGCCCCAATAGAAACCGGCCACCGAGATGTTCTTGACCATCACGATGTTGGCCGGCGCCTGCGGGATGCTGCCGCCGGCGAAACCCAAGGTCAGCAGCCGGCCTTCGAAGGCGAGCGCGCGCAGCGAGGCCTCGAAGACCGCACCGCCGACCGGATCCAGGATCACGTCTGCGCCTTGTCCCGCTGTCAGGGCCTTGATGCGGTCGCGCAGATCCTCCTTGCGGTAGTCGATCAGGGCATCGGCGCCGTGCGTGGCCGCGACGGCCAGCTTCTCCGGGCTGCCGGCGGTGGCGATGACGCGGGCATTTAGGGCCTTGCCGACCTCCACCGAAGCCAGGCCAGTGCCGCCGGCGGCACCATGGACTGCCAGCCACTCTTCCGGCTGCAGCCGGGCCCGCCATACCAGGCTGCCGTGTGCGGTGCCGTAGGCGATACCTAGAGCCGCCGCCGTGGGGTCGTCGACCGGGGAGGGTATGGCGTGCAAGTCCTGGGCGCGGGCGACGACATAGTCGGCGAAGCCGCCGTGATCGAGGAACGCCAGGACCCGGTCGCCCTCCTTCCAGCCCTTGACCGTACTGCCCAGCGCGGCGACCTCGCCGGCCGCCTCCAGACCAGGCGCGAAGGGTGGCTCGGGCCTGTCCTGATAGCGGCCGGCCAGCATAAGGCTATCGGCAAAGTTCACGCCGGCTACCCGTACCCGGATCAGAACCTCGTCCGGACCGGGGTCCGGCCGAGCGATCTCGTGCAAGGACAGGTTCGCTTCGCGTCCCGTCTCGGCGCAGATCATCGCCCGCATCGTGCTCACGAGTTGCTTCCTGCTGCCTCCATGCTCCAATCTTCCGGCCCCAGGGCCCGCTGCCCGCCGACCGTGAGGCCGGCACGGTTGATCAGCGGCGGCGCCAGGGTGTCCGCCAAATCTGCCGTCTCCTGCGCCGTCAACAGCCCCAGTGCAAGCAGAATGCGCCCCATTAGAACTTCTGCAGCACGCGATGCGCCGTCGTCGATCTTGAGCGCCAACCCCAGACTCAGCGTAGGGAAGGCGGCGCAGAAGACACCCTCGGCGCCGTTCTTGACCAAGGCGCGTTGTCCCAAGACACCGGTGACCTTGGTGACGAAGTCGCCGCTGCCGCCCAACATCGCGGGTTCGGCCGCTACCGCCTGGCGGACCAGCTGGCAGGCTTCCTGCCGCCCGTCGGGCTGGTCGTCGGGATTGCCCAGCCTGGCCATGGCCAGCGCCAGGTGGCCCAGCGGCATGGCGATGGTGGGGATGCCGCAACCGTCGATGCCGTGCGGTGCGCGTCCGAGGTCCAAGCTGGTCATGGCCTCCAGCAGGCCAAGCACACGCTGCTGCACCGGGTGGTGAATCTTCAGATAGCCTTTGGTGGGTGCCCTCAACTGCAGCGCTTGGGTCAGCATGCCGGCATGCTTGCCCGAGCAGTTGTTGTGCAACGCCGAGGGCGCTCCGCCGCCACGGTAGAGCGCGGCCAGGGCGTCAAGGTCGTAGGGCGCGGCGGCGCCGCAGGCGAGGTCGCGCGCGTCGAGCCCCAAGCGGGCCAGCCAAGCGGCCACAGCGTCAACATGGCGGGCTTCGCCCTTGTGGCTCGCGCAGGCCAGCGCGATCTCCGCCTGCGAAAGGCCGTAGGCCGCGGCGGCGCCACTCTCAATCAGCGGCAGGGCCTGTAGCGCCTTGATGGCGGAGCGCGGATAGACCGGCCGCTCGATATCCCCGGCCGAGCGCTGTATCTTGCCGCCGGTGTCGACCAATGCATAAGCGGCGCGGTGCCGGCTCTCGACCAGCGGACCGCGGGTGATCTCCACCAGAAAGGGATTGGCCTGGGTCTTCTCCAAGGGGGCCTACGTCATCGTGTAGGTGCGGGGATCGGGAGGGACTTTAGTGCGACTTGCGTCTGCATCGGCGCTGCCTTCGACAAGCGCGAAGTCAGGCTGTCAGACACGGCCGATTCGGCCCACTATCTGCCGATCTTCAGCTACCACACCGTTGAGAATCTCTCTGCTGCGCGGCTGCCTACAAAAAATAGGGTGAAGGCTGGCGCTGCGTAACCTCAAACAGCTGCTAAGACAGCAGCACCACCGATTCCTGTCCCCAGCCGACGCGCACGCTCCCGCCTTCCTTCAAGATCGGCCGGCCGGCGGTGTTGCGCATGGATACCGTCGTCAGCTCCTCGCAGCCGGGCAGGCGGAGGCTGTAGTAGGACATGTCGCCATAGTAGACCACGTCGTCGATCTCCGCCATGACCTCGCGCTCGGCGGTCTCGGTCTCGTCGAAGAGGAGCGTCATCATCTCCGGCCGCACGCCGGCTGTCACCTCGCGGCCGGTGACGTCCTTGGGGACCTGTTGCTTCGGCACGGTCATGGGGCCAAGCCCAGCGATCTCGGCCTCGACGCCCTTGGCGCTCTCGCCGGTCACCGAGGCCGGGAAGAAATTCATCACGCCGATGAAGGAGGCCACTCGTTTGCTGATCGGGCGCCGGTAGAGCATTTCGGGGCTGTCTAGCTGGGCAATGTTGCCCTCGAACATCACGGCGATGCGGTCCGACATGGTCAGGGCTTCGCTCTGGTCGTGGGTGACCAGTACGAAGGTGATGCCGACCTCGCGCTGCAGATGGCGGAGTTCGATCTGCATCTGCTCGCGCAGCTGTTTGTCCAGTGCCGACAGCGGCTCGTCCAGCAACAGCACGCGCGGCCGCAAGACCAGAGCGCGGGCCAGGGCGATGCGCTGGCGCTGACCGCCGGACATGGCGTGCGAGGCGCGCTTCTCGTAGCCGGAAAGCGAGACCATTGCCAGGGCCTCGGCCACCCGCCGTTCTACCTCGGCCTTGACCAGGCGCTGTTTGCGCAGGCCGTAGGAGACGTTCTCGAAGACGTTCAGATGCGGGAAGATGGCGTAGGACTGGAACACCATGTTGGTCGGGCGGTGGTTCGCCGGCACGCCGTTCATGGGCTTGCCGTCGATGCGGATTTCGCCGACGGTCGGATCGTCCAGGCCGGCGATCATCCGCAGCAGGGTGGTCTTGCCGCAGCCCGACGGGCCCAGTAGCGAGAAAAACTCCCCCTCGCGGATTCTGGCGTCGATCCCCTTCTTCAGGGCGGCAACCTGGCCGAAGCGCTTCTCGACCCGCTCGATGTCGATGATGGTCCCAGCAGATGGTGTCGAACTCACAGGAATCCTCCGGTGCCGTCGCCTTCGGTGCCAGCCTTCTTGTTCGCCCGTCGCCGGAAGTACTCGGCCGCCAACAGCAGGATCAGCGAGGCCAAGAGCAACAGCGAGCCCAAGGACACCACCCCCGGCAGCTTGGCGGTGAAGCGCAGTTGGCTCCAGATATAGACCGGCAGGGTGGGGTCGGTGCCGGTCAGGAAGAAGGCAATGATGAACTCGTCGAGCGAGATGGTGAAGGAGATCAGAAGACTGGAAACGATACCCGGCGCCACCAAGGGCAAGGTCACGCGAAAGAAAGTGCTGAAGGGGGTCTCGCCCAGATCCAGCGAGGCCTCCTCCAGACTTAGATCCAGATTGTTGAAGGCAGAGGACAGGATAGCGATGGAGAAGGGCGTGCAGATCAGCACATGACCCAGTACCACGGCGAAGAGCGACAGCGAGATCCCCATTTGGACCAGCACCACGACCAGTGCCACGGCGACGATGATCTCCGGCAGCACCAGGGGCAGCATGATGAAGCCCATCGCCGCCTTCTTGCCGCGGAAGTCGAAGCGGGTAGAGGCCCTGGCCGCACAGGTACCGAACACCGTGGATAGCACTGCGGTGGCGATGCCGACGTAGAGACTGTTCCACAAGGCCTCGTGCATCACCGTGGCGCTCCACAGCTCTTCGAACCACTTGGTGGTGAAGCCGGTCAGCGGGAAGGCGACGATGGCGCTGTCGTTGAAGGCGAAGATCGGAAGCAACAGCACCGGTGCGTAGATGAAGACCAAATAGGTCAACGAATAGACCTTGAGCCAGCGTCCCTGTCTCACCTGGCTTGTCTCTTGGTGAAACGTCGGCTGCTCCACACGATGAGCACCGAGATGGCGGCCACGATCACCATGGCCGACAGCGCGAGGGCGGCGCCCAGTGGTGCGTTGCTGGCCTGACCGAACTGCAGCTGGATGATGTTGGCGATCATCAGGCCGCTGTTGCCGCCGACCAGACGCGGCGTGACGTAGTCGCCAACCGTGGGAATAAAGACGATCAGCGAAGCGGCGATCACGCCGGGCATCGCCAAGGGCAAGGTAACCCGGAAGAAGCGTTGGATCGGACCGTCGCCCAGATCTTCCGCAGCCTCCAAGAGGCTGCGGTCGATCTTCTCAAGAGAGACGAAGATCGGCAAAATCGCAAAGGGTGCCCAAGCGTGGGCCAAGGTGATGACTACCGTGGTTGCATTGTAGAGGATGAAAGTCAGCGGCTCTTCTATCAGCCCCAGTTCGATAAGACCGGAATTCAAGACGCCGTTGTAGCCTAGGATCACCTTCCACAGAAACACGCGCAGCAAGTAGCTGGTCCAGAAGGGAATGGTGATCAGCAGGATCCACAGCGGCTTATGGTGCTTGACGTGGAAGGAGACGAAGTAGGCGATGGGAAAAGCTAGGATCACCGTGGTCACGGTCACGATGCCGGAAATCGCCAGTGAGCGCAGCATCAAGACCCGGTAGATCGGATCGGTCCAGGCCTCTTCGTAGTTTTTCAAGGTGAAGCTACGATCGAAATCGATCAGTTCCTGGGTCCAGAAACTGATCACCACCACCATCGCCAAGGGCGCCGCCAGCATGACGAGCGCATAAAGGAAGGCGGGGCTCAAGAGCTTGAAGCCGCTGGCCTCCTCGCTCTTCAGCCAGAATCGGAAACGCCCGCCCAGCAGTGGCTTTCCCTCTGCCGGAACGGCGCTCACCTAACCCTCGTCCCGCTGTGGGCTGCCTCTAGGCCGTTACGCGGCCAGGGCCCGATTCCGCTCCGGTAAAGTACCCCGCGCTGGCTCCTCTTCAAGTTTGTAGACCGGAAGCAGTGCGCGGAGATGATCATGATAGGTCTTCACCCCGTACTCAAGATCGCTAAGGATGATCCCATCGTAGCCACTGGACCGCGCCGCTTCGCAAGACCAAATCGTGAGCATTTGGTCTTCATCGCTTGTTATGCGATCAATCCGGGCACTGAGATAGCGCGCTGCACGCAGGGCACGGCTTTCTTCGCAATGGCGATAGGTGCCGCCGCGCAGCTTGGTGTTGCCAACCCCATCGGGCAGATCCTGATAGAAGTTGATGGAGTCCGGATAGAAGCTCATCACCGTGTTGGGGAAGAGGCCGATGTAGAGCCAGGCATCACGGTGGCTTTCGGGTAACCAGGTAGGTTCCGGCAAAAGGTTGCGATAGGCGCGCACACTCCAAATCTTGTTTGGCGTCTTGTTGAAAACGCCAACCGAACGGCTGGCGCCCTCGACAAAGGGCTCATCGATGTAGTGGTGGCCGTAGAGGTCCTGCAGGCCAGGATGAGCCTTGGGCACGTGATAGCCCTCGTTGTCGACATCGCGTACCGACTTCCAATTGACTGCAGTCTCGCCATAGGGCGCAGCCCCTTGCGAGGGGACATAGATCTCTGGATTATAAAGGGCAACCTCAGCCTCGAAGCGGGCTAGAATCCGGGCCACCGAAGGCTGGGCGCTAGGCTTGAAGCGCACGAAGACAAAGCCTTGCCATATCTCCATCTCGACCGATTTCAGGCCCCACTCGACCTTATCTAGATCCGGGAAGCTGCCCGGTTTGGCCGGCCCGATCAGATGGCCGTCCAGGCCGAAGGCCCAGCCGTGATAGGGGCAGGTCAGCGCATGCTTGCAGTGCCCGCGCGTGCTTGCCACGACCCGTGAACCACGGTGCCGGCAGAGGTTGTGGAAGGCGCGGACGACCCCATCCTTGCCGCGCACGATCAGCGCTCGCTCGTCGGCGATATCGAAGGTTATGAAGTCGCCGGGATCGGGAATGTCACTGATATGGCAGGCTAGCTGCCACTGGCGGCGGAACAGCGCCTCCTGCTCCAGCTGATAGAGCTCTTCGTTGAAGTAAGTCCAACCGGGCAGACCTCTGCGGTCCCAGCCCTGTGGCGGATTATGCAAAGCGTCTTGGGTCAACATCACCTTCGTTTCTCTATTTGTTGAGCGTTCAATCAATAACGATCTAGCGCCTTATTTAAGCTTTGCGCAAGGGCCTCGTCCGGCGAAGCGGGCAGAGATCGCGATGAGTCTTCAGTTCCGCTCTCTGCTTACTTCGATCGGTGACACGCGAGGCCGGCCCGCCGCCTCCAAGATCGGGCCTCGGCGGCGAAGACGACGCGCCGTCAAAAGCTCTAGGCCCGCAACGCCGGCCTTACGCTGCCCGGGGGGATGACGATCAGATCTTCACCTTCTCTCTGAGGGCGAATTTCTGGATCTTGCCGGTCGAAGTCTTTGGGATCGCCATGAAGGCGAAACCCTTGGGCACCTTGAATCGGGCCAGGTGATGGCGGGAGTGCTCCAGCAGTTCTTCTGCGGTCGCAGTCATGCCATCGCGCAACTCGACGAAGGCGAAAGGGATCTCGCCCCAGCGTTCGTCCGGCTTGGCGACCACGGCACAGGCGGCGACGGCCGGGTGACGGTAAAGGGCGCCTTCCACCTCGATCGAGGAGATATTCTCGCCGCCGGAGATGATGATGTCCTTGGAGCGGTCCTTCAACTCGATGTAGCCGTCAGGATGCCAGACCCCCAGGTCGCCGGTATGAAACCAACCGCCGGCAAAGGCTTCCTCGGTTGCTTTGGGATTCTTCAGATAGCCCTTCATGACCACGTTGCCGCGCAGCATGACCTCGCCCAAGCTCTGGCCGTCGCGTGGCAGCGGCTCCAAGGTCTCGGGATTGGCAACCATCATTTCTTCCAGCACGGGATAGGTCACGCCTTGGCGGGCCTTGATCCGCGCTTGCTGGTCCAAGGACAGGCCGTTCCATTCCGGCTTCCAGTCGCAGACCACGGCAGGGCCGTAGACTTCGGTTAGGCCGTAGACGTGGGTGACGGCGAAACCGTAGCTGGTCATGCGCTCCAGGAGCGCCGCCGGCGGGGCGGCTCCGGCGGTCATGAACTGCACCACGCGCCCGCCGAAGTCGCGGTGTTCTGCCGCGCCGGCATTCATCAGCATCTGCATGACGATGGGCGCGCCGCAGAGATGGGTCACTCCGGCCTCGGCGATCAGGCGATAGATCTCCGCCGCTTCCACTGCGCGCAGACAGACATGCGTGCCGGCCAGCGCGGTGACGGTCCAGGGGAAGCACCAGCCGTTGCAATGGAACATCGGTAGGGTCCAGAGATAGACCGGATGGGGTGCCATATCCCAGGTCATGACGTTGCCGTAGGCCAGCAGCGCGGCGCCGCGATGATGATAGACCACGCCTTTGGGGTCGCCGGTGGTGCCGGAGGTGTAGTTCAGTGCGATCGCTTGCCACTCGTCTTCCGGCCAGATGCCGGGATCCTGCGGGTCGCCCTCGGCCAACAGGGCCTCGTAGGTGACATCCCCGAAACCCTCGGTCATGGGAACGAAGGGGTCGTCCAGCGCCACCACGAGCGGCGGCGTCGCGCAGAGCGCCAGGGCTTGGCGGGCGAGATCGATCAGGCCCGGATCGACCAGGAAGACCTTGGCCTCGCCGTGTTTCAGGATGAAGGCCACGGTTGCGGCATCCAAGCGGGTGTTGATGGCGTTGAGTACCGCGCCCGCCAGCGCTACGCCGAAGTGGGCCTCGAACAGGGGCGGCGTGTTGGGGGCGACGATGGCCACGGTATCGTCGCGCCCGATGCCCCGCGCCCTCAAGGCCGAGCCCAAGCGCCGGCAGCGCTCTAGCTCCTCGCGCCAGCTGCGCGCAATTGGGCCGTGCAGCAAGGCGGTGCGCCCCGGGAAAACCTCGGCTGCTCGCTCCAGGAAGGTCAGCGGCGTCAAGGGGACGTGGTTGGCTGGACCCGGCTCCAGATTTTCTTCGAAGGGATTGTGCTCACTCATGCGCTCCGGACATCCTCCCCTAGGCGCTTACTTGTCAGTTTAGGCGCAATAGTGGGCAGGCTGCAGAAGCCTTGGCAAGGGGTGAGCGCAGACTCCCATCCCGCTATTCGGAGCGCACGATCTCCCCTTCCCAGCGGAAGATTCCCCATTCCCCTGCAGAACCTTGCCGGTCGCCGTGCCGGCGCCGGTCAGGCATTCAAACTTGCCGCTGGTGCCGTCTATGGTCTGGCGGCGGCGCTGCCCGGAACCAAGGCGAAGCGCCAGATCATATGTCGATGCTCTGCCCGTAAATGCAGACAAAGCTTCCAATGACGCCTTTGGGAACGTCCCCCGCGTTCAAGAACCCGGACGCTTGTCCGCTGCATCGCGATGACCTGCCTTTCCCAGCCAACGCCAAAGACCAGTGGCCTTCGAACGGCAGCTTTGGCATGAGGCGGGGCAGCTGGACTCAGACCATCTGGCGACAGCAGACTCAAGGCAGCGGTGACTCGATCTACACCAAGAATTCTCACCGCAGTAAGCAGATACTTGCCCGGTCCGAGACGGAGACTATACCCGCGCTAGCGAGGAAGAAGGCCATCCGCAGCGGCAGAATCGGTACAGCAACCGTCAAGGCCAAACGGCATAGGCGGGCACAATGACTACCTCGTTTTCTGCGGGAGATTGCAGTCGGAGATAACGGGGCGCTGGCCGCGTGAGCCTTCAACTCGACGACAGGGATGACTTTGGATCCAGTACGTCGGCAGCATAGGTATAGAGCAGGCAGCCTTTCTCAGCTCGGGACTGGGTTACCACTATTTTCCACCGCTGGCCTCGCACTATCTCCAGGCCACCGGCCTTAGCCTTAATGCGTACCGTGCCCGCGATCGCTAATAGGGCGCTAGACCGGGTCGCAGTTAGGAAGGTCTTGGCGCGGGGGCGTCTGGTAAGTCGTCGTCCAAATTCTCCTCCAGCGCCTTTTGCGCCGCCACCTTCGTGACCTCGCATGCCTTCACCTTCGCGGCCTGATCGACCGCAGCATTAAGCTCAGTCTGGGTGCAGAGCCCCAGCAGTACTGGGTCGCGCGGCTTGATGTTCTGCGTGTTCCAGTGGGTGCGCTTGCGAATCGTCTGGATGGTGTTCTTGGTGGTGCCGATGAGCTTGGAGATCTGCACGTCCTTAAGGTCGGGAAAGTGCTTCAGCAGAAAGGCCACGCCATCCGGCTTGTCCTGGCGCTTGGCGACCGGAGTGTAGCGCGGCCCCTTGGCACGCTTCAACGGTTCCGGCAGATCTTGTTTGCGCATCGCCAGTCGTCGCTTGGGATCACCTTGGCAGCGGACGATCTCTTCCTTGGTCAGCTGATTGTTCAAGGTCGGATCAAGACCCTGGATGCCCTTGGCCACCTCGCCGTCGGCGATGCCCTGGACCTCCAGGACATGCAGGTTGCAGAATTCGGCGATCTGCTCGAAGGACAGGCCGGTGTTGTCGATCAGCCAGACGGCGGTCGCCTTCGGCATCAGGGGTTGCGACATCGTTAACTCCAGTTGCTGGGTGCGGTTGAAGCGATTGGCTTCGGCGCCCCTCCTTGGGGCCGGTGCAAGGGACCGGACACGCGCTCTTGTTCGGGAAACTCAGTGTATAAGCGGAAGCCTCACCGCTGCAAAGCCCCGATATCTGCATGACTGACCAAGGTCCGATCAATGCGGTCGAATCTGGAGGGGATAGCACGCCGACAAGCACCGGAGCCTAAACGAGAGAGAAGAACAGCGGGCGTTACGGGAGACCGGTCCTGTTGAATAGCTCCTTCACTTTAGCACTCGGGCAGAGGCAGACGGCGCTGCCGCCGAGCCCAGACGGACACCACGGGCGTCCTGGAATGGATGCTGCTGCGCGCCAAGCGGCTGGAGAGGGTCCGCGCTGGGCTCTGAAAGCGCGAAACATCACCCGCCCGGACGGGCAGGAAGCGATAGAGCAGTCGCGCCTTATCAAGTCGGACCATGAGATTCTGGCGATGACTCATGCCATTGCTGTGGCTGAGGTGGGCACAAATGCTATGCGCGAGGCCCTGCGGCCGGGGATGAGCGAGAGCCACAACTCCGGTCGCTGCTGCACCGGCAGAACATCGCCCGTGGCGGCGGATGGATCGAGACCCGCCCGATGGCCGCCAGCCGACATACCAATCCCTAGCTTCAGGAATGTTCGGCGCATCCCATCAGGCCGGGCGACCTGTTCGACACTGACGTTATCGGTCCCTTCGGCTACTGCGCCAACATCTCGCGCACCTTTCGCTGCAGTCCGGGCAAGCCGACGACAGAGCAGAAGTGGCCATGCGGCTTGGCCTACAAGCAGATCGAGACCAACATCGCCTTGCTAAAGCCGGGCCTCGGCTTGCGCGAGATCGCCGACAAGATCTGGAAACTGCCGCCCAAACCGTTACCCGGTCGTCATGCATGGGGTCGGGCTCTGCGACGAGTACCCCTCCATCTTCTATGCCGAGACTTGGGAGGCGGTCGGTTACGACGGCGAGATTGGGCTCGGCATGACGCTCTGCGTGGAAAGCTACATGGGCGAAGTTGGCGGCGACGAGGGCATCAAGCTGGAGCAGAAGATCGAGATCGCCGCGACTGGCGTTCAGCGCCTGCTTAGTTTTCCTTACGAAGAGGGCCTCATGCCGTTACGCTGGAGTCGATCTTGACCGCTTCCTTGCACCGGCGCCGCCGGCATGCTAGAGGCGCTGCCGCAATCAGCAGGAAAGACACCCCCCTATGAGCGACAGCGAGACGCTCGCTGCTGCGCTGGCTGCTTCCGGTCGGCAGGAAGCCGCTCAGCAGCAGCCCCCAATGATGATCCTGACCCAGTATGTCAAGGATCTCTCGTTCGAGAATCCTAACTCACCAGTTATCTTCGGCCAGACTCAAACCAGTCCGAAGATCGCGGTCTCGGTTGACGTCAGGGTCAATCGAATCCAGGAGCGACTGGCCGAGGTGATCCTAGCGCTCAAGGTTGAGGCCCAGGTCGCCGAAAAGGCCGCCTTCTTGATTGAGCTCGACTATGCTGGCATCGCTAACCTGACCGTTGAGAAGACCCGGGAGGAGGCAAAGCGCGCCTTCCTGATCGATGCTCCGCAGATGCTGTTTCCCTTCGCGCGTGCCATCGTTGCCACCTTGATCCGCGACGGCGGTTTTATGCCCTTCCTGTTGACGCCGATCGATTTCGAGCATCTCTATCGTCAACGCAAGGCAGCAGTTGAATCCGCTGCGATCCCTGCGGCAGGGCCGGCTGGAGAGGCCTAGCTCGCTCGTTCCAAACTGCGCGGCGTTTAGAGAAGCTGCTCTCCTTGCGCGAGCGGTTCTGCTCGTAACGCGGCTTGCAACAGGGGCGTTCCCGCAGCGGATCTTCGGGGCTAGACTGCGCACAGCATGAGACGAACGAGCAAGCTGGCTCTTCTCAAGAAAAAAGCTGCCCCCACGCCAGTCCAACCGGCGATGGTCGACCTTTTTTCCGGTCAGAAAGAGACACGTCAAAACAACACCCAAGCGACAAAAAGTAGTCATTCTGACGCTTTAAAGGCACAGAATAACCAATATATAGATTCGAGAGGCGTACAATCTCATGCAATTATGTATGACAAGCAGAAATTTATGTTTTATAAAGTACTTAGAAAAAATTTTGTTATTCCTTTTTTGTTAATAACAGTTCCGGTATGCTTAGCTGCCTTGTTTGCAGAAACCGCCGGTTGGCTCACGTGGCAGGGGCTGATTATCGTCACTCTTGCCAGTGCCACGGGTGGCCTCTTGCTGCTGCGGCGTCATCGCCAACACGTCCGGCGGTTCATGGAGCATGTCGTGCCTTGGGCAAAGGAGCCCAACACGCAGACCGGTCTGCCGCCGTGGCCGGTGGGTAGCCTGATTGACGGTGCGCTGACCGGCAGCGTGATCGAGGCGATCCGTACCGGCCAACGGGAGCATCAAGGACTGGCGGCATCCGACGCCGGCAAGGAGGCGGTGCTGGCGACCATTCCCTACCCGCTGCTGACCTTAACCGCCGAGCGCCGTGTCACGCGTGCCAATCCTGCCGCCCAGGAGATCTTCGAAGGCCACATCGAGGGCAGCGACCTCATCTCCGTCCTGCGCGAACCGACCTTGCTATCGGCAGCCGAAGCGATTCTGGACGGTGCTGAGAGCCGTACCGTGGAGTTCACTATCGCCGGCGTCCGGATCCAGCACTTGGTTGCGCGCATACAGCGCCTGCCTTTCGCCCTGCCGGACGGCACCATCGCCGTGCTGGCCTTGCAGGACGTAACAGCGTTGAAGCGCGCCGAGCAACTGCGTGCCGACTTCGTCGCCAATGCAAGCCACGAGCTAAAGACACCATTGGCGAGCCTGATGGGCTTCATCGAAACGCTGGGCGGGCCGGCTCGCGACGACGCCGAGGCCCGCGACCGTTTTCTGCCAATTATGGCCGAGCAGTCGGTGCGCATGGCACATCTCGTGGAAGACTTGCTGTCGCTCTCGCGCATCGAAATGCATGAGCACATGACGCCGCAGGACGTGGTGGATATTGCCGCCTTATTGCGGCGCGTCACCGCTGCGCTCTCACTCAAGGCAGAGGATCGCGATGTTACCTTAGCGATAGAAATAGAAAAAGATGGTCCGCTCCTCGCCTTGGGCGACGAGGAAGAGTTGCTTCAAGTCTTTCAGAACTTGGTCGACAACGCCATCAAGTACGGTCGCAGCCACAGTGAGGTCACGCTGCGGGCGCGCGGGCCCCACGGGGACAGCGGGCGTGGCATCCATCCTTCGCTCCAAGTCTCGGTGATCGATAGCGGCGAGGGGATTCCGCGCGAACACATCCCGCGCCTGACCGAGCGCTTCTACCGGGTGGACAAGGCCCGCTCGCGCGCGCTTGGCGGGACCGGCCTCGGTCTGGCCATCGTCAAGCATATTGTGAACCGCCATCGCGGCCGCCTGGAGATTCGCAGCGAGCCTGGCCAAGGTTCGGTCTTCACAGTGCAGCTGCGCGCCGCACAAGCTGCTTTACGTCCGCTGGACCGGAGCCCCAAGCGGCCAAAGCCCGTCGCGCCTGGCAAGGAGCCGAACCTCGATATCGCCGCCGGCTGATCCTGGCCAAAAAAGGGGCGTCGCCGTGATCCCTCTGCGCCGGCTTTGCGTAGGCTTCGTTATGACGCTTTCGTTAGCCTTGCTTGAAAGAGCGGAATCAACGGACACTCGACGCACCACGCCGCGACCGCCCGCAATAGAAAGACGCAGGGCGGGCCGTCGAACGTGTCGAACAGGGACTACCAGCGTGGCAGAAGGCGTTGCACAGAACGACTTGATGGAGGCCGTGGCCCAAAGCCGGGACAAGCAGGCTTTCGCGCAGTTGTTCGACCACTACGCTCCGCGCCTGAAGACCTTTCTCTTGCGCCAAGGCTGCGATGCATCGACCGCCGAAGAGTTGGTGCAAGAAACCATGCTTACGCTCTGGCGCAAAGCGGAGAGATTCGATTCTGCACAAGCGACCTTGGCGACTTGGGTCTTCACCATTGCCCGCAACAAGCGCATCGATCGCTTGCGGCGGGAGAACAAGCCAGAACTGGACCCCAACGAGCCGCTGCTGCAGCCAGAAACGGTAAGCGCGGAACAGTTGGTGGACAGACGTGAGCAGGCCACGCAACTGCAGAATGCCATTGCCGCCCTGCCGGTGGAGCAGGCCGAACTGGTGCGCATGGCCTACTTCGGAGACGTGGTGCACACGCAGATCGCCGAGCAAACCGGGGTGGCTTTGGGCACCGTTAAATCGCGCCTGCGCCTGGCGATGAAGCGCTTGCGCCGCAGTCTAGACCCTGACGAGTAGGAAAACTTGGCAGTGTTGAACGAGCGTGACGATCTCTACCTGGCCTATGCTGCAGGGCTGCTGCCCCCGGCACCGAGCCTCGTAATTGCGTCCCATGCGGCCCTGAATGGCGAAGCCCGGAAGGAGATCGGCGACTATGAAGCAATCGCCGGCGCCCTCTTAGAAGAAATGGCGCCAAGTGAGGTTGCGGAAGATCTGCGGGGCTCGGTCATGCAGAAATTGGATCTGGATACCCCGGAAACGGTTACTGTGAGCGAGGGCGATCCGAGGCTTCCAGGCCCCTTGCGCGGCTATGTGGGCGCGCGGCTTGAAGACCTGCGCTGGCGCCGCCTCCTGCCGGGCTTGCGCGATTGCGTGCTGCCGATCGGCGGTGGCGGTATCGTCCGCCTCCTCTCGGTGCGTGGCGGCGCAAAGGTACCCGCACACACGCACCCCGGCCTGGAAATGACCCTGGTCTTGCGCGGTTCCTACAGCGACGACACCGGTTGCTACGGACTTGGCGACTTACAACTGGCCGATGACGAGCTGGACCACAGCCCCGTGCCGGACCCGGAGGCAGGCTGCCTCTGCCTGCTGGTCACTCACCGGGGGCCGATCCGCCTGACCGGCCGCTACATGCGCGTCCTGAACGCCTTCATGCGCCATTGATGGTGTTGACGGCGGTGCAGCGCCCCCAGTCGGATCGGCATGAGATATTGCTGACCGTCGCACTTGAAGCCTTATCAGGGTCTTGCACTCCGTTACGATGCCACCGCAGTTGGCGATAAACCCAGTATCCAAGGGGCCGGCAGATCGGACTGTACCCTGTGTCTATGGCCTGTGTGCACAGGGGGTCGCCAAGTCCGGCATAAGCCGGTCCGCATCTTCTGGTAAGCCTCCTCCTCGTCGCCGAAGAAGGCGAAAGCCGGCAGCATCCCGCACCTCTTCAGGTAGTCGGGATAGAACTTGGGATCGCCGTGGACCGACCAATCGAAGACGAGTCGGGCTACCGTCCTCCCGTAGCCCCTAGGGTTCCCCCGCTATGCGCGCAATGGCCGAGATGACGACGGCCGAAAGGGGAATGCGAATGGAGACTCTCCCCGGGACCGGGCAAACGGAGGTCGAGTTTAGAACCCCGCCTTGATGCGCGAGAAGTCGGAAATCATCTTCTGGCGCAGTTCTGGCGGCATGGGTGCCTGCCATAGAGTCTTGTCCGTGTAGGCATCCAGGTTGTCGAAGCTGAGCGCCTTCAGGGTTTCGGCGTCGATCTTGTCCATGGCCTCGCCGTTGGCGTGGCCATAGCCCCAAGCATTGACCAAGTAGTTTGCCACGCGGTCCTCATTCCAGGCGCTGAGGAAGTCGTAGAGCTGCTCCTCGTCGCCTTCGCCGTTAGCCAGGTTCACATAGCCGCAAACCCAAGTGGTGTAGCCCTCGTCGGTGTCGCGGGTCAGCGCCACCGGCTGGCCCTCCGCCTGCATCGTGGTCGCGGTCTCGTTCCAGGCCCAGGCCATGATCACCTCGCCGCTGACCATTAGCTGTGCCAGCGACGCGCCATCCTGCCAGTAGGCGCGGACGTTGGGATGCACCTTGCGCAGGAAGTCGGAGGCGCGGTCGACGTCCTCTTCGGTTGCTTCGGTCCAGTCCGTCACGCCGGTCGCCAGCATCGCCAGAGCGTAGGCATCGTCGACGTTGTCGGGGATCGAAATGCGGCCTTGGAACTTGGGATCGGCAAAGGATTGCAGGCTCTTGATGTCGGCGTCGTCCACCATGTCGGTGCGATAGGTGAGGAAGGTTCCGCCCCAGTCGATCGGCATGACATATTGTTTGCCGTCGTGGGTGAAACCTTCCATATTCTTAAAGCCTTCCATGATGCCGTCCCAGCCGCGAATGCGGGAGGTATCCAGCGGTTCGATCAGGCCGGCCTCGCGCCACTTGATCACCGACTGCGAGCAGGGATGGGCGACGTCGGCCTTGAAGCCGGTACGTAGCTTCTGAAAGGCTTCTTCCTCGTCGCCGAAGAAGGTGTAGGTCGGGCCTTTGCCGTATTTTTCGATGTAGGCGGGAAAGAACTCCGGGTCTTCGTAGCCGGCCCAGTCGAACACCAAGAGATCGGCAGCTGCCGGCGTGCCGACCGTAACCGGCAAAAGTACGGTTGCCGCAAGGGCGGAAAGGATGGATTTCGAACGCATGTCAACGGTCTCCTCGGCCCGCCCGCGGCAGGGCCAGTTGTTTCGTGAAAGCCCTAGGGCATCCCTTCCTCCGGTAGAAAATCCGATGCCGCTGACAACCAAGCTATTCGGGGGAAATGGGGCACGCAATGTAATTTGAGCGATCGTTCAAAAATCTTGCCAGGCGCGATACCGCCAAGCGACAAAGCTGCCGGAGAGACGATTCGATGGGGAACGCCATGGAGACCAAGAGCCGAACCCGCGCGGAAGGGTCATTCGCAATGCACCGATCGGCGGCAGCGGCAGATCATCGACGCGACCATGTGATCGGTCGTAAAGAACGGTCTGTCCGGAACCACCTTGGCCACAGTCGCCGAAGAGGCCGGCTTGAGCCAGGGCGTGACGGTCTTCTAATTCAATACCAAGCAAGAGCTCTTGGCCGAGGCGCTGCGGGTTCTCTACCAGCATTACGACGAGCGTTGGAAGGCTGCACTGGCGGCAGCCGGCCCTCGGCCCATCGACCGCCTGCTGGCGATGGCCCGTGCGGAATTCCTCGAAGAAGTCTGCAATTCCGACAGCCTTATCCTCTGGCATGCCTATTGGGGCGAGGCGACGGCGCGGCTGCACTTCGCCGAGATGCCGCCGACTTCGACAGGGCACGCTACGAAGCCATGCGGACGGCCTGTAAAGAGGTTCTGGCAGATCTGGGCCGAGACGATGCCGAGGCCGAGGGGGGCGCCGTGGCAACCGACCCCTTGTCGGAGGGTCTGTGGCTCAGGATGTATCTGAGACGGCCGGCATGGATCGGGCGCGGGCGATCGAGATCTTCTCCGGTTATATCGCCAGTTGCTTCCCGGAGTACGCCGAGGATGTGCGTGCGGTCTTCAAGGCCCTGGCCTGAGGCAAGCGGTCAGACTTCTACGAATGGTGGGGGTGCTGGTCTGGCGATGGGCATCGAAGGCGGCGGCGACGACGCAGAGCAGCAGGACTCCACGGCACGGTGCCATGCCCCGATCTCTACCAGATTCTGGACATAGCTGTCGGCGCTGTCGGCACCGCAGCCGATCGGGGCGGTGCCCAAGCCCCGTAAATTTTGGGCCGCGCCGGTGCTGTGGCCCTGGAAATTACGCCTGCGGCTGCCGTCCTCGGCAGCGCGGCTGAGCCAATCCCAGGCCGAGCATCCCGCACGGCCCTCATGGCGCGCGCCATGAGGCCCAGCGTCAGCGAGGCCGGGGTGCCGGTGCCTCAATGCAGATGCGTAACCCGCATCCGCCCCAACAGAGTCTTGGCCAGCAGCGCAATCTCCGGACAGGCCACCAACGGTTGGTAGCGAGGCACCCTGTACTTGGCCGGCAGATCGGATATCGCGTTCCTTGTCGGGGCGTTCCTCGTCGGACTGCTCGCCGGGACAGTTACAAGCCGGCGGGCGGAAGGACATGATCCAGGTCAAGGCGATCTGGGCCTCTCGAGGACGGTGTCATTGCCTGCAAATTTTTCGCCGCCTGCTTGAAAATAATCAAGAAACTGTTTAAATGTAGAACCATGCAGGCTATTGAATTGCAGTCGGACCAAACAGCCCAGCTTGCCGAGACCTTTGGCCTGCTGGCCGACCCGACCCGTCTGTCGATTGTGGTGGCCTGCATGGAGTGCGAGATCCCTGCCGGCGATATAGCCGAGGAGTTGGGCCTGTCCGCCTCGCTGGTCAGTCACCATCTTCGGCTGTTGCGTGCGGCGCGCATGCTGCGGGCCGAGCGGCGGGGACGACAGGTATTCTACTCAATGGCCGATGCCTGCGTACGCGATGTTCTAAAGATCATGGTCGGCCATCTGTTCACGCATGAGCAGGGCGGTCCAGACCAAAACGTGGAAGGAGACCTCTAATGGTGACTGTGACTCAGCAGAAATGTGCCTGTACCGACTGTGTGTGCGTTGTGAACGTTCAGGATGCGGTCAAGAAGGGCGGCCGCAACTACTGTAGCCAGGCCTGTGCCGAAGGCCACGCCAAGGGTGCCGGCTGTGAGCACGCCGGCTGCGCTTGTCACGGCTAACGGAGGGGAAGCTTTGCGGTGCTATAGGGAGGGGACGTGGGCTCCGCGTTAGGCCCAATCCTGTTGCAGTCCAGTCGGGAAACGTGTTTCCCGGACCGCGTTTCCCGACTCGGGGGTCCCGACTTGGTGGGGCTCAGCCGCATGGAGCAGGCGGGCAACACCGCTTTTACTCGATTTCCCCTCCGCAATAGCCTCCCCCACCCAGCTTGAGAGACCCGATCAAGTCCAAATCGCAACGACTGCCATCGATGTGAAGACGGTGCAAACTGGGATCGCCGTAGAGTCGGCCGTCAGGCCTTCGGGCGATGCCCTGCCGGATCGTAGAGCGGTTGCAGGTGGACTTGCGCCGGCACCCGTTCGCTAGCCACCAGCAGTTCGTAGCTGCCTGCCGTCACGAAGTCCTCCGTCACGCCCTCGGGATTGCGCAGATAGCCATAGCCGATGGGCTTGCCTAGCGTGTAGCCGAAGCCGCCGCTGGAGAGATAGCCGGCGAAGTCTCCGTCGCGCAGGATGGTCTCGCTGCCCAGCAGCACGACCTCGGGGTCCTCGACGGTGAAGCAGATCAGGAGTTTCTTCGGGATGCGCTGGGCAGCTGCCTCGGCGGCTGCGCGGCCGAGGAAGTCGATGCCGTGGCGCAGCTTCACTGCCCAGCCGAGACCGGCCTCGAAGGGGGAATCGTTGGGGGTGATGTCGCTGCTCCAGGCGCGGTAGCCCTTCTCCAGGCGCAGCGACTCCAGGGCGCGATAGCCGACCGGGCGGATGCCTTGCGGCCGGCCCGCCGCCATCAAGGCGTCGAAGACTGCGCCAGTGGCGGCCAGCGGTAGGTGCAGCTCCCAGCCCAGTTCGCCGCAGTAGGTGACCCGCAAGGCCCGCACCTCGGCCCCGGCGATGGTGAGAAGGCGGACATGGCCGAAGGGGAAGGCGGCATTGTCGACCGGGGCGTCGGTAACGGCCGCCAGTACCGCGCGCGACAGCGGCCCCATCAGCGAGAGGGTGCCGTAGGCCTCTGTCACGTCGGACAGTTCGGCTTCCAGCCCGGCCGGGAGATGGTCGCGGATCCAGCAGGCGTCGTGGGTACGGAAGCCTGTGCCGGTGACGATGTAGAAGCGATCCTCCGCCAGCCGCGCGACGGTCAGGTCGCACTCGATCCCGCCGCGGCGGTTCAGCAGCTGGGTGTAAGTCAGGCGTCCCGGCGGCTTGCCGATGCGGTTGGCGCAGACATACTCCAGGGCTGCCAAGCTGTCCTTGCCGGTCATCTCGTACTTGGCGAAGGAGGACTGGTCGAAGATGCCGACCGCCTCGCGGATATGGCGATGCTCCGCGCCCACGGCCTCGAACCAGTTCTGCCGGCCCATGGAGTAGCGGTCTTCCGCTTCCATGCCTTCGGGTGCGAACCAGTTGGGCCGTTCCCAGCCCAGCTTGGAGCCGAAGACGGCGCGGTGCGCCTTCAGCCGCTGGTAGAGCGGCGAGACGATGCGCGGGCGGCCGCTTTTGTACTCTTCGTGCGGAAAGCCGACGGTGTAGTGCTTGCCGTAGGCCTCCAGGGTACGGTCGGCGACCCAGTCGCGGTCCCGGTGCAGGCTGGAGAAGCGGCGGATGTCGACCGTCCAGAGGTCCAGCGGCGCCTCGCCTGAGACCACCCACTCGGCCAGCACCCAGCCGGCGCCACCGCCCGAGGCGATGCCGAAGGCGTTGAAGCCGGCGCCGACGAAGAGGTTCCGGCATTCCGGTGCCAGACCCAGGATGAAGTTGCCGTCCGGTGTGAAGCTCTCCGGACCGTTGATCATCTGCTTGATCCCGGCGGTCTCCAGCGCCGGTACCCGGACTACGGCCTGTTCGATGTGCTGGGCGAAGTGGTCCCAGTCGTCGTCGAACAGCTGGAACTGAAAGTCGTTGGGAAGGTCGTACTTGGTCCAGGCGATGGGATTCTGCTCGTAGCCGCCGAAGGAGAGGCCGCCGACCTCCTCCTTGAAATAGATGCAGCGGTCCGGGTCGCGGACGGTGGCGACGTCGGTGGCCAGGCCCGGGATCGGCTCGGTAATGGCGTATTGGTGCTTGACCGGCTGCAGCGGCACGGCGATGCCGGCCAGGGCGCCGACCTGGCGCGCCCACTGGCCGGCGCAGTTCACCACCTTCTCGCAGGCGACGAGGCCCTGCGCGGTCTCGACGTGGGTGATGCGGTCGCCTGCCATGCGGAAGCCGGTGACGCCTACGCCCTCCATAATGGCGACGCCGTGCATACGCGCGCCCTTGGCCAGGGATTGGGTGATGTCGCTGGGACTGGCCTGGCCGTCGGTGGGCAGGTAGCTGGCGCCGATCAGATCCTTGCAGTTAAGAAGTGGCCACATGGCCTTGACCTCGGACGGGGAGAGCAGGTGCATCTCCATACCGAAGCTGCCGGCGGTGGTGGCCAGGCGCCGATACTCGATCCAGCGGTCCCGGTTGCAGGCCAGCCGCAGGCAGCCGCTCATCTTCCATCCGGTCTCCAGGCCGGTCTCCCGGTCCAAATTCTTGTAGAGATCGACCGAGTACTTCAGCACTTGGGTAATCGAGGCCGACGAGCGTAGCTGGCCGACCAGGCCGGCAGCATGCCAGGTGGAGCCGGAGGTCAGCTTGCCCTGCTCCAGCAGCAGCACCTCGGCCTTGTGGTCGCGGGCCAGGTGGTAGGCGGTGGAGCAGCCGACGATGCCGCCGCCGATAACGACAATCTCTGCGCGATCGGGAAGAGACATAGGACTAAGAAGCCTTTCCGTAGCGGGAGCGGTAGCTGTCGAGCGCCCGGTCCAGATAGCCCAGGTTTTCGGCGGTATAGGCGGGGTAGTCGATGCCCGGCGTGGTCATGTGCAGCTCGGAGACCATGGACCACATGGCTTCGCGCAGCAGCGAGGCACACTGCATGGCCGCCTGGGCCTGCAGCAGCGCGGCGCCTGGTGCGGCGCCGAAGTAGCGGGTCAGCAAGGTCTCCGACTCTTGCGGCGAGAAGTGCGCGTTGGAGGCAATCCCTGCCAGATCGAACAGCGGCGTCGAATAGCCGGCATACTCGAAGTCGATCAGCCAGAGCCGTTCGCCGTCGTCCAGGAAGTTGGCCGGCAACAGGTCGTGATGGCCGTAAACGATCGGCAGGGGTATCTGGGCTGCTTCGAATTCCGCGTTCAGGGCCAAGAACTCGGGCAGGCGTGGCAGCATGCGGCTCTTGCCCGCCTCCAGGGTGCGGGCGTAGTCGCGGATCACGTGGAAGACCCAGAAGATGAAGCCGGGACCGCTGACCTTCTGCGGCAAGGTCCGGTGAAAGCGGGCGACGATGTCGGCCACCCGTTCCAGATTGGCGCGCAGGTCCTCCGGTGCATAGGTCTTGGCTTCGACGAAGCGGGAAACCATGACGCCGGGGCCGGCATAGATCACCTCGGGCGCCAGGCCGGCCGCGAAGGCGGCCTTGGCCGCCATGGTTTCGCGTTCGCGGCTGACGTGGTGAAAGGGCAGGTCCCGGCCGAAGCGCACCACCAGGCGCTCGCCGGAGTCGGACACCAGGAAGCTCTCGTTGGTGAGGCCGCCCAGCAGAGGCTCGTAGGAAATGCGGCCGCGCCAGATCGGTAACTCTTCGATACGGTCTTGCTTGTCGCTCATGGCTTAACGCTCCAGTCCTAGGCGGCGGCGCAGGCGTCCGGCACCGGCGCCGATCAGGCGGTCGGCAACGATGGCGATGCAGGCGACGCAGAGGCCGGCGACCAGGCCGCGCCCGGTATCGGCCTTGGTCAAGGCGATATAGACCTCCTGACCCAGGTCGCGGGTGCCGACCAGCGCGGTGATCACCAGCATGGAGAGCGCCAGCATGATGGTCTGGTTGATCCCCAGCAGGATCTCCGGCAGCGCCAGCTTCAGCTTGATCTTGGTCAGCAGCTGCCAGCGCGTGCAGCCGGCGGCCTTGCCGGCCTCGATCAACTGCGGATCGACTTGCTGCAGGCCTAAGGCCGTGTAGCGGATGGCGGGAGCGACGGCATAGGCTACCACGGCGATCATGGCGGTGAAGTCGCCGACCCGGAATAGCATCACCGCGGGCATGAGGTAGACGAAGGAGGGCAGGGTCTGCAGCGTGTCTATGGCCAGCTGCACTCCCTTCCACAAGCGGTCTCGCTCGGCCGCCAGAATGCCGATGGGAAAGCCGATCAGGCAGGCAATCGCCACCGAAATGCCGCAGAGATAGACGGTGATCATGGCCTTGGACCAGAGCCCCACGGCGGCGATCAGATAGGCCGGCAGCGCGGTTTGCAGCGCCAGTTTCCAGCCGCCCAGCCGCCAGCCAGCCAACCCGATCAGGATCACCACGCCGGCCCAAGGCAGGCTCAAGAGAAATCGCTTGAAGGGGATCAGCAGGTTCAGCAGCAGCAGATTTTTGAAGGCTTCCAGTTGGTCGAAAAAGTTTACGTTGATGTAGCGCACCAGGTCCGACCAGACGCTGCCGGTGGTGATCTGCAGGCTTTCCGGATAGCTTTGCAGCAGGCTGATCGCTAGGCCGGCCAAGCCGGTGACCGGGACCAAGGCCAGCGCGGCCGCGGTGTAGGGATGGCGGCGGACCAAGCCTTGGGGCAGATCTTCGGCGTGGCTGCGAATGCGCCTGGCGAAGGCTTGGCTCAGGCGGTCCAGGGCGACGGCCAGGGCGACGATGGCCAGCCCAGCCTCCACGCCGGTGCCGATGTCGAGGCGCCGCAAGGCCGCCAGCACCTCGTAGCCCAGGCCGCCGGCGCCGATCATGGAGGCGACGATGACCATGTTCAAAGACAGCATGATCACCTGATTCACCCCGACCATCAGGCCCGGCATGGCCGAGGGCACCATGACCCGCCAGGTCATCTGGCGCGGGGTGCAGCCGACCATGCGGCCCAGGTCGCGCACCTCGTCCGGCACAGTCTTCAAGGCCAGCATGGTGATGCGGGTCATGGGCGGCAAGGCATAGACGACGGTGGCGACCACGGCCGAAGTGGGGCCGAAGCCGAAGAGCACCAGAATCGGTACCAGATAGGCGAAGATCGGCACGGTCTGCATCAGGTCCAGCACCGGCTTCAGCAGTGCGGCGAACCAGCTCCAGCGGTGTCCGCCCAGACCCAGCAGCAGTCCGCCGACGATGCCCAGCGGCGCCGCGATCACGATGGAAGCCAGGGTGATCATGGCGTTGTCCCACTGCCCGAAGACCGCCAGGAAGCCGAAGCAGCCGCCGACCAGGGCCGCCAGGCGCCAGCCGCCGGCATAGCGCCCCATCAGCACGACGATCCCGATCGCCGCGATCCAGGAGAGCGGCGGCAGCAGTTGCACCGCCT
Organism: Rhodospirillales bacterium; assembly: GCA_014324045.1. Lineage (GTDB taxonomy): Bacteria > Pseudomonadota > Alphaproteobacteria > Kiloniellales > JACOMY01 > JACOMY01. The sequence continues at coordinate 22,559 of JACOMY010000007.1, read as the reverse complement.
GACTGCCCTGACCCGAGAGCAGGCCGGTTGAGAGCAGCGACAACGCGATGCGGTAGGGAAAGTCGATGACTTCGGCCAGGAAGCGGGTGAGATCGGTGACGGTGAAGAGCCCGAAGTAGGCCTCTTCCACCAGCCACTTCATGCCGCCGCCGATCCAGTTCTTCAGCGGCAGGCGCAGGCCGTGCGGGATCTTGAAGGCCCAGCCGGCGACCGGCTTGCCGAACAGCCAGAGCAAGGCGAAGAGCCCGAGGCCGATCAGCCAGGAGAGCAAGAGAGTTGTCCCCGGCTCAGATGCAGGAAGGAGCGGCCCGGCTCGAGGCTGCGCGGCAGCGAGGTCATGGGCCTAGCCGCGCAGCATCAGGTCGACCACATCGCGGCGGCGCAACAGACCGACGCGCCGGCCGGCCGCGTCCTCGACGGCGAGGTCGGCCTCGCTCTCGCGCAGCAAGGGCGCGGCATCGGCGACCCGCGCCCCGGCGGCGATGCTGCCGCCCACCGGGCCTTCGCCGGCCGCGTCCATCACCGACTCGACCTTCACCACCTTGGCCAGGGTCACATCCTTGGTGAACTCGGCGACATAGGCATCGGCCGGGGCGGTCACCAGTCGCTCGGGCGTGCCGACCTGCACCACCGCACCGTCCTTCATGATGGCGACGCGATCGGCCAGGCGGATGGCCTCGTCGAAGTCGTGGGTTATGAAGACAATGGTCTTGTGCAGGCTGGCCTGCAAGCGGATGAACTCGTCCTGCATCTCGCGCCGGATCAGCGGATCCAGAGCCGAGAAAGGTTCGTCCAGGAACCAGAGTTCGGGTTCCACGGCGAGCGAGCGGGCGATGCCGACGCGCTGCTGCTGGCCGCCGGAGAGCTCGCGCGGAAAATAGTCTTCGCGGCCCTTGAGGCCGATCAGTTCCACCATCCGCAGCGCCCGCTCCTGGCGGGTGGCGGCGTCGACGCCCTGGACCTCCAGCGGGAAGGCAACGTTGCCGAGGACCGAGAGATGCGGCAGCAGCGCGAAGTGCTGAAAGACCATGCCCATCTGGTGCCGGCGGATCTGGATCATGCGCTGCTCGCTGGCGGCCAGCAGATCCTCGCCCTTGAAGAGAATCTCGCCGGCGGTCGGTTCGATCAGGCGCGACATGCAGCGCACCAGGGTGGACTTGCCGGAGCCCGAGAGGCCCATGATAACGAAGATCTCGCCCTCGAAGATCTCCAGGTTCACGTCGTTCAAGGCCACGATCAGACCGGCCTGCCGGGCCGCCCCGGCAGTGAGCCGGGCGCCGGTGCGCCGTGCCAGCGCCTCCGCGCCTTGGCCGAAGAGCTTCCAGACCGAGCGGCAGGTAAGCTTCGCCCGCGGCGCCGGAGCCTCGGTCATCGCCGTTCTTCCCTGCGTTCGCACTTGAAGAGAGACGCCGGTGCGGCAGAACCAGCACCCCGGGAATCGCTCGAGCCTACTCGATCCACCCGGACCAGCGGTCTTCGTTGTCGGCCATCCATCCGGCGACCACCTCCTCGACCGTACGGCCGTTGAGGTCGACCTCGGCCACCATGGCACCCATCTCATCGTTGCCGACGGTGAAGGCCTTGATGGCCTCGTAGGCGCCCGGCCACTTGCCCTTGACGCCGGCGTAGGCGACCTTCCAGATCGGCCCGCGCGGCTTGCCGCAGTCGTAGGCCGCGTCGGGGTTGATGCCCCATTCCGGGTCCCGATAGCAGGCGGCCTCGTAGGCCGGAAACTCAACCCACTCGCCTTCGTACTTCACCGGCGCCCAGTGCGGGGCATAGACCCACAGCAGGATCGGCGCCTTGCGCTGATAGGCCGATTCCAACTCGGCGAAGAGGGCGGCGTCGGTGCCGGCATGCACCACCTCGATCGGCAGCTCCAGGGCCATGGCGCGCTCGTCGTCATAGCCGCCCCAGGTGACCGGTCCGCCCAGATAGCGGCCCAAGGGCGCGGTCTCTGCGGTCGAGAAAGCCCCGGCGCAGTCCTCGTCCAGCAGCGCCTCCCAGTTCGGCAGGCCCGGGCAGACCTCCTTCATGTAGGCGGGGTACCACCACTCCTCGATGGCCTGCATGCCGGTCTCGCCCAGGTTCTCGACCTGGCCGGTGGCGGTGGCCTCGTCCATAGCATCGCGGCCGGTGGTCTCCCAGATCTCCATGGCGACGTCGAGGTCGCCGTTCTTCAGGCCGGTGAACTGGGCGATGTAGTCGGCCTGGACGTAATCGACGTTGTAGCCGGCCCTCTTCAAGACCTCGCCCATGATCTGGGTGGTAATCAGCTGGCCGGTCCAGTCGTGCAGGGTCAGCTTTATCGGGTCGTTGGATTCGACCTCGGCCTGCGCCTGCCAGGGCGCAAAAGCCAGGGCTGCGGCCAAAGCTGCCGCCTGGAGTACTCTGTGCATTCGTCTTGTCTCCTTATTTTGTCCTTGCCGGAACCTCTCGGTGCCGAGGGAGAGCAAGCCCGCGCCTTGTCGTCCGGCCCCGCTCGGCAGTAGCGGAAAGTCTGCGGCCACAATCCTCTGCCGTCAATCGGCGATGTGATGTTTTTATGGAAATTTGAGAGATTTTGTGGCTTTTGAAGACCGGAAGCCCGCGTTAATCTGGCTTATTCGCGATGAGATAGCCGCAGCTTCAGAGGGTAGCGCTACATGAGGCAGTCGCCCCGCCAGCTCCGTATCCTGCGCAGCGCGCAGCGTCAGGGGACCGTGCGCATCGGTGATCTGGCCGAGGAGATGGGGGTCTCGCTGGAGACCATCCGACGCGACATCCGCCCCTTGGTGGAGGGCGGAACCCTGGTGAAGCTGCATGGCGCGGTCTCCCTGACCGAGGCACCCTTCGAGCGGCGCCTGCGCGAGCGCGCTTCGGCCAAGCAGACCATCGCGCGCCATGTCGCGGCCTCCATCGCCGACGGCGACAGCGTCATGTTGGATACCGGAACTACGACCAGCATTCTGGCCCGCGAGCTCCTGACCAAGCGCGGGCTGACCATTGTCACCAACTCCTCCGATATCGCCCGCACCCTGGCGACGGTGAACGGCAACCGCGTCTACATGGCCGGCGGCGAGCTACGCGGCGACAACGGTGCCGCCTTCGGCGCCTCGGCCATCGCTTTCGCCTCTAGCTTCAAAGTACACCATGCCATCATTTCCATCGCCGGCGTCGATGCCGAAGGCGGCCTGATGGACCAAGATCTGGCCGAAGCCGAGTTCGCCCGCCAGGTCCTTCAATGCGGCCGCCGCCGCCTGGTCATCACCGACCACAGCAAATTCAACCGCAGCGCCCTGGTCCGCGCCGCCAGCTTCGAGGAAATCGACCTGCTGATTACCGACCGAGCCCCGCCCGATACCTTGGCGCAGAGGCTCGAAGAGGCCGGGACCCGGTGGGAGGTCGCGGGGGAGCCGGCGTCCGCAGCGAGCGCGGACCGGGAACCGGCTCGGAGGGGGCGCCTTTCGGTGGAGCGGAGAGCCGCAAAGTCCTAGTCTCACGGCACCGGATATAAAGCATATAAGAGGGATTATCGATAAGACAGATCTTCTTTTGCGCTGGCGGCCGCGGGCAGTCTTCCGATTGCCTCCCCCGCCGAGTCCCAATCGCTGCAATAATTGCACATGCCGTTGCAAAAGATCTCAATCGCGAGAATACAGTGATCGCTTTTTCGCTCGTGATCGTCCCAAAAAGAGCTTGAATCGATCTATGCGATATGAAACAGTTCCTTCCGTTTTAACAGGGAGGAAACAATGCGTAGCTTTATCGCGTCTGCCGTTGCCGTTACGATCTGTGCGACGGCTGCGGTTGCCGAGGATTTGCCGGAAACGAAGCTGAATGTCGTTGGCAGCTGGGGGATGGTGTCGATGTACACCGATTTTACCAAACCCTTCTTCACCGAAGAGTTGCCGGAAGCTACCGGCGGAAAAATCACATCGGAAATCAAGCCATTCAACGAACTTGGGTTGAACGGATCAGAGATTGTACGTCTTGTCGAGCAAGGAACGTTGCAATTTGCCTCCACCCCTATGGGATATATGATCGGCGACAACGCAATGAATGCTGGCAACGATTTGCCGGGATTGGCACCGACGATCGCGAGGGCCCGCGAGATTTCGGAAGCATGGAAGCCTGCGATCACGGACTTGTATGAGAAGGCCTACGGTGTGAAAGTTCTGGGTATTTGGCCGTACTCCGCGCAAGTCGTTTACTGCAACGGAGAGATTTCGGGTCTGGAGGATCTGGAGGGCAAGAAAATCCGGGCGTCCGGTGCGGCGATCGGCGACTTTGTTTCGGCACTTGGCGGAACTGCGGTTTCGATGAGTTTCGGCGAAGTTGTACAGGGTTTGCAAAAAGGCGTGATCGATTGTGCCATTACCGGTTCGATGTCCGGCTTCAATGCCAAGTGGCACGAAGTATCGACACATATCTATGAACTGCCGATTGCCTGGTCGCCAGTCATTCATGTTGTCGGAATCGATACCTGGAACGGTCTCGATCCAAGCGTTCGCGCCGTTTTAACCGAACAGATTTCCAACTTGGAGAACAAAATCTGGAACGGCGCTGGTGCAGAAACAATCGAAGGTCTGGCGTGTAACACCGGCGGTGACGCCTGTACCCGCGAAGCGCCCGGGAAGATGACACTGGTGCCGGTCTCCGACAGCGACATTGCCCTGCGCGATGAAATTCTGAAGGGCACAGTTCTGTCGAATTGGGCGAAAGCCTGTGGGGCGGAGTGCGTAGCGACCTGGAACGACACGGTCGGAAAAGTTGCAGGTATTTTCATCAACTGATCGGTCCGGTCCGATCGAAATTCACCGCATCCCGGCGCGCCGGGATGCGGTGACAAATAGTTAACCCGATTGCTTATGTATCTCATCGCTCACAACATATCGACTTTGCTTGCCCGAATTGCCGGTTTCGCAATTCTTGGCTGTGCCTTGATGATCTCAGTCGAGGTGATTGCCCGTAAAGTATTGTCAATTTCCTTGGTGGGTGCGGACGAAGTGTCCGGCTATGTCCTTGCTGTAGCTGTAACCTGGGGGGCGTCTCTGGCTTTGATCCGCCGGGCACACGTTCGTATCGACGTGGTGCAGGCAAGGTTACCGCGCGGGGCAAAGACAGCTTTGGATATTCTGGCGCTGCTGTCCCTTTTTACGGTCACGCTGTTGTTTGCCTGGTATGCGACAAAGCTCTTGAGCACCACTATCCGAACCGGAGCCGTCTCAAACTCGCAGATGGAAACCCCGATGTGGATTCCGCAGCTTTTGTGGGTTGCAGGGTTCTGGGTCTTTGCGGCGGTGACACTCATCGTCATGGGGATGACCGTAAAAGCCTATGTGTCCCGGGATTTCCCGGCAGCGCATCGAATGGCGGGCATGCGCGGTGCATTGGAGGAAGTGAGCGAATAGATTGCCGATACAGAGGCGCGCCGATAAATGCTACTCACTGCATTGTTCCTTCTCCTTCTTCTAATCGCTCTCAGTCTTCCAATCGCCGCGGCGATTGGCGTTTTGGGGGTCATCCTTGACCGAACCTACGGCTTTTTGCCGCTTTATCAGATCGCCGGTGAAATTGCCTGGACGAATTCATCGGGCTTTTTGCTCATGGCGATCCCGCTTTTTGTGCTGCTGGGGGAGATTATGCTGCGCTCCGGCATTGCCGATGCGATGTACGATGCGCTGGCAAAATGGTTGGGCTGGCTGCCCGGCGGTGTGATGCATGCGAACGTCGGGGCCAGCGCTCTTTTCGCCGCGACATCCGGTTCGTCGGTTGCCACTGCGGCAACCATCGGGACGGTCGCGCTTCCTCAGATCGAGCGCCATGGTTACGGACCGCGCCTTTTTCTGGGAACGCTGGCTGCCGGCGGTACGCTGGGCATCCTGATCCCACCCTCCGTGAACATGATTATCTATGGCATTCTGACAAACTCTTCAGTGCCGCAGTTGTACCTGGCAGGGATCATCCCAGGGCTTGTGTTGGCGGTTCTATTCATGATCGCCATCGTAGCGATCAGTCTGCTCAATCCCGCGGTGGCGGGTAGGCGGGTAAACTATGCTTGGGCCGAGCGGTTGTCCGGCACATTGGGCATAGTGCCTCCAATAGCGATTTTCGTGCTCGTCATTGGGTCGATCTATGGGGGTATTGCCACGCCAACGGAAGCCGCGGCTCTGGGTGTCATGGGCGCCTTGACGATCGCGGCCAGCCGCAAGCGGCTGAACTGGCGGATGCTCACGGAAGCGGTTGAAGGGACAGTCGTGACCACCGCAATGATCATGATGATCATTATCGCGGCCTATTTCCTGAATTCGATCCTTGCCGGGATCGGCCTTACGAACAGACTGAACGAATTCGTGACAGATCTCGGTCTGTCGCCAATCCAGATGCTGCTTGCCGTTGTGGTCTTCTACATCGTTCTGGGCTGTTTTATGGAAACGCTATCCATGATGATCACGACGATCCCGATCGTCGCGCCATTGATGTTTTCGCTGGGGTTCGATCCGATCTGGTACGGCGTTTTGATGATGATCCTGATCGAAACGGCGCTGATTACGCCGCCCATCGGATTGAATCTTTACGTTGTGCAGGGGGTTCGCGGTCAGGGACCGATGCAAGATGTGATGATGGGAGCGCTGCCTTTTGTAGCCGTAATGGCCGCGATGATCGTCCTTCTTGCGGTTTTCCCGGATCTGGCGACGTGGTTGCCGAATTTGCTTGTAGATTAGAGGTTGGAGGAGAAATGAAAAAAGTAGCAATCGTTGGCTTGGGGGTCATGGGAAGACCTATGGCCAATAACCTGATCGCCAAGAGCTATAATGTTGTGGCAATGGATCTGAGCGCGCGCGCGCTCTCTCAGATACCAGGTGCAATTGCTCCATCGGCGGAGGCTTTGGAGGGCGCCGAGGCGATTATCACCATGCTTCCTGAGGGGAAAGATGTACAATCCGTATACGAAAAGATTGTGCTTCCCGGGGCTCCGGCGCATTCGCTTCTTATCGACTGTTCAACCATTGACATCGAAACGACCGAGGATTTGGCCGCGCGCGCGGCCGAGCGGGGTTTGGACATGTTGGATGCCCCCGTGTCCGGAGGACCCGAAGCTGCCGGACAAGGGACGTTGTCGCTGATGGTCGGGGGAAGCCCGGAAGCCTATGCGCGGGCCGGGACATTGCTGGACGATATGGGCGCAAAACGAAGCTATTTCGGACCGTCCGGGAGCGGTCAAGCCGCAAAGGTGTGTCACAACATGATTGTGGGCATTACTGCACTAGGAGTAATGGAGGGCTTTGCGCTTGCGGACAGTCTGGGTCTGGATCTTACCCAGTTTTTCCAGCTTTGTTCCGGCGCAGCGGCACAAAGTTGGGCGCTGGAAAATCGTTGCCCGATCCCGGGTGTCGCGCCTGCAACGCCTGCCTCAAATAACTACGCCCCGGGTTTTGCAGCTTCTCTAATGGCCAAAGATCTGCGCTTGGCAAAAGCTGCCGCGAAAGCGTCCGGACAGTCAACGCCCTTTGGAACCCAGGCAGCAGACCGGTTCACCGAGTTTTCGGATGCAGGCGGCGGCCATCTCGACTTCTCGGCAATCTACACCTCTTTGCGCGAGCAAACAGAAAGGCCTTAAAGGGAAACCAACGGCCCTTATAGACTAGAAGACTATCCGCCGACGATTTGGCATATAGTTTCGTTAGACGGTGCCTGGGTTCGACCCGCTGCGGATCCGGCAATCGAACCCCTCGCGCCGTGAAACGATTTGCCCTGCGGGGCGCAGTGGCGCCACCGGGGCCGATACAGCGGTAAAAGCAGCACGGGCGGCGCAAGAATCCCGGCTGGCCTGTCCCACGTCCGAACGCAGTGCGATACTCACCAAGTTGGGTAATCGCTATCGAACGATCGGGCATGGGCAGTGAATATTCCATCGAAGGGGCGCTTGCAGCCTATAGTTTGCGCAAATGCGTGACGATTGCGCTCTGAGCCAGGATTGTTTCGGCAATCCCCGGTCTTTCCCATTGCAGCCCGAAGATCTGGAGGTTCGGTACGAGGAATGCGCCGGCCCGGGGTATTTTCGCCACGCCTGACACCAGCGGCGATTGCACATTTCGGCCGCGGTGAGACTGCGGCGGCAGTCAACGGGACAAGGGCTGGCATTACGGCGGCCAAAGCGGCTGGTTGCCCCGTCTTCCTGGATGAAACGTGTGGCGCAGGCCTCACGGCCCATTCTGTATGCGGGAGCCAAAAGCCTGACATCGGGCGCGAATTTTGCCATCACCAATGCTCTAACAAGGCGGGGCTGTCCGGGCCGCGCGCGGGTGTATTGTGCAGCCTCAAAGAAATTCGATCCGGAGAATCTGCGCACCGAAGTCAGGGACGGTGAGAAAATTTCCGATGCTTTGGCTGAAAACTGGGGCTGAAAACTGGGGCTGAAAACTGGGAGCGAAGGTTATCGAACCGCCGGATCTGTGCCCGACGATCGATGGGGAAGACCTTCGTGCAGGTGTTTTGCGTCAAGCCGGGAGACAGCTGCGGTTCGGTCCCTGCCGAAGCCTCTGCCCCGGTTGGAATGCCGATGCCGGAGCGCGGCGGGGTTCCGACTGCGAAGGCCCGTGATGCGCTTGGGGGCATGTGTCATTCCCTCTAAAACCTGTGGCGGGGGCAGTGGATCGTGTTGGCGGAGACGTTGCATTGTGCGATAGGCCTGACGATGCCGTTGCCACGGCCGCTGCGCAGCTGGACGATCCTACCCGGATCGCCGCCACCTCGTTCGGAGACGCATGATGCCTGCAGATCTGTTCGCAACCCTCGATCGACTCGACAGGCTTATCGCCCTGGATGTGGGTAATCGTGGGATCGAGCCGCTTTACACGGCAGCCCGGGCCCAATCCACAGAAGCGCTGACCGGAAAAGCGGCGCAGATGCTTTTGGATGTGCCGCAGGGCGGTAGAGTTATCGCAACAACCGGATCGGTATCCCGGGCCTGGATCTCGGGTGCAATCGGAGAAAATGACGGACCGTCCGGGGCAGCGGCTGTGATCCGTGCCCTTGTCTTGGCCCGCCGTGCCATGATTGTGGTTTTAATCGAAGAGGCACTGATCCCAGCCATGTCGCGGGTCTTGGAAGCAGCCGGTTTGTCGGTGGTAGATCGGCCCGCTGCCCGCCGGGCTGCCGAAGACGGTTCGATGGCCTGCGTTGCTCTGGAGCCTTTTCCCCTGACGGATGAAGAGGGTTCGGAAGCCGCTGAAGCCATTCTGGACGACATTAAGCCGGAGCTTTTGTTTTCGACCGAGCGCGCCGGAAGAAATGAAAAGGGAATCTACTACAATATGCGAGGGCGCGATTACGGAATGGAGCGGGCCCGCATCGACATGGTGTTCGACGCAGCATTGGTACGTGGCATCCCCACCTTGGCTGTGGGGGACGGCGGCAATGAAATCGGGATGGGCAATGTGGCTGAGGCGGTGGCCCGCTCGATTCCGTTTGGCGCGCCGGGCGATTGTCCCTGCGGTGGCGGAATCGGGGCGGTTTCGTGCACCAGCCATCTCGTTGTGGCAGGCGTCTCAAACTGGGGGTGTACGGCCATAGCAGCGGCGATGGCGGCGGTGACAGGGGATAAGCGGCTATTGCATAGTCCGGAGGCCGAAGACAGACTTCTGGAGGTTATGACAGCCGAAGGCCTAATCAATTCAGCCCATGGCATCATCGACCCTCATGTCGACGGCCTGCCGAAATCTACGCATATCGCCGTCGCGGAAATGGCGCGCAGCATTATCGCGCCCCATTTGCCATGACGCCGCAGGAGGTACGCGCCACTATTCGTTCGGGTCGCCATAAGGGCCCGACGGCAGGTCTCGCACCGGGGGCTTTGCAAGCCAATTTGGTGATTCTTCCGAAAGATCAGGCGCAAGATTTCACCGAGTTCTGCATGGCGAACCCCCGGCCATGTCCGCTGCTGGCCAGATCTGAGTTCGGAGATCCCCGGCTGCCAGATTTGGGCGATGAGATTGATTTGCGATACGATTTGCCCGGCTACCTCGTTTGGAAGGCGGGCCAGGTTGTAGAAGAACGGGGGGATATCAGCGAGTTGTGGCACGGCGGTCTGGTTGCCTTTGTCCTGGGGTGTTCTTTCGGGTTCGAAGATGCTTTGCAGAAGGCTGGCATCCCATTGCGCCACATAGCGACTGGCCGGAATGTAGCCATGTATGACAGTTCGATTGAGTTGATGCCTGTTGGCGAGTTTTCCGGGAACATGGTAGTTTCCATGCGTCCGATACGAGCAGAACAGATCGATGAAGTTATCCGTATTTGCTCTGAATTTCCTCTGTGTCATGGAGCACCGATTCATGTTGGCGCGCCTGAGAAGATCGGTATTTCAGACTTGAAACGCGCTGACTACGGTGAACCGAGCAAGATTCTGGAAAACGAAGTTCCGGTCTTCTGGGCTTGTGGGGTGACACCGCAAAATGTTATTCGTAACAGCCAGGCTAACTTTGCGATAACACATGCGCCTGGAAAAATGCTGATTTGTGACGTTTCTGCAGATTGGCAGCCTAGGCTTGGACTTTTTTAACGGGACGGCTTTATTCGAGGTATTTTTTGTAAGCATATCGATCTGAAAAAGCGGTTGGGTCAGTCTTGTTTTTGTCCATTTTGAACTGTGCCTAGCTGTTCCTACCTGTGCCTAGCTGTGCCGAAGGGGGTTAGGCGGTGCGGTGCGGCGGCATGGAATCGACAAGCAAAATTGTGTTATAGAGACCTGATTCTTGCTCATATACGCCACAAAGACATTTGCGCCTTGCCACTAGCTGCGGCACATGCTTAAGCTTCGCGTGCATGGGTCGTCTGCGGCCGATGCATGACACTTCGCCGGCGGGTGGCTACCGGCGGACAGCATCAACCGGAAGGGGGCGGCTGCGGCGTAAGGAATGCATCCCATATTGAAAATGACGTTGCAGCGCCTAGGGCTTGGGCTCCTGACGCTGTTCGTGGTCTCCCTTATCATATCGGGCGCCGTGGAGATGCTCCCCGGCGATCTGGCACAGGAGATTCTGGGACAATCGGCGACGCCGGAGGCGGTGGCAGCCATGCGCAAGCAGCTGGGTCTGGACCTGCCCTGGCACGAGCGCTATCTGGCCTGGCTGGGCGATACCATGACCGGCGATTTGGGCCAATCCCTGGCCAGCGGGCGCGAGATTTCCAATCTGATCGGCACCCGGCTCGGCAGCACCCTGTTCCTGGCCGGTCTGGCCGCCGCGATTTCGGTACCGCTGGCCCTGACCCTGGGAATCATGGCCGCGCTCTACCGCAACTCCCTCTTCGATCGCGGCGTGAACGTCTTCACGCTCTCCGCGATCTCCTTCCCGGAATTCTTCGTCGCCTACATCCTGATCCTGTTCCTTTCGGTCCAAGCCGGCTGGTTCCCCTCAATCTCCAACATCGGTACGGATACCAGCTTCTTCGAACAGATCTTCCGGACCCTGCTGCCGGCCTTCACGCTGACCGCAGTGGTGACGGCGCATATGATGCGGATGACCCGCGCGGCGATCATCAACCTCCTGGCCTCGCCCTACATCGAGATGGCGCGCCTGAAGGGCCTGCCGCCGAACCGCATCATCGTGCGGCACGCCGTGCCCAACGCGCTGGCGCCGATCATCAACGTGGTGGCCTTGAACCTCGCCTACCTCGTCGTCGGCGTGGTGGTGGTGGAGGTGGTCTTCGTCTACCCGGGCCTGGGCCAGCTGCTGGTCGACTCCGTGGCCAAGCGCGACGTCACCGTGGTGCAGGCCTGTAGCCTGGTTTTTGCCGCCACCTACATCCTTCTCAACCTGACCGCGGACGTGCTGTCGATCGTCAGCAACCCGCGGCTGCTGCATCCGAGATAAGCCGCCATGATGCAGAATATCTGGAAAGAGCTGAAGAAGGCGCCCCTTACCGCCTGGTTCGGCATGGTCGTAATCGCGATCTACATCTTCGTCTCGATCTTCGCAGGCGTGTTGGCGCCCTACGGCGAGACGGATCCGGTGGGTTTCGAATACGAGCCCTGGGGCGGGGACTTCCTGCTCGGCACGGACAACCTGGGCCGCGACATGTTCTCCCGCCTGCTCTACGGGGCGCAGAACACGGTGGCGATCGCCATTGTCACCACCCTGCTGGCCTTCTTCCTGGGCGGTGTCCTGGGCTTGCTGGCAGCCTCGCTGGGCGGTGTCCTGGATCAGGTCTTCAGCCGCATCATGGACGTGCTGATGGCGATCCCGCAGCTGATCTTCGCGCTGCTGCTGCTGACCATCTTCGGCACCAGTCTGATCAACATGGTGCTGGTGATCGCGGTCCTGGATTCGACGCGCGTGTACAGATTGGCGCGCGCGGTGGCGATGAACATCGTGGTCATGGACTACGTCGAGGTAGCGAAGCTGCGCGGCGAGGGCCTCTGGTGGCAGATCCGCCACGAGGTCCTGCCCAACGCCATGGCCCCGCTGGTGGCCGAGTTCGGCTTGCGCTTCTGCTTCGTGTTCCTCTTCATCGCGGCCTTGAGCTTCCTGGGTCTGGGCATCCAGCCGCCGACCGCGGACTGGGGCTCGATGGTGCGCGACAATGCGACCCTGATCACCTTCGGCGATATCACCCCGCTGCTGCCGGCCGCCGCGATCGCGCTTTTGACCGTTGCGGTCAATTTCGTGGTGGACTGGATGCTGCACCGCTCCAGCGGACTGAAAGACTAGGAAGAGAGCCAGACTCATGACGACAGGCAATCGAGACGTGCTGCTGGAGGTGAAGGACCTTCGCATCGAGGGCCGCAGCGGCGAAGAGTGGAACGAGATCGTCCATGGCGTGGACCTTACCCTGCACAAGGGCGAGGTTCTGGGCCTGATCGGCGAATCGGGCGCCGGCAAGTCCACCATCGGGCTTGCCGCCATGGGCTTTACCCGCGACGGCTGCCGGATCTCCGACGGATCGGTGAGCTTCGAGGGCGAAGAACTGGTCGATGGCCCGCAAGAGCAGCTGCGGCAGCTGCGAGGTTCGAAGATCGCCTATGTCGCGCAGTCGGCCGCGGCCTCCTTCAACCCTGCCCACAAGCTGATCGAGCAGACCATCGAGGTTCCGCTGCAGCACAACACGATGAGCCGCGAGGAGGCCGAGCGCGACGCCATCGCCCTCTACCGGCGCATCCAGCTGCCCAATCCCGGCGAGATCGGCTTCCGCTATCCGCACCAGGTCTCCGGCGGTCAGCTGCAGCGGGCCATGACCGCCATGGCCATGACCTGCCGGCCCAAGTTGATCGTCTTCGACGAGCCGACCACGGCCCTGGACGTGACCACCCAGATCGAGGTGCTGGCGGCGATCCGCGATGCCGTAGAGCAGTTCCAGACGGCCGCCATCTACATCACCCACGATCTGGCTGTGGTGGCGCAGATGGCCGACCGCATCATGGTGCTGCGCTACGGCAATCTGGTGGAGGAGTCCGATACCCGCTCCATGCTGAGCGATCCCAAGAAGGACTACACCAAGTCGCTTTGGGCCGTGCGCTCCTTCCAGAAGGCGGAACCCTTCGCCGGCAAGCCCGATATGGTGCCGATCATGGAGGTCAGAAATGTGTCCGCCGCCTATGGCGAAGTACCGGTCCTGGACGACGTATCCTTTGCGATCCACGAGAAGCAGACCGTTGCCGTGGTGGGCGAAAGCGGATCGGGCAAGTCGACGACGGCGCGCTGCATGACCGGGCTGCTGCCGCCCAAGCAGGGCGAGGTGCTCTATCGCGGCGAGCCGCTGATGCCGGCCACCAAGGACCGGCCGCGCGATCAGCTGCGGCATATCCAGATGATCTATCAGATGCCGGACACGGCGCTGAATCCCAAGCAGCGCATTCGCGACGTCATCGGCCGCCCGCTGAGCTTCTATCTGGGCATGCGCGGCCGGGAAAAGACCGAGCGGGTGCGCGAGCTGTTGCACGAGATCGAATTGGAGCCCGACGATTTCATCGACCGCTTGCCCGGCGAGCTCTCGGGCGGTCAGAAACAGCGCGTCTGCATCGCCCGTGCCATGGCGGCCGAGCCCTCGATGATCATCTGCGACGAGGTCACCTCGGCCCTGGATCAGCTGGTGGCGGAGGGCATCTTACGCCTGTTGGACCGCCTCCAGCGCGAGTTCGGTCTGGCCTACATGTTCATTACCCACGATCTGGCGACCGTCCGCGCCATCGCCGACGAGGTGGTGGTCATGAAGCAAGGCAAGGTGGTCGAGAAGGGTGAGAAGAACGACATCTTCAAGCCGCCGCACGATCCCTACACCGATCTCTTGCTGTCCTCGGTGCCGGAGATGGATCCCGATTGGTTGACCGACCTGCTGGACGAGCGGGCGGCCAAGGGCATGACCTTCGAGCAGAGCGCGGGAAACTAGAGCAAGAGCGAAACTAGAAAAAAGGCCGGCGGGCGGCTTGGCCGCTCAGCCGCGCGAAGCAGCCGGATCGCCCAAAGGTTCCGGTTTGTCCGCTTTTGGGACCTGCAGCCTTGCAACCCGGTAGGCGGCGACCGGCGCGATCGCGCCCCCGGCACTGAATCGGCCCCGGCACTGGATCGGACCCTATCGGCAGGCTATGCTGGAGGCTGTTATCGGGGGCGCTTCGACCTGGGGAGAACAGCCTTGCGCAGCCTTCTGTTTTGGTTTGGGTTGGTAGTGCTGGCGGCGGCTTTCGGAACCCTGCTTTGGGATGCCGTCCGCTGGGCGGGCGCCGGCAGCTTTGCCTTCAGCACTCTAGGCGAGATCTGGGTGCGGCTGGATCGCGACAGCCTGCTGCTGCTCGAACCCGCGTTGGTCCGCCATATCGGCCCCTGGACCTGGGAGGACGCGGTCTTTCCCCTGCTGCAGCAGCCTGCGCTCCTGGACCTGGGCCTGCTGGGCCTGTTCTGCATGCTGCTGTCCCGCCTGTTCCGGCGGCGGCGCGGTCGAGCCGCCTAGCAGGCCTGTTGCGGGCGCGCCCGGGCCGCGTTTGTTGGGATCACGTTTATTGGGGCTGGGCGCGACGGGGCAAATGGCCCGGTGCTTGCAGGTGTGGGCGATTGCAGCTGCAGGCGGTGTTAAGTCTAGACAATGTAGCGGCGGCGGTCCGCCGTTCGGATAATCGCCGGGCAGGAGCACGCGCCGCCGCCCGCGTCCGAGAGCGGGCCGGGACGCCAGCCTTTCCCCCGCCTGAGAAGAAGATCCTGAGAAGAAGATTCCGGGGCGAGGATTTGTAGCGGACCGGGCTTGTTGGGGTTCGGCACTGGGTGGGTTCGGTACCGGCAGGCCGCGTCCATCCGCCAAGACGGTTCCGTCCAAGACGGTCCTGTCGAAGCCGCTATGAGGTTAGCGGGCGGTGCCGGCGGCCGGGCCTGCCATCCGGGCGGAGGCGCAAAAAGAGGCTTTGCCTTCGGGGCTCTGCCGGGGCATGCTTGGCGCCGTCGCCTGCCGGCCTTTCATCCTGGCTTTCGGCCGGCGGTGTTATATGCGATGGCGGTGCAGCGGCATCGAAGCGGGCCCTGCTCGAAGCAGGCTGGGGCCCGGCGATGCCCGGCTGCCGGGGATTCGAAGCAACTGGAGGCAGATTAAGCCAATCATGCGGTACGAAGCACCACGCAAGCTCAAACGGGCGGTGGCACTGTTGAGCGCGGAGAGCGGGGTCGCGCGGGTTCTGGCCGGGGGCACGGACCTGCTGGTCCAGCTGCGCTCCGAGCGGATCGAGCCGGACCTGATCCTGGACATCAAGCGGATCGAAAGCATGCATGCGATCGCCGCCGAGCGTGGCGGCTACCGCATCGGCGCGGCGGTGTCCTGCGCCGCCCTGGGCGAGCACGCCGGCGTCAAGCAGCTTTGGCCCGGTGTGGTCGAGGCGGCGACCCTGATCGGCTCTACCCAGGTGCAGGGCCGCGCGACCATGGCCGGTAACCTCTGCAATGCCTCGCCGGCGGCGGATGCCGCACCGGCGCTGATCGCCGCCGGCGCCACGGTCGCTATTGCCGGCCCCGGCGGCCGCCGCGAGGTGCCGGCCGAGGCGATCTGCCTGGCGCCGGGCCGCAACGCGCTGGAGAAAGGCGAGATCGTCGAATCGCTCTATCTGCCCGCCCGTCCGGAGCGCTCGGGCGATGCCTATCTGCGCCTCATTCCGCGCAGCGAGATGGACATCGCCGTGGTCAGTGCCGGCGTCAGCCTCAGCCTCGATGCGGCCGGGCGCTGCAGCGCCGCCCGGGTCGCGCTGGGGGCCGTCGCGCCGCGTCCGCTGCGGGTGGAGGCGGCAGCCGCGGCCCTGATCGGCAGCGACCTGGACGAGGCGGTTCTGGCGGTCTTGGCGGCGGCCTGCGCGGCGGCCTGCGATCCGATCGACGACAAGCGCGGTACCGTCGAGTACCGAACCGAAGTGGCGGGTGTCCTGGCCAAGCGCGCCGCCGTAATCGCGCAGACGCGCGCCGGAGGTGCAGCATGAGCCAAATCCACGTTTCGACCAAGATCAACGGCGACGCAACCGAGTATCTCTGCGAGCCGGAGGAAACCCTGCTAGACGTGCTGCGCGACCGCCTGGGCATGACCGGCAGCAAGGAAGGCTGCGGCACCGGCGATTGCGGCGCCTGCAGCGTGACCCTGGACGGCCGGCTGGTCTGCGCCTGCCTGGTCCTGGGCGCGGAAGCCCAGGACCGCGAGGTTGGCACCGTCGAGGGCATCGCCGAGGGCGACAGTCTGCATCCGCTGCAAAAGAAATTCTTAGAGCATGCGGCCCTGCAGTGCGGCGTCTGCACGCCGGGTTTCCTAGTGGCCGCCAAGTCCCTGCTGGAGCGCAACAGCGATCCCAGCGAGGAGGAAGTGCGCTATTGGCTGGCCGGTAACCTCTGCCGCTGCACCGGCTACGACAAGATCGTTCGTGCGGTTCTGGATACCGCCAAGGAAATGAGGAGCGCCTGAGTCATGCCTCTCGATCATCCGCAAGATCTCACCATCAAGGATTTCAAGATCGTCGGACAGCGGCCGCTGCGTCCCGACGGTATCGACAAGGTGACCGGCCGGGCCCGGTTCGGTGCCGACATGAATGCGCCGGGCATGCTGGTGGGCCGTGTCCTGCGCAGCCCGCATGCGCATGCCCGCATCAAGTCCATCGACAGCGCCAAGGCCGAGGCCCTGCCGGGCGTCAAGGCGGTGGTCACCGGCGCCGACTTCGGCGCCGTGAAAGACGGCCTGGACGACGGCATGCTGGATGTCCTGGTAAACTGTATGGCGCAGGACAAGGCGCTCTACGACGGCCATGCCGTAGCTGCCGTCGCCGCGATCAGCCAGACTGTGGCGCGCCAAGCCCTGAAGCTGATCGAGGTCGATTACGAGGTGCTGCCGCATGTGCTCGACGTCGATGCGGCGATGCAGCCGGACGCGCCGGTGCTGCATGAGGAGGCCGCCGACGAATCGGTGCCGGCCGGCTTCTCGAAGAACGTGGTGCGGCGCTACGAGTTCGGCCACGGCGACGTTGCCAAGGGCTTTGCCGAGGCCGACCGCATCGTCGAGCGGCGCTTCAAGACCGAGGCCGCGCACCAAGGCTACATCGAGCCGCATGCCTGCCTTGCCGCCATGGGGCCGGATGGGCAGGCCGAGCTCTGGGTCTGCACCCAGGGCCACTACATGGTGCGCAACACTTGTGCGGCCCTGCTGGGCATGGATGCCAGCCAGCTGCGGGTCACTGCCTCGGAGATCGGCGGCGGCTTCGGCGGCAAGACCACGGTCTTCATCGAGCCCCTGGCCCTGGCGCTGTCGCGCAAGGCCGGGCGGCCGGTGAAGATGACGATGAGCCGGGAAGAGGTCTTCCGCGCCACCGGGCCGACCTCCTCCTCCTCGATCGACGTCAAGATCGGCATGACCAGGGAGGGGCGCATTACCGCCGCGTCCGGCGAGCTGCGCTATCAGGGCGGGGCCTTTCCCGGCTCCCCGGTCGAGTTCGGGGCCATGAGCGCCTTTGCCGCCTACGATGTGGAGAATGTCAAGACCGTCGGCTGGGACGTGGTCGCCAACCGGCCGAAACAGGCCGCCTATCGGGCGCCGGGGGCGCCCATGGCCGCCTACGCGGTGGAAAGCGTGATCGACGAGCTCTGCAAGCAGTTCGATCTCGATCCGCTGTCGGTGCGCCTGAAGAACGCCGCCGTCGAGGGTACCACCTCCTCCTTCGGCGTCACCTACGGCAAGATCGGTCTTTCCGCGACCCTTGAGGCGGCCAGAGCGCATCCGCATTACTCGGCAGCGCTGGGTCCGAACCAGGGCCGCGGCCTGGCCTGCGGTTTCTGGTTCAACTTCGGCGGCGAGACCTGCGTCTCGCTGAACGTCAACGCCGATGGGACGGTCGGCCTCTCGGTCGGCACCCCGGACATCGGCGGGTCGCGCGCCTCCATGTGCCAGATGGCGGCCGAAGAGCTGGGTATTGCCTACGACAAGGTGCGCACCGTGGTCGCCGATACCGCCTCGCTGGGCTATAACGACGTGACCGACGGCAGCCGGGTGACCTTCGCCAGCGGACTGGCCACCATCCAGGCCGCCCGCGACGCGATCCGGAAGCTCTGCGGGCGCGCCGCCCGGATGTGGGGCATCGACGAAGACGCGGTGATCTGGGAGGAGGGCTATGCCAAGCCGGCCGGCGGGAACGCCGGCAGCTTCGAGCCGCTGTCGCTTGCCGAGATCGCCGCGGTTTCCGCCAGGACCGGCGGCCCGATTGCCGGCCATACCGAGGTCAATGCCGACGGCGCCGGCCAGAGCTTTGCCACCCATCTGGTCGACAGCGAGGTCGATCCGGAGACCGGCAAGGTCAAGATCCTGCGCTACACCGTGTTCCAGGATGCCGGCAAGGCCATCCACCCCTCCTATGTCGAGGGGCAGTTCCAGGGCGGCGCCGTGCAGGGCATCGGCTGGGCCTTGAACGAGGAATACATCTACGGCGAGGACGGCAGGTTGCAGAATCCGGGCTTCCTGGACTACCGGGTGCCGGTGGCCTCCGACCTGCCGATGATCGACACGGTGATCGTCGAGGTGCCCAACCCGGGCCATCCCTACGGTGTGCGCGGTGTCGGCGAGACCTCGATCGTGCCGCCGCTGGCGGCCATCGCCAACTCGGTCTCGGCGGCTGCCGCTGTGCGCATGACCCATCTGCCGATGTCGCCGCCGCGTATCCGCAAGGCGATTGAGGAGGCCGCAGGGCGATGACGCCGGATCGATGGGACCGGGTGCCTGAATAAGGGATTTGGCGAGTAACGGATTCGGTGGGGCTTAAGCCCATGGTAACGGTCAAGATCTGGGGCTCGCTGAAGGAGGCCGCCGGCGGCCGCAGCGAGCTGCGGGTCGAGGCCGCCAACATCCGCCAGCTGCTGCAGCGTCTGGGCGCCGAGTATCCGCGCCTGCAGCCGCAGCTGAAGCGCGGCGTCTCGGTCTCGGTCGATGGCAGGATCTACCGCGATGCCTGGTTTACCGAGCTGAAAGAAGACAGCGAGATCGTTCTGCTGCCGCGATTGAGCGGGGGTTAGGGCAGGCGCCTCCTGGAGAAGGGGCCGGCCGTGTCCGCCAGCCGCCGGGAGTAAGAGCGGGTCGAAGAGCCGGGGGCGGCCGCCGGAGGCCGTCAAGATCGCCGGCCGGACCGCTTCGGGCTGGCGGTCTTGACAAGGACTATCTCGACAAAATCGAAGCCGCTGCGCAGATTTGCGCGAAGGTTCCCCGATCCCGGGGCGCTGCAACCGCCGCCCCCGGCAGAGCAAAGGCGGTCCAGCCTGGAAAGTACGGCCAAGTGAAAGCAGATCCCAATGCACGGGATAAATACGGTTTGGACGCCCCTGCACTGGGCGGCAGCGGAAGGCAATGCCGAGATTGTGGCGGCGCTGCTCGAAAAGGGCGCCGGACCCCAATGCACGGGATAAATACGGTTGGACGCCCCTGCACCGGGCGGTAGAGTATGGCAAGGCCGAGGCTGTGGCGGCGCTGCTCGACGCGGGCGCCGATGGCGGTGCGCGAAATAAAGCGGGACACTTCCCTGCAGATCTGGCGAAAGAGAACGAAAAGCTCGGCAAGAGTCCGGTTTACTGGAGGCTGCACGACGCGCGCTGGCGGTGAGCCGCTGCGCTCCACCCTGCTGCCCGTCTCCGACGGCGCCGAACCCAGCCCGGGCATCGGGTAGGACTGCCGGATCGCAGAGGACGAGGCGGCGCGCCAGGCGCCACCGGCCTCGCCAGTACGGCCGCTACCGCAAGGCGGTCGAGGAGGCCGCAGGGGGATGACGCCGGATCGATGGGATCGGGTGCCCGAATAAGGGATTTGGCGAATAGGGGATTTGGTGGGGCTTTAGCCCATGGTAACGGTCAAGATTTGGGGCTCGCTGAAGGAGGCTGCCGGCGGCCGAAGCGAGCTGCGGGTCGAGGCTGCCAACATCCGCCAGCTGCTGCAGCGTCTGGGCGCGGATTATCCCCGCTTGCAGCCGTAGTTGCAGCGCGGCGTCCCGGTCTCGGTCTCGGTCGGCGGCAGGATCTACTGCCTGGTTTAGCGAGCTGAAAGAAGACAGCGAGATCGTTCTGCTGCTGCGATTGAGTGGGGGTTAGGGCAGGCGCCGCTTCGAGCAAAACGCCATAGAGTTCAACATCGAGAGCCTGCTGGGAGCGGGTGGAGGTGCCGGGATGAATGCTGCTCTCTTGACACATCGCCATCGGGTAACTGTGGAACCTGTTTCCCAAGTTCACCTCTCATTACAAAAATCTGGAGAAGCAGCCGCCTTTGAGACAGCACGCGCCAAGATCCTCGATCTCGCCTCGAAACAAAGATCTGGAGAAGCAGCCGCCTTTGAGACAGCACGCGCCAAGATCCTCGATCTCGCCTCGAAGCGGGCGGGGGGCAGACTTCCGCAGGAGGCTATGGAGGGCAACTCGTTCTCGATTGACGACATCGGGCCGAGGCGGATTGAGGGGGTATCGATCAATAGTCCGCGCTACTGGGCGCTTCGCTTCGATGATGATGACAAAAAAGTTGCTGGGCGCTCTTGGGTTATTGAAATCGCTTTGGCTGAGCCAAACAGCGAAGAGCCAGTGTTATTTGGCCTCCGGCTTCAGTGCATCACCCGTGGTGAATACTCTTCATACAATCCGTCAATACCGAACTTTGTCCGAGGCGTAATCTCCGTATGTCACGCGCTTCTCGATGGGCGCAAGGTGGAACCGACGCCTTGGTTCGTCGATTCCGATGTCGATCAGTTGGTCGAGCTCTTGCGTGCGGAGAGTCGAAAGGCAGACGTAATTGTGATTTCACTACCCGAAGATTCGAAGGAGTTGTCAGACGCATTGATTGATAGCAGCCGCCTTGCTCACGACCTCGCTGGCGCAGCGCATGTCGCGGTAATCTCAGGTCCGGCAGCGTTCCGGCTCAGCGAACACATCGGTCGAGAATTCTCAGTGTTTCAACAGGCCGTTCGTACCTATCGACCTGGGTTTGATCCGGATACTGAATCTCCGTTCGCCCACCCCCTTGGCCTTGCGGAGAGCATTCGGAATTGGAAAGGAGGTCGCAAAGCTTATCGTCGCTTCATCACATCGAACGTACTGAGACGCACGGTTGAAAGCGCCAATGCGTTTAAGCTCTTGCCGACCTTTGCTGAAACAAAGCGAACTGCAGCAGAACTGCGGCGCCAGAATGCTCAGAAGGCAGGGTCGTCGCAAGATGATTTATTAGAATTCTATAAAGAAGAAAACAAGCAACTGAAAAAAGATCTAGAAGAAAAAGATCAAGAGTATAGCGATCTATTGAAAATTTCTGAAGACGATAGAGATACAGAAAAAATCAATTGTCAATGTTTACAAGACATTAACCATAATCTTGAAAAGCGCATTCGATCACTTGAAGTCAAGGATAGTGAGGCGGGGCCACCAATCCCGGATGACCTTAACGAACTAAAGCAGTGGGCTACGACCTACCTAGCCGGAAGAGTGAAACTGCACAATCGCGCTTTACGGGGTGCCAAAGGTTCCAAATACAAGAACATCTCCATGATCTATCAGGCACTTTTGTTGCTTGGTGATTATTACGTCCCAATGCGCCGCCAAGGAGGAAAGGAGCTCAAAGAGCGTTATGACCGCCGTTGTCACGAACTTGGTATAAAAGAACATGCGTCCTTCGCCGGCAAGCGTGCCGGTGAGCAAGGCGACACATACTTCATCAAAATGGGACAAAAGCGGATTGAACTCGACAGGCACCTGAAGAGAGGGAAAGGACGCGACCCTCGGAATTGTTTTCGCCTGTACTTTTGCTGGGACGATGCGACGAGCCAGGTAGTCGTTGGCTGGCTTCCCTCGCACCTAGGACACGGGCTAGTTGAGTGGTCATGAACTGTTTCGGAAAAAGCAGCCCATCGAAAATGCCATTTCGCTCCAGGCCAACAGAGAGCCCAAGGTGTGGGGTATCGCGACTGGGCAGTCGTGCTGCGCGATAACGACGGAGTGCGGGCTGTATTTTTGGCGATAGTGTCGGTAAAAGGCTATACAATCCGGCAGCGCTCGCTTACTCAAGCGGGGTGGGAGGAACAGGGATGAAAAAGAAAAAAATTAAGCCGGCGACAAAAAACT
>JACOMY010000006.1 GCA_014324045.1 Rhodospirillales bacterium | reverse complement strand
CGGAGGCACGCTTCCTGGCCGCCTACGCGGCCTTCCGGCAGTTCTACAAGACGGCCTGGGACAGGCTGCGCGAAGACAGGGAACTGCGCGATGTGCTGCGCTATAACGCCGAACATGCGATGATAGGCCTGCCGCGGCTTTACGACGAGACCCTGGATCCGAAGCTCTGCCGGGAGGTTGCCGGCGTCCTTGAAGATGCTTGACGGCGACCGCCCCTCCCACCCGTGCCGACGAGACACAGGTCAAGTTACATTTGGACTTTGCGATCGAATCGACGCCAAGACGACAGCAGATCGATCTTGAGCGGACTGGTGGAGCCGAGGGGAATCGAACCCCTGACCTCCTCATTGCGAACGAGGCGCTCTCCCATCTGAGCTACGGCCCCAGTCCAAGACACCCCAGTCCAGGGCAATCGCGGACAACAAGCGACAAGAGCGCTTACCCGCAAGATGCGGGACTATGGCGACGCGCCCCTGCCCTGTCAAGCGTAGCGTTCAAGCATGCCGCCGGCACCTGCAAGGCGGTCTCGCACCCCGGAAATGCTGCGGTGCACAAGGCCGCGGAGAAAACTCGATCCCCGTCCTTGATCCATGTCAATGAGGCAATCCCGGGGCCCGCTACAGTCCTGCGATAGGTTAGCGTGCTGCCAAGAGCCTCCTGCCCCTGGCCGGCGCGACCGCTCCATTAGGCCGATGGCAAGGGGATTGGGCAGGTTATGACAGACAATCGAATGGTGGAAGCGGGGCCGAAACGGCCTGCGCAAAGCAACCCTTGGCTCATCGGGCTCCTGGCGATCGGGGGTTTCCTGGGCCTATTCTTGGCCGCCAAGGCCAAGGACGGGGTCATGGAGTTCCATGGCTACCTCTTCATGGCGGCGGCGATCGCCGGTATCTTCGCTTCGGTCTCCAAAGCCTTCGACGGGCCAAAAGCTGCGCCGGTCGAACGCGGACCCGGCGTTACCTACAACGACGGCGTGATACGCGCCGGTGTCATCGCCTCCATGCTGTGGGCGGTGGTGGGCCTCCTCGCCGGGGACTTCATCGCCTGGCAACTGGTGTTCCCGGAACTCAATCTGGATCTGCCCTGGACCACCTTTGGACGCCTGCGCCCGCTGCACACCTCGGCGGTGATCTTCGCTTTCGGCGGTAATGTGCTGCTGTGTACTTCCTTCCACGTGGTGCAGCGAACCTGTAAGGCGCGGTTGGCCGGCGGCCCGGCGGGCTGGTTCGTGTTCTGGGGCTATAACCTCTTCATCGTGATCGCGGCCACCGGCTATGTCCTGGGCGTTACCCAGTCCAAGGAGTATGCGGAGCCCGAATGGTATGCCGATCTCTGGTTGACCGTCGTCTGGGTGGTCTATCTGCTGGTCTTCCTGGGCACGCTGCGGAAGCGCACGGAACCGCATATCTACGTCGCCAACTGGTTCTACCTGGCCTTCATCGTCACCGTCGCGATGCTGCATATCGTGAACAACCTGGCGCTGCCGATCTCGCTCTTTGGCAGCAAGTCGGTGCAGGCTTTTTCCGGCGTGCAAGACGCATTGACCCAGTGGTGGTACGGTCACAACGCGGTGGGCTTCTTCCTCACCGCCGGCTTCCTAGCGATCATGTACTACTACGTACCCAAGCGGGCCGGGCGGCCGGTCTACAGCTATCGCCTCTCCATCGTGCACTTCTGGTCGCTGATCTTCCTCTACATCTGGGCGGGACCGCACCATCTGCACTGGACGGCGCTGCCGGATTGGGCGCAGACCCTGGGCATGGTCTTTTCGGTCATGCTGTGGATGCCCTCCTGGGGTGGCATGATCAACGGCTTGATGACTCTGTCGGGGGCCTGGGACAAGCTGCGCACCGATCCGGTGATCCGCATGTTCGTGCTGGCGATCGCCTTCTATGGCATGAGCACCTTCGAAGGCCCGGTGATGTCGATAAAGGCGGTCAACTCCCTCAGCCACTACACCGACTGGACCGTCGGCCATGTGCATTCCGGTGCCTTGGGCTGGGTCGGCATGATCTCCTTCGCCGCGCTCTATTACCTGACGCCGGTAATGTGGGAGCGCACGCGGCTCTACTCGCTAAAGCTGGTGAACTGGCACTTCTGGATCGCAACCATCGGCATCCTGCTCTACATCACCGCGATGTGGGTGTCGGGCATCATGGAAGGCCTGATGTGGCGCGCCTACGATGCCCAAGGCTTCCTGGAATACTCCTTCATCGAGACGGTCGAGGTGAAGCAGCCCTTCAACATCATCCGGGCGGTGGGCGGCCTGTTGTACCTCCTGGGCGCGGTGGTAATGGCCTACAATCTCTGGCGGACGGTCCGTGGCGACGTTGCGAAGGAAGCGGAACCCGCCCTTCGTCCAAGCGTTGTCACCGACGCAGCGCCGGCTGAATAAGGGGGCCGGAACAATGGGTCTGAAGCACGAAGTCTTCGAGAAGAACTCCCTGATCCTGACGGTCGGTATTCTGGTCACGGTCGCAATCGGCGGCCTGGTCGAGATCTCGCCGCTGTTCTACCTGGAGAGCACCGTGGAGAAGGTGCAGGGCGTGCGTCCCTACTCGCCCCTGGAGCTGAAGGGGCGCGACATCTACATCCGTGAGGGCTGCTACAACTGTCACAGCCAGATGGTACGGCCCCTGCGCGACGAGGTGGAACGCTATGGCCACTACTCGCTGGCGGCGGAGTCGATGTACGACCACCCCTTCCAGTGGGGCTCCAAACGGACCGGGCCGGACCTGGCCCGGGTGGGTGGGCGCTACTCCAACGAATGGCATGTCGCCCACCTGGCGGACCCGCGCTCCGTGGTGCCGGAATCCATCATGCCCGGTTACCCGCACCTGCTGGAGTACCGCTTGAAGTTCGACAACATACAAGACGCAATGGCGACCCATGCCGCCGTCGGGGTGCCCTACAGCGAGGCGATGATCGAGAACGCCCGCAGCGATCTGATCGCGCAGAGCAATCCCGCTCACGACGGCGCCTTCGACCTCGAGGAGCGTTACCCCAAAGCGGTTGTCGCCGACTTCGACGGCAATCCTGAGACAGTAACCGAAATGGACGCCCTGGTCGCCTATCTGCAGATGCTGGGCACCCTGGTCGACTTCAGCGTCTACGATGCCGCAGAGAACCTACGGTGAGGAGGCAGTCATGACCTACGAACAGCTCTCCTCAATCGCGCCGACCGTTGGACTGATCTTCTTCATGGTCTTCTTTGTCAGCGTCATTGCCTACACCTTCTGGCCACGCAACCGCGACAAATTCCGCCGCGCCGCCAAAATGCCCCTGGACGAGGAGTAGAAGCCGATGGCCGGAACGCCTGAAAAAGACGCCATCAGCGGCGTGGAGACCACCGGTCACGAGTGGGACGGGATCAAGGAGTTGAACAATCCCTTGCCCCGCTGGTGGGCGATTATCTTCTACCTGACCATCGTCTGGGCGGCGATCTACGCGATCTTCATGCCGGCGGTGCCGCTGTTCGGCGGCTTCACACAGGGTGTGCTCGACTGGTCCAGCCGCGGGGCGCTCAGTGCCTCGATGCAGGAGGCCGTCGCCGAACAGAAGCCTTATCTGGATAAGATCCAGAGCCTCAGCCCGGCGCAGATCGCCGGGGATCGAGAACTGGCCGGCTTCGTTCAGGCCGGCGGCAAATCCGCCTTCCTCGTGAACTGCTCGCCCTGCCACGGCCAAGGCGCGCAGGGCAGCCCCGGCTATCCCAATCTGAATGACGACGCCTGGATCTGGGGCGGCACGCCGGAGGATATCAACCACACCATCACCTATGGTATCCGCAACGCGCACGAGGAGTCGCGTCAGAACGTCATGGCTGCCTACGGCCGCGACGGGCTGCTAAGCCCGGCGGAGATCGACGCGGTGACGGAGTACGTGCTGTCGCTCTCCGGCCGCTCCGGCGATCCGGAGGCGGTGGAGAAGGGCAAACCTCTCTTCGAGAACAACTGCGTGTCCTGTCATCGGGAGGGCGGTGCCGGCGATACCGAGCTGGGGGCGCCCAATCTGACCGACGCCATCTGGCTCTACGGCGGCAGCAAGGCCAAGATCATCGAGACCTTGACCTACGGCCGGGCCGGGATGATGCCTGCCTGGGAGGGCCGTCTGAGCGACGATACCATCAAGCTCTTGACCGTCTACGTCCACGCGCTGGGCGGTGGCCAGTAGAGTCCGCCGTCCGCATGAGCCAGGCGCCCCAAAGGTCCGCTCTGGATGTGACCGCCGCGCAAGCGGCCGCCGAGGCCGGTCCTGCAGATCCAGAGCCGGCCTACCGGCAGGACCGCCCCATGGAAACCGTCCCCGTGGAGACCGTCCCCGTGGAGACCGTCGAGGTCGAGGCGGTCAACAAGAAGGAAAAGCGAGGGAGCCTCTACAGTAAGCGGGTCAAGATCTATCCCAAGCTGGCGCACGGCCGCTGGCGCAAGATCAAGTGGATCGTTCTGGCCGTCACCCTGGGGATCTATTATCTGCTGCCCTGGGTCCGCTGGGATCGCGGACCGGGGCAGCCGGACCAGGCTGTCCTTCTGGATCTGCCGGCACGGCGCTTCTACTTCTTTTGGTTGGAGATTTGGCCGCAGGAAGTCTACTTCTTGACGGGCCTTCTGATTCTAAGCGCCCTGGCCTTGTTCCTGGCGACGGCCCTGGCCGGGCGGGTCTGGTGCGGCTACAGCTGTCCGCAAACGGTCTGGACCGACCTCTTCATCCAGGTGGAACGCCTGATCGAGGGCGACCGGGCGGCCCGAATCCGCCTGGATAAGAAGCCTTGGAGTTTCGACAAGCTCTGGCGCAAGACCCTGAAGCATGCCGCCTGGGTTGCGATCGGCCTGCTGACCGGCGGTGCCTGGGTCTTCTATTTCGCCGATGCTCCGACCTTGACGGCCGGCCTGCTGGCCTTCGATGCGCCGATCGTGGCCTACGCTTTCATCGCTGGGCTCACCTTCACCACCTATTGGCTGGGCGGTCACATGCGCGAGCAGGTCTGCACCTACATGTGCCCCTGGCCGCGTATCCAGGCCGCCCTCTTCGACGAGGAATCCCTGCTGGTCACCTACCGCGACTTCCGCGGCGAACCGCGCGGACCTCTCCACAAAAATCAGCTGCGGAAGAGCAAAGGCGACTGCATCGACTGCAATCAATGCGTGGCCGTCTGTCCCATGGGCATCGACATCCGCGACGGCATGCAGTTGGAGTGCATCCAGTGTGCGCTCTGTATCGATGCCTGCGATCGGGTCATGGACAAGGTGGGCCGGCCGCGCGGCTTGATTGCCTACGACACGCTGCCCGGCGTCGAGGCCGCGGCGCGGGGCGGGAAGCGCCGTCTGCGCCCGATTCGGCCCAGGACCATCCTCTACGGCGGTTCGATCGCGGTGGTGGCGGGCCTGATGCTGGCCGGACTCGCCAGCCGGACCAGTCTCGACTTGAACCTCCTGCCCGATCGCAATCCGCTCTTCGTGACCCTGTCGAACGGCGACACTCGCAACAACTATACACTCAAGCTAATCAACAAGAGCCAGCTGGCGCATACCTACAGCCTCACGGTCGAGGGGCTGCCGAGGGCCAGGGTCTCTGTCCTCGGCAGCACGACGCCGCAGGTAGCGGCGCCGCGCGACACCATCCAGGCGGCGCGAATCTTCATCGCCGCGCCGACGGCCGATCTAACCTCCGATCTAACCGACATCGCCTTGGTGCTGACCGACGAGACCGGCCGGCGCGACAGGGTCGGGACGGTGTTCCGGGGCCCCAAGAAATGAGCGTGTTTCAGGAGGTTATAATGCCCGCAGACGGGGGACTTCCCTGCACAGACCGTCCCTTTACCGGCCGCCACCTACGCTATTGGCTCCTCGGCTTCTTCGGGACGATGTTTGCTGCCAACGCGATCTTTATCTGGCTGGCGCTGGACACTTTCACCGGGGTGGTCAGCGATACAGCCTACCAAGACGGTCTGGCCTATAACCAGCGTCTCGAAGCGGCAGCCGCGCAGCAGGCCTTAAGGTGGCGCGGCAGGGTGACCCAGAATGACCGGACCGTGGTCTTGGAACTGCAGGACGCCAAGGGAGCGGAGGTGCGCGCATTGGCGCTCAAGGCGCATTTCCTGCGCCCGACCGACGAAGAGGCGGACCAGGTCCGGCCGATGGTAGAGACCCTTCCAGGCCGCTACGAGGCGCCGCTCGATCTGCCGTATAGCGGTAACTGGCATCTGGTGATCGGCGGGACCGGGCCGGCGGGCGTAGTCTTCGAGACCCGCAAGCGGATCCGGGTGCGGTAGCGCCATGCCTGCCGCATCGGCCGGCGACCGGCCCCCAGTGGCCTGCTGCAGCCCGGCCGCACCGGCCTCGCTGGAGGATCGGGTGGCCGCGCTGGCCGCCGCCGCCGCCCAGGCGGTGGAGCCGCTGCCGGAGGACCGCCGCCGCCTTACCCTGGTGATCGAGAACCTGGAGTGCGCCGGCTGCGTTCCCAAGATCGAGCGTGCCCTGCAAGGCCTGCCCGGTCTCCTGGAGGGGCGGGTCAATCTCACCACGCGCCGCCTGCGGCTGGTCTGGGCCGGGCGGGAGACCGGGCTGCCCATCCTCCTGGAGGCGGTCTTGGCAGAGGGCTACCGCCTAGCCCCTTTCCAAGCCGGACGGGCGGAGGAAAGCGAAGCGGAAGCGCGCTCTTTCTTGCTACGCTGCCTTGCCGTCGCCGGCTTTGCCGCCGGCAATGTCATGCTGCTCTCCGTCTCGGTGTGGAGCGGGGTCTGGGGCGACATGGGGGTGGCCACGCGCGACCTCCTGCATTGGGTCTCGGCCTTGATTGCCTTGCCGGCGGTCGCCTATGCTGGGCAGCCCTTCTTCGGCTCAGCGGCGGCGGCGCTGACCGCCGGGCGCCTCAACATGGACGTGCCGATCTCGCTGGCCATCGTGCTGGCGGCGGCCATGAGCCTCTTCGAGACCATGCGCAGCGGCCAGGAGGCTTACTTCGATGCGGCGGTCACCCTGCTCTTCTTCCTGCTGATCGGGCGCTTGCTTGATCGCACGATGCGCGGGCGGGTGCGGTCGGCGGCGGAGAATCTGCTGTCACTCAAGGTCGACACCGCACTGGTGGCGAAGCCCTGCGGCGGACGCGAGCGGCGGGCGGCCTCCGCGCTTCGGCCCGGCGACCGCATTCTGGTGGTGGCCGGCGAGCGTCTGCCGGCTGACGGGCGGGTAGTGGAAGGCAAGGCCTCGCTCGACGTCTCAGCCATGACCGGGGAGAGCCGGCCGCAGAGCGTCGGTCCGAACGCGAAGGTCCATGCCGGCAACCTGAGCCTCGACGGCAGCCTGCTGATCGAGGTGACGGCCTCGGGCGAGCGCACCTTGCTGGCCGAGGTTCTGCGTCTGGTGGAGACGGCCGAGCAAGGCCGCGCCCGCTATGTTCGCCTGGCCGACCGGGTAGCGCGGATCTATGCGCCGGCGGTGCATCTGCTGGCGCTCGGGACCTTCGCGCTGGGGATCGGCCTGGGAGCCAGCTGGCAGGTAGCCTTGATGAACGCCGTCGCCGTGCTGATCGTTACCTGTCCCTGTGCGCTGGGGCTGGCGGTTCCCGCAGTGCAGGTCGCTGCGGTCGGCCGGCTGCTGCGCGGCGGCATCCTGGTGAAGAGCGGCGATGCGCTGGAGCGCCTGGCGGAGATCGATCATGTCGTGTTCGACAAGACGGGCACCCTCACTCTGGGGCGGCCCCAGCTGCTCAACGCCGAAAGCGTGGATCCGGCGGATCTGCAGACTGCCGCCAGCCTCGCAGCGATGAGCCGTCATCCTTTGGCCGCCGCCCTGGTACAGGCTGCAGGGCCAGTGGCCCTGCCGCAGGCCGAGGTTACGGAGCATCCCGGTGCCGGCCTGATCGCGCAGACCCCCGAGGGTGCGCTGCGTCTAGGCTCGGCCGTACATGTCGGGGCGACAGGGCTGGAGACCCCCGACGAGAGCCAACTCTGGCTGCGCTATCCCGGCGGCCGCCCGGTCTGCTTCCGCTTCCGCGACAGCCTGCGGCCCGATGCCCGCGCGGCGATCGAGTGGTTGCGTGAACAGGGGCTCAGTCTCGAGATCCTATCCGGCGACATCCCCGCTACGGTGCAGGAAGCGGCCAAGAGCCTGGGCATCGGGCAGTGGCGCGGCGCCGTCGATCCGACGCAGAAGACGGCCCGTCTGAAGTCCTTGTCCCGGACCGGCCGCAGGGTCGCCATGGCGGGCGACGGTTTGAACGACGCTCCGGCTCTGGCCTCGGCCCATGTCTCGCTCTCGCCGGCGGCCGCCAGCGAGGCCAGCCAAGTCGCCGCCGACCTGCTGATACAGGGCGATCTGCTGTCTCCGGTACCAGAAGCCATCGCCGTGGCCCGGCGCGCCCGCCGTCTGGTGCTACAAAACTTCGTCATTGCCATCGGCTACAACGCGATTGCCGTTCCCCTGGCCATGGTTGGCGAAATCACGCCCTTGCTGGCCGCCGTCTTTATGTCCTGCTCCTCCCTGGCGGTGACTGCCAACGCTTTGCGCGCCGCCGCCGGTGGCCGGGCCAAGGCGCCCTTGCCCGCAGCGCCTCAGCAACCCAATTTGGTGGCATGAGCGCACTCCTCTACTTGATCCCCATCGCCCTCCTCCTGGGCGGTGCCGGCCTGGCCGCTTTTCTCTGGGCCTTGCGCAGCGGCCAGTTCGAAGATCTGGAGGGGGCAAGGTATCGGATTCTGGAAGACGATGAAGGGCAGGGGAGCCGAAGGGACTGACCTTCAAAGCCTGCCGTCATGACTCCAGCGTTCCGTTCTGGCCGCCAAGTATGGACGCCAGGGCCCTCGGGCTATCGCCTGGCTGCTCCCGGACCTCCCGGCGGCGCTTCGGGTAGGGGTCTGAAACGGCATTACGTCGGTTGCGTCCCGGTGCCAAACAGCAGGGGTGTCCGGGTCTTATTTCTGGGGCCTATCCGGGCCTCGTGGCGATGAAGGGGCGGCACGAAGTCCGCTCTTGAGGGTGCTCCGGAAGGATAGAGGATTCCCATGCGCGACTTTCAGTTTCCCGGCCGCTCCCCCGTCCGGGCAACCCGGGCAATGGCGGCGACCTCGCATCCACTCTCGACCCTGGCGGCCATCGAGATGCTGCGCGGCGGCGGCAATGCCATCGATGCCGCGATTAGCGCGGCGGCGGTCCAAGCGGTGGTGGAACCGCAGTCGACGGGCATCGGCGGCGACTGCTTCGTGCTCTTCTGCCCCGCCGGGTCCGATCGGGCGGTGGCGCTGAACGGCTCCGGCCGGGCGCCCAGGAAGGCGAGTCTCGACTGGTACCGGGACCGCGGCTTCGACAATCTGCCGACCTATGGGCCGCATGCGGTCTCAATCCCCGGCGCCGTCGATGCCTGGTGCCGGTTGTTGGCCGATCACGGCCGCCGCTCCCTTGCCGAGGTCCTGGAGCCGGCAATCTACTATGCCGAACAAGGCTACGTCGTGCACGACCGTGTGGCCCACGACTGGAAGAAGGCGCAAGCGCGGCTGGCCCAAGATCCGCACGCGGCCGAGATTCTGCTGTCGGAGCGGGCCGCCTTCGAAGCCGGCAACCTCCATCGCCAACCGGCACTGGCCCGTACCCTGCGTCTGGTGGCGGCGGGCGGCCGGGCGGTTTTCTACGAAGGGGCTGTCGCCGAGGCCATCGCCGCGCGCCTGCAAGAACTGGGCGGTCTGCACGAGACCGCGGACTTCGCGGCGACCGCCGCCGACTATGTGACGCCGCTGACGACCGATTACGGCGGCCATCGCATTCACCAGATTCCGCCGAACAACCAGGGCCTGACGGCACTCTCGATGCTGAATATCCTGTCGGCTTTCGACCTTCGCCGTCTGGATCCCTTGGGGGCCGCCCGCATGCACCTGGAGGTCGAGGCCGGCCGGCTGGCCTATCGCGACCGCGACGACCACCTGGGAGAATTGGCGGAAGGCAGCCCGATGGTGAGGGAACTACTTTCGGCCGCCCGCGCCGGGACACTGGCCAAGGCGATCGATCCGGCCCGTGCCATGACCGACCTGCCCGCACCGGCGCTGGCCCAGTCCGACACGGTTTACCTCTGCGTCGTGGACGAAGAGCGCAATGCAGTCAGCTGCATCAACTCTCTCTACCACTCCTTCGGCAGTGCGGTGATCTGTCCGGAGACCGGTGTGATCTTGCAGAACCGCGGCGCGAGCTTCCGGCTGGACCCGGCCCACCCCAATGCTCTGGCGCCGGGCAAGCGGCCCCTGCACACCATCATGCCGGGGATGGCGACGCGCGGCGGCCGGGCGGTTATGCCGTTCGGCGTCATGGGCGGGGACTATCAGCCCTTCGGCCATGTCCATCTGCTGACCAACCTGCTCGACTTTGGCATGGACGTGCAGGAAGCGCTGGATTGCCCGCGCGTTTTTTACCGGGACGGCCGGCTGGAAGCCGAACGCAGCCTGCCGCAAACCGCCGCCGCCGGCCTGCGGGAAAGGGGGCACGAGGTGATCGAGGCGCCGGAGGCGCATGGCGGCGGCCAGGCCATCTGGATCGATTGGGAGCAGGGCACGCTGACCGGCGGCTCCGACCCGCGCAAGGACGGTATGGCGATCGGCTACTGAAGGGGCGATCCAGCCAGCCAAAGACGAAAGGTCATGCGTCCGGCAGGGAGCGCCGCTCCTGCGATCTCACGGCGGAACAGTGGAGAAGCTGCCGCTCTCCACCATCTTCGCGAAGAGCCACATTACCGCTCGCACGGTCCATCGGCAAAGACAGTCTCGGCCGAATGCTGCACCGGGGCGACCGGTGCCGGCCGGCAGATGGCCGCGACGATCACGCCAACAGATCCTTGAGGTGTGCCAGCAGGCCGGCGGTCGAGGCATCGGCTTCGACGGCGGCACCTTCGCGCAAAGCCGGGATCAAGGCCCCGGCCAAGGTCTTGCCCAGTTCGACGCCCCACTGATCGTAGGAATTCACCTGCCAGATTGCGCCCTGGACGAAGACCTTATGCTCAAAGAGCGCGATCAAGCGGCCGAGCGAGAAGGGGTCGAGTGCACGGAAGAGAATCGTGGTCGAAGGGCGATCGCCGGGAAAGGTGCGGTGCGGCACCAGCCGGGCGATCTCCTCCTCCGGCTTGCCGGCGGCCCGCATCTCGGCAGCAGCCTCCTCGCCGGTGCGGCCGAAGGCGAGGGCCTGGCCCTGCGCCAGGCAGTTGGCCAGCAGCAGTGCATGGCGGTTCGGATCGGCGGCACGCGGCCTGGCGGCAGCAATGAAGTCGACCGGCACCACGTCGCTGCCTTGGTGCAGCAGTTGGAAGAAGGAGTGCTGGGCGTTGGTGCCGGGTTCGCCCCAGACGATGGGACCGGTGCCGCCGGTCACCGGCGTGCCGTCGCGCCGGATGCGCTTGCCGTTGCTTTCCATGTCCAGCTGCTGGACATAGGCGGGGAAGCGCTCCAGCCGCTGGTCGTAGGGGATGAGGGCGACGCTAGGCCAGCCCATGAGGTTACGCCGCCAGACGCCGGTCAGTGCCAGCAGGACCGGCAGGTTTTCCGCCAGCGGGGCCTTGAGGAAGTGGCGGTCCAGAGCGGCGGCGCCGGCCAAAAAGGCGCGGAACTTCCCGGCGCCGATGCCGATGGCCAGGGAGAGACCTATGGCCGACCAGATAGAATAGCGGCCTCCAACCCAATCCCAGAAGCCGAAGACGCGGCCTGAGGGAATGCCGAAGTCTGCACAGCCGGAGAGGTTGACGGAGACGGCGGCCATCTGTTCCTTGGCATGGATCCCCAGCCAGTCGCGGGCCAGCTGGGCGTTGGCCATGGTCTCCAAGGTGGTGAAGGTCTTGGAGGAGACGATGACCAGAGTTCTGGCCGGATTCAGGCCGGCGGCGATGTCGGCCAGGTGTGCGCCGTCCACGTTGGCGGCGAAGTGCAGCCGCGGGCCGTCGCAATCCGGCCGCAGGGCGCGTGCGGCCATGACCGGACCCAGGTCGGAGCCGCCGATGCCGATGTTGATCACGTCGGTGAAGGCACCGCCGCTGCCGGCGAAGCTGCCGTCCCGCACGCTCTCGGCGAAGGCGAGGAAGCGCTCCAGCACGCCCTCGACGTCGTCCCCGGCGGGCGCCTTTATGCTGCCGCGCAGGGCCATGTGCAGAACGGGTCGGCCCTCGGTCGAGTTGACCGCCTCCCCGGCCGCCATGCGGTCGCGCAAGCTCTCGACCCCGGCAGCGCGGGCGAGCTCGAGCAGAGCATCCAGCGCTTGGCGATCCAGCTTTTCCTTGGAGAGGTCGAGGGTGAGGTCGGTGTCGCGGAAGCTCAGCGTCTCGAAACGGTCCGCATCCCCGGCGAAGAGATCGCGCAGATGCAGGGTCTTGAGCCGCGCCGCCTCGCCGTGGAGTCTGTCCCAAGCCGCTTGGATCGTCATGCCAGTCTCCTTCATACCGCCACTCGGGCCTACCGGGGCTGCTCCTCGCCGACCCGGCCGCGGCGCGGAAGGCGGCGAAGAGATGGCCGCTCACGATGCGTGATCGATTATTTTTTTAACCGAGACCCGCAGTCTAGCCAAGGACATGGTATGCTCGTAGAGCTATTTCCGAAGACACAGCACCTTTGGGAGATTGAGCAATCGAAATCGTGGAGTTAAGAGGTATGGGCAAGGATCGTAGACAACAGGCATATCAGGTTCGGTTAGAGGCTGCGAAAACAGCACGCACCTGTCACTATCCCGAGCACCGGGCGAATGGCGACGAACCGCGCTGGGCCCAAAACAGCTACGCACGGAACGATTGGGCCAAAGGCCGGCGATGAGCGCACTTCTTGACAATCTGGCTGCTTATGTCCTTCGACATCCTTGGAAGACGACGGCAGGCATCGTAGTTTGCGTGATTCTAGGACCGTTGGCTGGAAGCGTCCTGGCCTTTTGGATGGTGATTTCAATTCACCGCCGGGCGGCTCGGGACCAAGCCCGCCGATGAGTATCTTGTGAGTATCTTTCCGAGCTTCCCTGGGGGGCAGTTCCTTGCCTGCCGTATCTGCCGCCACACCGGCATGGTCTCTCTGGGCCTCGGCCTCGCCTGGCTGGCCTGGCGCCGTGCGCGCGTCGGCGGCGCCTCTACTACGCAAAACCGCCTGCCGAAGTCTTTTCTTGGCAATGTGCACTCCTGCAATGGACATCCGCTTCGATCCTGGGTTCGGTGCCTTGTTCGGTCAAGGCACCTTGAAGGGTGCGCGGAGAAATGCAGGCGGCCCTCACATCCTCACCCTGGCGACGGAAGCAGCAACCCGTGCGCTGAAGGCCGTGCGCTATCAGAAATTCAACAACCATCTCCGCCTCAGGCCGAAAGCGCTGGCAGGCCGCCTTGAGTACGAGCAAAACTCATGTCGAGGGCGCGCCGATGCATCCGGCCTACGACGCCGGCCATGCGACGGTCGTCGACGCCTGCGTCACCATGTTGAAGGCCTTCTTCGACACCTCAACGATCTTCGCCCGTCCGGAGCAGGGTACCCCAAGATTCAAACACTACGCAGCAAGCGACAAGCCGGCCTCCCTCGCCTCCGACCTCGATTGCCACGATCCGTCCAAGGGCCCGTCTAAGGGCAAGGGCACAAAACTGATCGAAGTCGAATGCAAGGACTTCCTGACCCTGGAGAATGAACTCAACAAGCTGTCGGCCAACATCTCCGTCGGCCGAAACATGGCTGGAGTGCAATTTCAGCGACTGTTACGACAGCCTGCGCATGGGGGAGGCCATGGCCATCGGGATCCTGGAAAAACAAGCCGGAGCGATCCCTTCGCCCTCTCGATCCCAACCTACGACGGCCAGGTCCGCCGCATCGGGCTACTGTCTTTGCCTTGAGCTGGGACCGGTTGCGTGCTGCCGTATCGGAGCCCGAAACCTTTCCAACAGATCGACAGCTGCTCGTGTCTTGCCCGCCGGGGCCTTATCGTGGCACGTTCGCTCCGTTCCAGCGATCCTTATATCCGGGCAATCCCGGTCCGGACAGCATCCCGCTTCCCAACGACACCTACTTGGGAAATACGAACATGATATGCAGGTTACGACAAGCCTCCCACCCATGACAAAGACCGCAACAAAGTTCATCATCGTCTCCGGCTATCCCAAGAGCGGCAACACTTGGTGCACCCGTCTGGTCGCCGAGGCCATTGGCTGCCCCTCGCGCGGATATCTGGGTAGGAGGCTGTACCGGGGTAAGCGAGACATAACGACTGAGGGCTTGGACCGGGTCTCGGACTTCGCCGTCTGGAAGTCGCACCATGAATATTTATGGATACGCGAGGTACACCCGCGGGTAAGCGTTCTCCATATCGTCAGGGACCCGCGGGATGTGGCGGTGTCGGGCGCCTTGTTTTTCACTGTCGATGAATACAACCAGTTCTACGGCACAGATGTGAACTGCTTCGAAGCCATGGTGCGCACGGTCTGCGACGGCGGCATCAACAACTGTAAAAGGCCCTGGGCCCAGTGGGTCCGCCCCTACCTGGAGGGGAAGACCTTGACCGTCCGCTACGAGGATCTGCTCGACGACCCACTGCGCGAACTCCAGCGCATCATGCTTGCTTGGGGGATTTCACGATCCGAGACGGCCTTACATGCCGCCATAGAAAAGCAGTCCTTCGCCACCACCCTCAAACAAGCCAAAGCAAGCGGAAAATCGAGCAAAATCAAGATTGTGCGTAATGGACAAACGGGAGACTTTCGGAAGTACCTCACCGCCGAGCAGATCGCGCGCATCGAGGCCAGTTGCAAGGCGGAGATGGCGGCCTTGGGCTATGAGGCATGATGCGGTTGTCTGGGGTTCGCCTTCAGGCGCGGGGTTGGCAGGGCCGCCAATCCCCATTAATTCTACGGTCGAAGACATCGAGAGCACGTCGCGAGGCACTTTGTCTGCTTGACCGCGGGTCTTGGCTGCTACCGCTTGGCGGCGCTTTTCAGCATCACATCGCCAAGCTAGTCTCAAGTCTCAACTCAAGAGTGAGGAATCGATGTCCCCCGGTCAAGACACGCTCGGCACGCGCCGCACACTGACAGCAGCGGGCCAAAGCTACGATTACTATTCCATCCCAGCCGCGGCAGAGACCCTCGGCGACCTCTCCCGCTTGCCCTTCAGCCTGAAGGTTCTGCTGGAGAACTTGCTGCGTTTCGAGGACGGCAGCAGCGTCACGGTCGAGGACATCAAGGTCCTCGGCGCCTGGCTCAAGGAACAGAGTGCCAATCGCGAGATCGCCTACCGTCCTGCCCGCGTGCTGATGCAGGACTTCACCGGCGTTCCGGCCGTGGTCGATTTGGCGGCCATGCGCGCGGCGATGCAGGAGCTGGGCGGAGATCCGGAGAGGATCAATCCGCTCTCCCACGTCGACCTGGTCATCGATCACTCTGTCATGGTCGACGAGTTCGGCACGCCCAAGGCCTTCGACGCTAACGTCGAGCGCGAGTTCGCGCGTAACGGCGAGCGCTACGCCTTCCTGCGCTGGGGGCAGAATTCTCTGGACAACTTCCATGTGGTGCCGCCGGGTACCGGAATCTGCCACCAAGTAAACATTGAGCATCTGGCCAAGTCGGTCTGGACCGAGAAGATCGACGGTAAGACCATGGCTTTTCCCGACACCGTGGTCGGCACCGACAGCCACACCACCATGGTGAATGCGCTGGCGGTCCTGGGCTGGGGCGTCGGCGGCATCGAGGCCGAAGCGGCGATGCTGGGCCAGCCGGTTACCATGCTGATTCCGCAGGTCGTCGGCTTCCGCCTGACCGGCGCGCTACCAGAGGGCGCGACGGCCACCGACTTGGTGCTGACCGTGACCCAGATGCTGCGGGCCAAGGGTGTGGTCGGCAAGTTTGTGGAGTTCTGCGGCCCCGGTCTCGCCGGCTTGTCGCTGGCCGACCGCGCCACCATTTCCAATATGGCGCCGGAGTACGGTGCGACTTGCGGCTTCTTCCCGATCGATGCCGAGACCCTACGCTATCTGCGCTTTACCGGCCGCGACGAGGCCCAGGCGGCGCTGGTCGAGGCCTATGCCAAGGCGCAGGGCATGTGGCGCGAGCCCAATTCCGCCGATCCTATCTTCACCGACAGGTTGGAACTGGACTTGAGCTGCGTCGAGCCCAGCCTTGCCGGTCCGAAACGGCCGCAGGATCGCGTCGCGCTGTCCGACATGAAGGAGAACGCGCAGGCCGCGATTACCGCCGGCGGCGTCAGCGATCCCGCCAAGCGCGTTGCAGTGGCCGGCCAGGACCACGATCTGGGCCACGGCGACTTGGTGATTGCCGCCATTACCTCCTGCACCAACACCTCCAATCCCTCGGTGCTGATCGCCGCTGGCCTGGTGGCGCGCAAGGCCCGGGCCAAGGGCCTGACCGTAAAGCCTTGGGTCAAAACCTCGTTGGCGCCCGGATCTCAAGTAGTGACCGATTATCTGGAGGCGGCCGGCCTGCAGGAAGACTTGAATGCCTTGGGCTTCGATTTGGTCGGCTACGGTTGTACGACCTGCATCGGTAACTCCGGCCCGCTGCCTGAGCCGATCCACGATGCCATCGAGGCGAACGGCCTGCATGTCAGCGCCGTGCTGTCCGGCAACCGCAACTTCGAAGGCCGGGTGCACCCCTTGACCCGCCTCAACTACCTGGCTTCGCCGCCGCTGGTGGTGGCCTATGCCTTGGCCGGCAGCACCACGATCGACTTGACCGAGACGCCGCTGGGCGCCGACCGGAACGGCAACCCGGTCTATCTGAGGGACGTTTGGCCGACCAACCGAGAGGTCCAAAGCCTGATCGATCGGACCTTGACACCGGCGATGTACAAGAGCCGCTACGACAATGTCTATCTGGGGCCGAAGCAGTGGCAGGCGGTGCAGGTACAGCCCAGCCAGACCTACAGCTTCGAGGACGGCTCCACCTACGTGCGCTTCCCGCCCTTCTTCGCCGGCATGAGCAAGGAGCCAGAACCGGTCAGCGACATCGCCGGGGCGCGCATCCTAGCCCTGTTAGGCAATTCCATCACCACCGATCACATCTCCCCCGCCGGTGCCATCAAGCGCGATAGCCCGGCGGGCGCGTATCTGACCCAGCATCAGGTGCGCCCCATCGACTTCAATTCCTACGGCTCGCGGCGCGGCAATCATGAGGTCATGATGCGCGGCACTTTCGCCAACATCCGTATCAGGAACGAGATGGTGCCGGGCAGCGAAGGCGGCGTGACCAAGCATCAGCCCTCGGGCGACGTGCTGCCGATCTACGACGCGGCCATGCGCTACAAGGCCGAAGGCGTGCCGCTGGTGGTAGTAGCCGGCAAGGAGTACGGCACTGGCTCCTCGCGCGACTGGGCCGCCAAAGGCACCCTGCTGCTGGGCGTAAAGGCGGTGATCGTCGAATCCTTCGAGCGCATCCATCGCTCCAACCTGGTCGGCATGGGCGTCTTGCCGTTGCAGTTCAAGGAAGGCACCACCCGCGAGACCTTGAAGCTGAACGGTACGGAGATCTTCGACCTGACTGGCATTGCCGGTGAGATCTTGCCGCGTATGAACGTTGCCTGCACCATCCACCGCGCCGACGGCAGCAGCGAGGAGATTTCTCTGCTCTGCCGGATCGATACCGCAGACGAGGCCGCCTACTACAAGAACGGCGGCATCCTCGCCTACGTGCTGCGCAACTTGATGGCGGCCTAACGGGGGGCGCTCCTGCGAAGGCGCCGCCAGCGCCGTCTTTGAGCGCTTCTGGCGCCCCGCCGACGCCAGATAAGAGAGTGCAGAGAAGAAAAGCGGCCGTCAGTGTCCGGCCGGCTAGCGTGCAGGGTCCGCACGGCATCGGTGGCGGCGCCCGAGACGGTCTTGAAATCGGCGTTTTAGGATAGGAGGAGACCTGTAGGCGGAGACATTGACATTGTGCCGCGCATGTCGTAACCTCGTTAAGATTCGTCTTTTATCCAGTCGAAGGTAACGTCTAGATTGCTGCGCGTCTTTAAAGGTGTTCCCAATGTACTATCAATCCACTCGCGGGCAAGCACCGGTTCTTTCCTTCGAAGAGGTTCTGCTGACCGGCCTGGCGCAGGATGGCGGTCTTTATTTGCCGGTCGAATGGCCCGGCTTTTCCGCCCCGGCCTGGCGCAGCCTTGGCGGCGCGGACTATCGCGTCTTGGCCCAGCGCATGCTGGCGCCCTTCGTCGGTGCGCCGATCGCAGCCCAGCTTTCCGAGGCGCTGGAGGTCGCCTATGCCGGATTCGCCCATAAGTCCGTGGCACCGCTGGTGCAACTGCAGCCCAACCTCTGGCTCCTGGAACTGTTCCACGGTCCCACCCTGGCCTTCAAGGACGTGGCCATGCAGCTCTTGGGGCAGCTGTTCGAGCGGGTGCTGACCGCGTGCGGCGAGCGCCTGACCGTCGTCGGCGCCACCTCCGGCGACACCGGGTCGGCCGCCATTGAGGCGCTGAAGGGCAGTGGCGCGGTCGAGGTCTTCATCCTGCATCCCAAGGGCCGCCCCTCCGAGGTGCAGCGCCGGCAGATGACCACGGTTCAGGCCAATAATGTCCATAACATCGCAATCGAGGGCACCTTTGACGACTGTCAGGACCTGGTGAAGGCCCTGTTCAACGACCACGCCTTCCGCGACCGCTTCCACCTCTCGGCCGTGAACTCGATCAACTGGGCACGGATCCTGGCGCAGAGCGTCTACTACGCCTATGCAGCGCTGGCACTGGGGGCGCCGGAGCGCAAGATCGACTTCGTGGTGCCGACCGGCAACTTCGGCAATATCTTCGCCGGTTACGTGACGCAGCACATGGGCCTGCCGATGGGGAAGCTTGTGGTGGCCGCCAACAGCAACGACATTCTGCCGCGCTTCCTGGAGAGCGGCCACATGTCCCTGGGTGCGGTGCAACCAACCCTCTCCCCCTCGATGGACATTCAAATCTCCTCCAACTTCGAGCGCCTGCTGTTCGAGGCCCTGGACCGCGATGGCGCGCGCGTGGCCGCCCTGCTGCAGGGCTTCCGCGAGAAGGGCGCTTTCACCCTCGAAGAAGAGGCCATGGCGTATATCCTGGAGCGCTTCGCCGGCGCCCGCCTGAACGATTCCGGCACCTTGGCCGAGATCGAGCGCACCTATGGAGAGACCGGTTATCTGCTAGACCCCCACACTGCCATAGGGGTTGCCGCGGCCCGCAAGCGTCTGGCGGCCGGGGCCGGGGCCACCGTGGTGCTGTCCACCGCCCATCCGGCCAAGTTCCCCGCTGCCGTGGAGAAAGCCTGCGGCCAGCGCCCGGCGTTGCCGGCCCGCCTCTCCGGTCTCTTCGAGCGTGAGGAGCGCTATTCCATACTGCCGAGCGATCCAGCGGGCCTGAAAGGTTTCATCGGCGATCGCGTAAGCGGAAGCCTGGCGGCATGACGGCTGCGGACACGGCGAGCGGTATCCGCATCTCTCACCTCGACAACGGCATCGCCGTTGCCAGCGATCCCATGGCTGGCGTCGGCAGTGTAACCGTCGGCCTTTGGCTCAGCGTCGGCGCACGCCACGAAGAGGCCGAGGAGAACGGGATCGCCCACCTGATCGAGCACATGGCCTTCAAGGGCACGCAGACCCGCAACGCCCGGCAGATTGCGGAGGAGATCGAGGCGGTCGGCGGCCAACTCAATGCCTATACCTCGCGCGAATCGACCGCCTTCTACAGCCGGGTCTTGGGCGAAGACCTGCCGCTGGCCGTCGATATCTTGTCCGACATCCTCCGGCATTCTCTCTTCGACGGCGAGGAGTTGGCGCGGGAGAAGGCCGTGGTGCTGCAGGAAATCGGCATGGCCGAAGACACCCCGGACGATATCGTCTTCGACCGCTTGCAGGAGACGGCCTTCCCGGATCAGGCGCTGGGGCGCCCGATCCTGGGCCGGGCCCGGACCGTCGCCGGCCTTGGCCGCAACGACCTGGAGCGCTTCGTCGGCGCGCACTACGGCGCGGATCGCATCCTGCTAGCGGCCTCGGGCGCGGTCGAGCACCAGGCGTTGGTCGCCCTGGCGGAAGAACGGCTGAGTGCCGTCGGCAAGCCTGCACAGCCGAGCGGCCAAGCGGCTGCCTATAGCGGTGGCGAGATCCGCATTGAGCGACCGCTGGAACAGGTGAACTTGGCGCTCGGCCTTCCCGGCGTCCCGCTGCGCGATCCCGACTACGTCGCAGCCGGCCTGCTGGCCAGCATCCTGGGCGGCGGCATGTCATCCCGGCTGTTCCAGGAGATCCGCGAGAAGCGGGGTCTGGTCTATTCAGTCTATTCCTTCTTCTCGCACTTCGAAGACAGCGGGCTACTGACGCTCTATGCCGGCACCGGCGAGGAAACGGCGGCCCAGACCCTGGCGCTCATGATCGACGAGCTGCGCGGCTTGGCCGACGGCGTCGGCGTCGGCGAACTGGATCGGGCCAAGGCGCAGGCCAAGGCCGCCGTCTTGATGAGCCGCGAAAGCAGCGTTTCCCGGGCAGAAGCCATGGCCAATCACTATCTGGTACACCGTAAGGCTTTGGACTTACCCGCTTTTCTGGCTAAGCTAGAAGCCGTGGAACCGGAGGACATTGCGCGTCTGACCGCCAGGCTGCTCCGGCAGCGGCCGGCCTTGGCCGTGATGGGACCGCCGGTTCGCTTGCCGAGCTACGATCAGCTTGCCGGGCGTTTGAAGTAGGTGTGGCGATGCGTCTTCCTCCCTTTCGCACCGGGTTCCTGCGGCAGCTGAAGCTGGAGGGCGCGCGCGTCACGCTGCGGCCCATGCGGAGCAAGGACTGGCGCCAGTGGTCGCGTCTGCGCGCGACCAGCCGCCATTTCCTGACACCTTGGGAGCCGATCTGGCCGGCCGATGCGCTGACCCGCGGCGCCTATCGCCAGCGTCTGAAGATCTCCGATACCGAGGGCCGTGGCGGTCACGGCTACACCCTGCACATCTTCCGGCGCGAGGACGAGGCCTTGATGGGCGCGATCACCCTGACGCACATCCGCCGCGGCGTCGCGCAGATGGGCACTCTAGGCTATTGGATCGGCGAGCCCTATGCCCGCCAAGGCTACATGACCGAGGCGCTGGAACTGGTGGCACGCTTCGCCTTCCGCGATCTGGGCCTGCACCGCTTGGAGGCAGCCTGCCTACCCGGCAACCAGCCCAGCCAGCGCCTGCTGCGCCGCTTGGGCTTTCGCGAAGAGGGCCTGGCCCGGTCCTATCTGCGGATCGACGGGCAGTGGGCGGATCATTTACTCTTCGCCCGCCTCTCCGACGACGTGCCGCTGCGCCTCGCCTCGTCGAACGACGAGCCGAAGCAGGTGACGGTTGGAACGGACCGCTAGAACTTCCGCCGTTCGGGCTTAT
Organism: Rhodospirillales bacterium; assembly: GCA_014324045.1. GTDB lineage: Bacteria > Pseudomonadota > Alphaproteobacteria > Kiloniellales > JACOMY01 > JACOMY01. The sequence goes on along the minus strand of JACOMY010000006.1, from coordinate 70,181 downwards.
TCGGCGCCGGCCGCATCGAGATGGAATGCAGGAGGCTGGCCCACTTCCCCTAAAAGAACTCCGGCCCTAAAAGAACCCCGGCTGTAGCGGCGAGACAGAAAGCAGACCGCCGTCGACGACGTAGATCTGACCGCTGGCGAAGGCCGATTCGTCAGAGGCGAGCCAAAGGGCCATGGCGGCAATATCGCGGCCTTCGCCGAAGCGGCCGACAGGGTGTCGGCGCAGGGCGTCGCGCTTGGCCGCCCCGGGGTCTTGAGCCAGGTCGAAAGCGCTGTCGGCCATTTCGGTCATGATCCAGCCGGGGGCAATGGCGTTGCAGCGGATGCCCTCGGCACCGTGGTCGGCGGCGATCGAGCGGGTGAGACCGTGCACAAAGGCCTTGGAGGCGTTGTAGAGCGCCAAGGTGCCATCGGCTACCAGGGCGGAGGTCGAGCCGACGTTGACAATGCTGCCGCCGCCGTCCGCCGCCATGATGGGAATGAAGGCGCGGCAGCAGACGAAGACGCCCTTGGCATTGACGCCCATCAGGCTGTCCCAATCTTCGTCGCTGCTCTCGGTTAGACGCTTCTCCAGCTGGATGCCGGCGTTGTTCATCAAGACATCGACGCCGCCCAGCCGGTCCAGCGCCCAAGCGGCGAGGTCGGCCACCTGCTGCGGATCGGCGATGCTGAGACTGCGATAGCCCACTGCGTCCGGCAGATCGGCCGGCCTGGCACCGCGGCCGCAGGTGACGACCGAGGCGCCTTCCTCGAGGAAGCGCTCAACCACGGCACGTCCGATGCCGCGGCTGCCGCCGGTGATCACCGCGCGCTTGCCCGCTAAACGTCCGCTCATGTCCTAAAGCCTCATCTGCTGGACCTGGGCGGTTAGGCCGCCATCGAGCACCCAGAGCTGCCCGCTGGCATAGACCGCCTCGTCGCTGGCCAGCCAGGCGACCAGGCCGGCGACGTCGTCCGGCGTGCCGTAGCGGCGCATGGGATGGATGTCGCGCACCTGCTGCTTCAGGCTCTCGATGTTGCCGGCATCGCGGAAGAAGCTCTGCAACATGGGGGTGTCGATGAAGCCGGGGCAGACGGCATTGACCCGAATGCCCTGTGGGCCGTGATCGCAGGCCATCGCACGGGTTAGTGCATGCACCGCCCCCTTGGTCGCGCAGTAGGCGGCCAGTCCCGGATCGGCGATGAAACCGTCGTAGGAGCCGAAGTTGACGATTGAGCCGCCGCCCGCCTTGCGTAGCAGCGGCAGACCGATCTTGGAGACCAGGAAGGTGCCGGTGACGTTGACCGCGAAAATCTTATTCCAGTCGGCTAGGCTGGTCTCTTCGACGGTCTTCTCGATTGCGATGCCGGCCGCGTTCACCAGGATGTCGAGCTTGCCGGCCTCTGCCTCGACCGCCGCGCCCAAGCCGGCAACGCTGGCTTCATCGGTCACGTCGAGCGTCTGAAAGGTCACGCCCTCAGGCAGCGGGGCGCTGCCTTGGCCCAAGTCCGCGGCGAAGACCCGCGCGCCCTCCCTAGCGAAGCGCGCGCAGATCGCTTGGCCGATGCCGCCGCGCCCGCCGGTAACAACCGCGACCTTGCTGCTAAGCGAGGGCACGGCGGTAAGCGTCGATCATCAAACCGTGGAAATGGTGCACGCCATGCTCGCTCTTGCCGGAGCCGGAGGGGTTGTTGACGATACGCCCGCTCTCGAAAGCTGGCGTGGCCATACCGCGCTGCACGCTCTCCACCAGGTCGATGTCTTCCTTCTGCAAGACGTCGCGCACGTAGGCGATGGTCTCTTCCTCCTGCGGCGTGGCCACAGCCGTCTCGAAGTAGAAGTCGTAGGTCTCGTAGGTGCAGTCGGCCGAGATCGGGGCGATGTGCATGACCTGGAAGTTGCCGCGGCCCGGATAGCGCAGCAGGCAGGTGTTGGGCCATAGCCACCAGACGGCGAGATCGTCCACCGTCGCCCCCTCGATCGAATAGGCGGAGTTTGGCTGCTTGTTGGCCTTGGCCATTTGGCTGGAATAGATCCCGTGCGTAGTGACCTTATAGCTGTCCATATCCACCAGGCTGCAGAGGTCCTTGTGGGCATGGGGGCAGTGGTAGCACTCCAGAAAGTTGTCGATGACGTTCTTCCAGTTGGACTGCATGCGGAAGGTCAGACGCCGGGCCAGGGTTAACTGCTCGACGTCCGGGGCGAAGGCCATAATCTCCTTGGCCAGGTCGCCGGACTGTCCGGCCAGGCTAGGAGCCTTGGGATCCAGGTTCACGTAGACGAAACCGCAGAAGGCCTCGACCTGGACGCTCTCCAGGCAGATCTCCCGCTTGTCGAAGTTTTCCAGCTGCCCGGTGTTGGGGGCGGCGCGAAGGCGGCCCTCTAGATCGTAGCTCCAGGCATGGTAGGGGCAGAGAATGACGTTGGTGCGGCCGTGACCGCTCAACAGATGGTGCGCGCGGTGCTTGCAGACGTTGTAGAAGGCGCGGAGAACACCGTTGCGGTCGTGCACCACAGCAATGGAGCGGCCCTGCACCTCGGTCACGACATAGTCGCCGGGTTCGCGCAGGCGCTCGATGTGGCAGACCCACTGCCAGGTACGATAGAAGATCGCCTCGCGCTCGATCTCCAGATAGCGCGGGTCGATATAGCTGTGGGCGCCCAGGGAGTGGGAACGCCCGGGGTCGGGATCGTAACGGGCCGTGAGCCGGGCAAACTCCTCTGCCGATAACATCGCGGTCATCTCTGTTTCCTCTCCGTCCAGGATCGGTCCCGGATGGGACCTTGCGACAGGAGTGACTATCGATCCAAAGGGTGCCCGCGTCCAGCAGGATTCCGACAGCGCAGTAAAAAATCGACAAGGGCTTGCCGGAGCTGGGTTGAGAGTGCACAGCGCCGATACAGGAATGGGCCAACCGGCCTATTCTCAAAGAGCCCTCTACTGCATGCCTTCGAAGCGTTGCCGGGCGATGGCTTGAAGCATGCGGTCGGCAATCATGGCCAGCAGCGCCATCGAGAGGCCGGCCGTCAGGCCCAGACCGGTGTCGGCGGCACCCAAGGCCAGGAAGATCTGCTGGCCTAAGCCGGTGGTGCCGACCAAGGCGGCGATCACCAGCATGGCAAAGCCGTAGAGGATGGTCTGATTGAGCCCGACCAGGATCGCCGGCATGGCCAGCGGCAGCTTCACCTGCCAGAAGATCTGCGATTTGGTGCAGCCCTGCTCGACCGCGACCTCGATCAACTGCGGGGAGACCTGACGCAGGCCGTTCTCGGTGTAGCGCAGGGCCGGGACGAAGGCATAGGCGATGATCGCCAGGAGGGCGGTGAACTCACCCACCTGGAAGAACATCAAGACCGGGATCAGGAAGACGAAGAGCGGGATGGTCTGGAAGGTGTCGGCAATCGGCCTGAGGACCGCCGAGACGCGGCCGCTGGCCGCCGCCCAGACCCCCAGGCTGGCGCCCAGGACGAAGGACATCGCCACCGCTGCGCCGCAGAGATAGAGCGATAGCATCGCCCGCTCCCACATGCCAGTCACCAGGATAAAGGCCAGCGCGCCGCCGACGAAGAGCAGCAGCCTGCATCCGCCTAGCTGCCAGGCCAGCAGCAGTGCCCAAGCGAAAAAAACCGCCCAAGGCAGGGCCGTCAGGCCGAAGAACAGTAGGTAGCCGGCAACCATTAGTGCGCCGCCGGAGCGCCAGCGCCCGCGAAGGATCAAGAGACCGGTCAGCAGCACCAGCGCAATCCAATAGCCCCATTGCATCTCTGCAGTGAAGGTAAAACCCCAGGTGAAAGGCAGAATCGCCTGCGAAAAACCGATGCGGATCGGCAGCAGATAGTAATAGAAGGCGGCGTTCTTCAGGTCGGTCAGCAGCTGGCCGGAACTGGCGACGAAGCCATCCAGCTGCGTATTGATCCAAGCGGCAAATTCATGTGCCCAGGCCGGCCCGTCTATAGCCAGATCCAGGCCCAGGGCCTTCAGCAGCAGGCAGAACGCGACCAGTCCGGCAGTGGCCCAAGTCCAGGGCGAGAGCTGCCAGCTTTTCGCGGTGGTGCCGACTTGCGCGCGGCCGCGTCCGGCATAGGCGGCGGAGATGCGATCCATCACCACGGCCAGGATCACGATCACCGCGCCCGATAGCAGGCTCTCGCCGAAGCGGGCCTTGCGCATGGTGCTCAAGACCTCCCAGCCGATGTCGTCGAAGCCGCCGATGACGGAGGCGATGATGACCATGGAGAGTGCGGCCATGATGGTCTGGTTGATGCCGACCTTGATCTGCGCCATGGCGGCCGGCAGTTCCACCCAGAAGAGTTGCTGGTAGCGAGAGCTGCCGGAGATGCGGGCAGCCTCGGCGATCTCGGAGGGCACGCGGGTCAGGCCCAGACGCACGTTCCGCACCATCGGCGGGCAGGCGTAGATGGCGCTTGCGATCAGGCCCACGACCGGTCCGAAGCCGAACAGCACCAGAAGCGGGATCAGATAGGCGAAGGTCGGCATGGTCTGCATCATATCGAGCGTCGGCGGCACGATCCCCGCGCCGATCTTAGTGCGCTGCGCCCAGATGCCGGCCGCCAGACCGATCGTGAGCGACAGCGGCACCGCAATGCCGACCAAGGCCATGGTGTTCATGGCCTGATGCCAGAAACCGGCGAGGGCGATGTAGACCAGCGCGACGCCGCAGAGCAGGGCAAGACGCAGACCGGCCGCATGAAAGGCCAGCAGGGCGACCGCGAGCAGGGCGATGGGCCAAGGAGTCCACTGTAGCAGATCGCGCAGACCCAGCATCGGCCACTCCAACAGCAGAGCGATACCGCGCGTCACCGGCTCCACGACCGAGACAAGGGCGTCGATGGCGGCGTTGACCCAGTCGGCCAGCGGGATGACGCCGCTGGCGGGATAGATCTGCAGCCAGGGTAGTGACGTCTTGGCGAAGGTGACGACGCCGGCGAAGATCAGGACACAGAGCCACGCCAGGGCAGCCGGCGGTGCCGTGGCAAAGCCGATGCGGCGGGTTAACTCTGCACTAGTCAAGCCTAGCCCCGCTGAGCGCTGCCGAGAGACGCTCCGGCACGATTCTGCCGATGGTCCTACCGGCCGTGTCGGTCACCGACAGGGTGCCGCCGCGCTCAGCGCTCCAGGTCAGCGCGTCCTCCAGGGTCATCCCGGGGTCGAGCCCCTGCTCCGCCGCGTCGTCTCCTTCGACCGGTTCCATCAACTGCGAGACCTTGATGATCTTGGTGCGCGGCGCCTCCTTGACGAACTCGGAGACATAGGCATCGGCTGGGTTGAGGACGATGTCCTCCGGGGTGCCGATCTGGACCACGCGACCGTCCTTCATGATGGCAATGCGGTCGGCCAGCCGGACGGCCTCAATGAAGTCGTGGGTGACAAAGACGACGGTCTTGTGGAAGAGATTCTGCAGACGCAACAGCTCCGACTGCATCTGCCAGCGGATCAGCGGGTCGAGCGCACTGAAGGGCTCGTCCAGGAACCAGATCTCCGGATCGACAGCGAGCGAGCGGGCAATGCCGACGCGCTGCTTCTGACCGCCGGAGAGCTGGTGCGGATAGGCGGCTTCGCGTCCCTCCAGGCCAACCAAGCTCACCATCTGGCGGGCGCGGTTTTCTCGCTCACCGTTGCCGACGCCCTGCACCTTCAAGGGGAAGGCAACGTTGTCCAGGACCGTCATGTGCGGGAAGAGGCCGAAGTGCTGAAATACCATCCCCATCTTGCGCCGACGGATGTCCATCAGAGCCTTGGGGCCGGCGTTCAGGAAATCTTCTCCATCTAGAGTCAACCGACCTGCGGTGGGCTCCGTCAGCCGCGACAGGCAGCGCAGCAGGGTAGATTTGCCGGAGCCAGAGAGGCCCATCAGCACGAAGAACTCGCCGCGCTTGATCTCGATATCGATGTCGCAGCAGCCGACGATGTGGCCCTCGGCCCTTAGGCTGTCGGCCAGGGCTGCGGCCTCTGCTCCGCTAGCACCCAGGCCCCCAGCGAGGTCGCCTTCGCCGAAAACCTTCCAGAGTTGCGCGCAAGCAAGCGTGATGTCTCCGCTATCAGCCATAAGCCTCGTCTTTCCGACGGCTGGCGTCGCGGGCGTTCGCAAGACCCGGGCCTCGACCGTTCTTTACTTGACCTTTCGCGCGGCGACGAACCTTAGCCCCTCGATAAAGCGCAACCGCCCCCATCCGAAGTGGGAGGGGGGCGGGACCCAGTCGGAGGATCTTGCACTGCTCCGCCTACTGCGCGGGGGCGATCCAAGCTTGCCAAGTATCCGGGTGGTCATCCATCCACTTGGCGACCACCTCTTCCAGATCCGTGCCTTCCTGGTCGATCTGGCCCATCATGGCCTGCTGGTCGGCGGTCGGGATCGAGATGTTCTGCAGGATCTCGTAGGCGGCCGGCCACTTCTCGTCGAAGCCCTTCCAGACTACCTTGAAGACGCGCGCCTCGGAGAAGTCGCAGTCGTTCAGGCCGTCCGGGTTCACCCCCCAGGCCGGATCGCTGAAGCAGCCGTCTTCCGCCTTCGGCAGGTTCACCCACTCGGTCTCGTACTCCGACAGCGCCCAATGCGGCTGCCAGAAGACCATCAGCAGCGGGCTCTTCTTGGCGACCGAGGCCTTAAGCTCGGAGATGAGCGCTCCCTCGCTGCCGGCCGGAACGGCGCGGTAGGGCAGTTTCAGTCCGGTCAGGCGGTCGGCGCCCGGCGTGCCCCAGTCGGCGGGATAGTCGACCAGACGGCCCTGCGGCAAGGTTTCGGCGGTGGCGAAGAGCGGCGCGCAGGCCTTCAGCGCCTCCCAATCGGGCAGACCTGGGCACATCTCCTTGACATGAACCGGATAGAGAAAGCCTTCGCGCGCCTCGATCCCGGTGGGACCAATGTCCTCGACCTTGCCAGCCTCCGCCATCTTGATCCAGAGGTCGGGGGCATTACTGCTCCAAACCTCCATGGTCCCGTGTATCTCACCGTCGGCTATGGCGGTGAACTGCGCGTCGTAGCCGGCGGTCACGTACTCCACATCGTAACCGGCCCGCTTTAGTGTCTCGCCGGCAATATGGGTAGCGATGTGCTGGCCGGTCCACTCGTTGATCGCCAGCTTGATCGGTTCGTCCTTATCGCCCATCTCGACCGCCTGTGCCGAGGTCAGCGCGAAAGGTAGGGTCAAGGCAGCGGCGATAAGCTTTCCTCTGAACATGTCGATCTCCCGGATACTCTCGTGTGTTATCTGTCGTCCCGCTCTGGTCCCCTCTTATTGGAAGGCCAGTCAAAAGGCCAGTGAAGGGCTGTCCGCCGGAAACAGCAGACAAGTTCGCGCCTGTTCGCCTCGAATAGCAAGGTTTTTTGTCGGCGGGCGTTAAGAAAACGTGTAAAGAGAGTCGGTCACATTGATGCGCTTGTTCGCATTCCCGACGCTTGGAGAGCGTGCTCGGATCGCTCTTCTAGCCTTATCGAATTTCGATGCTCTGGTCACGATCGCGACGATCGACGCCTTGCGCGTCGCCAACTATCTGCGCGATCCTACGGCCGACGCAGCCTATCTACATCTAGACCCTGCTAGTCTGGGGCCGGCGGGCAGTTCCGTCGCGGTACCCACCAGCAACGGTACCAGCTTATCAGTCCTGCCGCTGGCCTAGGCAGCGGAGATCAACTTCGATCTTGTCTTCCTCTGCACCTCTTGGGTGCCAGAGACTTTTCGCGACAAGGCACTGTTCGCCTAGCTGCGCCGTCAGGCTGGGCAAGGCACCGCCCCCTGGCCGACACTCGACAATGGGGTCTTCTTGCTGGCCTACGGGGGCTTGCGCGGCGCGGGCGAGAGCCAGATTCCCTCGCGGCAAGGGTTGATGGGTTACATCTTGCCGGAACGTTTACATCAGGCCGGCCAAATCATGGAGTCCTCGCTGGAGGAGTTTCTGACCATGAGGGCCATCGCCAACGAGGTCGGTCTCTCGCAACGCCAACTGCATCGGCTGTTTCAGGAATACACCGGGATCTCGCCGGTGCGCTTCTACCTCGACAGGTGGCTCGACCGGGCGCGCGGGGTGGTAACGCAAACTGACTTCTCAATACTGGAGATCGCGATGGCCGGGGGATTTTCGACACCGCAATGCATGACCCGCTGCTATCGTCAGCGCTTTCCCTAGACTCCTAGCGGCGACCGTGTGGTCGGTCCGAAAATCGGAGGAGATCGCGGTCCAGCACCGCTACCCCACCTTACTTGCCCAAAGCAGCATTGAGAGGACTCAGATCATCGACGGCGCGGTGTAGAAGATCGCGGCATTGGTCGCCAGCGGCAGGAAGCCGCGCGGTGAAATTGCAGACCGTTGCGGTCACCAATAAGAGATCCCGCATGATCTGTAGCCACGGCCTGCGCGCCCGCAGCAAGCCCAGTCTGCCGCGGGGCAGCGCCCGGGCCACAAGGCGCGGCTGTCATGCAAACCTCTGCGGGTTCCTCCGCAGTGGAGGAAGGGGCTAGGCCTTAAGGGGGGCGCAGGCTTCTTCGAGAAATCTCCGGTCTTCGCCATCCAGATCCGGAGCCAGTTCCGCCAGCACCCGGGCGTGGTAGGCATCGACCCAAGCGATCTCTTCTTGCGTGAGTAGCTGCGGCGCGATCAGGTGGCGCTCCAGCGGGGCAAGGGTCAGAGTCTCGAAAGCCAGCATGGGCCGTTCCTGTCCGGGCCGAGGCGGGCTTTCGACCACAAGCACGAGGTTCTCGATGCGGATGCCGTAGGCGCCCTCCTTGTAGTAGCCGGGCTCATTGGAAAGGATCATACCGGGCTGGAGGGCAACGCTGTTGGGATGCTTGGAGATGCGTTGCGGTCCTTCGTGGACCGAGAGGTAGCTACCGACCCCATGTCCGGTGCCGTGGTCGTAGTCCAGGCCGGCCTCCCACAAGGGCCGACGGGCAAGGCTGTCCAACTGCGCACCGCTGGTCCCCTCTGGAAAGCGTACTGTGGCCAGCGCGATGTGGCCCTTCAGGACCCGGGTGTAGCGGTCGCGTTCCTCGCTGCCGACGGATCCGACCAAGAGAGTGCGGGTGACGTCTGTCGTGCCGTCCAGGTACTGGCCGCCTGAATCCAAAACCATCAGTTCGCTGGACCGCATGGCCCGGTCGCTCTCCGGCGTCACCCGATAGTGCACCACCGCCCCATGCGGGCCTGAGCCGGCGATGGTGTCGAAGGAGAGATCCATGAAGTGCTTGTTCTCCCGGCGCAGGCTCTCGAGATGATTGGAGGCCGCGAGTTCGCTGACGGCCCCTTTGCGGATCTCGCGCGAGAACCAGGCAAGGAAGCGGGTCAAAGCCCGCCCGTCGCGCCGATGGGCACTGCGGGTGCCTTGCCGTTCGGTTTCGTTCTTGACGGCCTTGGCCGCTTGGCAGGGGTCTTCGCCCTCCACCAAGCTGGCGCCAGCCAACTCCAGTCGCTCGGCCACCCAAGCCGGGATGCTTGCCGGATCGATCAAGACGGTCCGCGCGCTGAGCGCAGCCAAGACTGCAGCGAAGGCGGTCGGTGTCTCGATGGCGACGCCCGGATCCAAGCTCTGCCTTACCTTGGGCGTCACTTTCTCCGGCGCCACGAACCAGGAGACCCTGCCGTCGGCTTTGAGGATTGCAAAAGAAAGGACGAAGGGGGTTCGCGCGATATCTCCACCGCGCAGGTTCAAGAGCCAGGCGATCGAGTCCGGAAGACTCAAGATTAATGCATCAATTCGTCGCTCAGCTAAATCCTCTGCCAGGCGCTTGCGCTTGGACAGGCTGGTCTCGCCGGCGAAGGCGAGCGGGTGTGGCCGCGCAGCCACAAGGGGAGGCGCCGGACGATCCGACCAGATCTGGTCCAAGGGATTGGGCGCCATCGGCGCCAAGGTGAGACCGCATGTCTGGCAAAGCGCCGCCAGCCGGCGCCGCTCCGCCAGACTGTGAAGCCAGGGATCGAAGCCCAGTGTTTGCCCCTGTCTTAAGTGTTGTTTTATGTAATACTCAGATTTTTCTTCTGGTATTTGCAGTACCTCGTAGAGATCTTCCTGGGTTTCTTCGGCTGCCTGCAATGTATAACGCCCGTCGACAAACAGTGCCGCGCGATCGGAAAGAATCACAGCTTGGCCTGCCGAGCCGGAAAAACCTGTTAGCCAGCGTAGCCGTTCTGCGCTCGGCGGCACGTACTCGCCGCGATACTCATCGCCGCGCGGCACTAGAAAGCCGTCGACTTCGGCCGCGCGCAGGGTCGCGCGCAGGTCTTGAAGCCTTGTCCGAAAGGCGGAGGAAGCCTGCGTCATAGCGACGACGCTAGCGTTCTGCGATAGACCGAAGCAAGCCTTAAGTTATAGGGGCTTAGAGCTATGTTGCCATTGCATTTCAGCGGTGTCTTCAAGCCACTTCTCCACCGAATTTCCATCCACTACATGGCTTTCTCGAACGGCGGCCGGCCCGGCCGCTCCCACCCGCCTCGGCCAAGGACCGAGCAGTTGTTAAGGAGTATCTAGAGATGAACGGCTTCACCCAGTCGGACCTGCTGCTGAGCACGGCCTCCACGCCCAAGAGCATGCGTTCTTTCGCGGTTGAGGCGTTGCAGACCCGTAGAGCCCATCGGCCAGAAACGGCTAATGGACCGGTCTCCAAGCTCTTTGCCATGCTGCGCCGTGCACGTGCCCGCCGTGTCACCCTTGACCAGCTATCCGCACTGGACGATGCGGCCCTGCGCGACATCGGCCTGGAGCCGGGCACCCTCGTAGAGACGGTTTCGGCCGTCTTGGAGAAGAGGGAAGCCAGCTTTCAGCAAGACCATCATGGCTCATTGAACCAGGTTGACCAAGTTGTCGGCAGGAACTTCAAGGCCGTGGACAAGTTGCAGCGTCTGAACGACCGCCTCCTAGCCGATATCGGCGTATCGCGCAAAGATATCGAAGGTCTCGAGGTCGATCAGCGTCTGGCGGCTGCCAACCGTAACCGCGCCTTTTTCCGCGCGGCCTAACGGTACTCAAATCGGTCCGGTGGGGCGTGCGAGCGCCTCATCGTTCCGTAATTTGACGAGCAAGAAGCAGGTGGCGTAGCTGCAAGGCCTGTGTCTTCCGCTTGTTGCGTCTAACGGAATTTCGGGCATTATAAGTAGTCGCTTTTCCTGGGCGCATATCGGCTCCCCAGTCAGGTCCGAGACGAGTTAGCTTTCATCGACGAAGTCACGACCGACGTAGCGGCGCATTGGCCGATTGCCAGTCTCTGGCAGCAGGGTAACGTCGTGCAAGGATTGGCCATCCGTCGCAGGGTCAACGGTAGCCCGGCTATGCCGAACGAGATCGAGAAGAAAGGCATCCTCCTCTTGCAAGAGGTGAAGCGGCAACATGGCCAATTGTGCCATGACCGACCAAGTCCATAGATCAACGTGAAGTCGGGCAGACGCCGACGCCTGTCCATCTTCACTGTCGGCACCTTGTCCTCTGATCCGCTAGGCTATCAGGCGCTGCCCTTAGAGTGGCCCAATTGGTCCATTTTCGAACGGGCTCTCAGAACTCGACCTCCAGTTCCTCAAGTTCTTCGGGCTCGGCCTGCGCGGCTTCAATCCACTCGACCATCAACGGCCAAGTCATGATGCGCTCGCAATAGGCCTCTGAGAGCGGGTCCAGATCGACTGCATAGGTGCGAAAGCGCGTGCAGGCCGGCGCATACATGGCATCGGCCATGGTCGGTTGTCCGAAGAGAAAAGGACCGCCGTAGCTCTTCAGGCAGTCCGTCCAGATGGCGGCGATCCGTGCGACATCTGGACGTGCCCCGGAGAAGATCTTGAAGCTCTTGTGTTGGATGCGCAGGTTCATCGGCAGAGCCGAGCGCAGGTTGTAGAAACCCGAATGCATCTCTCCTGAAACCGCGCGACAATGCGCCCGCATCGCTTGGTCCTTGGGCAGCAGACCAGAATCGGGGGCGATCTCCGCCAGATAGCTGGCGATCGCCAAGGTGTCCCATACGATCACCTTACCATGCTCCAGCCGGGGCACCAGAACCGATGGCGAGAGCAGCAAAAGCTCCTGCCGGTGCTCAGGATCCTCGATACTCACGCGCTGCTCCTCGAAGGCTAGCCCGGCCATGCGGCAGAGCAGCCAGCCGCGCAGAGACCATGAGGAATAGTTCTTCGATGAGATCGTCAAGGTTGCGGGCGCCATGGCTTCCGAGCCTCGTAATGTTGTAATGCAATAAGGGTGTCGCATCGCGGGCGCTTTTGCACTAGTGTTCTTTGCGCTGCAGCAGAGCAATGACGGAGGGGCAAACTTGCTCTACCAGAGTTACCAAGTACACGACGATTTTTTATCCCCCATAAGAACCGCCGCCCATTGTCTGGTCTACTTGGATGCCTTCGCATTCTGGGACTGGCTCGACACACCGCGGCGTCATCGCCGGGCCTTTCTGGAGATGCTATCGCGGTTCCAGCTCACCCACAGCCGGCCGGCCTTCGACCTAGAACCGATCCAGACAGATCGCGGCCTGCAACAGGTGACGGAGGAGATCGCCCTGGACTTGCCCTTCGGCAAGCTGCTGCGCTTCGCCAAGGAAGATTCCACAGATCAGCCGCGCATCCTGGTAACGGCGCCGTTGTCAGGGCACTTCTCGACCCTGCTGCGCAGCACCGTTCAAACCCTGCTGCACGATCACGAGGTCTATCTCACCGACTGGACCAACGCCCGCGACGTGCCCTTGGAGGCCGGTCGCTTCGGCGTCGATGAGTACATTGAGTATCTCATCACCTTCCTTGAGACGATCGGCGACGAGGTGCACCTGCTCGCCGTTTGCCAATCCTGCGTGCAGGCGCTGGCCGCGGTCGCCATCATGTCGGAGGAACGCCATTCGGCGACGCCACGTTCCATGACCTTGATGTCCGGGCCGATCGACACCCGCGAGAGTCCCACGGTTGTGAACAAGCTCGCCAACGAGCGCTCGATCGCCTGGTTCAAGGACAATGTCATCACTAAGGTGCCAAGCCGCTATCAAGGCGCCGGCCGCTTAGTCTATCCGGGCTTCGTGCAACTCTCCGCCTTCATGTCGATGAACATGGACCGCCACCGCGACCAGCACCGCAAGTTGTTCCGTCACCTGGCCGCAGGCGAGGAGAAAGAGGCGAAAAAAATCAAGGACTTCTACGACGAGTACTTCGCCGTCCTGGATCTGACGGAAGAATTTTATCTGGAGACCATAGAGCGGATCTTCCAGCGCGCCGACTTGGCCAAGGGCAACTTCACCTACAAGGGCCGCGCGATCTCCCCCAGCGCCATCCGGCGCACGGCCTTGCTGACCGTCGAGGGCGGGCGCGACGACATCTGCTCCTTGGGTCAGACGGCTGCTGCCCACGATCTCTGCGACCGCCTGCACCCGCACCTAAAGCGCCACCATCTGCAGGCCAACGTCGGCCACTACGGCACCTTCGCCGGTAAGCGCTGGAACCGCGAGATCTATCCCGTCGTCCGCAACATGATCTTGGCAATGGGTTAGGGCGATTTCCTTAGGTATCGCGACGCGGCACGTCCAAGGAAGCGCGGGTGAAGGACTCGATGTAGTCCAGCAGTGTGTCGGTTGCGGCGAGCGCTGCTGCCGTACCGCCGTCGGCAATGGTATCTGCTTGCTCGGCGTGCAGACGTGCGCAGAGCGGCAGGTCTAGAACCTCTTTGTAGTGCACATACCAGAAGCGGCGCGAAAGGCCGTGCAGCAAACCCATCGCCCGGCGGGCGTAGCGGTTGCGGCAACTATCGGCGATGCGCCGGTTCAGGTCGCGGTCCAGACGCATGAAGCCCATGTCGTTCTCCTGCTGTCCGGCCATGCGCATGGCTTGGGCGATCTCCCGAAAAACTGTGCGTTCTCCGGGCGTCGAGCGCAACGCGGCCAGTTCCGCCATCAGGCATTCCAGGACCCGACGAACCCTGAGCGCTTCCAGTTGGTCGGAGACGTTGATATCGGAGATCAGAACGCCGCGTCGGGGCATGATGACAACCAGACCCTCGCGCACAAGGCGCTGCAGAGCCTCCCGGACCGGCGTGCGGCCGATACCCAGAGAAGCCGCCAGTGCATTTTCGGAGAGGACTTCACCGGGGGCGAAGTCGAGTGTCACGATCCGCTCTTCCAAGGCGGCATAGGCTTTTTCAGCCAGCGATTGCCGCTTCTGCGGCTCCGCATCACTTTGCCCCTTTGGGCTCCCCGCTGTCATCGCCTGAGCGCCCGCAACCCTTGGACGCGCAACCGATGCTTCCCCTTTACCCGAATAGACACCGAAACCTCCCTATCGAGGTCGCAGTCTGTTCGAAAGAACCGGCTCCCGACAAGCCTGAAGTCCTCGTGTTTCCAAATTTTTTGTTGACATATCAACTGTCGATGAGTTCTATCGAACCTCGGCGAAGGACAGTCGAACAGCAGCGGCCATGACGGAGGGGACCATGACGAGAGGACGGCATGGAGCGTAAGAAGCGGAGCATCGAAGAGATTCGCGCATCCAAACGGACCGGCGATAAGATGGTTTATACCTCGGTCCCGGACTACACCTCGGCGCAGTGGGCGGAATCCGCGGGCGTCGACGTCTGTGTCGTCGGTGACAGCCTAGCGATGATCGCCCACGGCCATAAGAACACCATCCCCGCCACCATGGAAATGATGGTGATGCACGCACAGGCAGTCCGCCGCGGGGCGCCCAACACCTTCGTTCTGGGCTGCATGCCTTACCAGAGCTATCACATAGCGGAACGGGCGCTGGCCAACGCCGCGCGCTTCATGCAAGAGGCGGATTGCGATGCGGTAAAGCCGCAAGGCGGCAAGGCGCAGGCGCACATCCTGAAAACGCTGGTCGATGCCGGCATCCCGACTGCCTCGCACATCGGCCTGACGCCGCACAGCATCGCCATGTTCGGCGGCTTCCGGCTGCAGGGCAAGACGGCCGAAGGTGCCATGAAGATCCTGGAGGACGCACTGGCAATCCAGGATGCCGGCTGCTTCATGCTGGAGTTTGAGGCGGTGCCGGCGCGCATCGCCAGGGTGATCTCGCAGCAACTGGAGATCCCGACCATCGGCATCGGCGCCGGTGCCGGCACGGATGGGCAGATCCTTCTATCCTACGATCTGCTGGGCGTCTTCACCGACTTCAAGCCGAAGTTCACCAAGCGCTACGCCAACCTGACCGAGGTCGCCGTCGCCGGGCTCAGCAAGTACGTCGAGGAGGTGAAGGCCGGTGTCTTCCCCGACGAGGACCATAGCTACGGCGTGCAGGAGGCGGAGTACGAGCGCTTCCTCGGCCTGGTCGAGAAGCGCAAACAGCTGTGAGGCGGAGACGATGAAGAGCTACCGAGGCATGCGCACCTTCGACGGACGCGAGGTCACGGTCGACGGTCAGGCCCTCGACTCGCGCTATGACCTGAAGACCTTTTCCAGAAACGGCTTCGAGTGGGGCTTCGAGGGACGAGAGCCGCGGCAACTGGCGCTGGCGATCCTCGCGGATGCAGCCGGCGATGGCCCGGCCCTGGAGCAAGCTGAGGCCTTCATGCATGCCATCGTCGCAAACTTCGACAACGAGTGGGAAATGACCCAGGCCCAGGTCGAAGAGGCTTTGGATGCGCTGAGTCGGCGATAGCCGGGTTGAGAGTGCTGGGAATTCGGAACTCTAACAAAATGGAGGAAACTATGACTGACATGAAAAGAAGGACCGTGATTGGAGCCGCCGCCGGTGTGCTGGCACTAGCGGGCCTCGGCGGCCAAGCGGCAGCGCAGGAGGAGCACAGCTTCTCCATGGCGACCTCTTGGGGCGGCGGCCCTCTGATGGAGATCGGCGCCATGGCCTTTGCCGAGGCCGTGGCCGAGCTTTCCAATGGCAGGATCGAGATCGAGGTCTTCCCGGCCGGTACGCTCGGTCCCGGGTTGAAGGTCTCCGAGACGGTGAAGAACGGCGTCGCCGACATGGGCCATACCTGGATCGGTTACGACTGGGGTGCCGATCCCACGGCCGTGCTATTCGGCGGCTTCGCCGGATCCTTCGATACCGAGAAGATGCTGCATTGGCTCTACCGCGACGGCGGGGTCGAACTGCAGGCAGAGTGGCGTGAAGAGACGTTCGACTTGGTCTCCATGCCGCTCTTCATTCGCACCGCCGAGGCCTTTTTGCATTCGCGCAAACCGGTGCACAGCCTGGAGGATCTGAAGGGCCTGAAGCTGCGCACTGCGGGCGCCTGGCTAGAGATCTCCAAGTCCATGGGCGCCGCCCCGGTCACCATGCCGGGCGGCGATGTCTACCCGGCCTTGGAACGCGGCGCCATCGACGCGACCGAGTGGGGCACGCTCTACGAGAACATCTCGCCCGGCTTTCATCGCATCACCAAGTACGTGATCATCCCCGGCGTGCATCAACCGACGGCGCCTTTCGAATTAGTTATCAATCCGAATGCCTGGGCATCCCTGTCGGAGCCCGACCGGCAGTTGATAAAGACGGCTGCCTTTCTGGTGACAATGAACTCCTGGCTCACCATCGGCCAGGAAGATGCCAAGGCGCTCGCCTTCTTCCGCGAGCAGGGCAACGAGGTGATCGAGCTGGATCCCGAGGTGCAGTATGCCGCCCGCGAGGCCGGGTTGGCCTGGGCCCAGACCATCGCCGCGGAGAACCCTTGGTTCAAGCGGGTGCTCGATAGCCAGACCGCCTTCGGCGAACTCTGGGCTGATGCCGTCCGCTACCGCAACGTGAAGGCCCGGCCGCAGTAGCCGTCGCAAAGGTCTTGGGAGCCCGATCCCTTGTCCGGTACGTCCCCTGCACTGTTGCCATCGGTCGTGCGTGCCATTGAGCGCTTGACCGAGGGGATCGGGTTCCTGGCCGCCTTGGTGGTGATCCCCCTGGTGCTGGCCACCTGTTACGAGGTCTTCGCCCGCTACGCCTTTGCAACGCCCACCATCTGGGCCTTCGAATTGGGTTACACCCTGATGGGCGTCCATTTCCTCTTGGGCGGCGCCCTGACGCTGAAGCGCCGGGGCCACGTTCGCATCGACCTCATCTACGGCCAGCTTTCGGCAAAGCGGAAAGCGAGCATCGACCTGGCGCTCTATCTGCTGCTGGTGCTGCCAGCCTTGGTGCTGGTGAGCTTACGGATGCTGGATCATGCCGCCGGGGCCTATGCCTCGGGCGAGACCACGGGCCAGTCAGCCTGGAACCCGCCGATCTGGCCCTTCCGCGCGGTCATCGCCGCCAGCTTCGTCCTGCTCGCTCTGCAGGTCTTCGCTGAATGTTTGAAGAGCCTGTCCATGTTGCGCGGGCGCCAGCCGTCGAGAGAAGACGCCGCCGCCCGATGACCGCGATTGTCATGTTTCCGGTGCTGTTCCTGCTGATCTTCCTGGGCTGCCCGGTCGCTTTTGCCCTGCTGGGCGTCGCCTTCGCCTTCGGCCTCTTCGTCTTCGGCGACGCGGTACTGTTTCAGTTCACTCAGAAGATTGAGGACGTGGCCTCCAACTTCGTGTTGGCCGCAGTACCGCTCTTCGTCTTCATGGGCGCGATGCTGGAGCGCTCCGGCATCGCCGAGCAGCTGTTCAACGCCATCCACCTCTGGACCCGGCGCATGCCGGGCGGTCTGGCGGTGGGAACTGTCATTATGTGTATTATCTTCGCCGCCTCGACCGGCGTGATTGGCGCCACCGAGACGGTCGTCGGCCTGCTGGCGATCCCGGCGATGATGCGCCACAACTACGCCAAGCCGCTGATATCCGGCACCATCTGTGCCGGCGGATCGCTGGGGACCATCATTCCGCCCTCGGTCGTCGTCGTGGTCATGGGCCCCATCGCCAATGTCTCGATCGGTGACCTGATGGTGGGGATGGTCTTTCCTGGCCTGATCCTTTCGGGCCTCTACATTCTCTATATCGTCACGCTCTGCCTCTTGAACCCAGCCAGTGCACCGCGCGTTCCGCCTAGTCCCGACGATCCCGCATTCGCAGAGAAAGTCGCGATAACCGTCAAGGCGCTGTTTCCGCCGCTGGCGATGATCTTCGCGGTCCTAGGTTCGATCATGCTGGGCTGGGCGGCCCCGACGGAGGCCGCGGCCATCGGCGCCTTCGGTGCCTTTCTCCTGACTCTCTGCTACGGCAAGTTCTCGTTCGCCACCTTCAAAGAGGCCTTGATCAAGACTCTGGTGGTCACCTCCATGATCATGTTCATTCTGCTGGCGGGCTCGCTCTTCACCGGCGTCTATGTGGGGGCCGGCGGCATGCGGGTGATGCGCGAGGCGATCCAGTCCCTGGAGGTCGGGCCCTGGGGGCTGCTGCTGATCTTCCTGGCGCTGGTCTTCCTTGCCGGCTTCTTCCTGGAGTGGATCTCTATCCTCTTGATCCTCGTGCCGATCTTCATGCCCTTCGTGCTGAAGAGCGGGTTCGAGCCGGTGTGGTTCTGCATGCTTCTGTTGGTCATGATCCAGACCAGCTATCTGACCCCGCCGATGGCGCCGGCCATCTTCTACCTGCGCGGCGTGGCGCCCAAGAGCATCACGCTAAAGCACATGTACAGCGGCGTTCTGCCCTTCATCGCCATCCAGCTGGTGGCCCTGGCAATCGTTGCCGCCTTTCCCCAGACTGCGCTGTGGTTGCCGCAACAGCTTCTGGGTTTTCAGTAGCGAGGACAGCTCCCCACATGACTCCGGAAAAGATTCTCAAGCCCCCGCCCCAGGCGATCAGCTAAACCGAGCGCGAGCGCTATTTCCAAAGAGGGGGCGTTAGCGGTGCCGAAGTTGGTGGGCGAGAACTGGCTCGTGCCCTGCCGCGCCGCCATTGGCTGTCTCTTGCAAGCAAGCCGCACCAAGACCCGCTTCGACGCCGCCTTTGACTTGGATCCGAGTTACAATGTCGCGGATCCGCCGCATCTCCAGTCCATGCGACCAAAACCCCGTCTTCTGGCAGTTGCTGCATACGGGCCTTTGGCAGCGCTGGCGCGGGATCTGCTCAGCCCGGACGTGAAGTACTATAGGTCCAAGCTGAACTTCAAATCGCCGGTAAGGTCTCCACGGCCGCCCACCACGAGCCCAGACGCTTTCGTCTGCCGCCCGATTGGAGCAATAGCTAGGGCTCCGTCTTCGCTACGCAGCAGCAGGAGATAGTGGGGGGTTGACGCCGTATGCCATCTAATGTATGTCTAATATATTAAGAGCCGTCGCAAATCTCCGACCGCGGTGGCCAAAGAGCGGGAGACGTGAAGAATGGAACTGACCGAAAGCCCCATGACCGAGCGCCAGAGACTCTATCGCCAGACCTACCGAGAGCGCATCGGCGGATGGTACAGTGGCGTCCTGCATGTGGCCATCATCTATACCATCGGTGGCTTGGCGCTCTGGTATTACATCGCCCACATCGGCGCTGTTCAGTGGTGGGAATGGCTGATCGTTCCCCTGACCTTCGCCGCCTGCAACATCTTCGAATGGGCTTTGCACAAATACGTCATGCATCGCCCCTTGCGCTTCCCCGGCGCCCGTGCGATCTATCAGCGCCACACCTTGCAGCATCACCAGTTCTTCACGGAAGAGGAGATGCGCTTCGCCGACTCGCACGACTGGCGGGTGACTTTTTTCCCGCCTTATGCACTGATCGTCTTCATCCTCATGTCGATCCCCGGCGTCCTGGTCCTGCAGTGGATGGTTAGCGCCAATGTCGGCTGGCTCTTTATCTGCACCACGACCGGCATGTATCTGCTCTACGAGTTCATGCACTTCTGCTGCCATGTCGAAGAGAACGCCTTCGTGCGCCTGACGCCCTTCGTCAACACTCTGCGCCGCCATCACTTCGCCCACCACAGCCAGTCGATCATGATGGAGCGCAACATGAACCTGACCTTCCCGATCGCCGATTGGCTGTTCGGCACCTCGGACCTGAACCGCGGACTTCTGGGCCATCTCTTCAACGGCTACAGCACCCGCCATGTGAAGACCGACATGCGCAAGGTCTCGCGCAGCCCCAAGGTGGTTGACGCCGCCTCTGTCCCGGCCGAGTAGGAGGTGCGCCATACCGACCAAGATCAAGATCCTGCTCTCGGTCCTGGTGGTCATGGCCGCAGCCGCGATCGCCTGGACCGACTTCACCGGACCGCGGCCCGACCTGGGCTATATCGTGGTTGCCATCGCCGCCGTGATGCTATTGGGCCTCTGGATCTTTCCCGAGGCCGGCGGCGGGAAGCCGACGAAGCGATCCCGCTAACTCAGGAAGCCCCGGACGCTGAGCGCGGCATCCGGGGCTTGCATAGGTCGGCTCCCCATAGCCCGAGCGCGGGCAATAAGCGGGGATCTGCATTATTAGGCAGGCGATGTTTCGCGAGAAGCAGGGGCCAGCGAATAGCGATAACTGGAGCTCGGATACTCCATCCTGTGTAAATCGGAATCTATAAATCCATCAGGTATCGACATCAAAAATCTGTTTAGCGCAAGGGCGTCAGCTTCTCGATCCCGGACTCGAAACTGATCCACGTGGACATCGATCCGCGCGAAATCGGCAAGAACTATCCTGTCGAGGTTGGCATCGTGGGCGATATCTCCCTCGTACTCGAAGACATAGACGCCGGCATCTCGAAGCAGCAGGCCCGCAAGGTCTAAGATGACCGCTCTGCTCATCACGACCGTCTGGTCAAGCTCCGGGTCGAGTGGGACGCGATCATGGAGCCTCGCCGCTCCCACAATCAGATCCCGACCACCCTGCGCGAGTTGCGCAAGGTTCTGCCGCGCAATGGGATCGTGACGGTGGGCTCGGGCCATCCGCAAAGCTCGACCAAGCAGGACTTCCCGATCTACGAGCCGCGCACCCACATCACGCCGGGCAGCTATTCGCCAATGGGCTTTGCCCTGCTTGCCACCATCGGCGCCAAGCTGGCCAAGCCGGAAGTCCCCATGGTCTGCATCATCGGCGACGGCGACTTCATGATGTTGTATGCAAGAGCTTGCGACATGTGTGGCCTACCATATCCCGGTCGTGTTCCTGGTTCTGAACAACTCCGGATACATTTCCATCCGGGATGGCCAGAACACACTGATGGGCCGGAACATCATCTCGGAATTCTCGATGCCCGGCGAAAATGCCCGGCCCTATTCCGTGCAGTTCCCGGCACTGTCCAGATCTTTCGGCTTCGACTTTGCCGCCCGGGTGCAGCGCGTAGGCGAAATCGGCTCGACGGTCAAAGCAGCGCTAGACAGCGGCGGACCGGCTCTTGTCGAAATGCCGATCACCCGCGACGTCGGCATTGCTGCGTCGAATGTCGTTGGATGGTGGGATTTCCCGCCAGTGCCGACCGCCCCGCGAACTGTCCTGAATAACTACGCGGCAGGTTTTGCCGCCGAACAACACTAGGGCCGCGACACTTCCAACGTGAAGATCGTGAAAGCGGAAGGAAGCGTCGGTTGACGGCACCACCTGAAAATCAGACTAATCCTGCAATTCAGATCTTTAGGGAGGATCAAGATGTACTCAGCACTGATCAAACTTGCGCTTGGCACAGCCATGGCGGCTGCCCCGGCGCTGGCCGACGATGGCTATCAAGGCCTGCCGCGCACATTTCTATAGAACCCCAACTTCAACGAAGTAGTCGATACCTCCGACTACGCGGGCGACGGCCCCTGCACCATCGGCTTCTCCAACGCGTCGCAAGGCGACGGCTGGCTGGGCACCTTCTACGACTCCGTCCAATACGGCGTGTCGTAGAACATCGACAAGATCGAACGGTTCATCGTCACCGATGCAGATGGCGATCCCACCAAGCAAATCTCGGACATCGAAGATCTGATAGAGCAGGATATAGACTTGCTCGTCGTAAACCCGACAACAGCCGATGCGCTTGACCCGATCCTGGGCCGTGCGATGCGCCGTGGCGTTCCTGTCGCGACCGTGGCCCGTCGGGGGTTGCGAGCGATACCAGCTTCGTCACCGCGTCCGACACCGCCTTGGCCCGGATGAGCGCCACCTGGATGGCCGAAACCTTGGGAGGCGACAGCCAGATCGTACTGCTGCCAGGTCTGGCAGGCGCCAGCCCGGCCGAGATGCGCCTGCAAGCCGCACAGCGGATGAGAATAAGGTCTGGCGCCGAACATCGTTGATTACAGACCCATCGCTACTCAAACGCCAGCTTTTGCAGCTACAACATCCGGGGCTTGCCAAAAGCGAGCCGCCCGGACATATAGTGGCAGGCTTAGGCATATCTAACTGGGACTGTCGGCATGACGTCCTCGCTCGACCTTCGATCGCTTAACCCCTTTGTTCGCCTGAACCGCCTGCTCCACGGCATCGAGCCGGGCAGGGCGCCGAGTGCAGACGGCAAACCCCTCGATCTCGGGATCGGCAACCCCCGCACGGGCATGCCAGCAACAGGGGCAGAGGCCATCGCGGCCGCAGTCGTCGGCTGGAACGCTTATCCCCCTTTTGAGGGGCACCCTCGCTTGCTGGAGGTCGCTGCCGCCTGGCTGACCCAACTCTATGCTCTGCCGGACGATTTCACCACAGGCCAGGGGCGGGTGCTCCCCACCTCCGGTAGCCGCGAAGGCATTTTCTTTCTCACACAGGCGGCCGCAACCCGCAAGCGGCATGTCAGCGGCCCGGTCAAGCCCTTGGCATTGTTACCGGATCCAGGATACCATGTCTATGCTGGCAGTGCTTTGGCCGCCGATCTGGAGCCGCGTTATATCAGCGTGAATGCGGCGGGCCGGCATTTACCCGACTTTGCGCAGCTGCCGGAATGCGATCTTGAGCGTACTGCCATTGCCTTCCTCTGCTCACCGTCGAATCCGCAGGGCACGGCGGCCGGCCGCACGCAGTTGGCCGAGGCATTGGCTTTGGCACGGCGCCATGACTTCATCTTGGTGACAGACGAGTGCTACGGCGATCTCTACTTCGGCGAAGCGCCGCCCGGCGGGCTCTCCGTTGCCGCAAACGAAGGCGGCGGCAGTCTGGCCAATCTCGTTGCCGCGCATTCCCTGTCCAAGCGCTCGGGCGCGCCCGGCCTGCGTTGTGGCTTCCTGACGGGCGATACGGCTATCCTGGACTCGACCGAAGGCCTGCTCCGCTTCGGCGGCTCCAGCGTTCCGCTTCCGGTGCAGGAGGCGGCCATCGCGCTCTTGGCCGAGGAGACTCACGTCGAGGCCAATCGTGCTTTCTATCGCTGCAACATGGGCTTGGCCGAGCGGCATTTCGGGGCAACCTTCGGTTGGAGTGCCCCGGACGGTGGCTTCTTTGCCTGGTTGGACGTGGGCGGCGTCCCGGTCGGCGACGGCGAGACGGCGTGCCGCAAGCTCTGGCAGGAAGCCGGAATCCGCACGCTCCCCGGCGCTTACATGAGCCTGTCCGGCCGCCCGCCGGAGGAGAATCCCGGTCGCCGCTATCTGCGCATCGCGCTGGTCGACGAGGCTGAATTGCTCGACAGAGCGCTCGCAAGGATCGCCGAGACTCTGTTATGATTTTCTGTCATGAGCAATCGAACGAAACGCGGCGACCTTATTTTCGTAGAGCATAGTCATGGCGTGCTGCCGGCCGGAACCGGCGGCTGGCTGCGCCGACGATTGGGTGATCTCTTCGCCCTAGTCCTCCTGGCCATCATCGCTGCCCTTTGGGCCATGCTCTACACCTATAGTCCGGACGATCGCTCGTGGAGCACCGGCAGCGGCGGCACGATCCATAACGTGTTCGGCAAGTTCGGCTCCTATCCGGCCGACTTTCTGATCCAGATCTTCGGCGGCGTCGCCTATCTCATCCCGCTGATCTTCCTAGGCTGGCTCTGGCGCATTCTGTTGCGGCAATCCTTGGCTCCCTTCTTCCTGCGTGCCGCCGCCGCGCTGGCGGGCCTCTTCCTGCTCTGCGTCATGGTGGCGCCCTTCCCGCCTTGGCAGGATGCGCCTTTCCCCGGGCCGCTAGGCGGCGGTGTGGCCGACTTACTCAACTCTAAACTCAACCCTAAGCTTTCCGAAATCATCATGGTCGAGCCCTACCTGGTCTCGCTCTTGGCCGCTCTGCCCACCGCTATAATCCTGGTCTACGGTGCCGCCCTGCAATGGCGTGAGCTGGTTGCCTTGATCTCCCTGCCGCTCGGCCTCTTCGGCCTTCTCGGCGGGCGTCGCCGCGCCCCGTATCTGGAGACGCCGATCGAGCCGGAGGCGATCGAGACCGCCATGCAGCGCCAGGACCTCGACCAGACCTGGGCCGGCCCCAGCGACAGTCCGCCGCCGGAGCCCGCCAGCAGCGGCCGCCTTCGGATCGAAGTGCCGCCGGCCATGGCCGAGCAGGCCGCCCGTGCAAAAACCAAAGGGCCTACCTTACGCAAGTCTCATGAAGAGTCGGCGGCTGAAGCGCCCTCTCCGACGCCACCGAAAAAGCAGCGTCGTGCCTTTGCGCTCTGGCCTGGTCGCAGTGCCAAGGATGGCAGGCGTGAGCCCTCTCTGGGACGCGGCAAGGCACCGGACGTCCCCGAGGGACCTTCTTTCTTCAAGGCTCGTATCGAACCCGACGACGATACGCCGATCACGGTCACTCTGCCTGGGTACGGCGAGTCGGCACCCTCAGCACCATCTGCCCCGACCCCTGCTCCACACGCCGCAAGCAAGACTGCGGCCGCCAAGCCCTCGCAGCAGGTACTCGACCTGCCTCGGCACGGCGAGTACCACCCGCCTAGCCTCGACTTCATGGCCCGTGGCACCCTCAACGCTGGCCCCAGCCTGGAGAGTCAGGACGCGCTGGAGAAGAATGCCCGCTTGCTGGAAGGGGTCCTGGAGGATTTCGGCGTACGTGGCGAGATCGTAACCGTGCGGCCCGGCCCTGTGGTCACACGCTACGAACTGGAGCCGGCGCCCGGCACCAAGACCAGCCGCGTGGTGGGACTGGCCGACGATATCGCCCGCTCCATGAGTGCGCTCTCGGTCCGCGTTGCAGTTGTGCCCGGTTCTTCCGTCATCGGCATCGAGCTGCCGAACGCCAAGCGCCAAACCGTCTATCTGAGCAACATTTTGGCCGACAAGACCTATAGCCAGACCAAGCACCGCCTGGCCCTGATTCTGGGCCAGGACATCGGCGGCGCACCGCAGGTCGTGGACCTGGCCCGCATGCCGCACCTGCTGGTCGCCGGCACCACCGGGTCCGGTAAGTCGGTCTCAATCAATGCAATGATCATGTCGCTGCTCTACCGCCTCTCGCCGCAGCAGTGCCGCTTGATCATGGTCGATCCCAAGATGCTGGAACTCGCGGTCTACGATGGCATCCCGCATCTGCTCTCGCCCGTCGTGACCGATCCCAAGAAAGCCGTGGTAGCGTTGAAGTGGGCGGTGCGCGAGATGGAGGATCGCTATCGCGCCATGTCGCACTTGGGCGTGCGCAACATCGACGGCTACAACGAGCGCCTGAGGCAGGCCCTGGACAAGGGCGAGGTGCTGACCCGCAGAATACAGACCGGCTTCGACCCCGACAGCGGCGAGCCGGTGATCGAACAGCAGCCCCTTAACCTGAAGCCCTTGCCCTACATCGTGGTCATCGTCGACGAGATGGCCGACCTGATGCTGGTCGCCGGCAAAGAGATCGAGGGCGCGGTGCAGCGCCTGGCACAGATGGCGCGGGCCGCAGGCATTCATATGATCATGGCAACCCAGCGCCCCTCGGTCGATGTGATCACCGGCACCATCAAAGCGAACTTTCCGACCCGCATTTCCTTCAACGTCACTTCCAAGATCGACAGCCGCACGATCCTGGGCGAGATGGGCGCGGAACAGCTGCTGGGGCAGGGCGACATGCTCTACATGGGTTCCGGCGGGCGTATCCAGCGCATCCACGGTCCCTTCGTCAGCGATTTCGAGGTCGAGAAGGTGGTGGAGTATCTGCGCCGCCAAGGCCCTTCCGACTACGTGACCGACGTGACGGAAGAGCCCGGGGAGGCGCTGGCCAGCGGCGAGGCCGGCGGCAACAGCGGCGACGACCTCTACGACCGGGCGGTGGCTTTGGTCTGCGAACACAAGAGGGCCTCCACCAGTTTCGTGCAACGCCACCTGCAGATTGGGTACAACCGTGCCGCCCGCCTCGTAGAACGCATGGAAAGCGAGGGCGTGGTGACCGCTGCCAACCACGTCGGCAAACGCGAGGTGATTGGAGTCGATTAAGGAGATCTGCGTAAAGTTCCTGGTAAATCCACCGTCTTCGCGGACTGGAGTAGCACGGTAACAGAGTGGTAGGCGGCGCTTGCCGATTGCGAAACGCCGCAGTTAGGGAGTCACAGCATGTCCCGTCAGCGCCGCCTCTTTCGGCGGCTCGTCGGTCGGCGCCGTCTTCTGGGGGCTATGGCTGGAGTCGGCCTGATCGGCAGCCTGGGCCGTCCGGTAGGCCGGGCCCGGGCCGCCACACCGATCATCCTGAACGACAATGACAAGGAGGTCGTGCGCAAGATCGAGCGCTATCTGAACGGCCTCAGCACGGTCAAGGCGCGCTTCGTGCAGTCGGCCTCCAACGGCAGCTACGCCGAGGGCAAGGTCTACCTCCAGCGGCCCAGCAAGATGCGCTTCGACTACGAGCCGCCGGTACCGCTTCTGATCGTAGCCGACGGCTATGCCGTGGCGATCTACGATCGGGAGTTGAAGCAGGTGACCCAGGTGCCGATCTGGGAGACCCCGCTCTGGTTTCTGTTCAAGGAGCCGATCCGCCTGGACGACACTCTGGTGCTGACCTACCTCTCGCACGGTCAGGGCAGCATTGTCATGACTCTACAGGAAGAACGGGCAGAGGGCAGCCTGGCCTCCGTTACGCTCACCTTCAACGAGTCGCCGGTCGCGCTGCGCAAATGGGAGGTGGTGGACCCGCAGGGCATCGTCGTCCAAACTGGCTTGATCAATCCAGAGTACGGCGTGCGCCTGAGCAAGGACCTCTTCGATCTGCGTGCGCTGGGTGTCTTCAAGCCCCAGGGCCCGGCCGGTCGCTAAGGCGGTAACGCTCCCGGCGGGTCGAAAGGGGAGACGTCCACCACTGCCGCAAGGCGCCGGCCAAGGCCGGCCAAGGCCGGCGAACAGCCCGGCATCGCCCCGGGCTCTCAAGGCCGGATGCAGCCGCTGCGGCGCGCGGCAGAGGCGGCAGTGTCCGCTGAGGCTGTCCGCCGAGAGAACGTAAGGAGACTTGCCCCACCGAGGCTTCGCAGGCCGTGGAAAAGCGAAAACCGACGGGCTAGGGTGCGGCATGCTGTTCGATCTGACCGAAGAGCAGTGTACGATTCAGGACGCTGCCAGAGCCTTCGCCCAGAACGAGATGCTGCCCAAGGCCGCTGCCTGGGACGAGGAAAAAACCTTTCCGGCCGAGGTGCTGCGCGAAGCCGCGGCGCTTGACCTTGGTGGGCTCTAATGCCGCGAGGACGTGGGTGGCAGCGCGCTCACGCGCTTGGACGCGGCCATCGTGTTCGAAGAGTTGGCCGCCGCCTGTCCCTCGACGACTGCCTCCGTCTCGATCCACAACATGGCGAGTTGGATGGTGGATCGCTTCGGCGGCGCGGCGCTGCGGCGTTGCCGGGACTCATGGCCATGGAGCATTTCGCCAGCTGCTGCCTGACGGAACCGGGGGCCGGACCGGATGCTGCCGCCTTGACGACCAAGGCCGTTCGCCACGGTGATCGCTCTGTCCTGAACGGCGCCAGGGCCTTCGTCTCCGGCGGCGGTCGCTCCGACTTTTACGCGGTCATGTGCCGGACCGGTGCGGAGGGACCGGAGGGCATCTCCGCCTTGGCGGTGCCGAAGGACATGCCGGACCTCTCCTTCGGCGCGCAGGAACGCAAGCTGGGCTGGAACAGCCAACCCAAGGCCATGGTGCTGTTCGACAATGCCGGGGTACCGGCGGAGAACCTGGTGGGCGAGGAGGGCGAGGGTTTCAGGATCGCCATGACGAGCTTGGACGGTGGCCGCGTGAACATCGCCGCCTGCCCGCCCGGGCGTCGCTGGAAGCAGCCTTGGCCTAGGTTCGGGACCGCAAGCAGTTCGGCCGGGCCTTGGCCGAGTTCCAAGCCTTGCAGTTCCGGCTCGCCGGCATGGCGACAGAGCTGAAGGCCGCCCGCCTGATGGTGCATCGTGCCGCAACCAAGCTAGACCGGCGCGCGCTGGACCGGCTGCAAGCCTGCGCCATGGCCAAGCGCTTTGCCACCGACCGCTGCTTCAAGATCGCCAACCAGGCCCCGCAGCTGCACGGCGGCTACGGCTACCTTAAGGACTTTCCGATCGAGCGCTATCTACGCGATCTTCGGGTGCACCAGATCCTGGAGGGCACCAACGAGATCATGCAGGTAATTGTCGCCCGCCAGCTGCTCGAAGGTGCCTTCAAAAGCGCCGGTTAGGGCCGCTGCCGCGCCGGGAGTGGGCCGGCGCGGCATCTTCCCGGCGTATGCTGCCCGCTTGGCGTTTGACTGCCCCTGAACCGCAGGACTTGGCGTACCGGCGCGCCTTTGCTAGTTCCGAACCGGGGATAGTTGGGGGAGGCAACAGCATGAGCGGCGAAATCGGCTTTGAGACTCGGGGCAGCCTGGGCCTCGTTACCTTCGCCCGGCCCAAGGCTTTGAACGCTTTGAGCCTTACCATGATCCGGGAGATGCATCCTCAATTGGACCGCTGGGAAGCAGACCCGGCCATTACGGCGATTGCCGTGCGCGGCGCGGGCGGGAAGGCTTTCTGTGCCGGCGGCGACGTGCGGGCGGTCTGGGAGGCCGGCCGCGACGGCAGCTTCGTACCCGGCAAACCGGGACATCTGGCCAGCGACTTCTTCCGTGAGGAATACCGGCTGAACCGCCGCATCAAGACGCTGTCCAAGCCCTATGTCGCGTTGATCGACGGAATCGTCATGGGCGGCGGTGTCGGGCTCTCGGTCCATGGCATGGCGCGGGTGGCCAGCGAGCGGACGCTCTTTGCCATGCCCGAGACCCACATCGGCCTCTTCCCCGACGTCGGCGGTTCCTACTTCCTGCCGCGTCTGCCGAACGGCTTCGGACTCTACCTCGGCCTCACCGGCGAACGGCTCAAGGCGGAGGACTGCCTGACCGCGGAGTTTGCCACCCACTACCTGCCGTCGGTGCAGCACGAGGCCCTGCTGCAAGCGCTCTCCGAGCTGGCGCCCGGCGCCGATGCGAAGGCCGTGACCGCACTGCTGGACGGCATGGCAGAAGCGCCGGAGGCCAACGGCCACCTGGCGGCCGACCGCGCGGCGATCGAACGCTGCTTCGCCGGTAAGCAGAGCCTGGAGGCCATCGCTGCCGCCCTGGCGGAAGAGGAGAGCGACTGGGCGAAACTGGCGGCAAAGCTCATCGCCTCGGGCTCGCCGACCTCGCTCAAGGTCACCTTCGAGCAGCTGCGCCGCGGTGGCCAATTGGATTTCGATGCCTGCATGATCATGGAATACTGCATGTCGCAGGCCTTTATGGACCCACGCTCCGACTTCTACGAGGGCATCCGCGCCGTGCTGGTCGACAAGGACAGGTCCCCGAAGTGGGCTCCGGCCAATCTGGAGGCGGTGACCGCCGAATGGATCGAGCGTCACTTCGTCCCGCTCGGCGATCTGGATCTGACGTTCTAACGGCCGGTTCGAGTAATGGGCCAACTGGCCCATGCTCAAGCCGGCACCGGCCTTCACCCCCTAACCGCCGCCCGGCGGCGCCTCCCCTGGTTCTGTAGACGCGACGATCGGATCCAATCGCGAACAGCTACAAGATCGCCACCATTCCTGCGGACGGCATCGGCCCGGAAGTGATCGCGGCCGGTCTCCAGGTTCTCGACGCGCTGGCGGCGCGCGACGGCGGTTTTTCTTTGGAGGTCCGCGCCTTCGATTGGGGCTCGGAGCGCTACAAGCGCGAAGGCGCGCTGATGCCCGGGGACGGGATCGAACAGCTGCGGGCCTTCGATGCGATCTTCTTCGGTGCGGTCGGTGCGCCCGGCGTGCCGGATCACATCTCGCTCTGGGGTTTGCGTCTGCCGATCTGCCAAGGTTTCGACCGGTACGCCAACCTACGCCCAATCGGGATTCTGCCCGGTATCGAGGTGCCGCTGGCCGGGGTCGGTCCCGGCGATCTCGACTGGGTCATCGTGCGCGAGAACTCCGAAGGCGAGTATGCCGGCATGGGTGGGCGGGCACATCGCGGACTGCCGGAGGAGGTCGGCACCGAGGTTGCGGTCTTCACCCGCACCGGAGTGACCCGGATCCTGCGTTACGCCTTCCGGCTGGCGCAGCGCCGTCCGCGGAAGCTCTTGACCGTCGTCACCAAGTCCAATGCCCAGCGCCACGGCATGGTGATGTGGGACGAGATCGCCTTAGAGGTGGCCGAAGACTTCCCCGATGTGCGCTGGGACAAGAGTCTTGTCGATGCGATGACGCTGCGCATGGTGAAGAGCCCGCAGAGCCTCGACACCATCGTCGCCACCAACCTGCACGCCGATATTCTCTCCGACCTGGCCGGGGCGCTGGCCGGCAGCCTAGGCGTTGCGCCAAGCGGCAACATCGATCCCGAACGGCGCTTCCCTTCCATGTTCGAGCCGATCCATGGCTCGGCCTTCGACATCGCCGGGAAAGGCATCGCCAACTCGGTCGCGGCCTTCTGGACCGCTGCACAGATGCTGGACCACCTTGGCGAGACCTCGGGAGCCGCGCGCTTGATGGTTGCGGTGGAGAGCGTCTGTGCCGCCGGGATCCTAACCCCGGATATCGGCGGTAAGGCAACCACGCAAGAGGTGACGGATGCAGTCTGCGAAGCTATTCGGGGCTCGAATATCCAGCTGTCCGGTTGAGATTGCGGCCAGAACCGCCAGGTAAGAACCAGGTTCAAGCTGCTGTCCGGAGGGACCTCCGCGATGACTGTCGCCATTGCCTGCGTAATCGTCTTTCTGGTTCTGACCCACGGTCTGCGCGTCTTCGCCATCCGCGGCGCAGCCGCCCAGTTCGGGCGTTACGACAACAATCACCCCAGACGCCAGCAGCTGCAGCTTGAGGGGGCGCCCGCCAGGGCCCAGGCCGCCCACCAGAACGGCCTGGAGGCCTTCGCCCCCTTCGCCGCCGCGGTTTTGACGGCACAGATCTATTCCGATCTGGACCTTTGGCGCGACGGGCTGGCCGTGGCCTTCGTCCTGATCCGGATCGGCTACTTCCTGGCCTATCTCAAGGACTGGAGCACGCCGCGCTCGCTGCTGTGGTCGGCCGGCTTCTTCGTCACCATCGCACTCTTCTGCCTGCCTCTTTCGGGTTGATCGTGGCACGGGGAAAGCTCGCGCCGAAAGTATTGCAAGCACCGATTCTGCCATCCTGCAAGGCTTTGTCGCCAACCGCACTGCCGAAGGCCCACAGCTTTACACAGACGATGCCTTGAACCCTGTTGCGCAGCGTGCAAAAAATCAACAATATATTGACGCAAGCGCGGGTATCGCGGTGTTTATCGCTACACTGGCCCGAAGCACCTGCCGCGCTACGCGGGCGGGTGTGCAGGACGGCCTACTATCAGGAGGGCGGATACCATGGATCGAATGGCATTATTGGTATCCGGCTCGATCGGGAAATGGCTGCGCTATCGCGATTCGGTGCCGTCATGTATCGCGTAGATCGAAACAACTTCTATAACGCACAGAAAAACGCAACGGTTTATACGCCCGATGGCGTGAGCGATTTTCTGTTCGGCCTGCTTGAAGACAAAATTGACAGGGCGGGCACCGTGCTAGACCCCTGCGTAGGGTCGGGTTCCCTGCTTGCCCCCTTTGCGCGGGCCGGATTCAAAACCCAGGGAATCGACATTGTCGATCAGGGATACCCGGACACCTATGTCCACGATTTCATTGCACTGCAAAAAGGCGAGATCGAGCGGCCGGCCCTGGTCGTTGCCAATCCCCCCTTCAACATCGACAACAAGACAAAAGACATTGTGGCGCGTGTTCATGGCCGCCGCCCGCTCTTGCCCGAAGTATGGCTGGCCAAGGCGATCGAGTTATGGGGTAAAAGCGTGCCGATGGTGCTTTTTGCGCCTTACGGCCTGCGCCTCAACCAGACGGTTCAAAGTCGCCGCTGGCGATTGTTCGCCGATGGCATCTATCCGCCGATTTCCGCAATCGTTGCCTTGCCGAAAGACGTTTATGCCAATGTCCTGTTCCATAGCGAAATTTTGATTTTCAATATTGCAGGCTTGCAGGGACATTATTTCTACGATGGCCAGGTCGGATGATCTTCGCCGCAGTGCGGCCCAACACGCTCCCAAAAACCTCGAATCCAAGCACAGTGATAAGGCGATTTATGACGCGATGCATGATTGCATCGCGTATTTGGAGGAGCGTATGGCGGATCATCTCGAAGGCTATGCCTTAAAATTCGACAAAGAACTATCGTTCCGTCGTCTTATCGAGACGATTCGGATTTCCGGCCATCGGCGTGAGTTTGACACCACCTTTCTGGCCCGGACCATTAAGCCCGATGGCGGCGTGATATGGCTGATTAAAAAAGACAATTCCGAATATCGGCGACTGTTGCTTGTCTCCGAGGTTAAAAAGCAAGGGACTAACAAGGAGCGAATGCAAGAAGGAAAGGCACGTCAAGCCCAGGGTAACGCGATTGAGCGGCTTGGTAAGAACCTTACAGGCATACGCGCCGCTCTCAATCATGAACCGCTCACGCCGTTTGTATGCTTTGGATGGGGCTGTGATTTTGAAGATCCTTACGACAGAGATTCGTTTGTCATGTCCAAAGTGTCAATGATGAACGAGTTCTATCCGCTGAACCGAACCTACGTGTTCAAAAGGGATGGATCGGCGGACAGAAACCGCTTTGCCCCTGTATCGATGTATTTTCGTGAGCCGGAATGGAAGCGGGAAGAAATGTTTACCATTCTCAAAGAGGTCGCGGAAACATCTCTTAGGTATTATTTGTTCTAGAAAGAGAGGGGACCAATAAAAATTCACCGCAATAAAACACTATCCGGGACGTTGGCGGATCGCGCACACAACGACCCATTCCCGGTTCACGACATCGACAAGGATTCGTTTCCGGTACCGGTGGTCTTCGCGACGATAGTGAGGTGCAGGTTAGAGACCGCTGCTTGTGTCCCGGCCTTTCGCCTCGGCCATACGGCCTCCATCCCTTGCGTGCCTACCTTTGGCCTAGCCTGCCGGTCTTCGGAAGCCGGCGCTGTGCTTTGCACCTGGGATATCTGACACAGCCGAGGAATGTGCCGTACTTGCCTCTGCGTTCGACGAGCCAGCCGCCGTTGCATTCGGGGCAGACAGGAAACAGTGCGCCGCAGCTGCAAATCAGCCGTTCTGGATCGCTGGGATCTTTGCGTGGCAAATCTTGACTGCAGAGGGTGCAGGGGTCCAGCGTCTCTCCGCAGCGGCGTTCGTACTCGCAGCTATAGAGGGTGCGTCCCTTTTCGGTGGTTTGCGCCAACATACGGCCACCACATCGACCGCAGCGATGTTCCGCCATTGCCGCATTCCCGACCTGGAGGACTTCATACGCCGGGTCGTCGATCAACTCGCGAACGAAGGCCGACGGTTTCTTTCGATCTGCGAGGATCGTGACACTTTGGCGGGCGCGGGTGAGTGCGACGTAGAACAGCCTTCGCTCTTCGGCATGCTCGAACTTTTCAGGCTTGGGCAAAACCAGTTCGAGCAGCGGGTCGTCGGCGATCCCGGACGGGAAGCCCGTTGGGCCGGACTCTGCACGCAAGATGACGACATGATCGGCCTCCAAGCCCTTGGAAGCATGCACCGTCATGAAACGGGCGGACACCTTGGCATGGCTTCCGTTTAGCACTCCAAGATTCTTCGGTTTGAGGAAATGATAGCGTCCCAGCAAGAGGACGCTTATTCGCTTCGTACTCCCCTGTGCCAGATCGTCGAGGGTCCCCTTGAGCAC
The DNA here is from genome assembly GCA_014324045.1 of Rhodospirillales bacterium. GTDB lineage: Bacteria > Pseudomonadota > Alphaproteobacteria > Kiloniellales > JACOMY01 > JACOMY01. The sequence continues at coordinate 36,374 of JACOMY010000006.1, read as the reverse complement.
CGCGTCATGTTGACGGCCCTCATAGTATCTGACCTCGATCGCAGGTTTGTCGGTCGTGGATGCAGCGGCGACCTTCTTGTCGATTTGGGAGGGGTTTTGCAGAACGAAGCGGCGGGCCGGCAGCGCGATCTTATCGACACTACGAAAGGTACGCCCCAGATCGACTGTTCGATGAACGTCCTTCTTTTCTGCATAGCGGCCACCGAACTCCCGGCCGAAGTCACGCATCAGATGGATGTCTGAGCCCGCAAAGCGGTAGATGGACTGCCAATCGTCGCCGACGGCGAACAGGCGTGCATCGTCATGCTGTGCTTTAAGTGCCTGCAAAAGGCGGGCGCGCCCTTCCGAGCTGTCCTGAAATTCATCCACTATCAGATGGCGATAGGGGCTTTTGTAGCGGCCGGCCTCGACATACTCGGCAGCGCGCGCAATCATGTCTTCGAAGTCGATGCGATCTTCGAGATGCTTTCGATAGGCTTCGATCAGCGGCTCGAAAATCTTCAGGAATGCCCTGCTGCGCGATGCATCTGCCGCCGTTTCGCTGCGCTCCCGGCACTGCGCTATCGATGCCCCGGAACTCTTGAAGTGACGCAGGAAGGTTGCCAGCGTCTGGGTGAAGGGATCGACCCGCCCCATCTCCTTCAGCCTATCGAAGATCCGGTCTTGCGACAGCGGTTTACAGGTGACGTAAGGGGCAATCTTCTCTGCAAGCGCTTCGGTCAATCGCCCTTCGACCTGCTCATAGCTAAAGGTTTCGATCAGTATCGTGCCCTTGTCCCGATGCACCCTTCGCTTCCACGCCATTCCTTCAAGATAGCGCTCGCGATCGACGTAGGGGGCAGTAACCAGGCGCGGCTCACCCTGCGGGCCTTTGGCCTTGCGCACCCCGAAGTGTTCTATGTAAAGGCCGCTTTCGCTCAAACGAAAATCGGGCCTATAGGTCCGCCGATCGTTTTCCGGCAGCTTGTGCTCATAGGCCGGCTCGTACTCGTAAGCGATGCCATTGCTGTAGAGCCAGTTGGCAATCTGCAATTCTTCGAAACTTTTGACCAGTTCGCCGCCCAGAGTTCGAAATTCTTGAGATGAAATGTATCGGTCGTACTCGCTTTTTGTCTTGAAGTCCCATTCGCTCTTGAAGGGCCGATGGAATTCGGAAAACCATTCTATCAACAGGGCATTCAAACCGCCCAACCGCCCGACATCGTCGATCAGAATATCGCGCAAGAGCGCCCGGAATTGAGCGTCATCGCTTGCATGAGCGGCAAGTGCCGGGGCAGCGCCTTCGACCTGACCGATGATCTTGTAACCGAGGGCATGGAATGTCAGCGCATCGACGCTTGCTCCTGAGCGTTCCTTGACACGTTCGGCCATCTCGGCGGCGGCATCCTTGCCGAAGGCCATGAGCAGAATTTCCTTCGGCTCCCGTATGCCGCGCCCGATCAAGTACGCTGCCTTGGCGACAATGACGCTGGTCTTTCCCGATCCCGCGCCGGCAAGGACCAAGGATGCGTCTTCGTCCGTTACGACAGCCAGACGTTGCTCCGCTGTAAGGGGGTTCGATTCGACGCTATCGAAGAAGTCCTTCATCTCTTCGAGTTCGGTCTCGACAAAGCGTTCGATGGCATCTTCACGCATTCGGTGCGGAGCGCGCGCAAATCTGCCTATTGCGTCGAGCAGCCTCTTCCTGTCCTCGGGCAGTGCGTCATCCGGAATGCCGTCGGGAAATTTCTCCAGAAGCGCTTGCACGCGATCGAGGAAGGGGCCGAGCAAACAGGCGGCAGGATAGCGCCTTGGGTTTTCCAAACGTACGACGGCTTTCGCCAGGGACTGAAGTTCGTCCTCTACCCCCGCCACGACCGCCGCGTAATAACGGCTGAGTGCCGACTGTGCAGATGCGACGAGCTGCGCAACCGCGCTGCCCTTCAGACCGGCGATCTCGATAGCGTCGCCCTTCTTGAGCGGGAAGGATGCAGCCTGGAAACCGAGGACCCTGGTTGCCTTGGGCGGTCCGGCCAGTTCGGAGAAGGCAACGCATTTACCGTTTTTGCCCAGGAAGTTGAAGCCGGCCCCGGTTTGCTTCACTCCCCAATAGGGCTGTCCGAGCGGACGCAAGACCATGCCCGCGAGCCGGCTTCGTTTCACCTGGATTGACGTTGTTGCGCCCATCGTGCGGCAATACACCCTTCAATTGTGCGGACTTAACGGCAGAATGCTTGGATCCCTGTCCACCGTGCGGCCGGGAAGCGGGCCGGGCGCAACCGCGAAGGGTGCCCGCCGCTGCCGAAGCCCCGGCACAAGGCGCCATGGCCTCATGCCGGGCGACTCTGTGCCGTGCTACCTTGGGCCGTGCTAGCTTGTGCATACTACCAAGATTCGCTCACCCTCGATTTTCCACGAAGGACTCTGAAGGGAGGACGCTATGGCACGGATCGGTTTCATCGGACTTGGCAACATGGGCGGTCCCATGGCCGCAAACCTGGCAAGGGCGGGCCATGAGGTGGCGGGCTTCGACCTCAAGGACGACGCCATGGAGAGGGCGGCCGGCACTGGCGTGGCACCGGCCACGACGGCCCGGGCGGCGGCTGGCGGCGCGGAGGCCGTGGTGACCATGCTGCCCGCGGGCCAGCAGCTGCGCGATCTCTATCTGGGCGAGGGGGGACTGCTGGCGGCGGTATCCGCGGATAGCCTGCTGATCGATTCCTCGACCGTCGACCTGGCCTCGGCCCGGGCGGTGCACGCGGCGGCGGCCGCCGCCGGCCGGATCTTCGTCGATGCGCCGGTCTCCGGCGGGGTCGCCGGGGCCGAACAGGCGGCGCTGACCTTCATGTGCGGCGGCAGCGAGGCCGCTTTCGCCCGCGCCAAGCCCTTGCTGGAGGCCATGGGGCGCAGCGTCGTCCATGCCGGCGGTGCCGGCAACGGCCAGGCCGCGAAGCTCTGCAACAACATGCTGCTAGGCATCTCCATGCTGGGAGTCTGCGAAGCCTTTGTGCTGGCGGAGAAGCTGGGGCTGGATCCCCAGGCCCTGTTCGACATCGCCTCCAAGTCCTCCGGTTCCTGCTGGGCAATGCTGAACCACCTGCCGCTGCCGGGGATCGTCGAGGGCGCGGCTGCGAACCGCGATTACCGCCCCGGTTTCGCTGCGAACCTGATGCTGAAGGACCTGCGCCTGTCGCAGGAGGCAGCCCTCCAGGCCGCTGCAGCCACCCCCCTGGCGGCGGCGGCGGCGGCGCTCTTCGGCATGTTCGTGAATGCCGGCAACGGAGACCTCGACTACTCCGCCATCGTCAAGATGGTGAGGGGGCACTAGAGCGGCTTCGAGTGTTCCCGGCAGCGGCCCGCGCCCCCGGAAGACGATCCCCCGAAAGGCCGAATGGGGGCGGGACCGGGATCGATGGGATGTCATACTCAAAGACCGCCGCGCCCTTGCGTTCCGCCGCCGCTGCCGCTAGAGTCTACCCACGATCCGCGCAGTATAGGGGGAACCTTTGGCAGCCATGACGGGAAAGCTGGGTGCCGCCCTGCCGGAGCGGAGGCTACCCCTCCGCCCTGCGGCCCTTCTTGTGCTGCTTGCGGTCCTCCTGCCGGAGCTGGCCAAGGCCCAGCCTACTTGCGAGGACTGGACAGAGTTTTCTTTCTGGGGGGAGGCCCAAGCGGCCGACGTAGAGCGTTGCCTCGCCGCCGGCGCCGACCCGAATGCGGCAAGCAGTAACGGCTGGCCCCCTCTGCACTGGGCGGCCCGGGATGGCAGTGCCGAGACAGTTACGGCGCTTCTGGACGCCGGTGCCGATCCGGACGCGGCGGACAGTAACGGCAGAACCCCTCTGTACCTGGCGGTCGTGCGTGACAACACCGAGACAGTCGCGGCGCTTTTGATCGCCGGCGCCGACCCGAATGCGGAGGACAAGGACGGCTGGATCCCTCTGCATGCGGCGGTCGAGCTTTACAACACCGAGACGGTCGCGGCGCTTCTGGCCGCCGGCGCCGACCCGGACGCGGCGGACAGTGACGGCGAGACCCCTCTGCACCTGGCGGTCGAATCTGGCAGTACCGAGACGGTCGCGGCGCTTCTGGCTGTCGGCTTCGATCCGAACGCGGCAGACAGTGACGGCAAGACCTCTTTGCACCTGGCGGTCTCGCGTGACAGTACCGAGACGGTCGCGTTGCTTCTGGCCGCTGGTGCCGACCTGGACGCAACGGACATTAATGGCAGGACCCCTCTGCACGAGGCGGCCAGAGTTGGCAGTGCCGAGACGGTCGCGATGCTTCTAGACGCCGGCGCCAACCCGAAAGCAGGGGACAATGACGGTGAGACCCCTCTGCAGGCAGCGGCCTACCGTGACGACTCCGAGATGGTTGAGGTGGTTATGGCACTTCTGGCCGCCGGCGCCAACCGGTGAAGACATGATCGCTCTGCACGATGCGGCCCTGAGGGGCAGCGCCGTCACGGTCGCGTCGCTTCTGGCCGCCGACGCCGATCCGAACAAAGGGAATCGTGGGGTTGATGGACAAGTATCGGGGTATCTCTCGGATGATAACTTATCATCGAATGAATTTGGAGGGGTATGAGGAATTGTTCAAGAGGGAGGATGAAATGAGTATGGTGGTGGAGGCCGTTTAAATGGAATCTTCCAATAATCCTGGCCCCAGTATGCTTAGGAAGCTGAGTATAATACGGGGACTGTGTATATCTGAGTACGTCTTTATGCAATTACAGGCGTATTTAGATGAAATTGTGCCCAGAATTAGGGAGATTACTAAGGTTCCGATTGAGGAGGTGACGCATAATTCATTGAAATTTGAGCATAGAGAGTTAATTGTTGTTATCAAAAGCATGAAATTAATACCAGCCAATAAGTTTAACATGCACTATCTCCAGGGCTATCTATCGAGGGTAGAGGTAGAAATTCAGATTCTTATAGAGGAGGTATTGAAATCTATCCCGACTCTTCTATGGGAATCTTCTTCGGTTGAGGATGAGGAATTTAACCAGGCAAAGGAGGATCTGTCTAACACATTGAAATCATTGGGATTGATTCATTCCGATGAAATGGGCGGCCTCACTATATCTATAGAGGAGCTATTGGAGGGGAATCCTATCCGGGTGAAATGCATCTTTTCTCAGCCTAGTGAATAATTTGATCGCAATATCCCGGGAGTAGAGTGGAGTTATGAACAAGTTTAAGCCCAATGTTACTGTGAAGACTGTTCTTGGGAATATCCAGGATCTGTCGAATACTACAGTCACGGCGCGACCCCTCTGCACGAGGCGGTCAGAGTTGGCAGCGCCGGGACGGTCGCGATGCTTCTAGACGCCGGCGCCGACCTGAACGCAACGACGAATGACGGCGAGACCCCTCCGCACCGGGCGGCCGGGAATGGACGCAGCGAGGCGGTCGCAGCGCTTCGGGCCGCCGGTGCCACCCGGTGACGGCAGGATCTCTCTGCGCGCGGCCGGCTGCCGGAAGAGATCGATGGGGTACCATACCCTAAAGGATGGGGTACCATACCCTAAAGAGCGCCGCACCGCGCCCTTGCGTTCCGCCGCCGCTGCCGCTAGAGTCTATCCACGATCCGCGCAGTACAAGGAGCCTGTGGAAGCCATGATGGGAAAGCTGGGTGCCGCCTTGCCGGAGCGGAGGCTGCCCCTCCGCCCTGCGGTCCTTTTTGTGCTGCTTGCGGTCCTCTTGCCGGACCTGGCCAAAGCCAAGCTCGATTGCGAGCACTTGAACAGAGTGTGGCCATGGTATGACTTCATGAAGGAGGCTCAAGCAGCTGACGTAAGGCGTTGCCTCGCTGCCGGTGCCAACCCGAACGCAAGGGGCCGTGACGGCAAAACTCCTCTACACTGGGCGGCCTCCCTTAACAAAGTCAATGTCGAGGCGGTTATGGTGCTTCTGGCCGCTGGCGCCTACCCGAATGCAACGGACAATAGTGGCGAAACCCCTCTGCACAGTGCAGTCAAACATGGCGAGGCCGCGGTGTTTAGGGTGCTTGTGGCCGCCGGCGCTGACCCGAACGCGGGGTACAATGACAGCATCGCCCTTGGCCAGACCCCTCTGCATCTGGCGGTCGAACATGGCAGGACCGAGATGGTCGTGCCGCTTGTAGCCGCTGGCGTCGACCCGAACGCAAGGGACGGTACATACGGTCTTACTCCTCTGCACTGGGCGGTGTTACATAGCAACGCCGAGGTGGTTGTGATGCTTGTGGCCGCCGGCGCCGACCCGAACGCAACGGCATTTGTTGACGACCAGACTCCTCTGCACGTAGCGGCCGAACAGGGCGAGACCGGGGTGGTCGCAGCGCTTCTGGCTGCCGGCGCCGACCCGAACGCAAGGGACGGTAACGGCAGGACCCCTGGCGGGACCCCTCTGCACGAGGCGGCTCTGCGTGACAACGCCGCGGAGGTCGCGCCGCTTGTGGCCGCCGGCGCCGACCCGAACGCAAGGGACTTGAGTGGCAGGACCCCTCTGCACGAGGCGGCCGAACATGGCAGGGCCGAGACGGTCGTAGCGCTTCTGGCCGTCAGCGCCAACCCGAAGGCAGCGGACAATAACGGCAAGACCCCTCTGCACGCGGCGGCCGAGCGTGACAACACCGAGACGGTCGCGGCGCTTCTGGACGCCGGTGCCGACCCGAACGCAAGGGACAGCGACGGCAGGACCCTTCTGCACGTGGCGGTCGAGCGTGACAACGCCGAGACGGTCGCGGCGCTTCTGGACGCCGGTGCCGACCCGAACGCAACGGACAGCGACGGCAGGACCCTTCTGCACCTGGCGGTCGAGCGTGACAACGCCGAGACGGTCGCGGCGCTTGTGGCCGCCGGTGCCGACCCGAACGCAAGGGACAGCGACGGCAGGACCCTTCTGCACCTGGGCGGCCGAGCACGGCAGGGCCAAGGCGGTCGCGCCTCTTGTGGCCGCCGGCGCCGACCCGCAGGCAGCGGACAGTAACGGCAGGACCCCTCTGCACGTGGCGTTCAGGGGCAGCAATATCGGGGCAGTCGCGCCGCTTCTGGCTGTCGGCGCCGACCCGAAAGCAAGGGACAGTGACGGCAGGACCCCTCTGCATCTGGCGGCCAGATATGGTAGTGCCGAGACGGTCGCGGCGCTTGTAGCCGCCGACGCCGGCCCGAACGTAACGGACGAGGACGGGCGAACCCCTCTGCACTGGGCGGCTAGGTATGGCGGTGCCGAGACGGTCGCGATGCTTCTGGCCGCCGGTGCCGACCCGAAAGCAAGGGACAATGACGGCGAGACTCCTCTGCAGGCAGCGGCCTACCGTGACGACCCCGAGGGGGTTGAGGTGGTTACGGCGCTTCTGGACGCCGGCGCCAACCGGTGAAGACATGATCTCCCTGCACGATGTAGCCCTGAGAGACAGCGCCGTCATGGTCGCGCCGCTTGTGGCCGCCGGCGCCGATCCGAACGCAAGGAACAGTCACGGCGTGACCCCTCTGCACGTGGCGGCCGAGCATGGCCACAGCGGGACGGTCACGGCGCTTCTGGCCGCCGACGCCGATCCGAACGCAACGAACAGTGGCGGCGGGACCCCTCTGCACGCGGCGGCCTGGTGTGGTAGGGCCAAGGTGGTCGATGCGCTTGTAGCCGCCGGCGCCGTCCCGAACGTAACGGACGAGGACGGGCGAACCCCTCTGCACCTGGCGGCCTGGAGAGGAGACAGCAGGGCGGTCACGGCGCTTGTAGCCGCCGTCGCCAATCCGAACGCGGTGGACAGTAAAGGCGAGACTGCTCTGCACCTGGCGGTCAAATCTGGCAGCACCGAGACGGTCGCGGCGCTTCTGGCCAAATGCGCCGACCCGAATGCGGCGGACAGTCAGGGCTGGACCCCTCTGTACTGGGCGGTCCGGAACGGCGATGACAAGACGGCCGCAGCGCTTCGGGCCGCCGGTGCCACCCGGTGACGGCAGGATCTCTCTGCGCGCAGCCACCGGAAGAGATCGATGGGGTACCATACCCTAAAGAGCGCCGCACCGCTCCCTTGCGTTCCGCCGCCGCTGCCGCTAGAATCTATCCACGATCCGCGCAGTACAGGGAGCCTGTGGCAGCCATGACGGGAAAACTGGGTACCGCCCTGCCGGAGCGGAGGCTGCCCCTCCGCCCTGCGGCTCTTCTTGTGCTGCTTGCGGTTCTCCTGCCGGACCTGGCCAAGGCCCAGCGTACTTGTGAGGACTGGACAGAGTCTTCTTTCTGGGAGGAGGCCCAAGCGGCCGACGTAGAGCGTTGCCTCGCCGCCGGCGCCGACCCGAACGCAACGGACAGCGACGGCAGGACCCTTCTGCACTTGGCGGTGGAAGAAGGTCACAGCGAGGCGGTCGAGGCGCTGCTGAGAGCCAGTGCGAACCCGGCAGTGCCGGACGGGAATGGGCGCTTGCCGCTGCAGCTGTCCGGAGGCAAGCGGGATGTCGAGGACGCGCTTCTGAGCCCCTTTCGCTACTAGGCTCTTCCCCAAGCGTCTGGCCCTGCCCGCCGGGCCGCGCCAAGGCCCCGAACCGGGTGCAGCGGCCTTTTCACGCCGAAGCGGTCCTGCACCCAACCTCAGTTCTCGAAGCTTGGCATCAGGCTCTCGCTGTCGCCGCCCATCAGCGGCGCCTCGAAGAGGCTATCCAGACTCTCGGGCGCGCCGCCGGCGCCGCTGTTCTCCAGCGGTCCTACCGCATAGATCTCTCCGGGCAGCCAGGTCGCAATCTCCGGCAGCAGCCAGAGGATGAGGATCGCCAGCAGCTGTACTCCGACAAAGGGGATAGCGCCGCGGTAGATTTGTACCGTGCCGACGAGCTTGCCTGCCACGCCGCGCAGATAGAAGAGCGCGAAGCCGAAGGGCGGCGTCAGGAAGGAGGTCTGCAGATTGACACCGACGATCACGCCCAACCACAGCGGATCGACCCCCATCTTGATCAGCACCGGGGCGGTGATCGGCATCATGATGAAGATGATCTCGAAGGTATCCAGAAAGAAGCCCAGGAAGAACATCAAGGCCATGACCGCCAGGATCGCCCCCACTTGGCCGCCCGGCAGCGCCTCCAGCACCTGTTCCACCACCAACTCGCCGCCTAGACCGCGGAAGACCAGGGAGAAGACCGAGGCGCCCAGCAGGATGACGAAGACCAGGGAGCTGACCTTCAAGGTGGAGCGCATCGCGTCTTGCAAAACCTTCAGGCTGAGCCGGCGGCTGCCCGCCGCCAGCAGGATCGCGCCGACCGCGCCGACCGCCGCCGATTCCGTGGCCGTGGCGATGCCGGCGAGGATGGAGCCCAGCACGGCGAAAATCAGGGCCAGGGGCGGCACCAGCACCAAGAGCACCCGCTTGACCAGGCCGCGGCGTTCCTCGGCGCTCATTTGCAGGGCCGGTGCGGCCTTGGGATCGATGCTGGCCTTCAGCAGCACCCAGCCGATGTAGAGGCCGACCAGCATCAGCCCCGGCAGAAAGGCACCGGTGAAGAGTTGCCCCACCGACAGCGGATCGGGGGTCAGGTTGCCCATTTCCAGCTGTGCCGACTGGTTGGCATTCTGCAGAAAATCGCCGACGAAGATCAGCACCACCGAGGGCGGGATGATCTGCCCCAGAGTGCCCGAGGCGCAGATCACGCCCGAGGCCAGCTTGGGGTCGTAGCCGGCCCGCATCATCGCCGGCAGCGACAGCAGGCCCATGGTCACCACCGTGGCGCCGACAATCCCGGTCGAGGCCGCCAGCAAGGCGCCCACCAGTACGACCGAGATGCCGAGCCCGCCGCGCAGGCCTCCGAACAGCTGCCCCATGGTGGTAAGCAAGGCGTCGGCGATGCGCGAGCGCTCCAGCATCACGCCCATGAAGACGAAGAGCGGCACGGCAACCAGCACCTCGTTGGTCATGATGCCCAGGTAGCGCTGCGGCAGGGCATTGAGGAAGGAAAAGTCGAAAACTCCCAGGAGGTTGCCGATGGTGCCGAAGATCAGGCCGGTACCGGCCAGGGTGAAGGCCACGGGATAGCCGATCAGCACGATCCCGACGGTGGCGGCGAACATGGTCAGCGCGATGATCTCGCCCAGGACGCTATGCATCTCCGGCCCCCGGCTAGTGGCCGGCCGCCGGCGCGAATTCTTCGCGCCCGCGCAGGACGAGGATGGAACGCGCCACCAGGGCCAGGCCCTGCAGGCCGACCAGGAAGCAGAAGACCCAGAGCGCCGTCTTCATGACGAAGAGGCCGGGCATGCCGCCCTGGTTGGCGGAAGGCTCGTGGATCGCCCAGGCATCCAGGATCGGCTTGGTGGAGTAGGCGGCGATCACGGTCAGCCAGGGCAGCAGGAAGACGAAGGTGCCGAAGATATCGACCCAGGCGCGCCGCCGGACGGACAGCCCGCTGTAGAGGATGTCCACCCGCACATGGCCACCGTGCTTGAAGGTGTAGCCGGCACCGGCGATGAAGACCAGGGCATGCAGCCAGACATAAAGATCGGTCATCCAGATAAAGCCGATCGACAGCGCATAGCGCATGAAGACCACGGCGAAAGTGACCGCGACGCAGCCCAGGGTGAACCAGGCCACGCAGCGGCCGACCCCTTCGTTCAAGCCGTCGGCCAGCTGCACGAAACGTTCCAGCACGCTCTCTCCGCTCCCCCCTTATTCCGGCATTCTGCGGCCGGCATTTGGTAGTCGGGATTCTTGGGTCAGGATTTTGGGGCCGACCGCCGAAACCCCCGCATCCATAGCATGGCGCCCATGCAGAGCGCGAACCTAAAGTGGCCGCAAGCGGCGAAACGAGGCCGGGGATTAGGAAAGGGGATTGGGAAAGGCGGCCGGTGCCGGACGCCGGACGAAGGAGGCACGGCGGCGGCAGCGAAGCCTTGACCGACCGGCTGAGTTAAGCAAAACTGACACTTCGGGCGGCAGGCTGCTTCCAGGATGCCGGCACCTAGACGTGGCGCTCCCATGGCCATCCTGACCGAAGACGCTTGCTGCGTTCCGGTCTTCAAGGGAGGAAAAGATGGTCGATACAAACGAAATGAGCGTAAACCATAAGATTCTAGTCGAACAAAGACTTGCTAACGAAAAGCCGTCGAAGGGAATAGCTTACTTTTTATGGTTCTTTGTAGGTTCTTTTGGAATTCATAGATTTTATTTGGGAGAAACGACGACAGGGGCAATCATGCTTGGTTTGTGGTTATTAGGTGTACTGTCGTTTTTTGTGATAGGCTTTATTAGTCTGATCCCTCTGGGGATCTGGCTGGTGGTAGATGCATTTCTGATCCCGGGTATGGTGGACGAACGGACAGATGCAATCCGCCAAAAAATCAGGCAAAGGATCAAGCGCGAGTTGGCCATCGGCAAGTAAGTCCTGCGCGCCCCGCCTGCGGCGTCGGCAAAGCCGCAGGCGGCTTGTAAGGCCGTCTTTGCCGCGGCCGGCGTCCCCCATGCTGCCCGGTCCCGGAGGGCACCAGCCGCAGCAAAAGAGCCCAAGGCACTGCCGACCTCAAGATCTTGGCCCCGCAGATCGCTCACAAGACCTGGGCGGCTTGGGCGTCGTGGCCGATCGGCCGGCAGGAGAACGAGAGGAATGGACCAGGTCTTTCGCACCCGCATCACCGAATTGCTGGGCATCCGCCATCCGATTCTGGCTGGCGGGCTGATGTGGCTGGCCGATGCCCGCTACGTCGCCGCGGCGGTCAATGCCGGGGCCATGGGCTTCATAACCGCCAAGACCTTCCCCGATCCGGAGCGCTTCCGCGACGAACTCTGCCTGGCCAGGCAACTGACCGGAAACCGGCCCTTCGGCGTGAACCTCTACCTGGCCCTCCACGGCGGCGACGACGCGATTCTGGAGCGCCACACCAGGATCCTGCTAGACGCCGGCGTCTCTATCGTCGAGACCGCCGGCCGCCCGCCCAAGGCTCTGCTGCCGATCCTGAAGGAAGCGGGCTGCACGGTGATCCACAAGGTGGCCTCGCTGCGTCATGCGCTCTCCGCCCAAAAGCTGGGCGTCGATGCCGTCACCCTCGTCGGCGCCGAATGCGGCGGCCATCCCGGACTGGAGCCGGTCAGCACCATGGTGCAGACGCCGCTGGCCGCCCGCCGGCTGACCCTGCCCTTCGCGGTCGGCGGCGGCATCGGCTGCGGCGCGCAGCTTGCGGCTGCTTTGGCGATGGGGGCCGATGCCGTGACAGTGGGCACCCGCTTCACCGTCGCCGAGGAGATCTGGGCCGACAGGGCCTACAAGGAACGGGTGCTGGCCGCCGGCAGCGGCGGCTCGCGTCTGGTGCTGCAATCCTTGCGCAGCAGCATGCGGGTAATCGACAACCAGGCGGCCCGCAAGGTGGCGGCGCTGGAGGCCCGGGGCGTGGAGGATTTCGAGCAGCTGCGTCCGCTGGCTGCCGGCAGCGAGGCCTACGCCGCCTACGAGAGCGGCGATGTCGAGCGCGGCCTGCTCTCCATGGGCCCGGCCGCCGCTTTCGCTGAGCGGGTCGAGCCGCTGGGCGCCATCGTCACCCGCATGCTGGAGGAAGCCGCCATGGGTGCCGGCAGGCTTCAAGCCGTCCGGACCTGATAGCATGCAAGGCCCGGACGGAGCTCGCCGCCCGGGCCTTCGTCAAGTACCTTTTCGCTAAGTCACCGTCTCCGGAGCGTCACTCCCGCGCCATCCCGATGATGCTGAGGACGTGGACAAAGATGGTGACGAAGCTTCCATAGAGCATGAAGGCGCCGAAGATCGCCTTGCGCTGGGCCATGTCGCCGGCTTCCCGTTCGACGTACATGTTCTTGATCATCTGGGTCTCCCAGGCGGTGATGCCGGAGAAGACCAGAACGACCGCGACCGAGATCAGCAAGGACACCGTGTCGCTCCCGACCAGGAAGGCATTCACCATCATCGCAATGATAAGCCCGATCGCAGCCATCATGAAGAAGGTGGCGAAGACCGACAGATTGCGCTTCGTCGTGTATCCGTAGAGGCTTACGCCGGCGAAGGTTCCTGCGGTGATCAGGAAAGCCCGCACGATGTCGAAGGGATCGACCTGCGCATAGGCGTAGAGCATGGGCGCAATGGCTACGCCCCAGAGACCGGCATAGGCCCAGAAGCAGATTTGCGCCGCCCCCATCGACTTGGTCATCATAATCTTCGGAGCGAACCATCCGAGGCCCAGGATGCCGAAGAAGAACAGCAGCGACAGACCGCTGACGGTTTGCAACAGTGCCGGATTGGAAGCCACCAGCATCGAGATCACGGCGGTGAAGGCGATGCCCAGGGACATATAGTTGTAGACCCGCAGCATATAGCTGCGCAGACCGGCATCGATGGCCTCCGCCGTCTGCGTACGGGTATAGACCTGCGGATTGGGTCCGACCATGTGGTTTGCTCTCCTTACAAGAGTTCGCGTGTTGCCAGGTTCATACGAAGCGTTCGTATCGCTCTATATTGGCCAAGCTGCGGCGCCGATCAACAAAAACCGCGCAAAAAACGGCAGAAAAATCCGGAAAATCGCAGAATGCCGCGCCGGGACGCGGGCTGCATCGCGCCCTTCGCTAGTGGTTGCGCAGCAGGGGTGCGGCGGCACTGCCCAGGGCCCGCCAGGTTCCGGCCAAACCGAAGAGGAGAGTCAGCAGCAGGCCCGGTCCCAGGGTCCAGACCAGCGGCCGCAACAGCAGGACGAAATCGAACCCCATGACCAGGGCCGTCACCGCCCAGGCGGCCAGGCTGCCGACGGCGGCCGCGATCGACGCGGCGACCAGCCCCAGCAGCAGGAACTCCAGCGCCAGCCCCGCGGCCAGGACCCCGCGGGTGGCGCCCAGCACCTTCAAGACCGCGGCGTCGTAGCGGCGGCGGCGCTCTCCGGCGGCAATCGCCCCGGCCAGCACCAGCAGCCCGGCCAACAAAGTAATGCTGCCGGTCGCCGCCACCGCCGTGGCGGCGCTGTCCAGCATGCGGGTGAAGCTCTCCAGCGCCTCGCGCACCCGGATGCCGGAGACGTTGGGAAAGGCCTCGGACACGGCGTCGGCCAGCGCGGCCTCGCCCGCCGCTGCTACCTTCACCGTGGCGATGTGCGAAGCCGGCGCCTTGTCCAGCAGCCCCGGCGAGAAGACCATGACGAAGTTGATCTTGAGGTTCTGCCAATCGATGCGGCGCAGGCTGGCGATCTCCGCCGTCACCTCGCGGCCATAGACGTTCACCGTCAGGCTGTTGCCCAGCCCCAGCCCCAGGGCTTGGGCCAGATCCTCGCTCACAGACACCAGGGTGGCGCCGCGATAGCCGGCCGGCCACCATCGGCCCTCGACGATATGGCTTCCCTCCGGCGCCTGCTCCGACCAAGTGATCCCGCGGTCGCCCTCGAACACCCAGGCCACTTCCGGCGGGATCTGCATCTCGGAGACCGGGGTGCCGTCGATCGCGGTAATGCGCCCGCGCAGCATTGGCACCCGTTCGGAGACGCCGGCTTCGCTGTATTCCGACACCAGCGCGTCGAAGGCTTCCGCTTGCCGGTTTTGGATATCGATGAAGTAGAAAGTGGGCGCGTCCTGCGGCAGCTCCTCGTTCATCTGTCGATTGAGATTGGCCTGAATCGAGGTCACGGCGGCCAGCAGGGTCAAGCCGATGCCCAGGGAGAGCACAACCCCGGCGGTGGGCGCCCCGGGCCGCTGCAGATTGGCCAGTGCCAGCCGCAAGGCGGTGTGCTGCGGCCGCGGCAGGGAACGCGCCCCCCGAACCACCAGGGACGCGGCCAGCCGGAACAGCAGCAGGGCGCCGGCGGCCCCGGCGACGAAGCCCAAGGCAAAGAGTTTGTCCGCCGCCCCCAGCACTGCCAGCGCCACCAGCAACCCGCCGGCCGCCACCGTCGCCGGCCAGAACCAGCCGGGCCGCCGCACCGCCCGCAGCTCGGCCTGCCCGCGGAACAGGCTGGCCGCCGGCAGGCCCTGGGCGCGGGCCAGCGGCGGCAGCGCGAAGAGCAGCGCCGTCAGTAGTCCCATGGCCGCTGCCTGTGCCAGCGGCAGCAGCGCCGGCGGACCGCCCAGGCCGACGTTGAAAAGACTGGCGAGGAAAGGCGCGGCCACCGCCGGCGCCAGGCCGCCGATCGCAAGTCCGGCGGCAATGCCGATCCCGGCAAGCAGCAGGACCTGCAGCAGATAGATCTTGCAGACGAAGCTGCCGGAGGCGCCCAAGCACTTTAGCGCGGCGATGCTATCGCGCCGCGAGTCGAGATGCGCGCGTACGGCATTCGCCACCCCGATGCCGCCTACCGCCAGGGCGGTCAGCCCGACCAGGGTCATGAAGAGGCGCAGCTGACCGACGAAGCGCCCGACCGAAGGTGCTGCCTCGTCCAGACCGCGCAGCCGCCAGCCGGCGCCGGGCAGGGCTGCATTCAGGCGCTTTTCCCATGCGGCGAAGCTCTCCCCCTCCGGCAGAATCAGCCGCCAGTGGCGGTAGACCAGGCTGCCGGGCTGCGCCAAACCGCTGGCCTCCAGTTGCGACAGCGCGATCATCGTGCGCGGTCCCAGGGTAATGGCTTGCGCCGCCCTGTCGGGTTCCTTGGCGATGGTCCCGCGCAGCACGAAGTCGCGCCTGCCCAGCCGGATCCTCTGGCCGAGTTTCAGATCCAGCCGCCGCAAAAGCTCCGGTGCCGCCAGCGCCCCCCAAAGGCCGTCCCTTTCTCCCATTGCTTCCGCCGCCGGCTGCGCCGGCTCCAGCGCCAGGCTGCCGTAGAGCGGATAGGCAGGATCGACGGCCTTCAGCTCCACCAGGCGGCGCTGGCCGGTCTCCGGGTTGACCGCCATGGCGCGCAGTTCCACGCTCGCCGAGAGGACTTGCGAATTGGCCTCGAGCCAGCGGCGTTCCGGCTCTGTCAGATCCCGGTTGAAGAGCCGCAATTCGGCCTCGCCGCCCAGCAGATTGCGCGCATCGCGCTGCAGCCCGGTCAGCAGATCGGCGGAGACGGTGCCGACCGCCGCCAAGGCCGCGACGCCCAATGCCAGGCAGGCCAGGAAGACGCGGAAACCGCCCAGACCGCTGCGCAGCTCCCGCCGAACGAAGCGCCAGGCCAGCGCGATCCCGCCCATCAGGCAACCGCGCGCCCCAGGCTGTCGCCGGCGATGCGTCCGTCGGCCAGCGCGACCTGGCGCTGGCAACGCCGGGCCAGGCCGGGATCGTGGGTGATCAGCAGCAGGGTTGAGCCGGTCTCGCCGCGCAGCCGGAACAGCAGGTCGATCACTTGCTGCCCGGTCTGCCGGTCCAGGTTGCCGGTCGGCTCGTCGGCCAGCAGGATCTTGGGGCTTGCGACCGCCGCACGCGCCAGGGCGGTGCGCTGTTGCTCGCCGCCCGAGAGCTGGCCCGGGTAGTGCGACAGGCGATGCCCCAGACCGACGGACTCCAGCGCTTCGGCGGCGCGGTTCCAGGCCCGGCCTTCGCCGGCCAGTTCCAGCGGAATGGCGACGTTCTCCTGCGCCGTCATGGTGGGGACCAGGTGGAAGTCCTGGAACACCACGCCGATGGAGCGCCGCCGCAACCGCGCCAGGTCGTCCTCGCTGCGCCCGGCGTAGTCGACATCCGCCACCCGGACCCGGCCGCTGCTGGCGCGCTCCAATCCGGCCACCACCATCAGCAGCGAGGTCTTGCCGGAGCCTGAGGGGCCCACCAGGCTGACGCTCTGTCCGGCCGGGATCGCCAGCGCGATCCCCTTCAGGATCTCGACCGGCCCCGCCTGCGACGGCAGCGTAAGAGTCACGGATTCGAGATCGATCATGATCTTGGGACGCCCTAGGGCCTGTTTGCGAATAGGCCGTTCAAGAATGGGCCGTTTAAGAATCGGTCACTGGTTAAGAATGGGCCACTGGGCGCATGAAGCTGCATGGCGGGCGGTCTTCCCTCTCTGCCACTGCTGCGATATGGCGCCCAACCCTTCCGGGTCAAGACTCCCCTCCGGGTCGAGGCTGCGGCGGCGGCACGCGCCCGCTCGATCCCCCGCTTGATCCCACTTGCGCCAGGCCCACTTCCTAAGAGATGGGCAACATCGCAATTTCACGGCGCGCGGCCGCTTCGGCTCTAGCCCTCCTCGGGATCGGCCCCTTACGCAGCGGCCCCTTACAAGGCGAATCCATACAAGGCAGCCCCGCACAAGGCAGCATGCCCAGGCAGCGGCCTATGCTGTTGGCGGCCTACGGCGACAGTCTCGTTCACGGCTACGGTCTGGCGCCCGGCGACACCCTGCCGGAACGCCTGGAGGCGGCGCTGCGGCAGGAAGGCTGGGAGGTGACGATTGTCAATGCCGGTAACTCGGGCGACACCACCGCCTCCGGTCTGGCGCGTCTGGATTGGACCCTGGCGGAGCCGCCCGACGCCCTGCTGTTGGCGCTGGGTGCCAACGACGGACTGCGCGGCCTGGATCCGGCCGAGACGGAAGCCAATCTGCGGGCCATCCTGGAGATCCTGAACCGCCGGCAGCTGCCGGTTCAGCTTGCCGGCATGCTGGCGCCGCGCAATCTGGGCCCGGACTATGCCGCCGCCTTCGATCCCATCTACCGGAAACTGGCGCGGGAGTACGACCTGATCCTGACGCCCTTCCTGCTGCAGGGCGTCGCCCTGGTGCCGGAACTCAATCAAGCCGACGGCATCCATCCCAATGCCGAGGGCGTCGATGTCATGGTGCAGACCCTGCTGCCCGGCACCCGGGCGCTGCTGCGCCGCGCGCTGCAGGGCAAGCAGCCGCAGGGTTCATAATCCGCCGCCCCCGGATCTGCGCCGCTCGGGCCGAAGGGGCGGAGGGACAGGCCATCGGGGAGATCGTCGGCAAGATCGCGGACAACCGGCCCCAAACGCGCCCCCGGACGCACCCTTGAACCCGGTTTGCGGACAAAGCGCGGTAAGAGCCCGGGACACCGGCAAAGCGGCCGCTTGCATGGCCTGAAGTCGCGGTTTCGGCACCGCTTCCCACGGCCGCCGGGACCGCTCGCGGCCTTTGCATCGCCGGCATGAAAGGGCTATCACGGCCGCAATCGATTGCGCGGCTTGAAGGAGGAGAGGCCGATGGAGCGGCGGCCGCTGGGACGGACGGGAGAGCGCGTCAGCGCCATTTGCCTGGGCACCATGACCTACGGCTTGCAGAATAGCGAGGCGGAAGGCCACGCCCAGATGGACTACGCGCTGGAGCGCGGGGTGACCTTCTGGGACACGGCCGAGATGTATTCCGCCCCGCCCAGCGAAAAGACCTCCGGCCGCACCGAAGAGATCATCGGCAGCTGGCTGGCCAGCCGCGGCGGCCGCGGGCGCATTTGCCTGGCCACCAAGGTGGTGGGCCCCGGGTCCGGCTTCCCCTACATCCGCGGCGGCGCCACCCGGTACAGGGCCGAACATATCGAGGCGGCGGTCGAGACCAGCCTCAGACGCCTGCAGACGGATTACATCGACATCTACCAGCTGCATTGGCCCGACCGTTCGACCAACACCTTCGGCGCACTGGGCTTCGTTCCCGACGCAGCGGAAGACTTCACCGCGCCGGAGGAGACCCTGCGGGTGCTGGAGCGCGTCGTAGCCGGCGGCAAGGTGCGCCATATCGGCGTCTCCAACGAAACGCCCTGGGGCTTGATGCGCTTTCTGGCGGCCGCCGAGGCCGGAATCGGGCCGCGCATGGTCACCATCCAGAATGCCTACAACCTCTTGAACCGCAGCTTCGAGGTGGGCCTGGCCGAGGTCGCCTGCCGCGAGGACTGCGGACTGATCGCCTATGCACCGGCGGCGGCCGGCGCCCTGTCGGGCAAGTATTTGGACGGCGCCCGGCCGGAGGGCGCGCGCATGACCCTCTTCCCCGACAACAAGCGCTACTTCACCGAAAACGGCATCGAGGCGACGGCTGCCTATGTGGTTCTGGCCCGCCAGCAGGGACTGGATCCGGTGCAGATGGCGACGGCCTATGTGCTGTCGCGGCCCTTCGTCACCGCAGCCATCGTCGGCGCCACCTCGATGCAGCAGCTGAAGACGCAAATCGACGCCAGCGGCATCGCCTTATCGCAAGATGTGCTGGACGGCATCGAAGCGATTCATCGACACTACACCTACCCCTGTCCCTGACCCCCTTCCTTGCTGCGGATCGCCGGCAGCGGCGGGGAAAGAGATGGGTTTCGCCATAAGGTCTCTCTCGGTCATGCCTTGCAGCCCGAGAGTATAAGGGAGCCATCTTCGCCATGCTGCGCCTCTTTGTAGCCTTGAGCCTGCCCGAGGCAGTGCGTGCGCAGCTGAACGGCATCGCCGGCCGCCTGTCCGCTGCGCGCTGGCTGGACCGGGACAGCTACCACATCACCTTGCGTTTCATCGGCGAGATCGACGGCGGCCTGGCCGGCGACCTCGCCGATGAACTGGCCGGATTGGACGGCCGCGGTTTCGAGCTGTCGCTGGCCGGGTTGGGCCACTTCGGCGACGGTCCCAAGGCCCGCGCGCTCTGGGCCAGGGTGGAGAAAACGGAGCCCTTGTTGCGCTTGCAGCAAAAGGTGGAGCAGGCCCTGCGGCGGGCCGGCTGCAAGCCGGAGCGGCGGCGCTTTACCCCGCACGTCACCCTGGCCCGCCTGTACAACACCCCGCCGGACGCACTATACTCCTTCATCCTGCGGCACAGCCTGCTGCGCCTGGGGCCCTTCCCGGTTAAGGACTTCGTCCTCTATCGCTCCTTCCTGCGGGGCGAAGGTGCGCTCTATCGGGCCGAAGCGGTCTATCCCCTGGCTGCCTGAGCGCTTTCGCGCTTGAGCCGCGCCTCGCGGCGGACGATATAGAGGCCGGCGCCGGCGACGACGGCGGCGCCGTACCAGATTGCCGGATCGGGCAGTTGCCGCCAGCCGATCCAGCCGAACAGCACCGCCCAGATCAGCGCCGAATACTCGAAGGGCGCAATCACCGAGACCGGCGCGTTGCGATAGGCCGTGGTCAGCAGCATGAGCCCCAGTCCGCCCAGGATCCCCATCGCGAAGAACAGGGCCAGCGAGACCGGGTCGGGCGCGGTCCAGGAGAAGGGCAAGGCCAGGGCCGAGGGGATAAACAGCCCCAGGGTCGAATAGAACATGATTCCCGCCTGTTGCTCGCTGCGGGTCATGATACGGGTGATCAGCGAGGTCATGGCGAAGCAGAAGGCCGACGCCAGGATGTAGAGCGCTTCCAGCTGCAGGGCTTCGGGATCGGGGCGCACCATGATCAAGACGCCGGCGAAGCCGGTCAGGACCGCCGACCAGCGGCGCACCCCGACCTGCTCGCCCAGCACCGGGCCGGCCAGCGCCGTCATGAACAGCGGCGCGGTAAAGGCGATCGCCATGGCCTCGGCAAGCTGCAGATACTTGAGGCCCAGAAAGTAAAAGGACAGCGCGCCCAGGATGAAGACGCCGCGCAGAACATGCAGCCAGGGCCGCTGGGTGTGCAGCGTGACGACGCCACCGGCCCGCCAAGCGACCACGGCAACCGGGATGAAGCCGAAGAGTGCGCGGAAGAAGATCAGCTGAGAAACGGCATAGGTCGCCCCCAGCCACTTCGCCAGCGCATCTACCGAGGAGAAAAGGAAGAAGCAGCCCACGGCGGCGAGCAGACCGGACCCCAGACGTTCCTCCGGCTCCCGGTGCATGGCTGCGGTCACGATTTCATGCACCCCTGTTTCATTGGACTCTGTTCCAACTCGCCTACTCTAATACAGCCCCGAAGCAAGGAGCAAGGCATGGCCCCCTGCATTGGCCGCCTAGGCGCATCGTGGTTCTGACCGCTGCCGGCATCTCCAAGGAGTCGTGGACACCTTTCGCGACAAGAACGGCCTCTGGTCCGGGGTGCGGATCGAGGATGTCGCCACGCCGGAGGACTTCGTTCGCGATCCGCAGCGCGTGCAGGCCTTCTACAACGCCCGCCCTACAACGCTCGCCGGATTGGCCTTACCGACCCGGCGATCCGGCCCAACCCCGCCCATGAGGCCCTGGCCCGTTTCGAGGCCGGCTATCCGGGCGAATTCCTGCTGGTCACCCAGAACATCGACGATCTGCACGAACGTGCCGGCTTCAGGCGCCTGCTTCACATGCACGGTGCCCTGCTGGAAGCCGCCTGCCGTGCCTGCGGGGCGGTCAATGCCTGGCGGCGGGACATCGAACCGCACAGCCGCTGTCCGGCCTGCGGGATCGAGGGGCAGCTGCGGCCCAATGTGGTCTGGTTCGGCGCGCTGCCCTTGCAGATGCAGCGCAGCGGCGCTGGCCGGGTGCGATCTTTTCCTCTCGATCGGCACCTCGGGCAAGGTCTATCCGGCCGCCGGCTTCGTCGCTGAGGCCAGAGAGCGTATCCCAATACTGGCCAGCGCGCACTGCGTCGAACTGAACCCGGAACCCTCCGGGGGCGCGCAGCTCTTCGCCGAGGTGCATCGCGGGCGGCGGTGCCCGATTACCTGCAGAGCCTGCTCCATCCAGCAGCACAATCGGCCAGCAGCATAATCGGGCCACCGGGCGCGCCCCAAGACTCTTAATCTTGAGGACACCCGGCGCGCTCTGCCCCGGCCACCGACACTTTAAGATGACGAGCTGATGCATCTGGAAATCGCGCTCCCTGCCGGACAGGGATGCGGCCCCAGCCGAGACTAAAGAATCGCACAAGGGCAAAGGAAACAGGGACGAACAAGAATGGGCAAAACCGCGGTTTTCACGGCAAAATTCCATAAGCTTGAGACCCTTTCAGAAGGCAAAGCCCCTAGCGGCAATCCCCAGCCGCTGACGGAGATTTTAAGAAAAGTGGGGAGTATGCCTTTGGATGCTCGCCTCCAAGAGGATCAGGATCGGCTGGATCGGATAGAGAAGCGGACAGGTTGCTGGCTGATGAGCTTCACAAGGCTTACCGATACTGGGCCTGGAAAGGCATCTATTGACCCCTGGCGTCCCCAATTGCGCTTCTAGAAAACGAATTCTTCGCACACCTGTCGGTTGCTCTGTACGATCCTAAGACACACACGGTGATTCTGGAGGCATCGCGATCGAGCATGCGTTCTTACGCAGTTGCTTCTTACTTCACACAGTTTGTGACGGCCAAGAGCACGAAGTACGAGTTGACGCCGCTGCTTGATGCCGATGCGAGTGCCCGGCTTCGCAGGAAGGGCTTCATACGCAAGGTGGACATGCGTGTGGCAGTGAGCTCGATAGGAGAGTTAGATCGTGACATCGGCGTTGCGCCAATTGCTGCATTTGGGCAGGACTATGGCGCTGAGTTTTGCGACATTACCATGACAGTCGGTCGCGGCCGAAAGGATTCCTTATTCCGTTCAAAAGTGATCGAGATGCTGCCGAACTGGCTCCGTGCATCGGAAGAGCATAAGATCACAAAGTTGAAGATTTCCGGGAAGGAAAACGAGGACGAGGTGACGGAAGAGATCAATCTTCTTGTCGACCAGATGAATGCCAAGGAGACGCTTCCGGTCGCCCCGTCGGAACGCCTTATCCCGGTCGAGAAACGCTGGGAGGCGCTTATGAGGTTCTGGCGCAAGGAGACGTGACGCCTGCCTTCAGGCAACGCAATCTACCTTACGGACTGGCACTGGTGGCTCTCTTGGTCGCTTGGATTTTATACGATCACATGCTGGTCTTGTCCGCGACGGTTTTCGCCTCGACAATGACGCTCGGGTTCGTCGTTGCAGGGTTCATGGCGACGCACAGGAACATGCTGCTGAGCATGCAGGGGACAACCGTCATCGCTTTCGCTGCCCGCACGGGGTATGGGCACGATGTTCTGGCCTACCTTGGGCAGAGCATTTGGGGCGGTTTGGTTCTGACCGTGGTTTCGACGATGCACCTGCTTCTGTCCGCAGGCTGGGGACAGAAGGTTTTGTTTGCTTTCTGGATTGCCGCCTTGGTGATGGTATTTGTGTCCCTGATGCGGAACGAAGTGCTCATGGCCCAGATTTTCGCGCGGTGGATGGAAGACCAGAAGCCTTCCGGCTCACCCGCTCCCTGACACCAGCAATTCCCCGACCCATCGATCCTAGTCCCGCCTAGTGCGAGGTGGCGGCAAGGCAGCTAGACGCGCAGGCTCTTTCGATCGACTATGCCGCGTGACGCTTGCCCGTCGGCAGACCCGCCGGCAGGATGGAACGAGGGGGAGGTCCCGGCCTCTGCCGCAGCTAGGGAGTCCCCATAGCGAGAGGAACCATGATCTCATGCACGATCGAAACCAAGCTGTAACCTCTTTAAACCGGCGCCGTTTTCTCGACCGTAGCGCCCGCCTGGCTGCCTTGGGCGCCGCCGGAACGGCCGCTTCCGCCGGCGGCCTGTTGAGCCGGCCCGCAAGCCTCCGGGCCGCCGACAAGAGTGGACCACCCGGGGATAAGCCACCCGGGGACGGCAAGGCGGCCTTGGAGCGCCTTATGGCCGGCAATGCCCGCTATGTGAAGAACAAGGGCAACCTGGCGGAGACCCTGACCGACCGCCCGGTGCTGACCGGCGGCCAGGCGCCCTATGCCGCGATCCTCTCCTGCGCCGATTCCCGTGTGGTGCCGGAGTTCATCTTCGACGAGGGGCCCGGCAACCTCTTCGTGATCCGGGTGGCCGGCAATGTGCTGACTGACGAGGGCCTGGCCAGTCTCGAATACGCAATCGAGGTGCTGGGCACCAAGCTGATCCTGGTCCTAGGCCACGAGGCCTGCGGCGCGGTGAGCGCAGCCATCGAGGTGGTGGAGAAAGACGCCAAGCTGCCCGGTCATCTGCCGGGCCTGGCGGAGCTGATCCGCCCCGCGGTTCTCAAGGCCCGGGCCAACGGCGGCGCCAGCCCCGACAACGCCATCGCCTGGAACGTCCGCCTGGAGCGTGAGCGGGTCGGAGCGGCAGCACCGATCGTCGCGGCGGCCGTCGCCTCCGGCAGGGTCGAACTGGCCGGCGGCGTCTACAGCCTGACGGAGGGGTCGGTTCGCCTGCTTGACTGACGCACTGGCAAGCCTGGCCGGCGAAGCGAAGCGCTGCCGCCTCTGCGCCCGGGAGTTGCCCCTGGGACCGCGGCCCGTCTTCCGGGTCTCGGGCACGGCGCGCCTGCTGTTGGTCGGCCAGGCCCCCGGCACCCGGGTGCACGAGACCGGCATCCCTTGGAACGATCGCTCCGGCGACCGGCTGCGCGACTGGCTGGCGGTCGGCCGCGAGACCTTCTACGATGCCCGGCGCATCGCCATCCTGCCGTCCGCTTTCTGCTATCCGGGCGCCGATCCGCGCGGCGGCGACAGGCCGCCGCCCAAGCGCTGCGCGCCCACCTGGCATCCGCGTTTCCTGCCGCTGATGCCGGAGATCGAGCTGATCCTCCCGATCGGCCTGCATGCCCAGGCCTACTATCTGGGGCCCCGGCGCAAGAAGAGCCTGACCGAAACGGTCAGGGCCTTCGAAGACTATCTGCCCCGCTTCCTGCCCCTGCCGCATCCCTCTTGGCGGAACACAGGCTGGCTGCAACGCAATGCCTGGTTTGCAGAGGCCCTGCTGCCGCTGCTGCGCCGGCGCGTACACGATCTGCTAGACTGAACGAAAGGCCCACAGTGGGGGCATCCTCGGAAGACTTTCTCCCGGCGCGCAGCCGGCGCAGAGTCGGGCCTACCGCCCCGCGTCGCCAATCGAACCAGGCCGGTCAACAAAGCTCGCCAAACCGAACGGTCGGCCGCAGTTCCGGAGGAAAGGGCCAGAGGAAAGCAACTTAAGGAAAGCGACTTATCCGCTAGCGGCCTCCGCCTCGATACGTTCCATGTCCTCGTCGGAAAAGCCCACATGATGCCCGATCTCATGCACGACGACGTGGGTGATGAGGCGGGTAAGATCTTCTCCGCTCTCGCACCAGAAATCCAGCAGCGGCCGGCGGTAGAGAAAGACATGATCGACGTCCTCGGCCTGGCCGCCGGCATCTTTGTGGCCGATGGAAATCCCGCGATAGAGGCCCATCAGATCGAAGGGCGACTCCAAGTCCAGCTCCTCCAGGGTCCGGTCGTCGGGAAAATCCTCGACATGAATCGCCAGATCGCCCAGGTAACGGCGGATCTCCATCGGCAGCGCGGCGACGGCCTCAGCGGCCAAAGCCTCGATATCCTTCAGGGTGGGGGCAGTCGAAAACATGCCGCTGCGCATAAGATTGGCCATATAGGCTAGCTAGGTATCCTCGACCCGGGCGCCAAGGTCGCCGCAGGCATCCCTGGTACCCAGGCAGTAGACAATTCTACAGCGGCAGAAGGTTGCAAATCCAGAAGAGGGAGACAAGGGATCATGGTCGATAGGTTGACAGCGGCCGCGCGGGCGGCGGCACTGGCGGAACTGCCGGGCTGGCAAGCGGCCGGGAGCCGCGATGCGATCGAGAAGACTTTCGTCTTCAAGTCCTTCAAGGAGGCCTGGGGCTTCATGAGCCAGGTGGCGCTGGCCGCCGAGGCCATGGATCACCATCCCGAGTGGTCGAACCTGTACAACCGGGTCGAGATCCTGCTGTCGACGCACAGCTGCGGCGGCCTCTCGCCCCTCGACATCGCCCTGGCCAGGAAGATCGAGGCCTTCGCCGCGAAGCTGCAGGGCTAAGCCCTGCAGCGCGGCGCCGTTGCCCCGGACCCGGCACCCCGGGGGCCTGGGTGCCGCTATCCGCCGGACCTGCTGCCCGGACCGGCAACCCGGACGGAGATCCCCGCCGCCTGCGTCCAGATAAGAGCGGGGCCAGAGTGTCGAAGCCGATGGCGGGCGGAATCCGGTCCGCCGCCGTCGATCCTGTCGATCTGCAAAAGCGCGAAACAGCGCCCTCCATCCTTGAATGAGCCAATCTGGCCTTTCGCAGTGTGCCGTTGCTGCGGTTGCCGCTGTGCAGTCCGCAACCCTGTCGCAACCCTGGCACTTCGTCAGGATTGCCGGAAACATTCGGTCTCCTGAAGGAACCACTGCCTCAGACGTTGTATCGCCGGGTCGTCGGCGATGCGGTTATGGGTTAGAAGATAGTGTTTACGATCGATGCGATAGCTGCCGGCTACCGGGCGGATCAAAAGCTTCCGGTCGAGCAGTTCCTTGCATAGATGGTTCCACGCGACCGCGAGTCCGACGCCGCTCACCGCGGCACTCATCAGCATTTCATGACTATTGACGGACCAGCCCTCCAACGGGGCCTGTGTATCGGCGCCCAGACCGCGCAGCAAGGCGGGCCAATCGACGGGTGACCACGACAATTGCGCCCAGTGATCGTCGTCCAGGTGAATGAGGGTCTGTCCGGGAATATCCCCGGCAGTCTGCAATTCCGGGTGCCCTTCTGCATAAGCCGGGCTACAGACGGGAAAAATCTCCTCGGTAATGAGCCAGTCTTCGACGATATCCGGCTGCGGCTGGTACCCCAGGACAATGGCCATATCGACATTGTCGAGCAGGAACAAGGGATTACCTTCCGTCGAGACGATGTTCAGATCGATGCCGTCGAATTCCTTGCGCAGCGCACTGAGCCGCGGCGCCATGAACTGGCTGGCGAACGCGAGGCGCATCGCGATCGAAATCCGGCTGGGCCGGCGATCCCGGCGCACCTTGTCGATGCCGTCCGAGATCGTCGACAGGCCCCGGGCAACGGCGTGATAGAGAATGCGGCCCTCATCGTTGATGGCGAGCTCACGGCCTCGGCGTGTGAACAGCTTGCGCCCCAGGAAGGCCTCCAGCATGCGAACCTGCTTGCTGACGGCAGCCTGAGTGACTGCGATTTCGGCGGCCGCCTTGGTGAAACTCATATGCCGTGCGGCCGCTTCGAACGGCCGAAGCGTGGACATCGGCGGAAATCTCGGCGGCTTCACGTTCTGCGGTCCGTCCTGCCTTTTGTGCATCGTTGCGCCAGTAATGCACCAAGCGGAAAGCTTTTGCAAAACCTTTGGTTTTGCAACGCCGACACCACTAGTCGTTTGTTGCGCCTGCCGGGGCCCCATAGTGTTTATGAATCTTGGGGACTTGTGCAGGGGCATGCGGCCGGCAGCGCGTAACAGGATCGAAGCATGACGAAACTGCAGGGCATATTCGCGGCGATGTGCACGCCGCTGGACGAACGCGGCGCCACAGTCGATTTGGGGCGTTACAAGGCGCACATCGACGAAATGATCGAGGCCGGATTGCATGGCCTCGTCTTGTGTTCCGGTACCGGCGAATACGCCTACCTGTCGGATGCAGAAAAAGCGGAACTGATTGAGGTCGGCGCCAGGCATGTGCAGGGGCGGGTGCCGACGATCGCGCAAACGACGGCGCTCAGCACACTCGATTGTATCGGCAAGGCGCGCCACGCCGAACAGGCCGGTGTGTCGGCGATCATGGTCATGCCGCCCTTCCTGGAGCCACCGGGCGAGCGCGGCCTCCTGTATCACTACGAGGCCATTGCCAGGTCGGTTGGCATAGCGGTCGTCATGTACAACGTGCCGGGGCAGGCGGCGCCCTTGACGCTGGATTTGTATCGCCGGCTACTTGCCATAGAGAACCTGGACTACGTGAAGGACAGCTCCGGCGATTTCGCAGAACTGCAACGCTTGATCGCCTGCGGCGGCGGGGTGCTCAACGGGGCCGATCCTTACGCGCCCTATTCCTTGATGGCCGGCTGCGTCGGTATGATTTGGGGATCGGCGAACTTCATGCCGCATGAGTGCGCCCAGCTCTACGATCTGCTGCAAGCCGGCAAACAGGCCGAAGCCCTCGCCCTCTGGGATGCCATGAAGGCCATCTGCCTGTGGCTTTGGGGTAATCGCCACGGCGTCGACTACCTGACGGGCGTCAAGGCGGCGGCACGGCTCACCGGCCGCGACATGGGATCCTGCCGCCACCCGCTGCCCCCCGTGCCAGGTCCGGCGCGCCACGACATTCGCATGGCCTTGTCGAAGCTGCCGGTCAACCGCACCAAGGCGGAACGCCTGCTGTGGCGCGACTGGCAGCAAGAACGCGACTGGCTCATCCAAACCTATCGCCGCCCAGACCTGTCGCCGCCCAGCGGCGTGAAGAGGCTGGCGTGAAGAGACCGGCGTGAAGGGGCCGAAGCCATGGCAAACGACATGACAGAGCACTGCAAACCGGAACTGTCTACCAACGCGGTAATCGCCGGGCGAAGCGTCGCCGCCGCCAGCGGCAAGACCTTCGCAACCCTCAATCCTGCGACCGGCCGGAATTTGGCGCAAATCGCGGAGTGCGGCGAAGAGGATGTGGCCCGTGCCGTTGCCGCCGCGCGCAAGGCTTTCGACGAAGGCCCCTGGCCACAGCTGCCGCCATCGGAACGCAAGACGATCTTACAGCGCTTCGCCACGCTGATCGAAGCCAACGCCGACGAATTGGCAATGATGGAAGCGCTGGAAGCCGGCAAACCGATCGCCGACTGCCTGGCGGTCGATCTGCCGGAGACGGTGCATACGATCCGCTGGCACGCCGAAGCGGCCGACAAGATCTACGGCAAGGTGTCGCCATCCGGCCGTGGCGTGGTTTCCATGATCGTGCAGGAGCCGATCGGTGTGGTGGCCGCGGTTCTACCCTGGAATTTCCCGGCCATGATGGCAGCCTGGAAGCTCGGTCCCATCCTCGCGGCCGGGAATACGGCGATCCTCAAGCCTGCCGAGCAAACCTCGTTGTCGACCATCCGCATCGGCGAATTGGCAACCGAGGCCGGCATTCCCGATGGCGCGGTCAATGTCCTGCCGGGGTTCGGCGCGGTCGTCGGTGAGGCGATCGGACGGCACAACGGCATCGACTGCGTCGGTTTTACAGGTTCGACCGATACCGGGCGGCTGTTCCTGAAGTATGCGGCGGAATCGAACCTGAAGCGTGTGCTGCTGGAATGTGGCGGCAAAAACCCCTTGGTCGTCATGGGCGATGTCGAAGACCTGGACGTCGTTGCCGATCACGCGGCCAACTCGATCTTCTGGAACATGGGCGAGAACTGCTCGTCCAACTCGCGCCTGATCGTTCAGTCCGGCCTCAAGGAGGCTTTGATGGAACGCATTCTGGAGCGTGCCAGGGATTGGGTGGTTGGCGATCCGCTGGATACGGCAACCCGAATGGGACCGCTGATCGAGGCTGCGCATATGGAGAAGGTTCTAGGTCACATCGAGGCTGCAAAGGCGGAGGGGGCCAGGTTGCTGCATGGCGGCAATCGCGTTCTCGAAGAAACCGGCGGCTATTTCGTCGAGCCGACGATCTTCGACGGCGTCGCAACCGGCATGCGGCTGGGGTGCGAAGAGGTCTTTGGCCCGGTGCTGGCCGTTTCGACGTTCGAGACGCCGGAAGAGGGCATCGCCCTGGCCAACGACAGCGATTACGGCTTGGCTGCCAGCGTTTTCACCGGGTCGAACAAAACCGCCCACAATGCGGCTCGCGCCATTCGCGCCGGAACGGTCAGCGTAAATTGCTACAGCGAAGGCGATGCGGCCACGCCGTTCGGCGGCTACAAGCTTTCGGGCTTCGGCGGGCGCGACAAGTCGCTAGCGGCGCAGGATCAGTATTGCGAGACGAAAACCATCTGGATCGACCTGAGTTGAGGCCGGTCCCATGCGCGTCGGCATTCTTCCCAGGGCAGACAGGAACAATGGGTGGCTGGAAATCCTGCCGCCCCTGCCGCCGGCGAACCCTGTAACTGGATGCCGTTCGGTCGATTATGCGGTGGTTGGGGCCGGCTTCACCGGCCTTGCCGCCGCCCGCCGGCTGGCGGAACTGTTCCCGGATGCGGCGATTGCACTGCTCGATGCCGGGCGGATCGGCAATAACGCCGCAGGGCGCTGTTCCGGGTTCGCAATCGACCAGGCCCACAACATCCGCACCAAGGACTTCGCCGCCAACCTGGAGGCGGAAAAAGCCCAGATCGCCATTAACCGGGCGGGACAGGATTACCTGAAAGCAGCCGTCCAGGCGCATGCGATCGCCTGCGATTGGGACGAGGGCGGCAAGTATCATGCGGCGGCAACCGGCGATGGCCAACTGGCGCTGCAGGCCTACGCCGGCAACCTCAATCTGCTTCGGGCACCCTATCGTTGGCTCGATGCCGGCGCAATGCAGGCCTTGACCGGCAGCCCCTTCTATCGGCAGGGCCTGCACACACCGGGCACGATCCTGCTGCAACCTGCGGCCTTGGTGTTGGGGCTGGCCCGGACACTGCCGGGCAATATCGCGGTGTTCGAGGACAGCCCGGTCACCGGGGTGAGCTACGGTCCGCCGCACAGACTGGTGGCAGGCAATGGAGAAATAACGGCAAGCGCCCTGCTGCTGACCAACAATGGCTTCGCCGGGCAATTCGGCCATTGCAGCAAGCATCTGATCCCGGTCGTCACCTGGGGTAGCCTGACCCGGCCGATGACCGGCGCCGAAATCGCGCGTCTCGGCGGGCAAGGGGACTGGGGCATCGTGCCCGCCAATCCGTTCGGAACCTCGGTCCGCCGCACCGTCGATAACCGCATTCTTGTCCGGAACATCTACAGCTACTGCAGCGGGTTGAACCCCACGGAAGCGGACCGCCTGTGGGCGCGCAAAAAGCACGAGACCTCGCTTCGCAACCGCTTTCCGATGTTGCCCGGCCTCGAATTCGACTACACTTGGGGCGGGCCGCTGTCGTTGTCGAAGAACGGCGAACCGGCGTTCGGCACCTTTGCCGGAGGCGTCTTCGGGGCTTTCTGCCTGAACGGCGTCGGCATCGCCCGCGGCACGGCCTACGGCAAGCTTCTAGCGGAGCACATCGCCGGCGCGGACAGCGATCTCCTGGAGATCATGCGTAACGCGGGCCGGCCGAACCCTCTGCCCCCGCGGCCGTTTCTGGACTTAGGTGTGCGCGTCGATTTCGCCCGGCGGCGATACCGGGCAGGGCTGGAGTTGTGAGCATGGATCTATCGGGAAAGACCGCTTTGGTGACCGGCGGCACGTCCGGGATCGGTGCCGAAACCGCACGCGTCTTCGCAGCGGCGGGCGCCAGCGTGATGCTTGTCGGCCGCCGGGCGGAGGCTGCGCAAGAGCTTGTTGAGCAGATCGCCGAGGCGGGCGGCGTTGCCGCATACCTGCTTGGCGATGTCAGCGGCGCGGCCTTTGCCGAACGCGCTGTCTGCGAAACGGTCGAACGCTTCGGTGCCCTCACCGTTCTGGCCAACGTCGCCGGCACCATCTTCCGCGGCAATGCCGAAGAAACGTCGGATGGCGACTGGCGCACGACGATGGCGGTCAACCTCGATGCAACCTTCTACATGTCCCGGGCGGCGATTCCACAGCTGCGCGCGGCCGGCGGCGGCAGCATCGTCAACCTGGGCTCCACCGTCGGTCTGGTCGGCACTAGGGGCTTGGCGGCCTACTGCGCAAGCAAGGCTGCCGTGGTGAACCTGACGCGGGCCATGGCCTTGGACCATGCGGCCGAGAACATCCGGATCAATTCCGTCAATCCCGGCGCCGTGGATACGCCGATGCTGGTATCCGGTCATGGCGATAGGGACGCCGATGCCGTGCGTGCAGCCAACCGGGCATCGATCCCGCAAGGCTGGCTGCCCTCGCCGGCGGAGGTGGCGCAGGTCATAGCCTTTCTCGCGTCGGACGAAAGCCGGCATATCACCGGGGTCGCGCTGCCTGTCGATGGCGGGTTTACCGCGGCATGACCGGGGCACTGCAGGACCGCGTCGCCATTGTCACCGGAGGCGCACAGGGCATTGGCCGCGCCATTTCCCGGTGCATGACTGCGGCCGGTGCCACGACCGTTATCGGAGACATAGTTGCCGGAGATGTAGTTGCCGGGGATATACCGGCGACGGTTTCGGACGCAGCGGCGCAGTTCCCGCTGGACGTCAGCGACGAACGCTCCGTCGAAACCTTCGTGCAACGTGTCGTCGAGGAATACGGCGCGCCGGCCATCCTGGTCAACAATGCCGGAATCATGACCGAGTCCGCGATCGCCGACCTGACTGTCGAGGACTGGGATCGTACGCTTAACGTTAATTTGCGTGGCCCCCTGTTGATGGCAAAGCACGTGGTCCCGCACATGCGGACCGACGACCGGCCGGCCATCGTCAACATCGGCTCGCTTGAGGGCTTTGCCGGCAACCCCCATCACGCTGCCTACATTGCATCGAAGGCCGGGCTGCACGGGCTGACCCTGTCGCTCGCCATCGACCTCGGGCCGCAGGGCATCCGGGCCAATGCCATTGCGCCGGGTTGGATCGATACCGACCTCAACAAGCGCTACCTCGACGATCTGCCGGACCGCGGCGAAGCCTACCGGCAACTGGGCAGGATCCATCCACTCGGTCACATCGGCGACCCCGGAGATGTGGCGAACGTCGCCGTCTGGCTGGCGAGCGATGCGGCCCGCTTCGTGACCGGCCAAATCATCAAGGTGGAAGGCGGGCGTACGGCGAAGCTCCCGCTTCCCGCCGTTTTCAATGTTTAGGTCTCTTGCCGAGGAACCCGCCATGGCCGAAACGACAGAAACAACAATACACTCGCCGAAGCGCCGTGGCCGCAGCGCCCGGCGTGAAGTACGGACATCGGCGGAACTGCGTTTCCTGCCCGAACTGGACCGGGGCATTCCCTATCTCGATCTGATGACGGACGAACAGGTCGCCCGTATTCACCGGGCGACCCTCGAGCTGCTATCCGACAAGGGCATCGAGTTCCGGGACAACGAGTCCATCGAGATCTGGCGCAAGGCAGGCGCAGACCTCGACGGACACCGGGTGCATATCGGCAGCGATCTGCTGTCGCATCTGCTGGCATCGGCGCCCGAGACCTACACCATGGCGGCGCGCAATCCCGAACGAAGCGTCACCCTCGGCGGCCGAAAACAGCTCTTCACACCAGCCTACGGCGCTCCGAACGTGATGGACCTGGAGGGCAACCGCCGTTCGCCGGGCTTGGCAGATTTTCATGACTTCGTGAAGCTGGCCCACATGTCGCCGGCCATGCAGCTGTCGGGCGGGGTCTTATGCGAACCGCTCGATATTCCGGTTCCGAAACGCCATCTTCATATGGTCTATTCGCTCATCCGGCACTCGGACAAACCCTTCATGGGGATGGTCACGGCACGGGACCGGGCCGAAGACACGCTCGCCATGGCAAGGATTCTGTTCGGCGAGGATTTCGTCGCGCAGAACACGGTCATGACCTCGATTGCCAACTGCAATTCGCCGCTGGTTTGGGATCAGACCATGCTGGACGCGGTGAAGACCTATTCCGCCTCCAACCAGGCCATTCTGTTCACGCCCTTCGTCCTCAGCGGCGCCAGCACGCCGGCCAGCACCCTAGGCTCGCTGGTGCAGATCAATGCCGAGGCCCTGGCCGGTATCGCCTTCAGCCAGGCGGTGCGGCCGGGTGCCCCCGCGGTCTACGGTCAATGGATCGGTGCGGTTTCGATGAAGTCCGGCGCGCCCATGGCCGGCACGCCCGAGATCTGTCACCTCAACCTGATGGTCGGGCAGATGGCCCGCCACTACAAACTGCCCTGGCGATGCAGCGGCGGCTGCACCAGTGCCAAGACCCTGGACGCTCAGGCTGGATACGAGGCGGCGCGCAACCTCTACGGCGCCGTGCTTGCCGGTGCGAACTTCATCCTCTCGACCACCGGTTACATGGAGGGCGCCCTGTCGCAAAGCTTTACCAAATTCGTCGTCGATGCCGAGCAGGTGGAGATGTTTTACCGTTTCGCCGCGGGCGTCGATTTCGGCGAACTCGATAGTGCCCTCGGCGCCATGCGCGAGGTCGAACCGGGCGGCCACTATCTCGGCACCCAGCATACGCTCGAAAACTTCGAGCGGGCCTTCATGATCCCCGAACTGATGCACCACGACAGTTTCGAGCAGTGGGAGGCCGACGGAGCCCTCGACACCCACGCCCGCGCCGCCAACAAGGTCCGCCAGCTGCTGTCGGACTATGAAGCGCCGAAACTCGACGAAGCGATCGACGAGGCCCTGCGGGACTTCATTGCACGCCGCGAACGCGAACTTCCCGACTTCGTAACCTAAAGACTGCCAAAACCCCAAGATCGCCAAACGCCGGGCCGGCCACTGCACGGCTTTCGCTCATAGAAAGCGCCGCCCCGTTCGACGATTGCTTCACAACCGGAAGTTTGGAATCCACGCAACGATAAGTCGTTTTGTACTGCAAGCGCTCCGGTTCAGTCTGACCCCCAGCAGCGCCGTCCCTCAGTAGGGCCGCAACGACGCGCACGCCAACATCAACGGGAGGATAGACAGTTGGTGACCGACACTTCGATCTTGAATGCATTGAACGACCCAAGGACGACGCGCCGCCAATTCCTAGCCTTGGCATCGGCTCTGGGCATCGCTTCGGCCTCCGCTACATCCTTATGGACCGGACGGGCTCAGGCGGCAACGCCTAAGCGCGGCGGCACCCTCAAGGTCGGCATTCACAGCGGCAACACCTCGGACACGCACGATCCGGGCACCTATGTGACCTACTCGGACATCATCCTCACCCACACCTTCCGGTCGTACCTCACGCTCATCAACACCGACGGGACACTTGGCGGCGATGTCGCGACGGAATGGAGTGCCGCGAAGGGCGCGACCGAGTGGACGTTCAAGCTAACCGACAAGGCGGTCTTCCACAGCGGCAAGAAGGTAACCGCGAACGACGTTGTGGCTTCGATGAACCACCACCGCGGCGAGAACACCACCTCGGCCGCAAAGACTCTTTTGCAGGACGTAACCGACATTGTCGACAACGGCGACAACTCCGTCACCTTCAAGCTGGGCAGCGCCAATGCCGATCTGCCCTGGCTGATGACCGACTATCACCTGGTGATCATCCCGGCCAACGCGGACGGAACCGCAAACTGGCAATCGGCCGACGGATGCGGCCCCTACAAGCTGACAAACGCTGAGTTCGGCATCAGCTTCAGCCTCGTTCGCCACGACGACTGGCACCTGGAAGGCGCCTACTTCGACGCGGTCGAACTCCTCATCCTGAACGATCCGAACGCGCGTCAAACTGCGCTTGTGACCGGCGATGTCGATGCCGTCACCCTGATCGAGAACAAGACGCTCGCCTTTCTCCAGCGCGACCCGAACCTGGCTGTCGAGAACGTCCCATCCGCATCGGCCATTACCTTTCCCATGCTCTGCGACACTGCGCCCTTCGACAATGTCGATGTGCGCAAGGCCTTGAAACTCTCGGTCGACCGCAATGAGCTAGTCGAAAAAATCACCTTTGGCGCAGCGACCATCGGCAACGACTTCCACCATTCACCGGCCATGCCTTATTGGCCGGACGATATTCCGCAGCACCAATACGATCCCGATCGGGCCAAATCCCTGCTCAAGAAAGCCGGCATGCAGGATCTGGCGGTCGATCTGCACATCGCCGACAACGTGACGTCCGGTGCGGTCGATATGTGCGTTCTTTACGCTGAGCGGGCCAAGGCCGCCGGCATCGCGATCAATGTCATCCGCGAGCCGAACGACGGCTACTATTCGGAGGTCTGGCTCAAGAAACCCTGGTGCGTCGTTTCCTGGGGTGCGCGTCCGACACCCGACGTCATGTACTCTCTGGCCTACAAGGAGGGTGCCGCCTGGAACGAAAGCCGCTGGGTCAATGCCCGTTTCAACGAATTGCTGCTTCAGGGCAAGGCGGAAACGGACGACGCATTGCGGGCTGAGATCTATCGCGAAATGGCCCAGATTGCCCGCGACGACGGCGGCACGATGATCCCCTTCTTCCCGAACTGGGTCTATGCCCGCCGGGCCAATGTGTTGCGCGGCGCCGAAGTGGCGGCGAGCTGGCCGTTGGACGGTGCGCGCGGCGCCAGTCGTTGGTGGTTCGATTCTTAAAAGAAAGCCCCTAAAAGAAAGATCCTGTCCCCGGCCTCCCTGAAACAGGGCTCGGGCTGCGCCACCCTTTGAAAGGGGCGCGGAATCGGCTGAAAAGCGGTTTGGCGGTCACTTTTCGCGGGGCTGCGGCAGGCTTGGAAAAGCCGGGCCTTTCGCACCTTTTGTTGTGCCGGAAAAGGCGCCCTGTCGGCGGGACGTTGCAGCGCGGTTGCAGGCTGCTTGCATGGGGCGTGCAGGGGCCGTGCAATGCCCTTGGCAACGCGGTTCGCGATCGTCCCCCGTTACCGCTTCGGGTTGCCGGCCGCCTAGGCCAGCCCCTGCCGGACGGTTTGGTGGCTGGCGCAGAGCTTGCCCTGGCGCGCCATCTCAGCCGCGACGATCGCGCCATGGCAATCGGCAACCTGGCGCTCGCAGCAGAGCAGGCAGGCAGCTGCGCCGCTGCCCGATGCTACCTCCAGCGCTGCCGCCAGGCCGGCTTGTGCGGCCTTACCCTCCAAGCGGTCGCGATAGATGCGCCGGAAAGCCTCTAGGTCTCCGCGCTTTGCGGCGTTACAAGCTTGCGCAAGAGCTGTCTTGGAGAGACGGGTACGGCGCGCACATCGACGAGCGTCCCTACGGCAAGCGCCTTGAGGGTCGCGCTCGAGTCCTCGATCG
>JACOMY010000005.1 GCA_014324045.1 Rhodospirillales bacterium | reverse complement strand
GACTTCCTGGCCCGGACCGGGATCGACGGCGCGCTGGTCGAGATCCCGCCGGAAGAGTCCAACCCCAGCCTGACCATGACCGGCATGTTCGTGAAGAACGAGATGCACAAGCGCACCGGCTCGAAGGGTCCCGGGCTGGGAAAGACTGCCTACCTGCACTCGCTGCCGGGCCCCAGGTTTCTGCCGTCCAAGCGCTTTGCCGAAGCAATGCGGGAACGCTGCCTGGAAGACCTCGCTTGGCTGTCCGCAACCTTCGGCATCGACCTTGCCAACGATAGCGGCGGCCATCGGGGGCCTTGGAAAGACTATTTTACCGATGAAATGAAGGCCGTCTTGAAGGACATGCTGGACCGGGGCTGCAAATTCCGTTTGGCAAGAGAGGAGCAAATCTTTCGGGAGGTGGCCGCGGGCATCTTGAGCGGCAGGATCTTCGCCTCCTGACGGCTGTTCGGCCTGAATCATGCTGGAAGAACAAGAGGCGTCCGCCCAAGCTGTCAGCCAAAAAAGAGATGTTCGACAGGCAGGTGCCAGAAATCCGGATTTGCCTCGCCGTCTGGCCTGCCCCCATCTGGCGACTAGATCCCATTGTTAGTGCATCTTTGTCCGGCGGACAATTGCCAAAAAGCCTCTAACCTCTGGATCGCACTTATGAGATTAGCCGTGCGCTGCTTCCATTAGTCTACCCAACAGTCCAGAGTAGACCGTTCTCAAAGAGAATGCGTACCCTCACACTCCCGTAATAGGAGGCGTGGCACACCCCTTGGTCGGAGGCAGACGATCCCAATGCTGAACGTCACCACTAGCGTCACACGACGCGGATTCCTCGCCGGCAGTGCCGGTTTAAGCCTCTTCGCCGGCAGTCCGCTGTTGGCCGCCACCTTGAGCTTTCCCGCCTGGCTTTCAGCCTTTCGCCGTCACGCGAAGGAACAAGGGATAACGGAAGCTACCCTGAAGCGTAGCCTGGACGGCCTGCAACCGGTGCCAGACGTGCTGGGCTTCGATCGCCGCCAGCCAGAGTTCGTGCAGAGCTTCTGGCGCTACATGCGCCGGGTGAACGACAAACGGATTGACGAAGGCCAGCGGCACCAGCGCGCCAACGAGCGGGTGCTGACTCAGGTCGAGGCCAAGTGGGGTGTGCCGGCGCCGATCCTCATGTCCTTCTGGGGCCTGGAGACCAACTTCGGCGGCATCCTGGGCTCCTTCCACGTGATCCCAGCCATCGCGACCCTGGCTTGGGAGGGGCGCCGGGAGAAGCTGTTCCGCGGCGAACTTCTGGCAGCCATGCAAATCGTGCAGAGCGGGGTGCGCACGCCGATGGACCTGGTGGGTTCCTGGGCGGGTGCGACCGGACAATTCCAGTTCCTACCCAGCACTTACCGGAACAACGCGGTCGACTTCGACGGCGACGGCATCCCAGACATCTGGTCCAGCTTACCGGATGCTTTCGCCTCGGCAGCTAACCTCTTGCGCAACAACGGTTGGCGCGTGGGAGAGCCCTGGGGTTACGAGGTCGTCCTGCTTCCCGGTTTCGATTATGGCCTGGCCGATGGCAGCAGCTCTGTCACGCTCGCGGCCTGGGAAGCGTTAGGCGTACGGCGCCCCGGCGGTAGTCGACTGGCGCCAGCCAGGGACAGCGCTGCCCTGGTGCTGCCCGCCGGTTGGCGCGGACCTGCCTTCCTCGTCTTTCAGAACTACCGGGCTATCAGACGTTGGAACAATTCAGAGCTTTATGCTATCTCCATCGGACACTTGGCCGACCGTATCGCCGGTTCCGGCCCTTTGACTGCATCTGCACCAGCAGATTCCGATCAACGGCTGACCTTGGTGCAGGTGCGCGAGGTACAGACGCATTTGAATGCGATCGGGTTCGACTGCGGTGCCCCGGACGGCAAGATCGGGCCCAAAACCAAGGCTGCCGTTCGTGCCTATCAGAAGAGCCAAAGTCTGCCGGCCGACGGCTTTCCGACCGTCGCCCTGCTGGTGCGTCTGCGAAACTAGGAGACGTAGTATGTCTTTGGCCGGTCCGTTCTTGGCTCTAGTCGCCAGTATGGCGGTTGTTGTGGCAGCCTGCTCCGGAAAGGACGACGCCATCGCGTCGCCGGCACAGAACGCCTCGACCATCAATCTTGCCAGCCAAGCAGAGCCGCCGCGCCATCAGGTTAAGCGCATGACAGTCGGCAAGCCTTATCGCGAGGCAGGGCGACTGTATCGTCCGGCAGTGGATTGGAACTACAGCGAAGTGGGAACAGCTTCCTGGTACGGTAGCAAGTTCCACGGCCGCAAGACGGCAAACGGCGAGATCTTCGATAAGAATCAGTTGACGGCGGCGCACACCACCTTGCCGCTGCCGGTAATCGTCAAGGTTACGAACCTAGAAAACGGGCGCAGCGTTAAGGTCAGGGTGAATGACCGCGGGCCCTTCGCCCATGGACGCATTATTGACCTATCCCAAGCCGCTGCCGAGCAACTGGACTTCATCCGCAAAGGCACGGCACGGGTGAAGGTAGAAGTGCTGCCGAGCGAGAGCCAAGCGCTCCTCAAGGGTCGTCCCGCCTATGCGGACCGGCGGCCGGCCCCGACCCTGGTTGCCGCCGTTCCGGTGTGGGAGGGAGCGGCCGTCTACCTGCAGCTGGGCAGCTTTATCCACCGTGGCAACGCCTATGCCTTGAAGCAGAACCTCAAAGGCTTCGGGAACATCAAGGTGAAGCCGGCGATGGTGTCGGGCAAGCAGTTCTACCGCGTCCATATGGGCCCCTACCGCGATGCCGAGGCGGCGCTCGATGCGCGCAAGCGCCTGGCGGAGGCGGGCATGTTACAAAGTCATCTGGTGTTCGAAAACGGCAGCTGAGGAGCTTGACTGCGCCGCCACATCTCTTGCCCGCCACAAAAAATCCTTATCACGCGATGGGACGGCGCGACCGCAAGCGGTTACTCTCGCTTCCAGTTTGGCAAGGGAGAACGTGCCCATGGTTCGGCGGAACGCACCGCTATTTCTGTATCAGGTCGTCGCGATTGTCGCCGTCGTCTTCGCCCTGTTCCTGACCCAGAGCGCGCAGGCGCTCGATGCCAAGGCTCGCGCGGCCATCATGATCGATGCCGGGAGCGGGGCCTTGCTGTTCGCCAAGAATGCCGACGTGCAACTACCGCCGGCCTCAATGAGCAAGCTGATGACGGCCTTCATCGTCTTCGAACGGCTGAGCCAAGGTCTGTTGACGCTGAAAGACCAGTTGCCGGTCAGCGAAAAGGCCTGGCGCATGGGCGGCTCCAAGATGTTCGTGGAGGTAGGAGCCTCAGTCTCGGTCGAGGACCTGCTGCGCGGCATGATCGTACAGTCGGGCAACGACGCGGCGATTGTGTTGGCCGAGGGCTTGGCCGGCAGCGAGGCCGCCTTCGTGCGAGAGATGAACGAGACGGCACAAGAACTGGGCCTTACGGGCTCCAGCTTCGCCAACGTTACCGGCTGGCCCGATCCTAATCATCGGATGACGCCACGCGACCTGGCTACCCTGGCTCGCATCTTGATCGAGCGTTTTCCACAGCTCTACCGCATTTATGCGGAGACCGAGTTCACCTGGAACGATATCAGCCAAGGCAACCGAAATCCGCTGCTCTATCGCAACATCGGTGCTGACGGCCTCAAGACCGGCCATACCCGCGAGGCAGGCTACTGCCTAGTTGCCTCTGCCGTCGAGGACGGCCGTCGCTTGATTCTGGTGGTGATGGGCTTGGAGACCAAGCGCCAGCGTGCCGAAGAGTCGGAGCGCCTCTTGGCTTGGGGCTTCCGGGAGTTCGCCAAGTATCGATTGTTCCAGACCGGTGAGATGCTGGACGAAGCCCCGGTGTGGATGGGCGGGGAGTCGAGCGTTCCGCTGGTGGCTCCGACAGAGATCTCGGTCAATCTCCTGCGGGCCAACCGCAGCGGCATGAGCGTCAAGCTTATCTACCAGTCTCCGCTGGCGGCACCAATTCAGGCCGGAGAGGAGGTCGCAATCCTGACGGTAGCAGCGCCCGACACGCCGCCCGTCGACTTCCCGATCGTTGCCGGCCGGAGCGTTCGGGAGGCCAGCGTTGTCGGGCGCCTGGTGCAGGGTGTGACGGCCTTGCTGACCGGTGGCTAGCGCAGTGACTGCCGGCAGCGGCCGTTTCATCACCATCGAAGGTGGGGATGGGAGCGGCAAGTCCACCCAAGCCGCTCTCCTGGAGGAAAGCTTGATCGCCGAAGGCCTGCAGGTGCTACTGACCCGAGAACCCGGCGGCACCGAGGGTGCTGAGCAGATCCGTGGCCTCTTGGTAGAGGGAAGCACACAGCGATGGGACGCCTGGAGCGAGGCGTTGCTGGTTTATGCGGCAAGGTGCGACCATGTCGTCCGTGTGATTACCCCGGCGCTGGCTGCCGGCCGCTGGGTCATCTGCGATCGCTTTGTGCATTCGACCCTAGCTTATCAGGGACACGTCGGTGGCCTCGGCGAGGAACCAATCAAGGCCCTGCACAGCTTGGCGCTCGGACGGCTTTGGCCGGATCTAGTCCTGGTATTAGACCTACCCGCCGATGTGGGGCTGGCGCGTGCCGCCGAACGCGGCGGTGCGGCTCGCTTCGAGGCCCGCGGGGCAACCTTCCACGAGTCTCTACGCCAGGCCTTCCTTACCCTTGCCAATGCGGAGCCGGGGCGCTGCCGACTGATCGACGCCACCGGAAGCCGGGAAGCCGTTCAAGCAAAAGTCATGCAGAGCGTGCGGCAAAGCTTCGCTTTCGGCCACAAGCCAAGCTGATGGGAGGCCCGCGCGATACAGCCTGCTTGGTCGGTCAGGAGCCAACGGAACAACGTTTGCTGCGGAGCCTGCAGTCCGGCCGCCTGCCACATGCGTGGCTGATGACCGGAAAGCCCGGAATCGGCAAGGCTACACTGGCTTATCGTATGGCACGCTTTCTGTTGGCCCGGCCGGACGGTTATAGCGGCTTCGGCGGCGACCTTTCGATCGACCCTGAGGACAGTGTCTTCCGCCAAGTGGCTGCCCGCGCTCATCCCGACTTGCTGGTGCTGGAGCGTGGGGTTAACGAGCGAAGCGGCAAACCGCGCTCGGAGATCGTGGTGGAGGAGGTGCGTAAAATCGGCGAACGCCTGCGGCACACGGCCTTCGGCAGCGGTTGGCGTCTGCTGATCGTCGACTCGGCAGACGAGATGAACCGCTCGGCGGCCAATGCACTGCTCAAGCTCCTGGAAGAGCCGCCGCCGCAGGCCTTGCTGTTGCTGATAAGCCATGCGCCCGGGCGCCTGTTGCCGACCATTCGTTCCCGCTGTTGCAGTCTGCCGCTGGCACCCCTTCCCGATCGTCTGGTGATCGCCTTAATGGCGGAGCAGCTACCGGATTTGACTGATGAAGAGCGCCGCCGCTTGGCCGTCTTGGCTGAAGGCAGTATCGGTAAGGCGGTGGCGCTGTACGAGGCCGGCGGCCTGCAACTCTATCGCCGAATCCTGGCCGTGCTCAATCGGGCGGGGCAGGGGATGGGGGTCACCGAGGCGCACAGGCTTGCCGAAGAACTGGGCGGTGCGAAGGCAGGCGACAGCTTCAAGACGGCCTTCGCGCTCTTGAATTGGTGGCTTGCCCGCGTGATCTCAGCCGGTGCGCGTGGGCAGCTGCCACCGCCGGTGGTTGAGGAAGAAGCCGGCCTGGCACGCCGCCTGCTGGCCAGACGGGCGCTTGCGGATTGGGTTGGCCTGTGGGAAAAGCTGAGCGCGCTTGCCGAATGT
The DNA here is from genome assembly GCA_014324045.1 of Rhodospirillales bacterium. Classification (GTDB taxonomy): domain Bacteria; phylum Pseudomonadota; class Alphaproteobacteria; order Kiloniellales; family JACOMY01; genus JACOMY01. Next base: position 146,780 of record JACOMY010000005.1, on the reverse strand, counting down.
TGTGAGCGCATGAACCTGGACCGCAAGCAGGCACTGTTGTCGGCGCTGATCGATCTCGACGTCACCGCCTGAACCGGCCGACATTTTCCAAACGAAGCGGGTACTGTTCGACAACCGACCGGTTGCCGCACAGATGTAGCGCGAGCGAGACCGAGATGGCAGAAGACACCGGACGTTACTACATCACCACGCCGATCTATTACGTGAACGACAGGCCGCACATCGGCCATGCCTACACTAGCCTCGCCTGTGATCTTCTGGCCCGTTTCATGCGCCTGGACGGGCGCAAGGTGCTGTTTCTGACCGGCACCGATGAGCATGGACAGAAGGTAGCACAGTCGGCGCGTGAGCGAGGCCTGGAGCCGCAGGCCTATGCCGATCAGGTGAGTGCGGCCTTCCGCACCCTGACCGAGGTCATGGGCTTTTCCATCGACACCTTCATACGTACAACGGAGGAACGGCACAAGGCGGCCGTACAGGCGCTGTGGAGGGTGTTGCGGGAGCGTGACCAAATCTACCTCGGCCAGTACGCTGGCTGGTACTCCGTCTCCGACGAGGCTTTCTACGGCGAGGACGAGTTGACCGAGCGGGGCGGCAAGCGCTTCGCCCCGACCGGCAAGCAGGTCGAATGGGTGGAGGAGCCCTCCTACTTCTTCCGGCTGTCGGCTTGGCAGGATCGCCTGCTGGCGCTCTACGGGAACGACCCCGACTTCATTCTGCCGAAGTCCCGCCGCAACGAGATCACGGCCTTCGTCAAGGGCGGCCTGCGCGATCTTTCGATCAGCCGCACCACCTACAGTTGGGGCATCCCGGTCCCGGACGATCCCGCACATGTCACCTACGTCTGGTTCGATGCACTGATCAACTACATTACCGCAGCCGGCTATCCCGGCGAATCCGGTCAGGCGTGGCAGACTTTCTGGCCGGCCGATCTGCACATGGTTGGCAAGGACATCCTGCGCTTCCATACGGTCTACTGGCCGGCCTTCCTGATGGCAGCCGACCTCGCACCGCCCAAGCGTGTCTTCGCCCACGGCTGGTGGACCAACGAGGGACAGAAGATCTCCAAGTCGCTCGGCAACGTGATTGATCCCTTCCAGTTGATTGAGTACTACGGTCTGGATCAGGTGCGCTATTTCCTGATGCGCGAAGTACCTTTCGGGCAGGACGGTGACTTCTCTCATACCGCCATGGTTCGACGGGTCAACGACGACCTGGCCAACGACCTTGGCAACCTGGCCCAGCGCCTGCTGTCGATGATCGCCAAGAACTGCGGCGGCCAAGTGCCGGAACATGGCGCCTTCACTGAAGAAGACAAGGTCTTGCTGGACGGTGCGGGGGCGCTGTTGGGCAGCCTTCGGTCGAACTTCGAGCGCCAGGCCTTCCACCGTGGGCTTGAGAGCATCTGGCAGGTGGTGGGCGACGCCAACCGCTATGCCGACGCGCAAGCGCCTTGGGCGTTGCGCAAGAGCGATCCATCGCGCATGGCCACGGTGCTCTATGTCCTGGCCGAATGCCTGCGCCGTGTGGGCTTGGCGATTCAGCCGGTCATGCCGACCAGCGCGGGCAAGCTTCTCGACCAATTGGCCGTCGCCGAGGGAGAACGCAGCTTCGCCCACTTCGACGAACCTCTGGACGTCGGACGGCCGCTGCCGAAGCCGCAGGCACTCTTTCCCCGCCTGCCGGAGGAGGCCGAGCGATGCTGATCGACTCTCATTGCCATCTCGACTTTCTGGAGCGCGAAGGCGACGACTTGGCAGGCGTCGTCGCGCGCGCTCGGAGCGCCGATGTCGGCGGCATGGTGACCATCGGCACCAAGCTTAGCGAGATCGACAAGGTGATCGCGATCGCCGAGCGCTTCCCACAGGTTTGGTGCAGCGTCGGCGTGCACCCGCACGAGGCCCGGGAGCAGGGGCAGAAGACGCCGGACCGCTTGCTGGCGCTGGCCCGCCACCCGAAAGTCGTCGGTATCGGCGAGACCGGGCTGGACTACTTCTATGAGCACAGCCCGCGCGAAGAACAGCGCGAGAGCTTCCGGGCCCACATTGCCGCCGCGCGCAGCGCCAGGCTGCCGGTCATCGTGCACAGCCGCGATGCTGAGGAAGAGACCTTGAAGATCCTGGCCGAAGAGCAAGGTAAGGGGGCTTTCGCCGGCGTGATCCACTGCTTTTCCGGCAGTACCACCTTGGCCGAAGGAGCGCTGGCCCTGGGCATGTCGATCTCTTTGGCCGGCATCCTGACCTTCAAGAAGGCGGAGGATCTGCGCAAGACGGCCGGCAAAATTCCATTAGAGCGCCTGCTGGTGGAGACCGATTCGCCCTACCTAGCGCCGGTTCCCAAACGCGGCAAGCGGAACGAACCGGCCTTCGTTGCGCACACTGCCGCATTGCTGGCGGAGATTAAGGGCGTCGCACCGGCAGAACTGGCTGCCATCACCACCGAGAACTTTTTCCGCCTTTTCTCGCGGGCGGAGCGGTCGCTGGCCGCATGAAGGTCACGGTTCTCGGATGCGGCGGCTCCGGCGGGGTGCCGCTGGCAGATGGTACACCGGGCGGCAACTGGGGCAACTGCGACCCCACCGAGCCCCGCAACCGCCGCCGCCGGGTCTCGGTCATGGTCGAGGGGGAGGGGGCAGGCGGAGGGACTCTCCTCATCGACTGCTCCCCTGACCTGCGTGCACAATTGCTGGACCATCCGGTGGCACGTCTGGATGCTGTGCTGCTGACCCATGCCCATGCCGACCATGTGCACGGCATCGACGACCTGCGCGCCTATACCTACCGCCAGCGGGCGGCCATTCCGACCTACATGGATACCGCCACCCACAAGACGGTGACGCGCCGCTTCGACTACGTCTTCGCCTCCAGCCATGCCGAAAGCAACCTCTACCCGGCCCTGCTGGACGACCGCGTGATCGTGGCCGGCGTACCTTTCGATGCGGCCGGCTTCTCGGTTCTACCGATCTTGCAGGAACACGGGCATACGCACAGCCTTGGCTATCGCATCGGCGACTTTGCCTATTCGACCGACGTTGCGCGGCTGGACGACACTGCGCTGCATGCGCTGACCGGCCTAAAGCTCTGGGTCGTCGACTGCCTGCGTATGGCACCACATCCGACCCACAGCCACTTCGAGCGGACGATACGCTGGGTCGAGTGGGTGAAGCCGCAGCACACGATCCTCACCCATATGAACCACAGCACCGACTACCAGGCGCTGGCCGCCCTTTGCCCGGCTGGCGTCGAGCCCGCCTACGACGGGCTCTCGGTCCGGCTGTCCACGGACGGGCCAGTCAGCGGTTGAAGAAGCCCGTCAGTGGTTAAAGAAGAAGGAGTCGGTCCGGTAGATGCCGAACTGGGCGCCGGGCTCCCAATTATAGATGCCGGCCTTCGGAAGATTCTTCAGTTCCTTGTTCGCGACTACCGGCTGCGGCACTTGGCCAACGAAACCGATGGTGTAGACCTGCTCGGCATTGATCTCCAGGATCCGGTTCCAGGCGGCAGTCCGGGTATCCTTGTCGGCAGCGTTGCGCCAAGTGTTGAATTGGTCCAGTAATTCTTGGGCCGCAGGCATGTCGACCGGTTCGCCGGCCTGTCCCTTGGTCTCGTGGTACTGGCCCCACTTGGGCCAATGATAGCCGGACTGCGCGATTGGCACCCAGTTCTCCGGCGACATGGCCGCTGTGGGCACGCCGTTCTCGAAGCCGAACCAGATCACCATGTTAGCCTCGCCCGAGAAGATGCGATTGCGCAGTGCCGTCCGGTCGCTTGGCTTGGTGAAAAGTCCGATACCGGCCTTCCGCCAGGTGGTCTTTACCAGTTCCAGAATGTCCGGTTCTTCTTCGGTCTCGCCGGCGGATTCGACGATGATTTCGAGCGGGCGGCCGTCCGGCAAGAGCCGCAAACCTTCGCTGTCGCGCTCGGTCAGGCCGATTTCGTCGAGCAGACGATTGGCCTCCGCCAGATCGAACTTGGCGAAATTGTCGCGATAGCTTGCCTTGTAGAGCGGCGATTCCGGCAGCGGCCCTTGATTGCCAGGAAGCCCCAAACCGAAGTAGATGACCTGATTGATTTCGTTGCGATCGATGGCTAGCGAGAGGGCGCGGCGGAAACGGGGATCGCGGTTCAGCCTGTGCCAGACCGGATCGTTGGCATTGAGGTTGGGATAGAGCGCGAAGTTCGAGGGACGCACGGTCTTCCACAGCAGAACTTGGTAGCCCTCGCGCTTCTGTGCCTCTTTCAGGAGGGGGTAGTCGGAGAAACCGATCCCGCGGGCCTGGAGGTCGGAATCTCCTGCCGCGGTCTTGGCCGGCACCAGTCCGGGCGAGGTGATCGCCAACAGCCACTTGTCGATGTAGGGCAGTTGCATGCCTGCTTGGTCGATGCGGTGGAAGTAGGCATTGCGTTTGGCCGTGAGGCGCTGGCTCGGCGGCGGCGTCACCACCAGCCAAGGCTGCAGCACCGGCAGGTCCGGATTGTCCATCCGGTTCAGGTTGTCGAGGCTGTTGTGCAGGGCACCCCAGCTGGGCTTGCCATGCTCATGCACCATCTGCTCCAGGAATTCCTTGTCAGCGTAGCGCTCGTGGAAGCGCTTCATGTAGTGGGCGGGGCGGTAGATGAAGAGCGGCGAGGCCTGCGCCAAGGCCGGGAGAAAGAAGGGATTTGGTGCATCCCAGGCGTAAATGACCGTCGTCTCGTCCGGAAAGGCGACGGTCGGGAGCTTGCCGTCGACCACCAACTGGATGGGCGGGCCGACAGGCGAGAGAGCCAAGTGGTTGGCAACGTCCTCCCAATAGTAACGGAAGTCTTCCGACGTGAAGGGGTGGCCATCCGACCACTTGTGACCGGGCCGCAGCTTTAGGGTAAAGCGGCGGTTGTCTTCGATCTCCACCGATTCCAGGATGTCTGGCACTAGGTTGTAGTCTTCGTCGTAGCCCACGAGGCGCGCATAACCGTAGACCACCATCAGGCGGCTGTCCTTCTGCCGTCCGATCATGGTTTGCAGCTTGCCGCCGGACTTGCCCAAGACCCTGGCCTCGGTCTCCTGAACCATCAAGGGGACTCTGGGCACGCGCTCGCTTATCGCGGGGAGCGCACCGGCTTCGACCTTCTTCACAAGTTCCACCGGATCTTTCGGCGGCGGCAACGAAGAGGGCGCCCAGCGGGAGAGCGTGATCGTCTCTGCCCAAGCCGCGGCAGGCAGGAGGGCCAAGTAAACGAGGGGGAGGTAAAGCGCAGGAAGTCTCATTGGCTAGGGTTTCCATCTCTTCGATCTGGAGCTGTCCTTTTACACGGAGAGCCGCACCAGGGTCAGGTTCGACCCCGGCGGTAAACGGGTGATGGCGGCAAGATCGGGAAAGCGATAGCAGGCTTTAACGATTTGCTTCACCAGCGCGTGCTCCCTCGCATTCTCTTGCGCCCCATGATAGGTATAGTGCTTGCCTTTACGCTGCCATTCCAGCGTTCTTGTCAAAGACTCTTCATCCTCCAGCATAGCGAGGCTGGGAAGTGGCGGGGCGCCGGTGGCATGCAACTGCCGCGCCGGGAAGTTATCGTCCAGCAGAACCAGGTGAAATCCGCGTTGGTGCGCCTGATGCAAGCGCAGAAAGTGGGAAATGTGATCGTCGAAGAAACAGAGCGCACGCTTTGGATCGATGCCCTCCAAAGACGCGGTCGACCAGTCTTGCAGGCGATAGTCGACGGCGCGCGCCCGCAGCCGTCCGGCCAACGGCAGTTCCACGTCGTGGGTGACGATGCGGGCGGCGGGACAGGCCTGCCGGAAAAGCCAAGCACTGTAGCCCATGAAGGTGCCACTCTCGACCACGGCCTCGGGCAGCAACCAGCGGGCGATGAGCCAGAGCCAGAGGGAATCGTTAAAGCCACAACCGTGCCGATCGATGGCCAAGGGGCGCTTGGCGTAGCGACAAAAAAAGGCATCCATATCGTCTGCCGTAGAGATGGGTGCGGGAAGATCGAGACGCCGGCTTGCGGTTGCCAGTCCAGCACGACAGCAAGCGAGTAGCTCTTGCCTAAGAATCGCGCGCTCGGCTGTGCCGATAGGCCAGGGCCAAGCGCCGGCCGGGCTAGGTCCCTTGACGGTGAAGAGATAGGACATGCGCGGGACGCTATCGCCTTAGCCCCGTAGCGCCAAGTCCGGCCGATGCCGATACTCCATATCTAATCGACAGCTGGATCTACGGCCTCAAACACTGAAAGAACGCAGTCCTTACTATGGCGATCACTCTCTATCGCTGCGTCCTGAGAGGATAATGGGTGACTTTGGTAACGCCAACTGGGCACCTTGGGTTACAATAAATAGTTCCATAATATGTATTATGCGAAAAATTACCACTCCTTCCATCACTCTGGCAAGACTGCTAGTGGGTATGCGGGTGCTGCCGGACCAAATGCTCCTGCCCTCCGCCCAAGAAAACTTCGACGAAGACCCTTGAAGGATTGCTTCTTGCAAGAACGCATCGACGCCATCGCTGGCGAGTTGGTCCGTCGGCAACGCCAACCCGGGAAAAGGCCATAGTGGAAAAGTCCCACAACACGCAGATGCAACGCCTGCTCATGATCATGGCTCGCCTGCGCGATCCCGACGGCGGCTGTCCTTGGGATCTGGAGCAGACCTTTGCGACGATCGCACCCTACACGATCGAAGAGGCCTACGAGGTCTCGGAGGCAATCGACCAAGACGACATGGCAGCCTTGCGCGACGAGTTGGGCGACTGGCCGCCGCTGATGGTCTTCCACGCCCGTATCGCCGAGGGAGCTCATGCCTTTGCCTTCGAAGACATGACGCAGACCATCGCCGACAAGATGGTGCGGCGCCATCCTCATATCTTCGGCGAGGCGGCGGTGCGGGACGCAGCGGCCGTCAAGCAAAGCTGGGAAGAGATCAAGGCTACGGAACGCAGCACCACAAACAGTGGACTGAGGCAGAGATCTCTGGACGGCGTGGCCCAGGAGGCTCTGCCTGCCCTCCTGCGTGCGTCCAAGCTTCAGAAACGGGCAGCAAGCGTCAGATTTGATACTGAAAAAGGTCGATGAGGAACTGGACGAGGTTAAGACCGAGGTCTTGGCGCTGGAGCAGGACCCGGACAGGCTTGCGCACGCCGAAGAGGAGATCGGCGACCTCCTCTTCGTGCTGGCTAATCTGGCTCGCCATCTGATGCTCGACCCGGAAGTGACGCTACGCAAAGCCAATGCCAAGTTCGAGCGCCGCTTCTACGCCATGGAGGCAGCGCTTGCCAAGCATGGCCGCACTATGACCGATTGCGATCTCGACCGGCTGGAAGCCCTCTGGCAAGAGGTGAAGCGAAAGGCTTAGCTGCGACGGTTGGCGGCGATCCGCTCTAGGATCAAGGTGCAGAAAAGAATAGCCAGACCGGCGGGAATGCCCTCGCCTTTCGCAGGATAGGGGTTTCTACTAGAATAATAGTGGTTTTGTGTTCCTACTTGCAAGCCTGAGACGGGCTGACATGCGGCAGAAGGCACCCTGCTCTGCGCTTGCTGCGGTGAGAAATTCGGTCGATAAGACTGGGGGTGAGTTCTAGGAGAGTCTCTGGAAGTTCTATTGGCCCATCTTGATCTTGGTGTTTCTCACCGTGGGCGCAATCAGCCTTTGGACACCCTTGGCTGACCCCGGGATCGCGGTGCGTTGGTTAACTTGGCCCGAGACCCTCTATCTGCTTCCTGTGTCCTTCTTGGTCGCGCTGTGACGGAGGTGAACCGCCGAAACGACTTTGTGCTGATCTTAATGCTCTTCGTCCTCCCTTATCTCGGTTTGACCCTCAGCCTCTAGCCCAATAGCATCTGGCCCGCTGTGACCGTTTTGGATGCGGCTTCGCCGCCGAAGATCCAGGGTTTGATGCTGGGCGGCACCCAGATCCTGCTGCCGATTGTGCTGGGCTACACGGCCTACAGCTACTAGATCTTCCAAGGTGTGGGCTGGAGGTGACTATAAGTATTAAGTGCCCAAAAAGGAAGCATATTTTCTGATTCTTGGGCCTGTGGTGCGTCGGCGTCGGTGTGGTCTAATTGGCCAGCTACACTGCTGCGCTTCGTTATTATCCTTTAGGCGAGCAGGACAGCGTGTAAGCGTTGCCAAGACTCTTCGTCGGGAGCCAGCAACAAACCCTCACCCTTGTGCTGTAGCGGCGTGTAAAGGTTACCGCAGTCGGAAAAGCGCGCAATCCCGCCCGCCTCGCTCAAAAGTAGACAGCCGGGGGCATGATCCCAGGGCTTCAGCTTGCTGAAGAAGGAGAAATCCATCTCGCCGTCGAGCAAGCGCAGGTACTCAATGCCGGCTGAGCCCATACTACGCAGTGCGACCACCCGATCGCGCCGCCGCGACATCTTCTGAGCCAGATCCCGCGGAGCGAACTGCCCGGCGTGCAGCGTTCCCCGCAGTTCCGAGGCCGGTCGCGCCGTCAGCTCAATATGGCAGGCAGTGCCTTGGAGACACGCCCCCTCCCCCCGCTCGGCCACCCCCAAGCTCTCCAAGGCCGGCGCATAGATCCAAGCGCCCTCGGTCACCCCGCCGCGCGCCAAGGCGATCATCACCGCAAAATGAGGCCGACCGGCCGCGAAGTTCCGAGTGCCGTCGATAGGATCTACGATCCAGACCCAGTCATCTCCGGCGAGCAGCGCCAGCCGGGTTGGATCATTCGCCACGCCCTCCTCGCCGACCACCATCGAGCCCGGTAGAAGTTCCCTCAAGCCAGCGCTCAAGGCCAGTTCGGATGCGTGATCGGCTACCGTCACCGGCTCGTCTCCAGCCTTGTAGCCGATATCGTTCTTGCCCAGGTGCCGCCAGGCCGGCATCACCTGTTCAGCAGCCACCCGCCGAAGCAGAGCAACGATCTTGTCGCTGTCGATGATCATGCTGGCGGAAATAGGCGGTAGCACGCAAAACGGCAAGCGCCTCGGCCGCGTGGCATCGGCGCTATCCCGGTGTGGCGGGCTCTTCCACCAAGGCAGAGATCGGCACTAAAGCGAAACCGCGGGCACGCGCATCGGGAATCCAGAGTTCCAAGGCCGTGAGCGTGCCGTCGTAGGGATGGCCGATCGCTACGGCATGGCCCTGACGCTCGGCCAGCGCTTCGGCCTTGGCCAGTTGCTGCAGCACCATGCCCGGATCATCGCCGTAGTGATCAAGGAAAATGTCGCGGGAGATGGTGGGAATGCCGGCCGCCCGCGCTGCGGCCTCGCCTTGACTGGCCGCATTGGTAAGCGAATCGAGAAACAAGGCGCCCCGTTCGCCGAGACGTTCCATCACCAAGTCCATGTTCTTGCGGTTGGCGGTGAATGCACTGCCCATGTGGTTGTTGATTCCGACATAGCCGGAAAAGCGATCCAAAGCCCACTCGAGGCGCTGCCGCAAATTGGCATCGCTAAGGCTCAGTAGAAGCGCATTCTTGCCGGGATCGTTGTGCGCCAGATCCTTGGGCTCCATTGGTATATGGACCAGAAGTTCATGCCCCTGGGCACGGGCCTGGCGCGTCATGGACACCAGATCCCCGGCATAGGGAAGGAAGGCCAAGGTCAAGGGACTTGGAAGCTGGATGGCATTGCGGCTTCGGGTCTTGCCTGGGCCGATATCGTCCAGCACCACAGCGATCCGCGGTTGACCGGGCTTAGCCTCATGGCTCGCCGCAAAGCGCCTCCAGGCGGGAGTCTCCGCAGCCGGGGGCGGCAGATCCACGGTTTGCTGCTCTGCGGTCGGCGCGACCGGCGGCGGCTCGGCTGCCTTGGCGGGCGCCGGCGTCGCAGGGACAGCTTGCGGCTGAAGCTCTGTCTTGACGCTGGGCATAGTCGCTACCTGCCGCTCCGCCACCTGAACGGCACCGTCCGGCCAAGAGAGCGTCAGGGCGGCAAGAGTCACGATCGCAAGCGGCCCAAAGCCCAGACCGGCCAGCGCCAACCAACTGCGATCGCGCCGCGGGCTGCGCCGCTTGGCCCGCATCGCACCGCCGCGTGGACACCGGCCGGCGGGCTTCTTGGCCGCCTTTCGAGTGGCAAGCTTGCGTGCCGGGATCTTGCGTTTGCCCGTGGTTTTTGCCGCTCGGCTCGTAGTGACTTTGTCGCCCGTCATCTTGTCTCACTATCAGGCTGCATGGCGTTGGCAATAGTGCCAGCGTCCCTTTGCGAACGGCCCAACTGACTGCTATAAGACCCGACCATCTCTAAGATGACGGCTGCGGACCCATGTTGCTCCTGATCGATAACTATGACAGCTTTACCTATAATCTTTACCATTTCCTTGGCGAGTTGGGTGCCAAGGCTGAGGTGCGACGCAACGACCAGGTGACGGTCGAGGAGGGGCTGGCCCTACATCCGGCCGCCGTGGTGCTGTCGCCCGGCCCCTGCGATCCCGATCATGCCGGGATCTGTCTCGACATGGTCGCCGCAGCCGCAGAGCGATGCCTGCCGCTGCTGGGCGTCTGCCTAGGCCATCAAACCATCGGCCAGTCTTTCGGCGGACAGGTGGCGTGGGCCCCCACCCCCATACACGGCAAACTCTCCAAGATCCATCACGAGGGAGAGGACGTCTTCGCCGACTTGCCCTCCCCCTTCTCCGCCACGCGCTACCACTCGCTGGTCGTCGCGCCGGAGAGTTTTCCCGACTGCCTGAAGGTCACGGCCAAGACAGACGATGGGGTGGTCATGGGTCTGAGTCATCGCGAGCTGCCGCTATACGGCGTTCAATTCCATCCGGAATCTATCGCTTCCGAACACGGCCACCAACTGCTGGGGAACTTCCTCAACCTGGCCAGGGTTCCGCGGGAGTTGGCGGCATGAGTACCTCCGCCTCGGCGAAGAAAGGCGATATGGTGGATATCAAGACGCTGATCGGCAAGGCAGCACTGGCCGAGAGTCTGTCGGAAGCAGAGGCCGAACGGGCCTTCTCCATCATTATGTCGGGCGATGCAACGCCGGCGCAGATGGGGGGCTTACTTATGGCCCTCAGGGTGCGCGGCGAAACCGTCGACGAGATCACTGGGGCAGCTAAGGCCATGCGGGCACGGATGCTCTCCCTTGAGGCCCCGGCCGGTGCAATCGACACCTGTGGCACCGGCGGTGATGCCAAGGGAACCCTGAACGTCTCGACCGCCAGTACCTTCGTAGTCACGGCCTGCGGCGTCACGGTGGCCAAGCACGGCAACCGGGCGCTCTCCTCAAAATCCGGCGCAGCCGACGTGCTGACGGCGCTGGGCGTCAACGTCGAGGCCGACATGAACCTGGTACAACGCGCTTTAAGCGAGGTGGGGACCACATTCATGATGGCACCCCGCCATCACAGCGCCGTGCGCCACGTCGGCCCCACGCGAGTCGAGCTGGGAACTCGTACGCTCTTCAATCTCTTGGGACCCCTGTGCAACCCGGCCATGGTACGCCGCCAGATATTGGGCGTTTTCTCAGCCGCTTGGATCGAGCCGCTGGCCGAGACCTTGCGAGCGCTCGGACATGAGAAGGCTTGGGTAGTGCACGGCGCCGACGGGCTCGACGAGATCTCGACCCTGGGCACAACCGAGGTCGCCGCCCTGGAAAAGGGCCAAGTGAACCGCTTTCAGGTTCACCCAAACGACGTTGGCCTGCCGACCGCCTGCTTGGAGGATATACTGGGCGGCAATGCAGAGGAGAATGCCGCCGCCATCCGCGCCCTCCTGGACGGTGCCGCCGGTCCCTTCCGGGACATCGTTCTGATGAATGCCGCCGCTGCTCTGGTTGTTGCCGATCGCGCGGCTGATCTTGCCGAAGGAGTCTCCATGGCCGGCAACGCTATTGACAGTGGCGACGCCAAGGGGATCCTGGCCGATCTGGTGGCGTTGACCAACAGCGGAGCATAAAGCGCCCTATGAGTGACGTCCTATCCCGTATCTGTGCCGACACCTTGCAGGAGGTGGCGCAGCGCAAGGTCTCCCGCCCGCTCTCTGCGGTCGAAGCTGCCGCCGCCGAAGCCGATCCACCACGCGGTTTCGCAGCAGCCCTTGCCCGTGCCGCCAAGAGCCAAGACTATGGCCTGATCTGCGAGATCAAGAAAGCATCACCCTCTAAAGGATTGATAAGGGGGAATTTTGATCCGGCAGCGCTAGCACAGGCCTATCAGGCAGGCGGCGCCAGTTGTCTCTCGGTCCTGACGAACGAGCCTTACTTCCAGGGCAAGGATGCCTATCTTCAAGCAGCGCGTGCAGCGTGCGATCTGCCGGTCCTGCGTAAGGACTTCATGCTGGAGCCCTACCAGATCTTCGAGAGCCGCGCCCTGGGGGCAGACAGCATTCTTCTGATCCTGACGGCCTTGGAAGATGCGCAAGCGCGTGAACTGGCGCGCTTGACCACCGATCTTGGCATGGACGTTTTGGCGGAAGTACACAATGCAGCCGAACTTGAGCGCGCACTCACTCTGGACGCGGCGCTGCTCGGCATTAATAACCGCAATCTCAAAACCCTGCAAGTGACCTTGGAAACCACCAGGGTGCTGGCGCCGCAAGTGCCATCAGACCGCTTCCTGGTGGCTGAGAGCGGCCTCAAGACCCGAACGGATCTTGAGTATCTGCAAGGCGTGGGGGTGCGTGCCTTCCTGATCGGCGAGTCCTTGATGCGGCAGGAGGACGTCACTGCAGCTACCCGCGCTATCTTGCCGGCTGCGGCGGCAGGAGCCGCTGCATGAGCAGCCTCACCCATTTCGACGAGGGCGGGCGTGCCGCCATGGTGGACGTCGGCGCCAAAGCCGAGACCGAACGTAGTGCTACGGCCCGCGGCGAGGTGACCATGGCCACCGAGACCTTCGAGTTAGTAGCCGCCGGCCACATGGGCAAGGGCGACGTTCTGGGCATCGCGCGGCTGGCCGGCATCATGGCGGCCAAGCGCACACCCGAACTCATCCCACTCTGCCACCCTCTGGCGCTGACCTCGGTCAAGGTCGATCTGAGTCTGGACGAGGCGCGTAAGGCCGTCCTCATTGAGGCGACGTGCAAACTTAAGGGCCGTACCGGCGTCGAGATGGAGGCCCTGACCGCTGTCTCCGTTGCCGCCCTAACCGTCTACGATATGTGCAAGGCCGTCGACCGTGGTATGACCGTCGGTGCTGTTCGACTGGTCGAAAAGAGCGGCGGAAAGTCCGGACACTTTCAGCAAGATTGATGCTCTCTGTCACCGAAGCGCGATCACGTATTCTAAAGGTTTTTCAATCCCTTCCGTCTGAAACCTTGGCCTTGACTGAAGGATTGGGGCGCGTGCTCTCAACACCCTTGCTGGCACGCACGACCCAGCCGCCCGCGGCCGTTTCAGCGATGGACGGCTATGCCGTCCGCGCTGCCGACGTCGCCAGCTTGCCGGCAAAGCTTAAGGTGGTGGGCGAGATTACGGCTGGCAGCAGCTTCACCGGCAACCTGCAGCCCGGCCAAGCGGTGCGGATCTTTACTGGGGCGCCTTTGCCATCCGGCAGCGACACCGTCGTGATCCAGGAAAACGTGATCCGCGATGACGGTTGGATCGATCTCACCGAGGCGACTCGGGCAGGGGCTTACGTCCGGCCCGAAGGCCTGGACTTCCGGGGGGGAGAGACTGCCCTACCCCCCGGCCAGCGCCTGACCGCCCGCGACTTGGGTCTAGCGGCCGCGATGAACCATGCCTGGTTGCCGGTTCATCGACGCCCCCGCGTTGCGATCCTGGCGACCGGGGACGAAATAGTGCTGCCTGGTGACCCACGCGGCCCCAGCCAGATCGTCAGTTCCAACGCTTTCTCTCTCACCGGGTTGGTGCTAGCGGACGGCAGCCTGCCGATCAACCTTGGCATCGCACCGGATCGCGGCGACGTACTACAACAGTTGGCCGAAGGCGCGAAGGGCTGCGACCTGCTGGTCACCACCGGCGGCGCCTCGGTCGGCAAGCACGACTTGGTGCGCAGTGCTTTGGCGGATAGCGGCTTGGAGGTGGACTTCTGGCAGATCGCCATGCGCCCCGGCAAGCCGCTGCTATTCGGAAGGTTGCACGACACGCCGCTGTTGGGATTACCAGGCAATCCGGTCTCGACTTTGGTCTGCGGCCTGAACTTCCTGCGTCCCATTCTGCGCCGTCTGCAGGGCCTTGAGGCCGAGCCGCGTTTCCTGACAGCCACTCTGGGCAAAAACCTGCCCGCCAACGATCAGCGCGAAGACTATCTGCGTAGCCATGTCCACTGGAATGCGGAGGGCCGGGCCACGGTGACACCTTTTGAACGCCAGGATAGTTCCATGCTCGCCGTCCTTAGCCAAGCCGACGCGCTAGCGATGCGGCCACCCCATGCACCTTCGGCCAAGACCGGCGACCCTATCCAGATTCTTCTCCTCGATGGAGGAATCTAGAGACTTCGAACTCCTTACGATGTCATATGACCGCGTACATACAAGCCACGATCAGAACAAACATCGATGATCATGATATGTTGCACGCCTCAAGCGCAGTGTGAAATGACCTGTCAATCGGTATGGGACGTTGTTGGCCATTGAAAAATTGCCCGACCAACAAGTCACTGGATTGCGGAATACCGATGTCTGAATGCGTGCCGAGGTTGCGCCTTATAATCAAGGATTGTCCGCTGCGCATCTGATTGAGCATTTTATGTGCTTTCTCCCCGGAAGCGACAGCTGCTCCAGCAAGAGCACTAATTAGTCCTGAACTAGTTTGTTTCATTAAATCGGCTGTTGCTTTTGAAAGAATCTCTGAATAATTATTTTTATTATTTATATTTTGATCGAGCTTTTTATAATACTCATCAACATGTGTTTGCTCTACCGTTGGCATGTCGGCAGAACTAACCAGAATTGAGTCGTTTTTATCGACACGCCAAAGTACATTGCCTACAGGTATACGAAATTTTCCACCCGAACTGACGCCTACAAGCAACCCGTGCTTTGGATGATCTTCAACGACAGGGTAAATAGCTAGACTGTTCGTAAAGAGCGTCACTGTCGGAGCACTTATCTGGTCAGGGAGAGTGACTACACATCGTGTCGTATCCGTAAAGGGATCTGTTTGGCGTTGCGCAATCCACCCGGGAAGGGGGGGGGGAGGAGCATGCGCTTGTCGCAGTTGCTATCACAAGAGCAACGATTGAACGGTTGACTTTGATCATAACGAACTCCTCATGTCTACCTTGGCGCACGGCGAGTGCTGAGCCATTGCGAACATCTTCCCCTATGAGGAACGACCGCTGTTAAGGCGCATCTATAAGCAAATGTATCGTAGGCTTGATCCAGAAATCAAATCATTTTTATGTCTGTGTAGGCTTTTCGTCCCCCTGCCTCTCCACGCGATCCTGAAAACCTTTGATAAGCGATACAGATCGATTCTTCGCTTGGCGAACTGTCTTGACAAGCGATTTGAACCAAAATAATTAAGCTATCCATTTATATTTTGTTCCCTTAAGCGTTCAGATGTTCCCCTCGGATCCTCAAGGATAGGCACGGAACAAGGACAAAGGGTCGGTGGCGATGTTGACGCGCAAGCAGCACGAACTCCTCCGTTTTCTCCACGACTACCTGGAGCAACAAGGAATCTCTCCCTCCTTCGACGAGATGAAAGAGGCCTTGGGCCTGAAGTCCAAGTCCGGAATCCATCGTCTCATCCTGGCTCTGGAGGAACGCCGCTTCATCCGTCGCTTGCCCAATCGGGCGCGGGCGATTGAGGTGTTGCGCCTGCCCGGCGACCTAGCCCAAGAGCCGGAGCCGCACGGCCTCTCGCCGAAGGTCATCCAGGGAGGCTTCGGCGAAGTAGCGGCCCCCAGTCCTCCGGAAGACGGGTCGCGGCCGGAAGCTTCCCAGATTGAAGCAGAGGTCGCTCAGCTGCCGCTGCTCGGCCGCATCGCCGCCGGCACTCCCATCGAGGCTCTGCAGGACCACAGTGTCTCGGTCGAGGTGCCGATGAGCTTCCTCGGCAGCGGCGAGCACTATGCCCTCGAAGTCGAAGGGGACTCCATGATCGAAGCCGGCATTCATGACGGCGATACGATTATCGTCAACCGTAGCGACACGGCCGACAATGGCAGCATCGTCGTTGCCTTGATCGACGATCGCGAAGCGACCTTGAAACGCCTGCGGCGCAAGGGCGGTGCCATTGCCTTGGAACCGGCCAACAAAACCTACGAGACCCGTATCTTCCCGCCGAAGCGGGTAAAGATTCAAGGGCGGCTTATCGGCCTAATGCGGCGCTACTAGCGCCGCACTGTCTTCAACGAAGACTATGGGCAACGCGAGCTCCACACCCGTGACGAGAACTGTACAAAACTGCAGTTTGTCGAGCCTATCGCAGATCAAGGCACGTAGATCTTCTGTCCCGATCGGCGCGGCGGATTCCAAGGCCAATTGCCGCGACTAGCTCCGACCGACAAGACCTCGACCCGATCGTTCGAGAGCCAAACCGCATGTGTGCCGTCGTGCCAGAAGTCGAATCGATCTAGCACGCGACCGCCGGGGAGACAGCCTTTGGGCACGGGACTGGTTGCAATTAGCAAGGCGACGCCGTGACAGTCCTCCTGCAAGGCTTCCGGCGCCAGGGCGAGAGCGACAGTTTGGCCATCGTGCTGATAGCGGCAGCCAAGGCTGTCGCAGCGTAGCCAGTGTCCGTCACCGTTCGGCGGCCAATAGGAGGGCTCTGCCTGGGCGTGGCGGCGCAACCAGACATCTGCTGCAAAACGTCCCACCCGGCCGCTGGAAAGCCAGAGACTGCCGTCGGGAGCGGTCAGACCTAGCAGACGCTGGTCGCCGCTGACCAGGATGTTGGGAGGATGGTTGAGGGCCGGACTGATCGCCCCTAGGAGCAAGAAGGATAGGCCCGCCAAACGCCAGCGACTGCGCCAAAGGCTAAGCCAGAGCAGGCCTAGCCCCAACAAAACCAGTCCCCAAAGCGGCATAGCCGGAAGGTTTAGGGTCGCCCCCGGCAGGGCGGAGAACCCCTGCGCGGTGGTATTGAGCGCTTCCAGTCCCCAGCCTAATGGCGTGAGCGCGAACTGTTCCAGTCCGAGCGGCAACAGCAGATAGCTCAAGAGGCAGAAGGGCATAATCCAGAAGGCAGTCAGCGGCACCGCCAAGAGATTCGCGGCCAATCCATAGAGAGCCAAACGATGAAAGTGGTAGGCGGCGAAAGGCGCCGTGGCCAAGGTCGCAATCATGGAACTCGCCAAGACGCCCAGGAAGTAAAGAAGGAGGCGACTGCGCAGTCCTGCGCCCCTTTTCCAGTCGGGTCTGCGCAGCTGCCACACCTCGTATGCCGCGACCAAGGCTGTGACGGCGGCGAAGGAAAGTTGGAACGAGGCTGTAAGCAGGCTCTCCGGCGTCAAGGCCAGCACCGCCAAGGCAGCCACGGCAACCAATCGCATAGAGATCGCCCGCCGGTTCAGCAACACGGCCGCCAGGACCACTAACGTCATGAGGCAGGCCCGCTGTGTCGGCACCGACGCTCCGACCATCGGCAGGTAGAAGGGCAATAAGACCGCCGTCACCAACGCGGCGATCTTCTTGATCGGCCAGTTCAAGGCAAGGCTCGGGGACAGCGCCAGAAGTGCCCTGAGCGAGAAGAAAAAGATCGTGGCGATCAAACCGACGTGGAGGCCGGAAATCGCCAACAAATGCGCCAGGCCCGAGCGCCGATAGTCCTCCTGCAAAGCAGGCTCGATGCCAGCCCGTTGACCGGTCAGCAGGGCCTCGGCGATGCCGGCCTGGTCCGCGGGCAGAGCAGCGCGGAGGGTCAGGCCCAAGTTATCCCTGAGCCGTGCCCAGAAGAGATGCCAGCCGTCGGTCTCGGCCGCCTGTACCTGCTGCGGCGCACCCAAGACGAAGCCCGACCCGCCGATTCCACGATAGTAGGCTTGGCGGCCGAAGTCGTAGCCGCCCGGGAAGACTGGCGGCGGCGGTGGCAAAAGAACCGCGCGCAAGACCACCTGATCGCCGGGCTGCGCCTCCACAGGCCGCTTCCCGGCCAGTCGCAAACGAAGTTTCTGCGGCAGATCGCGCTGTACCAGACCGGATATGCTCTCCGGCGACAGCAACAAGCGTGTGTCCCGAGGACGACGGTCCAAAGCCAGCAGGCGGCCTGTCACCTCTACCGGGCCAAAACGCTCGCTGACAAGCGGTGCGGCGACTGAGGTAGTGCGCAGTTGCGCCGACCCGAAGCCGGCCGCAGCGAACAATAGCAGCAAATAAACGGCTGTCAGCGAAGGCCGACAGAGCCACAATCCGGCGGCGGCAAGCGCTAAGGACAGGGGACCCGGCCACCAAGGAGGCTGACGATCCAACAGAAAGAAGAGGGCAATACCGCAGCCGAAAGAAACCGGCAACCACAGCAGCCAGCGCTCCCGCTCCTCTTCGAACAGCGCCTCACTCCAGCGGATGGGGCGCCGCTGACCGCCTTGTTGCATGCGTGACAAGTCCATGAGGCAGCAGTCTAGGGCATACGGGCTACAGCCTTGCGCGCAAAGGCTGTAGCCCGGCCGTCAGGCGCCGCATCCCTGCCCGTATAAGCGCACGTGGTCAAGATCGCTTAGGTATGCTAGATAGGGCGCCGTCTATTTGAGCCCTTCGAAACACAGTCTGCAGAAACGAAACAGATGACCCCCGTCACCCGCTTCGCCCCTTCCCCGACCGGTTTCCTCCACATCGGCGGCGCTCGCACCGCGCTGTTCAACCGCCTCTATGCACAGCATCTCGGCGGTCGCTTCCGCTTGCGCATCGAAGATACCGACAAGGCACGTTCCACGCCCGAGGCCATCCACGCCATTCTGGAGGGCATGCGTTGGCTGGGGCTTTACTGGGACGAAGAGCCGGTCTTCCAGTCGGCGCGGGCCGAACGCCACCGCGATATCGCCTTTTCCCTGCTGGAGGCCGGCAAGGCCTATCGCTGCTATGCCACGCCGGAGGAACTAGCGGAGATGCGCGCCACCGCCAAGGCGGAGGGACGGCCGCCCGGCTACGACGGTCGCTGGCGCAGCCGCACCCCCTCCGAGGCGCCAGAGGGCGTGGCCCCAGTCATCCGCTTCAAGGCACCGCACGAGGGCGAACAGCAGATCGACGACCTGATTCAGGGCACCGTGACCGTCGCCAATCGCCAGCTCGACGACATGATCGTGCTGCGTAGCGACGGCAGCCCAACCTACATGCTTTCGGTCGTGGTCGATGACCATGACATGGGGATCACCCATGTGATCCGGGGCGACGACCACCTAACCAACGCCTTCCGCCAGCGCCAGCTGTTCCAAGCACTGGGCTGGGAGATCCCGGTCTTCGGGCACATCCCGCTGATCCACGGCGCCGACGGAGCCAAGCTCTCCAAGCGCCACGGCGCGCTGGCGATCGAGGCCTATCGCGACATGGGCTATTTGCCGGATGCGCTCAGAAACTATCTGCTGCGCTTGGGCTGGGGTCACGGCGACGAGGAGATCATCTCCGACGCTCAGGCCGTCTCCTGGTTCGACGTCGCCGACGTCGGCAAGAACCCGGCCCGGTTCGATTTCACCAAGCTGAACAGTGTGAATGCGCACTATCTGCGCCAAAGCAGCGACGAGGCGCTGTTGACGCTGTTGGCCGATCGTCGGCGGTGCGGCGGTAAATCCAACTATTCGGACGAACAGCGCCAACGGCTCTTGGCCGGCATGGCGAGCCTAAAACCGCGCGTCAAGCGGCTGGACGACCTGGCGGAGGCGGCAGAGGTCTATCTGGCGGAGCGACCGCTGAAGCGGACGGACGAAGCCGCGAAGTTGTTGACAGCGGAGGCATTGGCCACGCTTACCGGTCTGCGTGCCCTGCTGGAAGCCTCCGGCTGGGACCGCCACGAACTGGAGTCGCTGGTGCGCCACTATGCCGAAGAAGTTATGGATCCTGCCGTAAAGCTGGGCAAGGTGGCACAGCCGCTGCGCGCAGCCATTACCGGTAGCAAGGTCTCGCCGCCGATCTTCGAGGTGATGGAGATCTTGGGACGAGAGGAATGCCTCACACGTCTCGACGACTGCCTTATCTGAAAGAAATTTCTTCCTATTCAAAGGACTATGCAGCATAGTTCAGAGCGATTGCAATCGCATCTTTCCCTCTCTACACTGCTCTACGAAAACTAAAAGTGATCGGCAGTCACGCCGTAACCAAGAACGAAGGAGTTACGCTATGCCAAGCGAATTGCCCAAGGAGAAGACGGTCACGGTTACGGACAATGCCGATGGCCGCAGCTGGGACCTGCCGAAGGTAGAGGGTGAGTTGGGCGCGCCGGGCTTCGACGTTCGCTCTCTCTATAGTGCGGGTCATCTCCTGACCTACGATCCGGGCTTTGCCTCGACCGGATCTTGCCTCTCGCGCATCACCTACATCGACGGCGAAAAAGGGGTGCTGCTGCACCGCGGCTATCCCATCGATCAACTGGCCGAACACAGTGACTTCATGGAGGTCTGTTACCTTCTGCTCGACGGTGATCTGCCCTCACCCGCCGCCAAGGCGGAGTTCGAGAGCGCCATCACCTATCACACCATGCTGCATGAGCAGATCGCCAACTTCTATCGCGGCTTCCGGCGCGATGCGCATCCCATGGCGATCATGGTCGGCGTGGTCGGCGCCCTGTCGGCCTTCTACCACGATTCGACGGACATTCGCGATCCTTGGCAGCGGACCATTGCCTCGCACCGTCTGATCGCGAAGATGCCGACCATCGCCGCTTGGGCCTACAAATATCACACCGGTCAACCCTTCATGTATCCGCGTAACAATCTCACCTACGCGGAGAACTTTCTGCAGATGACTTTCTCGGTCCCCTGCGAGGACTTCAAGGTGAACCCGGTTTTGGCCCGTGCCATGGACCGCATCTTTATTCTGCATGCCGACCACGAGCAGAACGCCTCGACATCGACGGTGCGGATTGCCGGCTCCTCGGGCGCCAATCCCTTTGCCTGCATCGCCGCCGGGATCGCCTCTCTCTGGGGTCCAGCGCACGGCGGCGCCAACGAGGCCGTCTTGATGATGCTGAACGAGATAGGCCACAAGGATCGCATCCCGGAATTCATCAAACGCGCCAAGGACCGTGACGATCCCTTCCGTCTGATGGGCTTCGGTCACCGGGTCTACAAGAACTACGATCCGCGCGCTAAGGTCATGCAAAAGTCTTGCTACGAGGTGCTGGAGGCTCTGGGCCTTCAGGATCCGCTGCTGGAATTGGCTATGGAGTTGGAGCGGATCGCGCTGGAAGACGAATACTTCGTCGACCATAAGCTCTTCCCCAACGTGGATTTCTATTCCGGCATCATCCTGAAGGCCATGGGCTTTCCGACTTCCATGTTCACGGTGCTCTTCGCCGTTGCCCGCACGGTGGGATGGATTGCCCAATGGAAAGAGATGATAGAAGATCCGGATCAGCGCATCAGCCGCCCGCGTCAGGTCTACATCGGCGAGCCGGAGCGCGCTTATGTGCCGCTGGAATCCCGCGGCTAAGTACTGACCACCTTCTCAAACCAAAGGGGCGTTACCTTCTCTGGGCTCGCTCTTTTTTTGAATTCTTCTGGCAAATCAAGTGTCAGCGAGTCTTCGCAGAATGACACTGAACTGCCCACCGGGTACCAAGGAGGGACCATCTCAACAGTGCACCAAGGAGATCGTGGCAAGAGCGATTTTCACGTAATCCATGGGGATCGCCCTTGCTACGCTTGCACCTCTGCTGCCCGGAAGCTTGGTACTTCGCGGTGTACAGGTCTCCTCCGGCAGCGTGCGCAACGTCTGGAAGCGCCACAACTTATCGACCAAGCACGAATGCCTGTGAACTGCCGGCTGGTGGAACATACGGTGACTCCCGATGCGGCGGTCGCACGCCGTCTCTTAACCATGATCGAGCGACAGCCCACTATCGCACGACGCGATCTCACGCCGGTGCAGACCTTCTACGCCCTCTCCACCAGCTTGCTGTAAGGTCTGCAGCCACCGGGCTGTCTGTGCAAGTGATGGGCTCGTACGCTGAGCCATGGCTATTTCTCGCTTGCACGAAGCGCACCAGCAGTCTAACCGCGAGAGCAGTGCCACTTCGACCGGACGCGCTTCATGTATGGCCTACTGCTGACCCTAGGTCCCCTCATCCTCAGCTTCGGTGTTCTCTTGGCCGGCAGCAGTCTGCAGATAGTGTTGTTGGGTCTAAGAGCACCGATAGAGGGCATTTCCATCAGTTGGATGGGTTTGGTCTCCGCCACCTACTTCGCCGGCTTCGGCATCGGCACGCTCTATGGGCCGCGGCTAATCCGCAACATCGGCCATATTCGCACCTTTGCCGCTATGGCCTCGATTGCTTCCGGTCTGGCCCTACTGCTGGCGTTTTGGCCCACACATCTGGGCTGGGTGGTGCTGCGGCTAGTGACCGGTTTCTGCTACGCCGGGCTCTACACCGTGGTGGAGAGTTGGCTTAATGCGCGCACACCGAACGACATGCGCGGACGCTTGTTGTCGGTTTATGGCGTCACTATCTTCGGCGGCCTGGCGCTTGGTCCCATGCTGGCCAATTTGGGCGACCCCAGCACGCTGTTCCTCTTTGCGCTCTCGTCCATTCTCATTTCTTTTGCCCTCGTTCCGGTGACAGTCTCCAAAGCCAGCAGCGCCCCGGTGCCTTCTAACGATGAAGACGAGCACGGCCGCTACGGGCTGGTCCGCTTGTTCAGGGAAACGCCTTTGGGCTTCGTCGGTGCCTTCTACGTCGGCGCCTTGCAGGGCTCCTTTATCTCGCTGTCGCCGGTTTACGGGTCCAGCGCCGGTTTTTCCGGCGATACGACCGCCGCGATGATGACGACCGGCATGCTGGCCGGGTTGGTGGCCCAGTACCCTCTGGGCTGGCTATCAGATCGCTTCGACCGCCGCGCTGTCATCGTCGGCCAGACCCTGCTCGGCGGCGGAGTCCTCCTGCTCCTCTACATGACCAGTCTGGCCGGCAGCCCCAGCATCGCGTTGGCCTTGACCGCTTGCGCCATTGTCGGCGCTACGATCTTTCCCACCTACGCACTGATCTTGGCCCACACCAACGATTGGCTGCCGGAGAACAGCCTGGTTCCAGCCGCCGCCGCCCTGCTTCTAATCAATTCCTTTGGCGGCGTCTTCGGAAACTTTGCGGCCTCTTGGTCTATGGGTATCTTTGGTCCCGGCACTTTTTTCCTTTTCCTCTCTGTTTGCAATCTCCTGTTCGGATTTTTCGTGATGGAGCGCATGCGGCGCCGTCAGAAACCGACCGGCGACACTGCGGCCTACGACTTCACACCGGCCGCACCGGGCACCATCCCTCTGGGCGGTGCCTTCGAAACACCCGAAGAGAGAGAAGAGGATAGGCTTGCCTAAGTGCTGATCGGGACCAGGCCAAACCACCCGGTCCCGTCACTCTGTTCTATACTGTTTTAAGATTCAGTTCTTATGAGAAGGATCACTAAGAGTGAAGCGGTCTATTCGGTAATCCTGCGGAACTTCGCGAAGACCATCTGTCCGCCACCGTTGTCGTTGGCCTTGGCGAAGGCGTCGTCCATCTGGGCCTCAGCCGTTACCCCGTCAAGCATGATCCCATAAATTCGATCGGTTGCGGCACCCTCGGGTCAACGCCGCACATCGTCTCTAGTTCCTTAGCGGTCAGTGCACCATCGCGATCGGCATCCATCTGCCCGAAGACTTGATCACCATGGCAGGGTTCTGGGTCGATGCAGGTATAGCGAAGAACCCTCTGCCAAGATCATGGCCGTAAGGCCCGAACAACGCGGTGACATGCTTCTTACTTCTTATCTAGGAACCATGCTTTGGAGTTTTAAATGATTCCCGATCCACACAACCGGGCCTTTGCACGCTATCCTCAAGTCTGAAGCGCCGCCTGCGCCGCAGCCAACCGCGCGATCGGCACGCGATAGGGCGAGCAGGAGATGTAATCCAGGGCCAGCCGCTCGCAGAAGGCGATCGAGGCGGGGTCACCGCCATGCTCGCCGCAGATGCCGAGCTTGATGGCGGGTCTCTGCCTCCGACCGCGCTCGGCAGCGAGACCAACCAGTTCGCCAACCCCCTGCTGATCCAAGGTGACGAAGGGATCGCACTCGACCAACCCGGCGGCTTCGTAAGCTGGCAAGAAGGCCCCCGCGTCGTCGCGGGAGAGGCCGTAAGTGGTCTGCGTCAGGTCGTTGGTGCCAAAGGAGAAGAACTCCGCCGTCTCAGCGATCTCACCGGCCAGCAGACAGGCCCGCGGTAACTCGATCATGGTACCGACCAGGTAGGTCAAGCTGACTCCGCGCTCGGCCTCGACCGCTTCGGCAACAGCGGTCACGCGGCGCTTCAGGTCCTGCAGCTCGCCCGGCATGGAGACCAGCGGGATCATGATCTCCGGCTTGACCGAGAGCCCTTCGGAGGCGAGCGCCGCCGCCGCCTCGAAGATGGCCCGGGCCTGCATCTCGTAGATCTCCGGGTAGGTGATCCCCAGGCGGCAACCGCGATGGCCCAGCATGGGATTGGCCTCGGTGAGCTTCAGGGTACGGGTCTCGATGCACTCCAGGGACATGCCGGTGGCAGCAGCCACCTCTTCCATCTCCGAGGCCTGGTGCGGCAGGAACTCGTGCAGCGGCGGATCGAGCAGGCGCACCGTGACCGGCAGGTCTTGCATGATGCGGAAGAGCGCGACGAAATCGGCCCGCTGCATCGGCAGCAGCTTATCGAGTGCGCGACGGCGCCCCTCCACCTCCTCGGCCATGATCATCTCGCGCACGGCGACGATGCGGTCGGGGTCGAAGAACATGTGCTCGGTGCGGCAGAGGCCGATCCCTTCCGCGCCGAACTGCCGAGCCGTAGCGGCATCGCGTGGCGTCTCGGCATTGGTCCGAACCTTCAGGCGCCGGATATCGTCGGCCCAGCCAATAATAGTAGCGAAGTGCCCGGAAAGCTCGGGCTCGATGGTGGAAACACAGCCCAGGAAGACCTCGCCGGTGGCACCATCGATGGTGATCTCGCGGCCGGCCGCAACGATCTGATTGCCTACCGAGAGCGTGCCGGCGGTAGGGTCGATCCTCAGCTCACCGGCGCCGGCGACGCAGGCACGACCCATGCCGCGCGCGACCACGGCAGCGTGACTGGTCATGCCGCCGCGCGCTGTCAAAATACCGGCGGCGGCATGCATGCCGTGGATATCTTCCGGACTGGTCTCGACCCTGCAGAGGATCACGGCCTCGCCTGCAGCAGCCCGCCGTTCGGCCTCGTCGGCCGTCAAGACAACAGTGCCGGAGGCAGCACCAGGCGAGGCCGGCAAACCGCGGACATAAAGATTGCGTGGCGCATCGGGGTCGAGAGTGGGATGCAGCAACTGATCTAGCGAGGCCGGATCGATACGCTTCACCGCCTCTTCCTTGGAAATCAGCCCCTCCTCCACCATTTCGGCAGCGATCCTTAGGGCCGCCGGGGCGGTGCGCTTACCGCTGCGGGTCTGTAGCATGTAGAGCTTGTTCTGCTGTACCGTGAACTCGATGTCCTGCATGTCACGGTAGTGCCTCTCGAGTGTGAGTCGTATCTCGTTCAACTGGGCGAAGACCTCCGGCAGGACCTCCTCCATGGCCGGTAGGTCGGAGCCTTGGGCCGCCTTCGCCGCCAGGGTCAAGAGCTGCGGTGTGCGGATGCCGGCCACCACGTCCTCTCCTTGCGCGTTCACCAGATACTCGCCGTAGAACATATTCTCGCCAGTCGAAGGGTCGCGGGTGAAGGCTACGCCGGTCGCGCAGTTGTCGCCCATGTTGCCGAAGACCATGGCCTGTACGTTCACCGCCGTGCCCCAATAGGCCGGAATGTCGTGCAGCTTGCGGTAGGTGATCGCGCGCTGGTTCTGCCACGAGCCAAAGACGGCCGTGATGGCAGCCCAAAGCTGATCCTGCGGCCCCTGCGGGAAAGGCTTGCCCACGCTCTCGACCACAGCCTTCTTGTACGTCTCGATGACGGCCTGCCAGTCCCCGGGCGTCAGCTCGGTATCCATGCGGTAGCCGCGATCTTCCTTGGCAATTTCCAGGATCTCTTCGAAGCGGTAGTGCTCGACACCCATGACTACGTTGGCGAACATTTGAATGAAGCGGCGATAGGAATCGAAGGCGAAGCGGGCATCGCCGGAGCGGGCCGCCAAGCCCTGCACTGTGCTATCGTTGAGGCCGAGGTTCAGGATCGTATCCATCATCCCCGGCATGGATATCCGCGCGCCGGAGCGCACCGACACCAACAGCGGGTTCTTGACATCGCCGAAACGTGCGCCGACGGACTCTTCGATCACAGCCATGGCCGCATCGACCTGCCCCTTCAGGTCATCGGGATAACGCTCGCCCGCGTCGTAGTAGGCCGTGCAGATCTCGGTGGTGATGGTGAAGCCCGGTGGCACCGGCAAGCCGATGGACGACATCTCCGCTAGGTTGGCGCCCTTACCACCCAGGAGGTTCCCCATCTCCGCCGCTCCCTCGGCGACACCCTTGCCGAAGGAATAGACCCACTTGTTCATGCCTTGTCCTCGCCTGCTCGATGAGACGCCGCTAGACATAACGCCGCGTCCGCTGCACTGTAACATGTCCATCTACCGGTCCCGAGGGCGCCATGCCGAGTCAGGGAACGTAAGGACGGCGGCCGACCCAAAGGTCGCGCCGCCGTTTTGAAACTCGTGCCTTTCTAGCTGAAGTATCTAGTTCCTAGAGTAGTACTCAATCACCAGATTTGGCTCCATGCGGGCATGGTAGGGTACGTCCGCCAGCTTCGGCGCCTGCACGAATCGGGCCCGCCGTTCGCCGATGTTGACCTCGATGTAGTCCGGAACCTCGCGGTCGGGAGTATCCAGGGCCGAGAGCACCAGCGGCAGATCGCGGCTCTTGGCGCGGATGATGATCTCGTCGCCGTCCTTCACCTGGAATGAGGGGATGGTGACCCGCTTGCCGTTCACTAGGACATGGCCGTGGTTTACGAATTGACGGGCCGCGAACACGGTCGGCACGAACTTCGCACGGTAAATAACCGCGTCCAGCCGCCGCTCCAGCAACTCGATCAGGTTCTCGCTAGTGTCACCGCGGCGACGGTCTGCTTGCTTATAGTAACGGCGGAACTGGCGCTCGCCGACATTTCCATAGTAGCCCTTCAGCTTCTGCTTGGCCATCAACTGCGTGCCGAAGTCGGTCGGCTTCTTGCGGCGCTGGCCGTGCTGTCCGGGGCCGTACGGACGATTATTCATGGGGCTCTTGGGACGGCCCCAGAGGTTGACGCCGAGACGGCGGTCAATCTTGTGCTTCGAATTCAAACGCTTCGACATAAGCTTCGGTCAGCTCCTTGATTCAGAGTGTGATCCGCCCCGATTGGTGGGGTCGGTCTTTTGTCCCGGTAGGCTTAGCCGGCGGCACCGACGCAAGCGGATAGATGCGGAAACAAAGCCCAACCTCCTCATTTCCAGGAAAGTGCAGGACATACACACCGCAGGCCGGTAAGTCAAGCAAGAGTGGAAGCGGAAGCGCGCAAGGGCCTCCTGCAATGCCTAGATCGCTGACTTCCACGCCGTTCGGCTGTCCATAGTGATCCAACCAAGTATGGGATGTGGCGCGGGCTGGAGTTCGTCCAATCGGCCCAAGTGGCCGCCGCCTTCCACCATGTACGCCGTTAAAGACGCCGATCTGCAACACAGGGCGTAATCGATCGAGATTGCCTGAAGTCACAGCAAGGGCTCATCGACCTTTCCAATGCGACCAAAACTCCGGCGGTCCTTAATCAGTCCATGGCCCCCAGCAGCGACTTCAACAAGGGGCGATTGCGCAGCAGGGTCATCGCAGCACGAAAGCACCGGCATGAGTCTTGCGCAAGTCAGCCTCGCCAGATCCCCTCACCACGCCCGACTCAAACTAGCATACCCTTACACCGCAGAAATACGTTTATTTCGGATAGGAGGGACGTCGCAGTGCAAAACACTAGCTTCCGGATCATCGAGACCCAATGGATTCCTCTCTCGGACGGCACACGCTTGGCAGCACGGATCTGGATGCCGGAGAGCGCCGGGAAGTCTCCCTGCCCCGCCATCCTCGAATACCTGCCCTATCAGCGCCGGGACGGAACCAGCCAGCGAGACGACAGCACCTACCCCACCTTCGCCGCAGCCGGCTATGTCGGCGTGCGGGTGGATCTGCGCGGCAGTGGCGACTCCGAAGGGGTTTTCGACGACGAGTATTCTCCGCGCGAACTCTCTGATGCGGTCGAGGTGATCGACTGGATCGCCAAGCAGCCCTGGTGCAGCGGCAAGGTCGGCATGATGGGCATCTCCTGGGGCGGCTTCAATAGCTTACAGGTGGCGGCTCTGCGCCCTCCGGCCCTGAAAGCCGTGATCGCTCTGTCCACAACGGTCGACCGCTTCAACGACGACATCCATTACAAGGGCGGCGCCCAGCTCTCGGCCCAGCACCATTGGTCCAGCACCATGCTGAGCTATCTCTCCCGCCCTTCCGACCCGGCGGTAGTCGGCCAGGCTTGGCGCCAGCGCTGGCTGGACCGTCTGGAGCGCTTGGAACCGCCGCTTCACATCTGGCTGTCGCATCAACGCCGCGACGCCTATTGGCGCCACGGCTCCATCTGCGAGGACTGCGCCGGGCTGCAGGCGGCAGCCTTGGTAATCGGCGGTTGGGCCGACGGCTATCGCAATGCCCCGCCGGCGGCTGCGGCCAACCTGACCTGTCCAACCAAGGCCTTGAACGGACCTTGGATTCACAAGTACCCGCACTTCGCCTGGCCCAAGCCGCGGGTCGATTTTCTGGCCGAAGCGCTGCGCTGGTGGGACCGCTGGCTGAAGGGCAAGGACAATGCGGCAGAGGCCCTGCCCAGCTATCGCGCCTTTCTCTCGGAGGGCGTTCGCTCCACCCTCTGGCGCGAGCGCGAAGAGGGACGCTGGGTGGCCGCAACGGACTGGACCGGTGCGCCTGCGTTGAAGACCTTGTACCTCGGTACCAAGGGCAAACTCTCGCCGCAAGCCGGGATCGATGGGCGTCGGTACATCGACAGCCCACAGGACTGTGGCCTAGCTTCGGGCGAGTATTTTACGATGGCCCCCGACGCTGAGCTACCCGGCGACCAGAGTGCGGACGACGCCCTGTCGCTCAGCTTCGACAGCCTGCCGTTGGAGATTCCGATCGATATCCTGGGCCGGCCGGAAGTCACCCTTCGCGTCTCGATCGACAAGCCGATCGGAACCCTAGTGGTCCGGCTCTGCGAGGTTTCGCCTGATGGGCGCTCGCATCGGGTGTCCATGGGCGTCCTAAACTTGGCACATCGCTGCTCGAACGCCGAGCCGACGCCGCTGACCCCGGGCGAAGATTACGAGGTGGCCATCCGCTTGGACGAGAGCGGCTATCGTTTCCGGGCGGGCAATCGCATCCGCCTGGCCATCTCCACTGCTTACTTCCCGATGGTGCTGCCGCCGCCCGAGCGGGTGCGCGCGGTGCTGACGACCGGTGCTGCCTCGCGCCTGCACCTCCCGATCTTGACGGACCCGCAAGAAATCGAGATGCCGGAGCCACGGGATCCGGCACCGCTGCCTATCTATCCCCAGCGGAGTGAGGCGCAGGGTCGGCGTTGGGTCGAGCGCGACCTGACCAACGGCCGCACACGCTATTCAATTCTTGACGACGGCGGCGAGATCGAGCACCCGGGCCACGGCATGCGCTGGCAGGAAGTCCAACGCGAGAGCTGGAGCGTCGCTTGGGACGATCCGGCCAGCATCGAAGGGGAGACCCACTTCACCGCCATCCGAAAACGCGACGATTGGACGGCTCGCACCGAGGTCAAGGGGCGTTTCACCACCGACGGCAGGACTGGATTATCGAGCACGACCTGGAAGCCTTCGTCGGTACGGAACAGGTCTTTGTTCGCTCTTGGCGCAGGACCATTCCCCGGGACCTGATGTAAGCTGAACCGATGTTGGAAGGATTCGAAGAGCGGCGCATCGACCTGGGTGAGGCTCAGATCTATCTACGCTGCGGCGGCGCCGGGCCACCTCTCTTGTCTTGCTGCTGCACGGCTACCCCCAGACGCATGCCACTTGGCGACTGATCGCACCGCGCCTGGCACAGCACTTCGCCCTGGTGATCCCTGACCTGCGGGGCTACGGCGAGAGCAGCGGCCCCACACCCGATCCCGATAATGTTGCCTACGCCAAGCGGACCATGGCACTGGATATGCTGCGGGTTATGGAGAAGCTGGCTATTCGCGCTTCGCACTCGCCGGTCATGATCGCGGCGGGCGCGTCGCATACCGCCTCTGCCTCGATCACCCGGAGCGGGTCAGCGCTTTCGCTGCCGTCGACATCGTCCCGACCTTAGAAGTCTGGGAAACCATGGATGCGCCGGGTGCGATTGCTGCGTGGCACTGGCCCTTCCTGGCCCAACCCGGCGAGATCGCTGAGCCCGTCGTCGCTGCTGCCAAGGACATCATCGTCGCCTCATTTCTGCGTCGTTGGGCGGGCAGACCCGACGCCCTCAACGCAGCCGCTATCTCCACCTATCTCGCACAGTTCGACAAACCGGAGGTGATCGCCGCCACCTGTGCCGACTACCGCGCCGGCGTAACCCTAGAAGCGTAACCTTAGACTGGCAGCACGACCGGGAGGATCGCGATTCAGGCCGCAGGCTGGCCTGTCCGGTACTGGCGCTCTGGGGCCGCGACTACATCGGCGATGCCGAGCCCACGCCGATAACGCTCTGGCGCAAGTGGGCCGACCGCGTCGAGGGACGAAGCCTGCCCTGCGGCCACTTTCTGCAGGAGGAACAGCCGGATACCGTGGCAGCGGCCTTGAGCGCTTTCTTTCTTGCCAATCCCTGACGCCGCACGCAGATCTTCCGATAAGGAAACCGAAGAAGGACGGCACCATGGACAGCACGCTCGCGCCAGAGTTTCCCAAGACCGCACCGCAGAGTGAGAGCCTGCCCGAGGCCGGAACGATCAAGGAGATAGCCGAGGGGCTCTACTGGGTGCAGATGCCCCTGCCCTTCGCGCTAGACCACATCAATCTCTGGCTGCTGAGCGAAGGCGACGGCTGGACCTTGGTCGATACCGGCCTGCATAACGACAGGACCAAAGACCTCTGGCGACAGATCTTCGCCGGTCCTATGGCTGGAAAACCGCTGAAGCGGCTCTTGGTGACCCACCATCATCCCGACCACTTCGGCCTCGCCGGTTGGATCTGCGCGGAAACCGGTGCCGAACTGGAGATGAGCGAGATCGAGTTCGGCTTCGGAAGCTGGCTCTACCACCTGCCGGACGCGGACTACACCGCGCCGCTCAGAGCGCACTACATCCGTCAAGGGATGCCGGCAGAAACGGCCAGCAAGCTGACCGCGCACGGCAACACCTTCCGCGGACGCTGCGGCGCCCCGCCGGCCGAAGCGCACTGTCTGCAACTCGGCAGAAAGATCGAGGCGGGCGGGCGCACTTGGACCGTTGTTCCCGGCCACGGCCATGTCGAAGCCCACGCCTGTCTGTACGACGAGGAGCACGGTATCTTCATCGCTGGCGACCAACTCTTGCCGA
The DNA here is from genome assembly GCA_014324045.1 of Rhodospirillales bacterium. GTDB lineage: Bacteria > Pseudomonadota > Alphaproteobacteria > Kiloniellales > JACOMY01 > JACOMY01. Next base: position 115,258 of record JACOMY010000005.1, on the reverse strand, counting down.
AGATCTCTCCCAATGTCTCGGTCCCTGTCTGGAAGCCCGAGGCCGATCCCTTAACCGCCTTCATAGAGACGCAAGAGCGTCTGGCGCGCACCATCGACGACACAACGCTGGTGCTGCCGAGCCACGGCCGTCCCTTCTTCGGCGGCTCGACCCGGGCGCGGGCCTTGGTCGCCCACCACCGCGAAAGGCTGGACTGCGCCGAGGAGGCCTGCCGGGTCCGGCCCTTGAGCGCCTATGACGCGATCCCTGCACTCTTCAATCGCAAGCTCGACGATCACCAGCTCTTCTTCGCGCTGGGCGAAAGCCTTTCGCACCTGAACCATCTCGCCGTGCTTGGACGGGTCCAATCCGGTGAAGAGAACGGCGTATTGCGCTTCCGCGCGACCTAGTCTGGACGCTGCCATGACACAGATGCTGTGCCGGCAAGATCTAGACTTTCTGCTGCATACATTGATTAGGGGCTGAAGATCTAACCGCGCTTCCGCGCGTATTCGCGCAAAACCTTCGAGCAGATCCTCGATTGCGCCTGACAGATCGCCGAAGAGCAGCTTCAGCCCCATGCCGCGAAGTCCGATGCGCAGGAACCAAGCTTCGACGGCACGCACCTGCATAGCATCGAAGAGATCCGGTAGGTACTTGAAACCTGTGTAGCGGCAGGCTTCGACGAGGAGCTTGGCGGGCGGAAGTTGTCGTCTTTTCAGCAACAGACGTTGACCTCCTGCGGCGAACACGATTTGTCGGAGAACATTGTTTACCTGGTATTAGCCAAGATTGAGGGCACCTCGCGGGAGTACCCGGGACCCCCGCTTCCTGGTACCCAAGTTTCCGGTCGCATCCGACGGCAGCTTGGGAGATTATGCAATTTACTGTTAGAAAATTACCGTGACGGTTTTCATTTATCGAGCTCCTCGGTTTTGATATGTGTCTTGGTTCCGTTTTTTCATTTTCTGCTGCTCTCGACGAGCAGGGCGGTTGATGGGCGCTCTAATGAGTAGAGTTCGCGAAGCTCCCACCCCAACTTTGAACAATGTGCCGTTTGCAGAGAAGAGGCATTCCCAACGGCGCGTGAGGATTGTCGACAGTGTTCTGGAGATAGAAGGTTTGGCCCTCGTGTCCGGTTGTCTTGATTACCTATAGGGTCACGGTCACTGCGGGAGCTTTGGCTTGTCGCCGTTGGCCTAGCCCTACCATTCAGGCGTGTGCCGATAGTGCCCCGCCCTAAACTACTGTTTGCGCTTTATCTGCGACGCGAGTTCGAAATCCAAGAAGTGCTGGATTTACCGCCAAAACTGGACAAATCTCCTTCACCAATGCTGAATTAAGAGATGTCGGGTCGTCTTCATCACACATACGTTGTTGACGTTGACAGGCTGCAGATGTACATAAGGTTATACTGCTAACCGGCTAAACGCTAAGTGCGGGCGAATCTAGGAAAAATTGGGATACACCTTGGACGAAGAATTTGGCATGTTCCTACATTGCCTCCCGCTGTGTAAACCGCGGGCTTAAGTATCTGTGCCCTTGTCCAGTAACGCCTCGACAAAGGTGTCAAAGGGCTTGCCAATCTGAAATGTCCCGAATTGCGGCGGTTTGGTAGACACCGATGCTTCGATCAATTCAAGACATGCATGCTACTGTGGAACTTGCCGCATGTTTTCAGGCAACCAGAGTGCTATGTCCGGGATCCAGATCAGCACAAAGCACATCAAAACCATGATCAGGAACATCGGGAAGGCCGCGCGTGTGATGTAACCCATCTCGTGTTCTGTCATGCCTTGAAGCACAAAGAGATTGAACCCGATCGGCGGTGTGATCTGTGCCATTTCCACAACCACGACGACAAAAATACCGAACCAAATCAAATCGATCCCGGCTTCGCGCACCATGGGTTCCACCACGGCCATGGTCAGCACCACCGAAGAAATGCCATCGAGAAACATGCCCAGCACAATGTAGAAGACCATAAGGATCATCAGCAGCTCAAAACGCGACAATTCCATTGTTGCGATCCCGTCTGCCAGAGCGCGCGGCAGGCCGGTGAAGCCCATGGCCAGTTTCAAAAATGCTGCCCCCGCAAGGATCAACGCAATCATGGCCGACGTCCGGGTCGCGCCCTTCAGGCTGGTGACGAAAGTGCTCCATGTCGGCGCACCCTGGCTAACGGCCAGAACCAGCGCACCGATAACCCCGACCGCTGCAGCCTCTGTGGCCGTCGCTAGGCCCGCATACATCAAGCCGATGACCACGAAGATCAGGCAGAGTACGGGGATCAGAAACCGGGAATTCTTGAGCTTTTCGACAAAGGACATGCCAATTTCCAGCCTAGGGTTCCACGACCGCGATAGCTGCGAGTAGATGGCCACATAGCTCATGAACATCAAAGCGAGGCACAGGCCTGGAAAGACGCCCGCGAAAAAGAGCTGTGTGATGCTCTCGTTCACGGTGACGCCATAGACGATCAGCGCCAGCGACGGTGGGATCATCAGGCCGAGCGTCGCGGCTCCTGCAAGGGTGCCGATCAGAATGCTTTCGGGATAGTCGCGCGCCCTCAATTCCGGGATCGACATCTTGCCCACGGTGGTCAGCGTAGCTGCTGACGAGCCCGACACGGCCGCAAAGACCGTGCAACCGACAATGTTGGTGTGGATCAACCCGCCCGGCAGCCGCGCCAGCCAGGGAGACAAGCCGCGGAACATGTCTTCGGACAGGCGTGTTCGGAACAAGATCTCCCCCATCCAGATGAAAAGCGGCAGCGCCGTCAGGGTCCAACTGGAGGAGGACGTCCAGATCGTGGTGATCATCGTGTCGCCAACCGGCCGCGTGGTGAACAGTTCCATGCCCACCCAGGCCACGCCCATCAGGGCGAGTCCGACCCAGACGCCGGAGCCTAGCAGGAGAAACAGCACAAAGAGAAACAAGACGATTGCGTAGAACTCTTCCATGGCCCGTTACTTCGCGTGGCTCTGGTCGACAAGATCGCGCTTGATGCGGTGGTCGCTGTGCAAGATGACATTGATGAGGTGGTCAGTCAGCGCTAGCGCTAGGATTGCACCGCCGATCACCATGACCGATTGCGGGATCCACATCGGGGTGGCGTCCTGCGCCTGGCTGACCTCGTTGAATTTCCACGACCAGTAGGTGAACCAATAGGCATAATAGGTGAAATACCACATCACTGCCGCGCCAATTCCGAAACACCAGATTTCCATGTAGCGGCGGACCCCGTCGGGCATCGCATTCAACACCAATGACACGCGGATATGCGAGCCGCGGTTCAGGGCGTTGGCAAAGGCAAAAAAGCTCGCTGCCGCCATGGCGTACCCCGCATAATTCGCCGCGCCGGGAAAGATTTCACCGGTCCAGCGGGCAACCATCTGCGCGACGATCAGCGCTAGAATGGCAATCAGGCAAAGCGCTGCGACCACCCCAGCCACGCTGTAGATAGCATCCAGTATCCAGCGCAGTTTGCGAAGCGCAGCATTCATCGATCCGGTCTCCGCCGTTCGTATAGGACGGTGCCAGCCAATATTTGGCCAGCACCGCCTGTCTGAATTACTGTGCGTTATACGCGTCGACGATGTTCTTGCCGGTCTCACCGGCCGCTTCGAGCCATTCGGCTGTCATGGTCTCACCGATTGCTTTCAACTCAGCCATCAGCGTGTCACCGGCAGGTGCGACGGTCATACCACCAGCGGCCAGACCGGCCAGCGTGAAGCCGGTATATTCCTTGGCCCGCCATGTGCCTGCATATTCGGCCATGCCCGCACAGGCATTGATGATGTTCTTGTTGGCCTCGGATACATCGGCCCAGACGTCCGAATTGATCAGCATGTAGTTGCGTGGCAACCAGGCATCGACCTCGTAGAAATGGCTCAGGCTTTCCCAAACCTTGCGATCATAGCCCGTCGCCCCCGAGGACACCATGGATTCGGCCACGCCGGTGGCAAAAGCCTGGCTGATCTCGGCCGCTTCAATCTGTACCGGAAGCATGCCAGTCAGTTCGGCAAGGCGCGCGGTGGCGTTGTTGTAGGAGCGGAATTTGATACCTTCCATATCCGCGACTGAGTTTACCTCCTTGTTGAAGTAAAGCCCCTGCGGCGGCCAAGGCACGGAATAGAGCAATGTCAGGTTTTGTTCAGCCAGAAGCTCTTCCAGATATGGCTTGGCCACTTCGTAAAGCTTTTCGTGCTGGTCAAAGGAAGACACAAGGAACGGCACCGAATCCCAACCAAAAATCGCACTCTCGTTCTGGTGCCCGGACAGCAGCCGTTCACCGATCGGAACCTGCTCGGTTTGAACGGCACGTTTGATATCCGCGCCCGCAAAAAGTGACCCAGAGGGGTGCGTAGTGATCTCGATGGCGCCGCCAGTCCCGGTGGTCACACATTGGGCAAACTCGGCCCCGGTCACCGAATGGAAGTTAGAAGCGGAATAGGCCATTGGCAGATCCCATTTTTCCTGGGCCATGGCGGGGAGTGTCGCGAGCGCGGCCGTCGCCAGTGCGGCTAGGGTCGTTGTTAGGGTCTTCATAGCTCTCTCCTGTTGGTTCTGTTTGGTCCTTAATTTTTCTTGTTCTTGCTCAGGCAAACCGCATGGGGCTGAATGCCCTGAGATCTATATTGACAGGTTTTGCGGCGATGAGGCTAGCCACGAATCGGCCGGTTTTCGGGCCGCCGGTCAATCCGATGTGATGGTGTCCAAAGGCTGTGAAGATGCCGGTCTGGCGGATTTCACCAATCAGGGGCAGGCTATCGGAGGGCGCGGGGCGATGGCCGAACCACTCGATCTCCTGTCCGTGCGATAGTTCGGGAAAAGCTGCGCGCGCCTGTTTGCGCATAAGCTTCAGCACATCCGGGTTCAGATCAGCCTGCAAACCGCCGAATTCCACCACGCCGGCACAGCGCAGACCAGCAGCCATTGGCGTGGCGACGAATTTTCCGCTTGCGACCATGATTGGATGCGCGGGGCCGCCTTGGACCTCTTCAAAAATAATGTGATAGCCGCGTTCGGATTCCAGTGGGATCGAAAGACCAAGCTTTTGCATCAACGGTTTGGACCACACGCCGGTAGCAAGCACGACATGCGTGCATGGCTCCATGCCGGCCTTTGTCACAACGCCTGTGACCTTGGCATCCGAGATTTCGAAATCCGTGATCTCGGCCTGCCGGATCGTACCGCCAAGCTCTTGAAACGCCGCGGCCAAGGCCTTCACGTAAGCGCCAGGGTCACGCACGAAGCCATGGTTCTTCATAGTCGCCAGCAGCCCGATGCTCGGCGACAGGTTGGGTTCAAACTCGCGGATGGCATCGCCTTCGCGGATCACTGGGTCAAACCCCGCCTCATGACGTAAGGCCCAAGTATAGGCGTCACCTTCGAACGCAGATCGGCTAGCATAGGCAAAAGAATAGTCGCTGTCCTGCACCCAGCCTGCTGCGGTTGTATCGGCCACAAGCGCCTTGTGCTGGTCCACGCAGTCCCCGATGATCATGGTCAGGCCGTCCGCAATCCGGCGCGTGTCACGGTCATTGGCGTGCGAGAGGTATTTTATCAGCCAGGGCAGAAGCTTCGGGAAATACCCCCATCGCATGAACAGCGGAAAATCCGGGTTCAGCAACAGGCCTGGCACCTTGCCAAACAGCCCAGGCATAGTGACTGGCACCACGGAACAGGCCGCAAGCACACCGGCATTTCCGTGGGATGTACCTTCTCCAGGCGCCAAGCGATCAAGGATTACGACCTCGGCATCACAAAAGCGCCGCAGCCAGATGCCGGTCGAAACGCCAACGATCCCGGCCCCCACTATGATCACTCGGTTTGGAATCTACTCGCCCTCATAAGCTCATGATCCTAGTCTTCAGTTCAGATCTTTCACCTTGCGATTGTCAATCACCAGATCCGATATTCATCCCATCCAGCGCCTAACAGGTGCATTTGCCCCTTCCAAAGGTTGTGTGATCACATCGACTAGGGTGGGACCGTAATGATTCACGGCTTCACGCAGGCAGTTTTCAAACTGCTCCCGGGTCTCAGTCCGCCAACTTTTCACGCCATAGGCAGCGGCGACGGCAGCATGATCCGTGCGGGAAAAATCTACATTGTAATATCGTCCGCCCTTGTCGGCTTTCTGGCTGGCCTTGATCCAGCCGAAACTCGCATTCGACAGCACGATGAAGGTTATATTGGCTCCCACGCGGCAGACGGTCTCAAGCTCCCCACAGGTGAACCCAAAAGACCCATCCCCCATCAACGCGACGATCTTGGCGTCAGGCCGTCCATACCATGCTCCCAGCGCAGCCGAAAGCGAATAGCCCAAGGCCCCGTGAGCCCGGTTGGTGATGAAATGCCGGCCAGGGTTGGGCAGCCGGTAATAGGCGGAGACATAGGGGCAGCTTGTGCCCGGATCGGATACAACAACGGCCTCTTCGGGCAAAGATGACTGCAAGGAAGCAATCACGGCCTCCGGCCTCAAGGGCAACGCATCGCTCTGCGCCAGCGCGTCGAATTCCGCGAACATCCGGGCCTTCAGATCGGCCACCGCAGCCGCGCCGTCGAAGGTTAACAAGCCCTTACCGCGAGCATCGAGCACCCTGTTCACCTCGGCCAGCGCCAGTTTCAGATCGGCCACGACGCCGACTTCGGTCGGATAATTGGCGCCGATGACCATTGGGTCGCTGTCGAAATGCACGATCCGCGCACCGGGCTTGGGTGCTTCCCACCGCGCTGTCGTCGTTGAGCCGGCCCGACAGCCCATGAACACCACGAGATCGGCCCCTTCCATGGCTTCCCAGGTCTGATCGGTGCCGCCATTGGAACCGACGACGCCAACAGCATTGGGGTGTGTTTCGGCAAGCGCGCCCTGGCCGGAAATCGACGTGGCCACCGGGATGTCCAGACGACGCACCAACCGGTCGAGCTCTTGCATCGCGTCGGCGATGACAACCCCGCCGCCACACACGATCAGCGGCGATTTTGCCGACAGAATGGCATCAACGGCAGCCTCCGCCGCACCCGGTTCAGGCGCGGCGGGATAGGCCGGATAGGCACTCAGCGCGCTGTCGGCCCAGATGTCTTCGCTGTCTACGGGGTCATACTGGACGTCGTAAGGCAGACCAAGGTGCGCGGCGCCGGGGCGCCCCGTCGTCATGGCGCGAAACGCAGTCCGGACCATACGCGGGATGTGTTCGGCCCGCTTGATTACCGTGTTCCATTTGGTCAGCGGCCGCATCAGTGCTTCCTGATCGACTTCGGTCAGCGGAAACTTTCCGTAGCTGGCGACGGAGATGTCCGAGGTGATTGCTAGGACCGGGCAGCTCGATTCATTGGCCTCGATGAGACCGGGAAGGATGTAGGTGGCGCCGCCTCCCGACGGCCCCTCGCAGATGCCGGGCCTGCCAGTGACGCGGGCAAATCCATCGGCCATGTAAGTCGCAGACCGTTCATCGCGTGTGAGCACATGCGTGATACCGTGGTCCAGCCGCAGCAACGAGTCGTAAAGTGGTAATGTGGTGTCACCGCAAAGACCGAAAACATGCGTCACGCCATGCGCTTCGAGCATCCGCACCATCGCGTCTGATCCACTCATAGAATTGGACATAAACCGCTTGCCTTTGCTCGCCACAACGCTACATCCAGGACTATGCACAGTGTGGTTATCAAGGCAAGCTCTAAGCTACGATGGTGGGTAAAGCAGAGGAACAGGTTCTCCATCATCCTCTCACATTTTGAATTGGGAGACACGATATGATCACCGGCGGGAAGAATGTGTACGGTGCAACACTTGGAATTTTGATGCTCAATACAAGGTTTCCGCGCATTCCCGGCGATATCGGTAATGCGGCAACATGGCCCTTTCCCGTTCAATATCGAATTGTTCCGTCTGCCTCTCCGGATGTTGTTGTGCGCAAAAACCCAGATCCGCTTCTTCAGAGTTTTATCGAAGCGGGTCGAGATCTGATACGAGCAGGATGTGATGGCATTTCAACCAATTGTGGATTTCTTGTGTCCTTTCAGAGTAAACTAAAGGCTGCGCTCGATGTTCCCATTGCCACCTCGTCACTATTGCAGGGACGTTCGATCCAGCAAACCTTGCCACCGGGGCGAACCATCGGGATCCTTACAATATCTGCCGCAAGCCTCACACAGCAACATCTGGATGCGGCTGGTATTCCCGAAGGCACACCGGTGGTCGGGACCGGCGCTGTGTCGCATTTCACGACCCAAATCCTAGAAAACCAGCCGGAGATCGACTTTGCGAAGGCACGCTCAGAGAACGTGGCCGCGGCGCGTCAGCTAGTCAGTAGCCATCCTGATGTCGGCGCAATTCTTCTGGAATGCACGAACATGGTCCCCTACGCAGCGGACATCCGGCGCGCAACCGGCCGCCCGGTCTATTCGATCTATACATATCTACTCTGGTTCCAGTCCGCCTTGTTGCCGCGTCGGTTCCCAGACGAATTTGACGATTTCAAGGAGGATTAGGAGAATGGGCCATAGGTGAACATTACATTGTAGACCTGCCGGTGCACTGCGTCAGCGTACCATCGCGCGGTTGATTGCCATGGTTCCGGCGAATAGATCACATCGACTCGGCCCTGTACAAACTGGTGACGCGAATTGGTTTGGTCGGTTAGGGAGGAGGAGCCGCCGTAACCAATCTTTACCGGGACGGTCTAGGTAATGCGGCCACCCTAGTAACCACTTGCACCCCATTTTGATCGGTCACGACCTGTGCGAAAGTGAAGCCGATCATGACTTCGGCGGACAGCGTGATCGTCGATCACAACGAAGACATGATAGCGCTTCAACGCGATTTATTGGATTTCACGGTTCAGATCGTCGGTCTGTCCATTGCCGAACTTGTTGGCAGTCTGCGGCGCAACAACATTCCACTGAATTTTTCTTTGGCAAACCGGATTTCGATACAAATCCAGAGGATGTTGCCAGGATCTGGGAAGGTACTTCACCGAACAGAACCTTGCCCCTGTCGGCCGGCCGGGCCGGATCCAGCTTCCGAAATTCCTTAACTTCGCCACTCAACCGCGCTCTGACTGGGATTCTTGTTCTCTTTAGATTTGCCTCAAACCGCTGAAGGAGATAAACTCACTGTCCCAGTAGTTATCCTGATCAGCCACTTAAGCAAGGCTATGCACCAAAGTCTTGATTTTTAATTTAAACATACAAAACTCTTTTCTATCTCATTCCTATTCTCAAAACTTGGACCCTTTCCGCCAAAGCAGCAGCTGGATCGAACCACCGCTGATAGCAAAAATAGCTTGAAAATAGCCGTAGTTAACGAAGCAATGCCAGCCTCCCTGCTCACACTAGCGATTATATACGCCTTGGAAGATACGGTTCTGGATTACATAGATAAGCCGAGACAGCGAAATACCGAGTGCTTTGAGCTGCCGGTGCCACGTCTGCATCTACCCGTCGCAAAAGCGGAGGCCCTCCGTTGATTGGTCAATAATCAATCCCGCCCGGCCACCCGCGGTGGCTGCCCGCACAATCGACGGGCAATTAGAACCTACCGAAACACTCTCTTATCATCACGCCGCCCCTCGCTAACCCTAACGTGAGCATGCCCCCCTTCCTGAAGATACCGACAGGAAGCGGAGCGAGATTGCCTTGGGATCATCCAAAGTTCTGCAATCGCTAACTACTCCTTCTTGAAGAATTTCGCGAAGAGCGCTTGCGCCTCGGCAGAACGCAAACACTCTCCGAAGTTCACGTACTCACGCTGGATGGCAGCCTCGATAGCCGGTTTCTTCGCCTCCAACAGCATGCGTTTGGTAGCACGCAGGGCGGCGCGCGGTTTCTCCGCCAAGGCGCGCGCACGGGCATTGACGAAGGGATCGAGATCGACATCAGGAATAACGCCGTTCAAGAGACCGAGGCTCATCGCTTGGTCGGCATCCAACTCTTCGCAGACCAACAGCATCTCCGCCGCCGCCCGAGGACCGATCATCTGCGGCAACAGCAGACTGGAGGCACCCTCGACCGAGAGTCCGAGATCGACGAAGGGCGTGAGGAAGCGCGCGCTGCGCCCAGCATAGACGAAGTCGCAGTGTAGCAGGGCTGTGGTACCGATGCCCACGGCGACCCCCTTAACGCCTGCCATCATCACCGCCTCGCAAGAAGACAGCGCTTCCAGCAGCAGCATGCCGCCGGAGGGCTGCTTGTTGGTTGGATTGAGCGCGCGTTCCTGAAAATCGTGCAGGTCGTTGCCGGCAGTGAAGGCACCACCCGCACCGCGCAACACCACGACGGCAATTTCCGTATCGGCGCTGGCCTCGTTGATGGCCTCAGCCAGAGCCCGATACATGTCGCGGGTCAGGGCGTTCTTCTTCTCAGGCCGGTCGATGGTGAGGGTTAATACCCCGCCGGCCCGGTCGGCCAAGATGTGGGGAACGATTTCAGGCATAACGACTCCCTTGCTGTACAAGCACCTTGCCAGACTGCCAGAAGATTGACATTGGCAGTTGCGGTCCGAAAACAAGAGAAAGCTCCCCATGGCCGTTGAACAGCAAACGGCAGCAACGTCGCCTTCCATCATCACTCTGGCGGAGATGCGTGCCTTGGTGGGCAAGCCACTGGGCCGCTCGCCCTGGATGCTGGTCGGCCAGCCGCGTATCGATGCCTTCGCCGAGGTGACTGAGGATCGTCAGTTCATTCACGTAAATCCTGAGCGCGCGAAAGCTGAGACACCCTTCGGCGGTACCGTCGCACATGGCTTTCTGACCTTGTCGCTCTTGGTCCGCATGGCAGAATTCACCGTGCCGCGTCTGGTGGGCGCGCCTCCAGTGATCAATTTCGGCCTCGACAAGATGCGCTTTCTCATGCCGGTGAAAGCCGGGCAGAAGGTGCGTGGTCGTTTCAATCTAGCCGAACTGAACGAGCGGACGCCGGGTCAGATTCGGTTTCGCTACAGTGTCGCGGTGGAGATCGAAGGCGAAGAACGTAAGGCCCTCGTGGCCCATTGGCTCACCATGGTACTGACAGACAGTAAGGCATTCTTGTGAGCTGGTGCCATGTCACCTTGGCTGAGTGTTCGGAGATGGCAGGCGAAGATCTAGGCGCAAGTGACTGGCTAGATCTGTCGATCATCGAGAGGGTAGCCCCAAGAGAGAGGCCTTAATCATCTCCACCGCGTGCACGCCGATCGGCAAGGCCTTTGCGGCGCTTTCAACGACACCCAGGCCAAGAGCTGGGCGGCCATGCGATCAAACATGCTACTGCCGCAACCGCCTGGACATCGATCCGGAGATCTACAACGTGAACGGTCGCGCCATCGCGATGGAACATCCATACGGCATGTCCGGCACCCGTCTGGTCGGCACGGCATTGATCGAGGGCAAGCGACGCGGCGTTAAATATACGACCGTACCGTGTGCGTCGGCGGCATGGGCGTGGCAGGTTTGTTCGAGGTGGCCTAGTTCAACATTCAAAAAATCAAATAATTTCAATATTTTATACAGAGAATGTTAAATAAACATGAGAGCATATCAGTGCAAAGACGCTAAGGTTAGCCATCGCTGTCGGGCTTGGTGCATCGTGTGGGCATAAGCACGAGCGCGCTCAATCGCGTGATGCAGGTGACCAAATGGCATGAGAATGTCGAAGGCACGGGCTACGGCTTCAAAACCGATGGCTGTGTATTTTTAGGGAACGACGACTGTGCCCGGACGACCTGCGTGCTGAAGCGGCCGAGCTAAAGCGCACCCCCCGCCTCGACCGCTGCGCTTCGGCACCGGCTGTGCCTTGGCTGGGTTGGCCGACGTCATCAGCGGCGCGCTGCTGGTGACGGAGTGGGCCATGGCCTTCATCCTGGACCCCATCGTCTTCATGGTGGTAGTGGCCGGTGGCATAGGCTCGCTGACCGGTGTCTTCATCGCCTCAATCTTGATCGGCATGCTGCAGACCTTCGTGGTGTCGATCGACATATCGCTTGTCGACCTCTTCGCTCTCTCTGTCTGCCGCTCGTCGGCTTCGCCGTCGGACTCCTGGCCGGGGCGGGGATCGGCTGGCCCTTCGCCATGATCTCGTTGGGCATAGGCGAGTTGGCGGCCGCTGTCGGATCATGTTCGGTCTCGATCTTCGGCGGCGAGAAAAGGGCATCTCCGGCGACTGTATGGTGGGTCCATAGGCCTTCGGCCTCTGGCCCATCGAGGTCTTAATTGGTTCATCGCCTTCTGAGCCTTCCTTGTAACCCTAAGCATGTGGGCCTTCACCAAAAAGACGCCGTTGGGCCGCCTCTCCAACGCCGTGCGCGACAACCTGCAATGGGCGGAGTTCATCGGCTACGACCCGAAGCGAGCGCACTATCTGGTCCTCATCATTTCGGGCAGCTTGGCGACCTAGTCGAGCGAGTGCGCATCGCCCGCCGCTAGCGAAAATTGACGCAGATGGCACCGGTCTGCTGCCGGCACCATGACCCTGGGCCTTATCATCCTGGTGGAGATGCTGTTCCATTGGCGTGCCGGCGAAGAGCCGATGGAGCAAGGCCGAACTGGTACTAGGCCGCGGACCTGGCCGACGCACATCAGCGCAACAAGGATTTGCTGGCTCTCCTCCATCTGGAGCATGTCCGCGACCTGCTGGCCGACCCAACTACCGGATCATCCGCCGGGTCTGAGCTATGTGCCCGAAACCGCAATGTCTTTCCCCTTCTGACGGTCCGTCAGAACCTGCTGCTGGGCATCAAGGACATGCGCCATCCCAGTCGATGGAGCATCGAACAGATGCTGCAGATCTTCTCCAGCCTGCAAGCCTGCGCCGACAGCCCGGCCGGCGTGCTGTCGGGCAGCGAGAAGCAGATGCTGATTACCTGCCGAACCTTGATGGAGGCTCCGGCTTTGATCATGGCCTATGAGCCGACGGAAGGCTGGCCCCCTTGATCGTCCGACAGGTTGGCGAGCTCATCGCCGAAGTTGCCAAGAGCAGCACCATCCTGCTGGTCGAGCAAAAGCCCCCGATCGCCCTCGATATCCCGCGGCGCGTCTAGATGATGGGCCACGGCCGCATCGTCTGCGAGGGCATACCGCAGGCGCTGCGCGACACGCCGGATGTGCGTGTGCGGGAGAAATGGCTGGAGGTTTAGGAGTGCGTTTCGTATCACCCGGACCAGCCCTCGCCGCCTTGAGAAAGAGCTAGTCGGCCCAGTCTCAAACGGACATCAACTTGTTTCGGCGATGTCGGAGAGTTGTTGGCGGTCGGCCAGAGCTACCATGCTTTTGGGCAGTAGTCGGATGAGACCCTCCAGCTTCAGCTTGGTGAAGGTGCGGCTGACGGTCTCCGTCGTTAGCCCCAGATAGTCGGCGATGTCGGTCCGATTCATTGGTACGTGGACCGGGTCTTCAGAGCGGCCGGTTTGCTTGGCCCGGCGCGAAAGCAATAACAAGAAGGAAGCGACTCGCTCCTTCGCCGTTTTGCGCCCCAGCAGCAGCATCTGTTCCTGCGCCTCGGCCAATTCATGGCCGGCTATCGCCAAGAGACGTCTTTCCATCTGCGGGGAGCGTTGCAACAATTCGTCCAGCTGGCCGTGGCGAAAGCAGCAGAGTTTTGTCGTCGTGACGGCTTCGGCGGAATAGGTGTATGTCGCCTCCGACGCCAAGCCCAGAAAATCTCCAGAAAAGAGAAAGCCCGTGATCTGCCGGCGACCATCGGCCAGCAGCTTGTAGATCTTGACCGTCCCGTCAGTGACGTTGAAGAGATGCTGCGAAGGCTCGCCCTCATCGAAGATCGTCTGGCCCGGCTCGAAGGTGTGACGCGTCGCGATTTCGTCCACCGCTGTTAGACCCGCGTTGTCGAGCGGCGCACACACCGTCAAGGATCGCACACCGCACAGAGTACAGGCCGGGGGAATCGCCGCATCGTTGTCACCCGACGCCACCGAAAACTCTCTCTGTCCTGTCCTCGCCTTCATCCTACGCGCCTTCGATCAACGCTATGCAGACACTCTAAGCTAAGACTTGATACAGATCAAGGTGCGGGATGGCGCACGCTTTCTAGCCTACCCTCAAGAGGCAGGAGGCTGGATGTAAGAGACCCGCGCGTTGGTCATCAAGGGACCGGCTGGACCTGATCGTCCGAGATCTGGACGAGAGCCGGTTAGATCTGGCTTTCTGGCCCTTGCCGCCTTCTGCGTACGATCTGATTTAAGCCACGGTCGCTGTCTGGCGGTCGATCCGTGGATCGTAATGGATCTTGTCGGTGCCACTGTGCCGGCGCGAGAGTTGAGCCGCTAGCAAGACGCCGGGCTTTCGGAACACAAGGCTCGACTAGGCTGTATCGATCTCATCCGGCTGCCGGATTGGAAAAACTATAGACATTGAATGTTCCCCTTGTCGGCGCCGCAACCACCGGTAGCTATCGACCTGCAAGCGGATCGGGTGCAACCGACTCGGGCGGGTGTTCGACCGCACGCAGGGGCAGAGCGAGGCGAAATACCGTCCCATCCGGCCCGCTCTCCTCCAAGACGATTGTTCCGTCGTGCGCCTCGACGATTTCTCGGACGATGGCGAGGCCCAGACCGGTCCCACCGGCACGTGCCGAACCGCTGAAGGGCTGGAAGAGGTTGGCGCGCGCCCGCGGCGGCAGGCCGGGCCCGTCGTCGGCGAAGCGAAGCGACCAAACGCCTGTCTCCGGGAAGCTCTCCACCGAGACCGCGAGCAGGGTCGCTCCAGCCTCGGCAGCGTTCTGGGCCAGATTGTTAAGCGCGCGGTAGAGTTGATCTCGGTCGGCTTGCACGGTAAAGTTATCAGGTACCTTCGTGCTCCAAGCTACTTGCTCCGAGAGCACGGCCGGCAGCGCTTTGCCGATCTCCATGAGCAAGTCCGACAGCACGACGGTGCCGAGCTCCAGCCGCATCTCGCCCCACCGCGCAAAGGTCAAGGTCCGCTCGCAAAGATCGATTGCCCGATCGATTGCACCGATCAGGGTCGGTGCCAGACGTCGTACCCGAGGATCGGCCGACTCGGTCATGGAGTCGGAAACAAGACGCGCGGTGCTGAGTATGTTCCGCAGATCGTGGTTGATCTTGGAGACCGCCGTGCCGAGAGCAGCCAGACGGGTTTTTTGCCGCAAGGCGTCGCGCAGGCCCTGCTGCATGTTGGCCAGCACAAGTTCTGCCAGACCGATTTCGTCGCTGCGCCCACCGGTGCAGCGGTACACTGGGGCCTGTTCGGGATCGGCTTGAAAAGCCACCATGTTGTCGGTGACCCGACGCATGGGGCGGACCAGCATGGAGTGCAGGGCGAAGAAGACCAGACCGGCGGTGATCGCCGAGATCACCAGGGACAGCAGAAAAATCCGCAGTCCGAAACTTCGCAGATCCTTCTTCAGGGGCAAGTCGTCGATCAAGATCTCGACCGTACTGTCGGGCGCTTCCGGCGAGCGACCGGTTACTCGCACAACCCGGTTCTCATCGCTTAGGAGTCCATTCAGCGCATATCCGATCAGGTCGAACCCGCCGGCGTTGATCAGATCGAACCTCTGGGAGATCGGCATCGGCGGTCGATTGCCCATCAGGATAAGCTCGCCGTGCGAGCTGGTCCTAACCGAAACTGAGTAGGCATCAACGTGCGAGAGAAGCTCCGTTTCAAGTTCCTGGCTGATCATCAGGTCCGGCGTCGCCGCCAGCGCCAGCACCGCGAGGTGCGCGGCTGCCAAGCGCTCCTCCAACCGGGTTTCCCAATAGCGGCCGATGGAGGGAGCGAAGATCAAAACCTCGGCCAGCATGACGAAACCGACCGTCAACAATAGCAGTCGTGCCGACATGCTTTGCCAAGGTTTCGGCAACTCGCTCGCCATCTCAATTGTTTCCTGAGGTTCGCACAACTTGATTTTGAAGGAACATTCTTAACCTAAATGCTTCAGTAAGGCGACCAAGATGCGAGTGCGCTTGGAGAAGAGTTTCGGCGTGTAGAAGGTGCCTGCAGCCCGTTTGGAGATCTCCCCCAGGGTCGGGTAGGGTGCCATGGTCGTAGCCAGAGCGGAGATCGGCAGGCCGCGCTCAAGCGCCAGTATCCAGGGCTGCAGCAACTCGCCGGCGTGCGGTCCCAGGATCGAGGTGCCCAGGATCTTTCCCTTCGGCGTGACCACCGCCTTGATGAAGCCCGTTGTCGTGTGTTCTGCACGTGCGCGGTCGTTGTCGTGAAAGGACCAGCGCAACAGGTTGACCGCGTGGCCGGCCAACCGGGCCTGGGTTTCGTTCATCCCAACCTCAGCCAACTCGGGGTCGGTGTAGGTTATGCGCGGCACCACCAAGCCCCTGGTCCGGGCCGGAATACGAAAGGCGATGTTCTTGATCAGCACGCCGGCATGGGCGCCAGCCAGATGGGTGAACTGCTCGCCGCCAGCGGCGTCGCCAGCCGCATAAACCCGGCGGTTGGTCGTACGCAAGCGAGAATCCAGCAATAGACGACCGGAATCCAAGATAATACCGGCCTGCTCCGGGGCAAGCCCCTCGTAGTCGGCTTTACGTCCGGCGGCGACGAGTAAGTGACTACTTTCCAGTTGCTCCTCCTGCCCCTCCTTGGCAAGATAAAGCCGGATCTGACCGTTCTCTCCGGTTGCCGTAACCGCCTCCCAGCCGATCTTGAGGTCGATGCCCTCCTCACGCAGCTTGTCGGCAAGCAGATCCGCCTGTTCACGGTCTGCCCGGGGCAGGATATCGGCCCGCTCCACCAAGGTCACCCGACTGCCCAGCCGCACGAAGGCCTGCGCCAGCTCGCAGCCGATGGGACCTCCGCCCAGGACGATGAGATGATCCGGCCGATCGGTCAGGTCAAAGACGGTCTCGTTGGTGAGGTATGGCAGTTCGTCTAAGCCGGGGATCGGCGGCACCAGGGGACGCGAACCGGTAGCGATCACGAAGCGCCGGGCGGTGACCGTATGGTTTGGGGTGTCCACCCGCTTCGCTGCCGCAAAAGCGGCGCTCTCCCGCAAGACGGTAATGCCCAATCCCTCGAAGCGCTCTTGCGAGTCGAACGGGGCGATGCCGTCGATCACGCCTTTCACATGCCGCATAACCGCAGGGAAGTCGACGCGCGGCGGCGTGGCCTCTAGGCCGAAGGCCCGTGCCTGACGCCAGGCCACGGCGGCGGCTCCGGCAGCGAGCAGAGCCTTGGAGGGCACGCAGCCAGTGTTGAGGCAGTCGCCGCCCATGGCGCCGCGCTCGATCAGTACCGTCTTCAGCCCCAACTGCGCCGCACCTGCAGCCACCGAAAGCCCGGCCGAGCCAGCTCCGATCACACAGAGATCGGCTGCAAGAGCTTTCTTGACCTCAGCCATCGGCTTTGCGCCAGCGCTTCCAGGCCACCGGCAGTATCGCCAGTACCGCCAGACCCATCAGCGGCAGAAGGATCACCGGGTCTAGGACAATCGAAAGGTCAGGCTCCTCACCGCGCGCGATCACCTTGCCCAGACCAGTGCCGAGGCTGGCATAGACCAGAACGCCGGGAACGATCCCCAGCGCGGTGCCCAAGGTGTAGACCCAGAGCTTTACGCCTAAGAGGGCCGGTGCCAAATTGACCAGCCAAAAGGGAAAGATCGGCAACAAGCGCAGCACCAAGATGTAGCTTAAGGCATCCTCCTGGAAGCCCTTCTCCATGCGGCCGAGCCAAGGCCCAGCACGCTCTTTGAAGGTCTCGTACAAAGCATAGCGGGCGACCAGAAAGACGATCAAGGAACCGACGGTCGCCCCAAGGATAACCCAAATGGAGGCGATCAGCGTGCCGAAGAGATAACCCGCCAACACCGTCAGCATGGTCGCAATCGGCAGAGATAGGGCGGTTGCCGCACTATATAGCAGAAAAAGCACTAGGCCCGTCAACAGAGGGCCTGACGCGACATGATCGTGGAGCCAGCGGCTATGCGCCGACAAATCTTGAAAAGAAAGACCGCCGCGGTCGATCAGTAGAGCGAAACCCAATAGCGAAGCACCGACAAGAGACAACAAAGGCAAACAACGCCGCCATCCCTGCTGCTTTCGCGGGCTGCCTTCGGACTTTACATCGTTTTTCATCCCGGCGACGTCCGTTCCCGATTCCCCGACCGACGCTAGCGAACCACGGCTTTGTCAGACTCCTAACGGCAGGTCGTCCTTAGGTGACACCTCTCCGACCGCTTACTAGATACTTTCCATAGGGTGTCCCGCGTCAAGCCTCAATTCAGCATGAAGACGCGTGCTCCTGACCGGAAGAACGAATGGCGGCGGCCGGCAATTTCCCGGTCAGCGTCGTTGACAGTCCACCATTGCCTCCCTTATATGCCGGGTTCGCTGGAGTTGCAGCATATCTGTCTGCAGGCCCACCCTCATTTTCTTTTTCCGAACGTTTAGGAGTTTCAAAGGTGAGGCGTACCTTCCAACCGAGTGTCGTTATCCGCAAGCGCCGCCATGGCTTCCGCACCCGCATGGCGACCCCCGGCGGGCGCAATGTGTTGCGCCGCCGCCGGTCTCGCGGCCGCAAGCGTCTTTCGGCCTAGAACGGGCCTGCCAAGCAGGCCATGGCGCAGCAGTTGGATCATTTGAGGACCCGCGCGGAGTTTCTGCGCGTGGTGGGGCGTGGACAAAAGTGGGCGACCCCGGGCCTGGTGATTCGAGTAGTCCGCCGCGAAGCAGAGCACCCCGACGACGCCGGTAGACCGCGTCTGGGCCTGATCGCCAGCAAGAAGGTCGGCAGCGCCGTAGCCCGCAATCGGGTCAAGCGCCGTCTGCGCGCGCTTGCCAACGAGCTGCTGCCAGAGCACGGCAAACCAGGCACCGACTACGTGCTGATCGGTCGTTCCGCGACCGTCGAGCGCCGCTTTGAGGAACTACGTCAAGATCTGCTCACGGCTTTGGAGCGGGTGCACAAGCCGGGAAGAGGACACAGACCTTGACGCCGCGACCCACCGCCTGGCGCCTTTTGAACGACATCGTCATTCTACCCCTGCTCGCGTGCATCTGGATCTACCGCCTGTTCCTCTCGCCCTTCTTCGGGCGCCAGTGCCGCTTCCTGCCGACTTGCTCCGCCTATGCAGAAGAGGCTTTGCGACGGCACGGCCCGGTGTGGGGCAGCTGGCTTGCCGTGCGACGCTTGGCTCGCTGTCACCCTTGGGGAGGATCAGGTTACGCCCCTGTTCCCGGGGCTAACATGGACGAATCCGGCTAGGCCTTCCGCCCTCTTCCCAACGACAGGGCTGACCCTCGATAGGTATCTCATGGACAACAAGAATCTCTTTATCGCCATCGGCCTGTCGATCGTCATCATGGTGGGCTTCCAGCACTTCTTCGCGCCGGAACCGATCCCGCCGACGGAGCAGACGGCGACCCAGACCGCCGACGGCGGCAACACCCAGATCAAGAGTACGTCCGCTCCCGGCGTGGACAGCGAGGCACCGGTACCCAAGTCGCGCGAGGAAGCCCTGGCGCAAAGCCCGCGTCTGCCAATCGACACTGCGCGCCTGTCCGGCTCTATCGACCTGCACGGCGCCAAGCTGAACGACCTGATCCTGCGCGACTACCGCACGGATCTGTCGCAAGAAAGCCCAAATATCGTGCTACTGGCGCCGCGCGGCAGCGAATTCCCCTACTTCGCCTCGGTACGCTGGCTGGCTGACGACGAGACTTCGGTGCCCGATCGCGATACCCTCTGGAAGGGCGCACCCGATGCGTTAACCGCAGACCAGCCGGTGACCCTGCATTGGGACAACGGCCAAGGCCAGCGCTTCGAGATCGACATCACCGTCGACCAAAACTACATGTTTACCCTGACTCAGCGGGTGATCAATTCTGGCAACAAGACGGTGCGGCTAAAGAGTTACGGCCTAGTGAACCGCGTCGGTATTCCGCAAACCAGCGACAACACATTCATCGTGCACGAAGGCCCGGTCGGCGTCTTCAACGAAACCTATAAAGAAGTCAGCTACGACACGGTCGAAGAGGCTCCCAACAAGCGTATTGAGCAGACGACAGAGGGCGGCTGGACCGGCATCTTCGACAAGTACTGGACGGTGCTGCTGATCCCCGAGCAGGACGCCAAGGTCGATGCTCGCTTCGCCTATAGCTCGGTCAACGGTAGCGACACCTATCAGGTCGACATTTCCTACAGTTACTATGACATCGCCCCCGGCGACACCCGCGAGGACAGCTTACGCCTGTTCGCCGGCGCCCGCGAACCCCAGTTGATCGACTACTACACCGAAGAGTTCCACATTGATAAGTTCTACTTGGCAGTGGACTACGGCTGGATCTTTTTCCTGGCACGACCGATCTACTGGCTGCTGAACTGGTTCCACGGTCTAGTCGGAAACTTCGGCGGTGCCATTCTGTTGCTTGTGGTTTGCGTGCGCATCGCCCTCTTTCCGCTGGCCAACAAGGCCTACAAGTCAATGGCGAAGATGCGCAAGCTGCAGCCCCGCATGCTGGAGCTGCGCGAGCGCTATAAGGACGACAAGCCCCGCTTCCAGAAGGAGATGATGGGCCTCTACAAGAAGGAGGGGGCGAATCCGGTCGCCGGTTGTCTGCCGATGCTGCTGCAGATCCCCATCTTCATCGCGCTATACAACGTGCTCTACGGTACGATTTTAATGCGCCACGCGCCTTTCGTCGGCTGGATTCAGGACCTTTCCGCCCCCGATCCCACTAGTTGGGTAAACCTGTTCGGTCTGTTGCCTTTCGACGTGCCGAACCTGGGCTTGCTTAGCTTCTTCTCGATCGGTATATGGCCGCTGCTGATGGGCTTCACAATGTGGGCGCAATATCGGCTGAACCCGCAGCCGACCGACCCGCTGCAGGCCAAGATCTTCGCCTGGATGCCGGTAATCTTCACCTTCATGCTTGGCCATTTCGCAGCCGGCCTGGTGATCTACTGGGCTTGGAACAACCTACTATCTATGGGCCAGCAGGCAATCATCATGCGCAGCCAGGGCATCCCGATCGGCGGCAAGCTGCCGGCCCTGACACCGATCGCATCTCCACCCTCCGCACCGGAGCCGGAGCCCAAGAAGTTTGAACCCAAGGCGGAGGCGAAAGTGCACAGCAGTCGCCCGAGCAAAGGGCAGCGCCGTTCCAGCAACCCGGCCGCCAAGAAGCGTAAACGGTCCTAGCTTCGGTGAGTGCTGAGAAATCCGACCCGGCGGCGGAGGCCTTCGCGCGCTGGCTCTTCGCTCAATCCTGCGATTTCGTCGCCGGGGCTGCCGAGGAGTCGCGTTTGCCGCCGGATTGGGGGCCGGAGGTCGCTTTTGTCGGTCGCTCCAACGTCGGCAAGTCCAGTCTGGTCAACGTGCTGACCGGCCGGACCGTCTTGGCAAAGGTTTCGCGCACTCCGGGGCGAACCCAGCAACTGAACTTCTTCAACCTGGGCGGCCGCCTGATCCTGGTGGATCTGCCGGGCTATGGTTATGCTAAGGCGGAGCGCCGCAAAATTGAGGCTTGGACGCGGCTCGCCAACCGCTACCTCAAGGGTCGCCGCAACTTAGAGCGCGTGCTGGTGTTGATCGATGCCCGTCACGGCTTGAAGGACAGCGACCGTGCGGTGATGGCTGCCCTGGACGGGGTTGCGCGCACCTACCAGCTGATCTTGACCAAATTCGATCGGGTAAAAAAAAAGGCCGGCCGCGAAAAGATCCTGGCCACCGTCACGGCCCAGGCCGCAACGTACCGTGCCGCCCATCCCAAGGTGCTGGCGACTTCTTCGACCAAGGGAAAAGGCATCGCTGCCCTGCGGCAGGAGCTTGCCAGATTGGCAATCGCGCAGTCGTAACACTAGAGTACCGCGACGATAGGATATAGAGTACGGAGAAACTGCGCCAGTGCCGGAAAGACAACTGAAAGACACCAAAGCCTGGCTGCGCACCGCCCGCGTGATCAGCGAGGCCCTGCCTTACATGCGCCGCTATGCCGGCCAGACCTTCGTGGTCAAGTACGGAGGTCACGCCATGGGCAATCAGGAATTGGCGCAACTCTTCGCCCGCGATATCGTCCTGCTGAAGCAGATCGGCATCAATCCTATCGTGGTGCACGGCGGCGGCCCGCAGATCGCGCAGATGCTGGAGCGTCTGGCGGTCAAGAGTGAGTTCGTAGACGGCCTCAGGGTGACCGACCAGCAGACGGTGGAAATCGTCGAGATGGTTCTGGCCGGCCGCATCAACAAGCAGATCGTGACCGCGATCAACGAGGCCGGTGGCACCGCCATCGGTATTTCCGGCAAGGACGGCCGCTTGATTCAGGCCTCGAAGTTGCGGCGCACGCAGCGCGATCCCGATTCCAACATCGAGAAGATCCTGGATCTAGGCTTCGTTGGCGAGCCCAAGACGATCGATCCCCACATCCTGGCCGGTCTAGAGCATTCGGGCATGATCCCGGTGATCGCGCCAATCGGGGTGGGCAACAACGGCGAGACTTACAACATCAATGCCGATACCGCGGCCGGTGCCATCGCCGCCGCAGTCGGGGCCTCTCGCCTGCTGCTGCTGACCGACATAGCCGGCGTCATGGATAGGGAGCAGAACATTCTGACCGACCTCGACCTCGTCCAGATCAAACAGCTGCGTGAGGACGGCATTGTCTACGGTGGTATGATTCCGAAGCTGGAGACTTGCGTCTACGCGGTCGAGAATGGCGTGGACGCCGCAGTTATTCTGGACGGGCGCATGCCGCATTCGATCTTGCTGGAAATCTTTACCGAACACGGCCACGGCACTCTGGTGCGCCGCGAGCCCATCGGTGACGCAACTGTACGCTAAATAGAGGACGCGACCCATGGACAAGGCCCTATTGGAGAAGAACATCCTGGAGGCATGGGAGATCCGAGACCAGATCTCGCCGAAGACCGAAGGCACGCTGCGCGAGGCTGTCGAGACTGCCTTGAGCGGGATGGACGAAGGCATCCTTCGGGTGGCGGAGAAGCGCGACGACGGCTGGCGTGTGAATCAGTGGCTGAAGATGGCGGTGCTGCTGTCCTTCCGCCTGAACGACATGAAGCCGATCCCAGGCGGCCCCGGCGACAACTCAAACTGGTGGGACAAGGTGGATTCCAAATTCGCCGGCTGGGGCGAGCACCGCTTCCGCGAGGCCGGCTTCCGCGCGGTCCCCAACTGCACCGTGCGTCACTCGGCCTACATCGCCCCCGGCGTGGTCTTGATGCCCAGCTTCGTCAACCTGGGCGCCTATGTCGACCGTGGCACCATGGTGGACACCTGGGCCACAGTCGGCTCCTGCGCCCAGATCGGCAAGAACTGTCACCTCTCCGGCGGTGCCGGCATCGGCGGCGTGCTGGAACCGCTGCAGGCCGGCCCCGTGGTGATCGAGGATAACTGCTTCATCGGTGCCCGCTCCGAAGTCGTGGAAGGCGTCGTCGTGGAGGAAGGCGCGGTCCTTTCCATGGGCGTCTACATCGGCGCCTCGACCAAGATCGTCGAT
Source organism: Rhodospirillales bacterium (assembly GCA_014324045.1). Lineage (GTDB taxonomy): Bacteria > Pseudomonadota > Alphaproteobacteria > Kiloniellales > JACOMY01 > JACOMY01. Next base: position 91,857 of record JACOMY010000005.1, on the reverse strand, counting down.
CGCAACACAGGCGAGGTCTTCCGTGGCCGGGTGCCGGCCTATTCCGTCGTGGTGCCCGGCAGTCTGCCCGGCAAGTCGCTGCCGGATGGAACACCCGGCCCCAGCCTTTACTGTGCCGTCATCATCAAGCGCGTGGACGAAGGCACGCGCGCCAAGACCTCGATCAACGACCTGCTGCGAGACTAGGTCCCCATGAGCGCGCCGATCGATCCCATCGCCTTCGCCCAGTCATTGATCCGCTGCCCATCGATCACGCCGACGGAAGGCGGAGCGCTGGACCTGCTGCAAGGGGCACTCGAAGGGCTGGGTTTCACCTGCCGCCGTCGAGTCTTTCAAGAGCCGGGCAGTGAGCCGGTGGACAATCTTTACGCCCATCTGGCCGGCGGCAGCGGCAACCTCTGCTATGCTGGACACACCGACGTAGTGCCGCCGGGCGACCCGGCCCACTGGCGGGTCGATCCCTTCGCCGGGGCAATTGAGAACGGCTGGCTGATTGGCCGCGGCACGGTGGATATGAAGGGCGCGATTGCCTGCTACGTCGCTGCCCTCTCCCGTTTCCTCGCCGAGAAGCGGCCAAGCAACGGTCTCTCGCTGCTGATCACCGGCGACGAGGAGGGACCCAGCATCAACGGCACGCGCAAGATGCTGGATTGGCTCCTGGAGCAGGGCGAGCGCTTCTCCGGTTGCATCGTCGGCGAGCCGACCTCGGTGGATCGGGTCGGCGACATGGCCAAGATCGGCCGGCGCGGCAGCCTCAACGGCTGGCTCACAGTCTCCGGCGTACAGGGCCATTCGGCCTATCCCCACCTGGCCGACAACCCGATCCATCGCCTGAACCGCCTGCTACAGCTGCTGGTTGAGGAACCACTGGACGAGGGCAGCGACCATTTTCAACCGAGCAGCCTGGAGATTACCAGCGTCGACGTCGGCAACCCCGTTACCAACGTGATCCCGGCCGTCGCCAGAGCCCGCTTCAACGTCCGCTTCAACGACTGCCACCACAGCCGTGACGTGGAGGCTTGGATCCGCGCGCGCATGGCCAAGGTCGGCGGCGAGATCGACCTTCAGATCAGGGTTAGCGGCGAGTCCTTCCTGACCCCGCCGGGCCCCTTGAGCGACGCCGTCTCGGCTGCGGTGGCGCAAACGACCGGCATGCCGCCGGTTCTCAGCACCACCGGCGGCACCTCGGACGCGCGCTTTATCAAGGATGCCTGCCCGGTGATCGAGCTGGGCCTAAGGAATCAATGGGCGCATAAGGTTGACGAACGCGCTCCCCTAGATGACATCGAGACCCTGACCGAGATTTATGTGAACGCGCTTGAACGCCTGGCGGCCTGAAGCGCTCAAGCGGAGGCAAGCCATGTTCCCGACCGGCGAAGAACTGCGGCGCGGCATCGCGGCAGTTATCCCGCTGCTGACTTTCAAGGACTCGGGCCTCGTTCTCTTAAGCGACGACCGGGCTGCCGCCTGGCGTTCCTTCTCGGTCGCCACGCTGGCCCTGCCGGTCTATCTGATCATCGTTCTGGACCGTCAACGCGAGTTGCCTCTAGAGCCGCTGGGCCTGCACTTCTTTTCAGTCTGGCTGCTGGCCTATGCACTGCGTTGGACCCTGCTGCCTTTGGCCCTGATCGAGTTCGCCCGCAGCAAGCCCATGGGGGCCCGGCTTCCACGCTTCATCACCGCCTACAACTGGCTGGTCCTAGTACTCGTCCATATCGACTTCATTATCGTTATGCTGCCGCCCGTCTTGAGCAACATGCTGCGGGTCTTCTTCCTTTTCTACGTGATTGCAGTGAAGATCTATTTGGCCAAGCGATGCCTAGACATCGGCACCTTAGGTGCCATCATCCTACCTTTGGCAGCCTTTTTTGTCAACCGCATCATCGAAAGCGTGGCCTTCAACTTGACCTTCTTGGAGCCAGCTCTGCCGACTTAGTCCGCGTCCCTCTAGAGTCCATGTTGCCGACAGGAAAGGCCGTTTCGGTGAATGTCTTCCGGTGCTCCCTGCCTAGGCTCAGCCCAGTGTTGTTTTTGGCTGTGCGCTGTTGAAGAGAAATCTGCAACTATTGTGGGCAGGACCGAGCTTCAAGCCCTGAGCCATTACCGGAGAGACGGCTACCTTCCCCCATTCGACTCTTGAGCCCGGAAGAGGTGGTAAACCACTGCCGTCGAAAGACGCTAAGGTGAAGTAAGAGCACAACGTTCTAAAAATCTCGCAGGCTTTTTTCTTGGCCATCTCGAAACATTTTCAGGCCCGCAAGGTTGCCTAGCCTCGCCCGCCTATTGGCGTTGCATGCAGTTGAGTCTGCCTCTGCTGGAGAGCGTCCTCTGAATAAGACCGATCAGCCCTTTGAGCTAACTGCAGTCTCGCCCCGACGTACACCGCCCGTAGGTATAGTTACTACTGTTCTTCGGATTTTCTCGGAAGATGTTACTCCTGCCTGGGGCGTAGGGGGCCGTTGCCTTCCAAGCCAAGAAGACCGCGGATGTCCCCCATGTGTGAACCCGATGTGCGAAGTTGTCTTCGGTTCCGTCTTTACGATAGTACTGGCCGGTCGCTGCAATTCCAACTTTTTCCGGCAGGGATACAACCTCGACGGGCGTCTTTCCTTTAATCGTGCAGTCTGCGGCAAGGCCGGAGCTATGCGCGCACTGTCGAATTGTCGGATCTCTTGGCATTGCTCACATGCACCGACTTCCCGACAAGAGTCGATAGCGCTTCCAAGCGTTCTACGACTTCTGGAAACAGGCCTTGGATCTTCCCGGTAACGGGTATTGTCCATCTCCTTTCCTCTATAGGTAGGATCGTATATTAATTGTACAAAAAATCATTTATTCTTTTAATTTTAGAAGCGCGATGATTTTTGGCGAAGTGTATCTGTTCGTTTTCTTGCACTATCTGGCCGCGGCGCATCGCTGCGTAGGCTCCAGGCAAAGTCCGCCACCCTATCCAACCGTTCCAGATCGAGCCCGATGTGGTAGCCCCGATCGCGGAGCATGTAGGCGACGGAGCGGGTGTCGACGTTCCCCTTGGCACCGGGAGCGTAGGGACAGCCGCCCAGGCCGCCGATGGCGGCATCGAAAGTGCGCAGCCCCTTCTCCAGACTAACGGAAATATTCTCCAGCGCACGATTGCGGGTATCGTGGTAATGCCCGGCCAACTTCTCGGCGGGAACCTCTTGCAGGACGCTATCGAGCATGCATCCGATACCTTCCGGCGTGCCGGAACCGATGGTATCGCCCAGCGAGATCTCGTAGCAGCCCATGGCAAGCAGGCGCGCCGCCACCTCGGCCACCTTCTGCGGCGGTGTCGGCCCGTCGTAGGGGCAGTCGGCGACGCAGGAGACATAGCCGCGCACCGGACGCCCATCCCGCCGGGCCGCCTCCATGACCGGCTGGAAGCGCTCCAAGCTCTCAGCGATGGAGCAGTTAATGTTCTTTTGGCAGAAGCCTTCGGAGGCGGAGCCGAAGATGGCGACCTCGTCGGCATCGGCAGCCTTTGCCCCTTCGTAGCCACGCAGGTTCGGCGTCAGGACCGCATAGCAGACGTTAGGCCGTCGGTCGATTGCCGCCATGACTTCCGCCGCGTCGGCCATTTGCGGGACCCACTTGGGGCTGACGAAGCTGGTGACCTCGATCTTGCGGAAGCCGCAGGCACTCAGGAAGTCGACCAAGCGCACCTTGTCGCTCGTCGCAATCGGACGTTTCTCGTTCTGCAGGCCGTCCCGCGGACCCATCTCGAAGAGCGTGACAGCGTCGCTCACGAGCTTTTCTCCCGTTGTAAAGTCTCGGCCCTTGCCCGCTCGCGCAGGACCCGGCGAATAATCTTGCCGGTCGCCGTCATCGGCAGGTCCGGAACGAAGTCAATTTCACGCGGATACTCGTAAGCGGCCAAACGCTGTCTCACCCAGGTCTGGATCTCCTCGGCCAAGGCGTCGGACCGCTCTACGCCGGGGGCCAGGACGAGGTAGGCCTTGACGATCTCCGTCCGTGTGGGGTCGGGCTTGCCGACCACGCCGGCCAAGGCCACCGCCGGATGTCCTATGAGGCAGTCCTCAATTTCTCCCGGTCCGATGCGATAGCCGGACGAGGTGATGACGTCGTCGTCGCGTCCGACATAGCGGATCCAGCCCTCGTCTTCGGCCTGGCCGCAGTCACCGGTCAGCAGCCAATCGCCGGCGAACTTTGCCGCCGTGGCCTCTGGGTTCTTCCAATAGCCCAGGAACATGACCGGGTCGGGCGCCCTCACCGCGATCTGTCCTATCTTGCCCTTCGGTAGGCGTTCACCTGTCTCGGAAAGGACCGCGACCTCATGACCCGGAACGCCGCGCCCCATGATGCCCGGCCGCGGCGGCATGATCTTGGCGCAGGAGGAGACCACGACATTGCACTCAGTCTGGCCATAGAACTCATTGACGGTCACACCCAGAACCCGTCTACCCCAGTCGATCAGGGTGGCGCCTAGGGTCTCGCCGCCGCTCGCGACGCTGCGCATGCGCAGCCGGGCCGGATCGGGCGCCGGTTCCAGCTTGCGCATCATCTTCAGCGCAGTCGGTGGTAGGAAAGCATTGCGCACACCGTGGCGTTCTATCAGTGCGAAGGCGGCCTCTGCGGTGAACTTCTGGAAGCGGCAGGCAACCACGGGGACGCCATGATGCAAACCCGGCAGCAGTACATCCAACAGGCCGCCGATCCAAGCCCAGTCCGCCGGGGTCCAAAGCCGGTCGCCCGCCTGCGGGAAAAGATCGAAGGCCATCTCCATCCCCGGTAGGTGACCCAACAGGACGCGGTGTGCGTGGAGCGCTCCCTTGGGCGGTCCTGTTGTGCCTGAGGTATAGATCAAGATCGCAGGGTCTTCCGCCTTGGTTTGCACCGGCTGGAAGTGCTCTGCCATGCCGGACAGGTCGGTCTGTATGTCGTGGCAGCCTTCGGCGGGACCGTCCACGGTCAAAATCTGTGCCAGACTAGGCAGCCGCTCGCGGATCGCAGCCAGCTTTACGGCCCCTTCGGCGTTGGTGACGACTGCCTTGGCCTCGGCGTTGTCCAGTCTGTAGCGCAGGGATTCTTCCCCGAAGAGCATGAACAGCGGCAGGGAGATTGCACCCAGCTTGTGGATGGCGATGTGCGCGATGGCAGTCTCCGGCATCTGCGGGAGCAGAATACCGACGCGGTCGCCCGGCACCACGCCCAAGGCACGCAGAAGATTGGCCAGACGGTTGCTCTGGCTCTTGAGTTTGCCGAAAGAAACCTCCCCACTGTTCCCGTCGGGAGAAACCGAAATCAATGCCAATCGTTCGGGCTCGCTGTCGGCCCAGCGGTCGCATACATCGACGCCGATGTTGTAATATTCGGGGATCTGCCAGCGGAACGCCGCCCGCAGCCCGTCGTAGCTCAACGCGTCAGGCAGCATGGACGCCCAAGCCGGTAAAAGACGTCTCCAACGACGCCGAATCGATAGAGACCATTCCTGATCCTCTCCCGATGATTGCTTCCCTTATGGCACGGCTAACCCTACGCCAAGCTCTTCAAGACGCAGACGGAGGGGAGATATTGTAACCTGACAAGGGGCACTGTAAACTCGATGTCTGGAAATTTGTCCGGGGTTTGCGCTTTGAGGCGATTTACTGGAGACAGGCTGCAAGTCAATCGCGGCGCCCTCGTGCATCAGTTCAAGAATAGCGCCAAAGCTGTTCTAAACAAAGCAGAAATGACCAAATATATTATCGGCTAAGCGCTGCCCGGCCTCATCGGCGTCCGACGCCGGCATATGGCCCTCGGAGCGAAAGTGCTTCCTCCTCGCGCCCGCCGCGGAAGATTGGGGCGAGCCTAGATACCTCGATCGACGACGAGAGAGCGACCCATTCTTCTCCGGCGTCTTCGCCGCCGAATACGAGATCCTGCGCGAAGAGAGTGCGAGCCGGCAAGAAGACGACAAAGAGTCCCTGCTCGCGCAATAGCTAAGCCGCCTCTTCATCCTCCAAGGTCACGAGAACGGCCCCCTCATCGACTTGATCGCCCTCGGCGACGGTTACTGCCGCAACGACGCCGTCGCGCGGCGCGGCCAGGCTGTGTTCCATCTTCATCGCCTCCTCTACCAGCAGCACCTGACCCTTGGCGATGGCCTCGCCGGGCGCGACCTTGACCAAGAGGATGCGGCCCGACATGGGGGCCAAGACCTTGTTTCCGGCCCCTGCGGTGTCACTGTCCCCGGTCAAGCGATCAGGGAGACCGAACCGCAGCGCCCTGCCCTTGCAGAAGATTGTCACACCGCCGTGCCAAGGGCTGAAATCGATTCGCTTCCGTCGCGTGCCGAAGTCCAAGATGGCGCACCCAGGGTTACGCTGCGCCACCCTGACCGTGACCTCTGCCTGCGGAAGGAACAGGCGATAGTGCTTGCCGTTGAAGTCTACACGGGCTTCTTGGAGCACGCCGCCGATGTCCAGACTCACCACCTGCCGCGCGCCGCCCCACAGGCGAAAGCCCGTCAGCTGTGTCCAGGGATTGTCTTCCGTCACCTCCTCCAGTGCGCCGGCGGCGAAGAGGACGGCGGCGGTCAGGGCGTCGTCGTCTCTTTCCGCGTTGCCCGAAAGCAATTGAGCGATGTCCCGGCCTATAAGGCCGGTGTCGACGGCGCCGGCGGCGAAGCCTGCATGGCGGGCCAAGGCGCCCAAGAATCCGACATTGGTGATGCAGCCGTCGATTTCCACGGCCGCCAGGGCGCGCGCCAGCCGGGCCAGCGCCTGCTGGCGGTTGGCACCGTGCACGATCAGTTTAGCGATCATGGGATCGTAGTGCGGGGTGATGCGATCCCCCTCGGTCACACCGCTGTCGATCCGAATGCCGGGCTCCGCCCGTGGAAAGCGCAGCCGCTCCAGCAGGCCGACCGCCGGGAGGAAGTCCCGTGCCGGGTCCTCGGCATAGATGCGAGCCTCGAAAGCGTGTCCGGCAATGGCAAGCCGATCCTGAGCGAGCGGCAGCGATCCACCGGCTGCAACCTGAAGCTGCCAGGCCACGAGATCCTGGCCCGTGATCATTTCCGTGACAGGGTGTTCGACCTGTAGACGGGTGTTCATCTCCATGAACCAGAAGCTGTCCTCGCGTAAGCCGGTCGAGCCGTCGGCGATAAACTCAACCGTGCCCGCACCGCGGTAGCCGATGGCCAGCGCCGCCCTCACGGCCGCCTCCCCCATCGCCCGGCGTACCGCCGCCGGCATACCGGGCGCCGGCGCCTCCTCGACGACCTTCTGATGACGGCGTTGCAGCGAGCAGTCGCGTTCGAAGAGATAGACCACCTGGCCTTTGCCGTCGGCGAAGACCTGTATCTCCAAATGGCGCGGTTGGGTCACGTACTTCTCGATCAGGACACGCGGATCGCCGAAGGCATTCCGGGCCTCCCGCCGAGCGCTTTTCAGAGCTGCTGCGAATGCTTCCGGCGTCTCAACCAGACGCATGCCCTTGCCGCCGCCGCCGGCCACGGCCTTGATCAGCACGGGATAGCCGATGCGCGCCGCCTCGGCCGCCAGCGGCCCGGGCGCTTGTTCGGCGCCGTGATAGCCGGGAACCACCGGGACACCCGCCTTCTCCATCAGCGCCTTGGCCGCGTCCTTCAGCCCCATTGCGCGAATGGCGGAAGCCGGCGGACCGATGAAGACAATGCCGGCGTCTTCGCAAGCTTCGGCGAAGGCCGCATTCTCAGAGAGGAAGCCATAGCCGGGATGGATCGCTTCGGCCCCCGAGTGCTTGGCAATCTCCAGGATCTTGTCCGCCCTGAGGTAGCTTTCTCCGACTGGCGGCGGGCCCAGACGCCAAGCTTCGTCCGCTAGGGCCACATGCTGCGCCTCGGCGTCGGCGTCGGAGTAGACGGCGACGCTGTCGATACCTAGGGCCTGGGCGGTTCGGATGACCCGGCAGGCGATTTCGCCGCGATTGGCGATCAGAATCTTTCGAAACATGAGAGCCCTCCTACATCCGGAAGACGCCGAAGCGAGTCGGTTCGATCGGTGCATTCAGGCTGGCCGAGAGGCAGAGTGCCAGCACCTCGCGGGTGCGGGATGGCGGAATGATACCGTCGTCCCAAAGACGGGCCGAAGAGTAGAGCGGTATCGCTTGCGCCTCGAACCGATCCAGGATCGGCTGTTTGAAGGCTGTTTCCTCCTCTGCCGACCAACTACCGCCGCGTGCCTCGATGCCGTCGCGGCGCACGGTCGCCAGAACCCCGGCCGCCTGCTCACCACCCATCACCGAGATCCGGGCATTGGGCCACATCCAAAGGAAGCGGGGTGCATAGGCGCGTCCGCACATGCCGTAGTTCCCGGCACCGAAGGAACCGCCGACGATGACCGTCAGCTTCGGTACCTGCGCCATGGCGACGGCGGTCACCAGCTTGGCGCCGTCCTTGGCGATACCGCCGGCCTCGTACTTCCGGCCGACCATGAAGCCGGTGATGTTCTGCAGGAACAGCAGCGGTATGCCGCGCTGGCAGCAGAGTTCGATGAAATGAGCGCCCTTCAGGGCGCTCTCGGAATAGAGCACTCCGTTGTTGGCTACAATGCCGATGGGATGGCCCCAGATGTGGGCGAAGCCGCAGACCAATGTCGTGCCGTAGAGGCGCTTGAACTCGTCGAACTCGGACCCGTCGACGATACGGGCGATAATCTCGCGAATCTCGAAGGGGTACTTCAGGTCCGGCGGCACGATCCCGTCGATCTCCTCGGGTGCATAGAGCGGTTCGCGCGGCGTCTTCATCGTCAGACGCCCCTGCTTCTGCCAATTTAGGTTGCGGACAATCCTTCGCGCCAAGGCTAAGGCATGGGCGTCGGTCTCGGCGTAGTGGTCGGTGACACCGGACCGGCGCGCGTGCACCTCGGCGCCGCCCAGTTCCTCGGCCGTCACCACTTCGCCGATGGCGGCCTTCACCAGCGGCGGCCCGCCCAGGAAGATCGTGCCCTGCTTGGCGACGATGACACTCTCGTCCGACATAGCGGGCACATAAGCGCCGCCGGCGGTGCAGGAGCCCATGACCACGGCGATTTGGGGAATGCCCTTGGCCGAGAGGTTGGCTTGGTTGAAGAAGATCCGGCCAAAGTGGTCACGGTCGGGGAAGACTTCGTCCTGTTTCGGCAGATTGGCACCGCCGGAATCGACTAGATAGAGGCACGGCAGCCTGTTCTGCCCGGCGATCTCCTGGGCGCGCAGGTGCTTTTTCACCGTCAGCGGATAGTAAGTGCCGCCCTTCACCGTCGCATCGTTACAGACGATCATGCATTCGACGCCGGACACCCGGCCGATGCCGGTGACGATCCCCGCCGAGGGCACCTCGTCACCATAGAGTCCCCAGGCGGCGAATCGGCCGATTTCCAGGAAAGGGGAGCCCGGATCCAGCAGGCGGCCCACCCGCTCGCGCGGTAGCATCTTGCCGCGAGCTAGGTGTTTCTCTCTGGCCCGCTCGCCGCCGCCGGCGCTTATCCTGCTGCTGCTTTCCTCAAGGGAAGCCAAGAGACCCCGCATGGCCTCGCGGTTCGATTGGTAGATCTCCGAGCGCCGGTCGACGGTGCTTGACAGCCTTGTCATCTATGCTTTGCTTTCCTCCTCGGACGACTGCAGCAGCCGAAATCTAGTGTGGATCTTAACCCAAATGTCTCTGCTCTAGAAGCCTGCAAGCACCGAGTCCTGTGCACGACGCTGCACTGGATAAACCAGTCAGTCGCGGTTTAACAAAGGTCAACCGCTATTAGCGACCCCCATATCCGCCTCCGGATTCGATAGTCCGGTCGAGGGCCGACCCACTGTCTTGCTGCCGACGGCAGCAGGCGGAGCGGCCCGATTGGCTTTCGCTTTAGCGGGACCCAAGGCAGGCCCCGTGCTTGAGATTTGACAGACTGCCGCCAGCGGTTGTTCCCTGAGCAAAGCCAAACAGCCCATGAGGATAGCCATGCCGGCCCGCCCCACCGAGGCCCTCCTGATCGTCGACGTACAGAACGATTTCTGCAGTGGCGGCGCCTTGGCCGTGCCGGAAGGCGAGGCGGTTGTGCCCTTCATCAATCGTCTGCAGACGCATTTTCAGGTCGTCGTCGCCACGCAGGATTGGCATCCGGACAATCATCGCTCCTTTGCCTCCATGCACGACGACAAGGACCCTTTCCAGACGACCGAACTGCACTACGGGCATCAGGTGCTCTGGCCCGATCACTGCATCCAAGGCAGTGAGGGGGCGGCCTTCCATCCCGACCTGGCGATCGATCCCTGCGATCTGATCCTTCGCAAGGGCTTTCGCCAGCACATCGATTCCTACTCGGCCTTTTTCGAGAACGACCGGACCACGCCGACCGGTCTGCACGGCTATCTTGTCGAACGCGGCGTGACCGAACTCGCCCTAACCGGCCTCGCCACCGACTTCTGCGTTTGCTATTCGGCCTTGGACGCCGTCTCCCTGGGCTATCGGGTCACCTTGGTGGAGGAAGCCTGCCGGGCGATCGACCTAGGCGGCTCTCTGGCCTCGGCCCACCGTCAAATGGCGGAAGCAGGCATCGCTTTCGCCTCTACCGAAAGCCTCACCCGCTGAGGCCAAGCTGCTTCTTACGCTGTTTCACCCAGCTCTCGATCATCTGCGAGGCGATGAGGCCGATGGCGGCGATACAAAGACCGGCCAGCAAGCCGCGTCCGGTGTCCAGATCCGGCAAGGCCTTCAGGATCTGCTGGCCGAGGTCGCGCGAACCAATGAGAGCCGTGATCGCGGTCATGGAAAGCGCCAGCACGATAGTCTGATTGAGGCCCAGCATGATCTCCGGCATGGCCATCGGCAACTTGACCTTGAACAGCATCTGCCGCTTGGCGGTGCCGGAGGCCCGGGCCGCCTCGACCACGCTCGGCGGCACGCGCGAGAGGCCCAGGTTGGTGTAGCGAATTGCTGGAACCATGGCATAGCCGATAATCGCCACCAGGGAGGCCAGATCCCCCACCCGGAACAGCATGATGACCGGGATCAGGTAGATGAAGGAGGGAAAGGTCTGCAGAGTATCGCAGATCGTCAGGATGACCTTGGAGGCACTAGGGCTGCGCGCCGACCAGATCCCGATCGGCACGCCCAGGCCCATGCAGATGACGGCCGCCAGGCTGGTCAGGTAAAGCGTCATCATCGCCGGAACCCAGAAACCGGTCACCAGAATGAACAACAGCAAGCCCAAGGAGATCAGCATGGGCTTGGTACCCCCGATCCGCCAAGCGAGGATGCCGACGAAGCCCGCCAAGGCCGGCCAAGGCAGCCAGAGAAAGAAGTTCCGCAGCGGAATCAGGACATGGAGCGTGAAGTCGTCGCGCAGAAACTCCAGGTAGTCGAACAGGTTCTTCGACATCCAGCGAATGCCGCCGTCCCAGAAGGGGGCCGTGGTGATGGTGAGGCTCTTCGGCAGCTTGGCCAGGAACGGCAGCGCCATCGACAGCAGACTGACGACGATCACCGTACCAATAACCGAGAGCAGCGCCCTATGGCGTTGCCACCAGACCTTCTCCTCCTCCAAGTGGTTGGGCGTGAACTTGGCCCAGGCTTGGCTCAGGCGGTCCAGGACGATGGCCATGATAACGATGGCGACACCAGACTCAATGGCCTTGCCGAGTTGAAGTTGCTGCAAGGAAAACAGCAATTTGTGCCCTAAACCCGAAGCGCCGATCAAAGAGGCGATAACGGCCATGGCTAGGGTTTGCATGATCACTTGGTTGACCCCGACCAGGAGAGTGCGTTTTGCCGCCGGCAGCTGTACCCTCCACAGCAACTGGCGTGGGCTGCAGCCTGCCATCACCCCGGCCTCCAGCACCGAATCGGGCACGGTGCGAATGCCGAGGATGGTGCAGCGCGCCATCGGCGGCATGGCGAAGATTGCGGTGGCGATCATGCCCGGAACCGAGCCGAAGCCGAAGAAGGCCGCGACCGGACCCAAATAGGCCAGATGCGGTGTGGCCTGCATGATGTCGAACAGGAATTGCAGAATCTTCTCCGCTCGCGCTTTGCGGGTCGCCAGCACCCCCAGTCCAATCCCCACCAGTGCCGCCAGGGGGACCGTCACCGCCACCAGCGACAAGGTGCGCATGGAATCCTTCCACACCCCGAAGATCGCGAGGTAGGCGACGCCAAGCGCAGCCAGCATCGCCAGGCGCGTTCCGCCCAAGCGATAGCCGGCGATACCGAGAGCGAGCGACAAGGCCAGCCAAGGAATCGGTCCTAGACCCAGTCCGCGGAAACCGCGGAACAGCACGCCTTCGACCAAGTCGAAAGGCCGGTCGAGGAGCCAAGCGATACCGCGGGTCAGGTTGCGAAAGGTGAAGAGGCCGAAGCTCAGATCGTTGGCAAGCCACTGAAAAGCCGAAGTGGTCCAGGCCGCCAGCGGGATCTCCCAGCTCTCGGGCCAGCGATCGCTCCAGGCGGGGTTGAAGATCGCCAAAACAACGACCAGCAGCGCCACGCCGACGGCGATCGGAACTGCCGGCGACGGTACCGGCTTCCCCTCCTCCAGGCCCGCCGACCGGACGCTCATAGTGCTGCCTCGTCTCGATTGGCTGCGGCCTCCGCCGCTTCTGCTTCGGGTGGAGCAAAAAGAATCTCGATCACTCGCCCGCGGGTAAGCTCACCAAGCGGATGTCCCTCGTCGTCGATCACGATAGCCTGTGCCTTGCCGGCCAGGACCGATGGGGCCGCCTCCTCGATCGTGGCATCGGCCGGGATGACCGCATCGTCGCTACCGATGTCGGTGAAACCGGCCAATGGCTGCATGGCGGTGCGTGCCCGGATTAGCCTAGCCTTGGGAGCCGTCTTGGTAAATTCCGCCACGTAGCTGTCGGCGGGGCTGACCACCAGATCTTCTGGTGTGCCCAGCTGCACCATAATGCCGCCGCGCATGATAGCAATGCGATCGGCCAGCCGCACCGCCTCGTCGAAATCGTGGGTAACGAAAACGATGGTCTTCTTCAGGCTGCGTTGCAGGCGGATGAATTCATCCTGCATCTCGCGCCTGATCAAGGGGTCGAGGGCCGAGAAGGGCTCGTCCAGTAACCAGACGTCCGGTTCCACCGCCAAAGAGCGGGCGATGCCGACGCGCTGCTGCTGACCGCCCGAGAGTTCACGGGGATAGTAGGTCTCGCGCCCCTCCAGGCCGACCAGATTCAAGAGGTCGAGCGCCTTGCGCTCCCGCACGATCCGCGGCAGCCCTTGGATCTCCAGGGGGAAGACGACGTTCTGCAGCGCCGTGCGGTGCGGCAAGAGCCCGAAGTTCTGAAACACCATGCCCATCTTGTGGCGCCGCAGCGAACGCAGCGACTTCTCGTCGGCATGGGTGATGTCCTGTCCCTCGAAACAGACCGAGCCAGCCGTGGGCTCGATCAGGCGGCTGAGACAGCGCAACAAAGTGGACTTTCCGGAACCGGAGAGGCCCATGAGGACCAGGATCTCGCCCTCTTCCACGTCGAAGCCGGCATTGCGAACGGCGCCGATGTAACCGCCGGAGGTCAGGACCTCGTCGCTCGGCACCCCACCGCCGTCGAACAGGGAGGCCGCATCGGGCCCATAGACCTTCCAGAGGTTACTGCAGCTCAGCTTCACCGTCATCTCTGCCCGCCCTTCCGGCCGCATGTCGTTCGGAGAAAAAGACGGGCGGTAGCACGCCCCCGCGGGGGAGCGCGAAGGCGTGCGAAGCCGGCCGTTCGAAAGGAGGTTACTTCGGCAACCAGGCCGACCAAACCGCTTCGTTCTCGCCGATCCACTTCTGCGCCGCTTCCTCAGGTGAGATGCCTTCCACGTCCACCATGGCAGCCGCTGCGGCGATCTGGGCGTTGGTGAAGTTCATTTTCCCAAAGAGTTCCCAAGCCTTGGGGAAGTCTTCCTCGACACCGGCCCAAGCGGCCTTCTTCAGCCAGCCGGACGCCGGTGCGCCGCAGTCGTAGAGCATCTCCTTATTGATGCCCCAGGCCGGGTCGCTCAGACAGGCGGCCTCGTACTCGGGAAACTCGACGAAGACGCCGTCGAACTTGGCTTCGATGAAGTTCGGGGTCCAGTTGAACAGCACCACACCCTCTTCGCGGTCGTAGGCCGCCTGTAGCTCTGCCCAGAGCGTTGCCGCCTGACCGACCGGGACCTCCTCGAAGTTCATGCCCAGGGACTCGATGCGCTCGGAATAGTGCTTGCCCCAGTCGGCCGGCGGCCCGACGAAGCGGCCCTTGGGGCTGGTTTCGGCCGTGGCGAAGAGCTCCGCGCACCTGTCCAGCGCCTTCCAATCCGGCAGACCGGGGCACTTCTCGACCATGTAGGCCGGAACCCACCAGTCCTCGCGCGTAACCGCGTCATGGTCGCCCATATCGACCAGACCGCCGGTGGCCTTGGCCTTTTCAAAGGCATTCAGCATGGAGCCTTCCCAGACCTCGACCTGGAAGTGCATGTCCCCGTCGGCGATAGCCTGGAACTGCAGCTGCGTGTCGGAGGGGACGTATTCCACCTCGTAACCGAGCTTCGCCAATAGATCGCCGGTGACATAGGCCAGCACGTTCTGACTGGTCCAGTTGTTCATGGTAATGAGGATCGGCTCGTCGGAATCCGCTTGCGCTGTCCCGGCTGCACCCATAGCCGTCAGGGCGGCGGCACATAGACCTGTTGTCACTCTTTTCATCTTCGCTTCCCTTGTTTCTGGTCCGGTTTATCGTGGAGGGGCTCGCCGCCAGTCTTGCTGCCGTCTTCTGGAGCACTCGGCGACGATAACAAACTTAAGCACTTAGCGTGAATAAAATGTTGCCGGTATGTATAAAAATGTAAACAGCCTGAAAAAGGCGGCTGACGAGCCGCTGCGGTTGGAGAGTGCTGGGGACAGCGATACCTTGGCGGCCAAAACATCGGATTGGGCGAGGTCGCAGCCTTCTCCGGCTGGACAGCACCCAGCATGGAAGGCGCCGCCCCGGCAATCCTCAACAGTATGCAGATCTGCTGGAGAGTTCGACGGTTCGGTATTGGGAAATTAGGAGCAAATTTCGAGCGAAGTGCTAAAGCGAGTTTCCGGAGCGAAAGCTTAACACGGCACCGGCCAGTCTAAAACTGGCCACTCTAGAGATAGCGGGCCGCCAGTTCCGCATAGCGGCGCGGGGAATTGTACAGCGTCCTTTGCTCTTCGGGCGTCAAATCGCGCAGATACCTGGCCGGCGCGCCGGCCCACAGCTGCCCGGCGGCGACCCGCTTGCGCGGCGTCACCAAGGCACCGGCAGCCACCATGGCACCGCTCTCCACCACCGCCTCGTCCATCACCGCGGCGCGCATGCCGACGAAGCACCCGTCCTCAAGACGGCAGGCATGCAGCAATGCCTGATGGCCGACGGTGATGTGAGAGCCGATCCAAACCGGCATACCGCCCCCGGTCTCGCGGTAGTCGCCCCTGGGATCGCGGTTGACGTGGACGATCGTGCCGTCCTGGATGTTGGTCCCCTCGCCGATCGCGATGCGGTTTACGTCGCCGCGCAGCACGCAGCCGTACCAAATCGAACTGCCCTTGCCGATGGTAACGTCGCCGATCACCACGGCCGAGTCGGCGACGAAGACGCCTTCGGCCAGTGCGGGCGCCAAGCCGCGATGGCTGCGCAAGGGTCCGGACACCAGGCAAAGCCTCCTTCAAGGAAACAGCGGCGGCTGCAGCAGCGCCGTGGATTCGTCGAAGCCGAACAGAAGGTTCATGTTCTGAACGGCCTGCCCGCTGGAGCCCTTCACCAGGTTATCGATTCCGGCAATCGTAATCGCCCGGCCGGGAATACGGTCCTGAATCGTGCCGATCGCCGCGTAGTTGGACCCCCGTACCATCTGAGTAGACGGCAAGGCGCCTTCCGGCAGCAGGCGTACGAAAATCTCGTTGCCGTAAGCCTTGACATGCGCCTCGCGAAGATCCGCGGCTGTCGCGCCCCCGGCCAGCCGCAGATGGCAGGTAACCAGCTCGCCGCGGCTCATGGGCACCAGATGCGGTGTGAAGTTCACCAGGACCCGGCGGCCCGCGGCCTTGCCGATTTCCTGCTCGATCTCCGGCGCATGGCGGTGCTTACCCACGGCGTAGGGCGAGAGGCCCTCGCCCGCCTCGCAGAACAGCAGATTCTCCTTGAGGCCGCGGCCAGCTCCCGACAGGCCGCTCTTGGCGTCGATAATCAGGTCTTCGGTGGTGACCAAACCGGCGCGGACCAAGGGCACCAAAGCCAGGAGGACTGCCGTCGGATAGCAGCCCGGGCAGGCGATCAAGCGCCCGTCCGCGATCTGCTCCCGATAGAGTTCAGGCAGACCGTAGACCGCCTCGGGCTGCAAGTCCGGCGCATAGTGCTCATGCCCGTACCAGGCCGCGTAAATGGCCGGGTCTTCGAGCCGGAAGTCAGCGGAAAGATCAATTATTTTCAGGTGCTTGGGAAGCGTTTTTACGATCTGCTGCGTGGTCGCGTGCGGCAGAGCGCAGAACACCACATCCAAAGCGGACCAATCAACCTCCGCGACCGTCACCAGATCGGGCAGCCCCAGATAGCCCAGGTGCGGATAGACAGCACCCAAAGGCTTACCGGCATGCGCATTGGCGGTCAGCGCACTGATCTCGACCCCGGGATGCAGCGTGAGCAGACGCACCAGGTCGGCGCCGGTATAGCCCGATGCTCCCAAGATTGCCGCCTTGACCTGCGCGCTCATGCCCCTCGTTTCTTACTTCCGCCTCGACTGTCTTTGCCTTCCTTACAAGCAGGCCGAAGCCCTGTGAAGACCATCGGACCGCAGGGTCGCCCTGCCCTTAAGGAAAAACTTTCGGAAGGCTTCCGGTCCGAGGCCCTTCCGGTGCGACCCGCCGGGCCGTAGCACCGAAAGCGGTTGACAGGTCTATGCGGCTGCTGGGAACCTCAGGCTGGATCGGTGACCGAAGTGCCTGGCTTCGGAAAGCAAAAGAGAGAAAGAAGATCTGGCCGCTCAGCCCGTTCCTGCGCCCCTCCCCTCCTAAAAACCGTTAAGAGGACAACTGCGCCCGTGAACATAGAGCCCATAAACAAGACAGCAGGGCCTTTCGTGACGGTCGGGCCGGCCCCTCGGACCGCCGGATCCCACCCAGTACAGACCACCCCGATACCGATTACATAGAGCCTACGCCATGCCGTTTGGATTGGAAACAGCGGCCCCCTATGCGGTGTCCTTGGTTATCGTTGCACTCTTCGTCGCCTTCATGGCCGAGTGGCGGCCGCCGGAAGTGAGCGCGGCTGTCGCGGTCGCTCTGCTATTGGTTCTGGGTGTCATCTCGGTTGAGGAATTGCTGGCCGTCTTCACCAACACCGCACCGATCGCCATCGCGGCCATGTTCATCGTCTCCGCTGCCCTAGTGCGGACCGGCGCCTTGGAGAGCTTCGCCTTTCATCTCACCGAGCGTGCCCGCGCGCATCCTTTCCGCGCCATCTTGGGCTTCCTCCTGGCGGTTGTCGTCATGTCGGGTTTCATGAACAACACGCCCTTGGTCATGCTGATGATCCCGGTAGCAGTAGCGATGGCCAACGAGCTTGCACGCTCTCCGGCCAAGCTCCTGATCCCACTCTCCTATGCCTCGATCCTGGGCGGCACCTGCACCTTGCTCGGCACCTCGACCAATATTCTGGTAGACGGCATTGCCAGGAACAACGGTATGTCCGGCTTCCATATCTTCGAGATCGCCCCGCTGGGCATCGCAGCCTCTTTGCTGGGGGTGGTCTATCTGATTTTCGCCCAACGGCTCTTGCCGGACCGCACAGCGCTCTCGGCCCTGTCCGCCATGACCGGCCGGCCGAAATTCATGGTGGAGATCGTAGTCGAAGAGGAATCTGCCTACATCGGCCGGAAGCCCGGGGAGATCGGCGTCTTCAATCAAGTGGACCGCAAAATTGTCGACGTAATCCGCGGCGACTCTTCCCTGCGCCGCAATATGGCGGGTGTGCTAATCGAGGCCGGCGACATCCTGGTGCTGCGCAGCCCGGCCAGCGAAGTCCTGACCATGAAGGAAGCCGGGCAGCTCTCCGAGAATCACGACCGCCGCATTCAGCGCATCGGCGCCCGCAAGTCGGTGATCGTCGAGATGCTGCTGACCCCCGGTACCCGTATCCTGGGCCGTACCCTGGGCCAGCTGCGCCTGCGCCGCCGCTACGGCATCTATCCCCTGGCCCTGCACCGACGCGGCGCCAACCTGGAACGGCGCTTCGAGACCACGCCCTTGGAGATCGGCGATACCCTGCTGCTTGAAGGTGCGCCCGAAGACGTGCACCGGCTGGTCGAGGACCAGGAACTGGTGAATGTGGCCGAACCGCGCGCGCGCGGTTTCCGCCGGGCCAAGGCACCCATTGCCATCGCCGCCATCGCCATGGTCGTCTTCGGCGCCGCCCTGGGGCTGATGCCGATTGCCGCCTTGGCGGTCTGCGCGGCGGCGCTGGTCCTGGCGGCCCGATGTATTGAGGCCGAAGAGGCCTTCGCTGCGGTCGATTGGCGTATCCTCACCTTGATCTTCGCCATGCTGGCCTTGGGGGCGGCGCTGCAGAAACACGGCGTCGTCGTCGCCCTGATCGGCCTGGTCTCGCCCTTCCTGGCGCAGACCTCCCCCTGGATGGCTTTGGCTTGCGTTTATTTCTGTAGCGTGCTGCTAACGGAGTTGGTGACCAACAACGCCGTGGCAGTCGTCGTGACACCCATCGCGATCGCGCTTGCCCAGAGTCTCGGCAGCCCTCCCGAACCCTTCGTGATCGCCGTCATGTTTGCCGCTAGCGTCTCCTTCCTGACGCCCATAGGCTATCAGACCAACACCTTAGTCTACTCGGCCGGCGGTTACCGTTTCACCGACTTCGTCAAGTTCGGTGCCCCCATGACCGTCATAACTGCTTGCGTGGCACTGGTTCTGATCCCGCTCATCTGGCCGCTGCAGTAGCCGGCAAGACCGCAAGCGAGACAGACAGGAGACGAGCTGTTTTTGCAACGCTTGCGGCGATAGCGGCAAAGCGCAAGAACATCGAAGATCTCAAACCTGCTTGACAGTACATTGGCCGAAACACTAGAGGTTTTGAAAGTCTATCGATGCAAAGCACCGAATGCGCTTGGGTGGAACGGATTCGGCATCCAAACGTCATGGGGATCTTAGATGACTTCGAAGTTGCTTTTCGGTTGCGCCATGGTTCTTGCCTTGGGCAGTGCTATTACCGGTTGTAGCAATCCAGATCCCACAGACGACGATCACAAGAGCGCAGAGCGGCGCTGCGCGCAAATGACGTGTAAATAGTCAACGTTGCGACGGCATTGGCTGAAAATGCGGAAATGCTTTGGGTGGGCATGGTAATCGCCAGGCCGGTCGGTGAAGATCGGAACCTCCACCATGGTCAAGCTCGCCGACTCTTCGAATGGACACTGACGGGGACACTACTAATGGATGTTGAATTCCTCGACGTTAGGAATCTGAGCACAGGGGACAGTTTGTCGATGGATCCATACGAGGAGGTCACGGTGGCTGCCGACGGTACCTGTACGGCAGATCGGCTGATCTTTGGCGGAGGGGGCCGGATCCAAGCGGGTGCTTCGGTGACAATCAACGTGAAACCTCGGGAACCTTTGAACAGGTCAGAGGAGATAACGCAATCGTCGGAGCTTTCGGTGCCATCAAACCATAAAAAGAGAAAGAAGAGACTCTACCCCAAGGCAGTAATATTAAAGGTTGCAAAATCCTGTGGCTAACGGTCTTGTTTGCCACAAACTTGAGCTACGCAGCAGGTCGATGGGTGCCCTCCTATCTGCTGCTGCATGGCTTCTCGTTTGTGTTGTGCTTTGTGTCTGGGCGCCGCTGCTGCCAGCCGCCGCCCAAACATCCGCTCCCTCCGACCCCGCCGCCGAAGATTTTTCGGTCAGGCGTCAATTCAACCGAGCAATGGAACGTCTGGAGGCAGATCAACCCCGCGAGGCCGCCATGATCCTTGCCGAGATCCTGTCGCGCAATCCCGATCTGGTGCGCGTACGTCTGGAACTGGCCCGTGCCTATTTCGTCTCGGAGCAATGGGCGCGCGCCCGCTCCGAATTCCTCTCGGTGCTGTCGTCGGGCGACATTCCGGAGCTGGTGCGCCAAAACATATTGCGATTTCTCCGCGCCATCGATGCCCGGCGCGGCTTCGATTGGGACGCCGATTTCTCGTTGGTCCGCTTGGGAGCGACGCGGAACTACGCCAGCAATACGCTCAATCTCAATCTGGGCGGCGCGACGCTCCCCTTCACGCTCAACCGCGACAACGAAAGCGTCATAGGACTCGGGTTTTCCTTGAACCTGTCTAGGCGCGAGGAACTCCCCTTCCTGTCCGGCAGCCGCTATGGCGCGTTAGGCTTCGCCCGGATCTTCGCCAACGGGGAAACCGGCCGGTTCTTCGCCGGCGGGGAAAATGACCGGAAATCCGAGCACGACGACATCTCGTTCGGCGCGGAGGTGGGGATGCGGTTCGTCTGGCCCACCTCCTCGATCACGGTTGCACCCTCGGTAAGGCGCCGGATCGTGGAAAAAACGACCCAGGAGGATCGCGTGGGCGCGCGCGTAACCTTCCTACAGCGCGACAGCCACGGCACGACCTACAGCTTCTCGCCGGCCTGGTACGATATCAACAGCCCAAGAGACGATTCGCGGGACGGCCGGACCCTGACACTAAGTGCGTCCCTCAACTACTCCATCACACCGAGAGCTTCCCTAGGCGCACAGCTATACTTCGAGGACAGGGATGCCGATTCCCTCTTCGACGACTATAAGAGGAGCCGGCTGACCGCCTACGGCGGGTTCGACGCAGGCTTTGGGATCGGCCTCCAGCCGAGCGCCTATATCGAACGGAGAACCTTCGACCAGGACTCACTGCTCTACGGAGGGCTTGACGAACTCAACTTCGGCATGGGCCTGACGATCGACAGCAGCCGCATTATTCTGCCGAACGGCTTTACCCCCTATATCAGACTGGGCCTCGACCGGATAGGCTCGAGTGTCGAGGCCTTTTCCTATTGGGAACCGTACGGAACCATCGGACTCGAACGCCACTTCTGAAAAGCGGCTTTGCCGGCAATTTTCGGGGAGTGCATAAGGCTTGGAAAATCCGGGCGCCACCCTTTGTTTTGCTGGGAGAGCGGCTGCGGGGGTGCTACAAGGCCATTGCAGGGCGTCTGCTGGGGCGGCCCAGATTTGCACGCCAGCGTCCGTTGAGGAGGGGCGCGGCGATCCCCGGCGGGTAGTCAGCTCCAGCGCGGGCGCGGACTTGGTCGTGGCAGAGGCTGGCGTTGCGGCCGGCAGCTCTACTTGCACCCCCTACCCTTGCACTCCTACTTGTAGCTATGGCGCTCTTTAGCGCTTCGAGAACTGGAATCTGCGGCGGGCCTTGGCCCTGCCGTACTTCTTGCGCTCGACGCTGCGCGGATCGCGGGTCAGGAAGCCGCCGCGCTTGAGAACCCGGCGCAGCGCCGGTTCGTAGCAGATCAGCGCCCGGGAGATGCCATGCCGCAACGCACCGGCCTGGCCGGAGAGGCCACCGCCGGCGACAGTGCACTCGACGTCGAACTGACGGTTGCGGTTCGCCGCCTCGAAGGGCTGCTTGATCACCATGCGCAGCACCGGACGGGCGAAATAGACCTCGAAGGCACGCTTGTTGACGGTGATCCTGCCGCTGCCCGGCTTGATCCAAACGCGGGCCACCGCGTCCTTCCGGCGGCCGGTGGCGTAGGAACGGCCCTGGTTGTCGCGCTTGGGTGCCGGCGGAACCTCTGCCGGCCGGACGGCCTCGGCCAGATCGGCCAAGCCGGTGATGATCTCTCCGGCGACGTTCTCTTCGCTCATACTGCTGGATGCCCTTGTGTTCTTCGACCCTTGTGTTCTTTGACCCTTGTGTTCTTCGAATTGCGCGCCGCTAGGTCCAAAACCTCCGGCTGTTGCGCCGCATGCGGATGGTCGGCGCCGGCATAGGCACGGAGGTTCCGCATCTGCCGGCGGCCCAGCGGTCCACGGGCGATCATGCGCTCGACCGCCTTGACAATCGCACGCTCTGGAAAGCGGCCGCTCAGCGTCTCGCCCAAGCTGCGCTCCTTAATGCCGCCGGGATAGCCGGTATGCCAATGAAACTTGCGCTTGGCCAGCTTGTCGCCCGTGACCTTCACCTTGGCCGCATTGATCACGATGACGTTATCGCCGCAGTCCAAGTGCGGGGTGAAGAGCGGCTTGTGCTTGCCGCGCAGGATCTTTGCGATCTCTGCGGCCATACGGCCCAGAACCAGGCCGTCGGCGTCGATCAGGATCCATTTCTTCTCTATCTCGGACGGCTTCGCTGAGTAGGTCTTCATCGCCCTCAGTCCATAATCTTTGGAATTAGCAGGAAAAACGCGCCGCCGGGGACCGACCCGCATCGCCGCCGTCCAGTTCCCGAACCAAACTCCCGAAGCCGCACTTCCTAGCGGCCCCTATTTGGCCTGTCAAGCCGAAAAAGCCACAGAAAGTCAGCCGATTTGCGATATTATAGTACCGTCAACAGCGCCCGGCGGAATTGCACTTGGGGGAATTGCATAGGTGGCGGTGACATGGCTGTAGACTTTGGCCGCGTCGCTGCCGAAGACCCGCGCTTCGGCCACTGCCAGACGCTTGCCCAATTTCAACAGCCTACAGCTGCAGATCAGGTCGCCCGCTTGCGGCTTGGAGAGAAAATTGATGGAGAAATTCGTGGTCACGGCCAGCGGTACCGGGCCGATGGCGCCCAGCAAGGCGGCATAAATCGCGCAGTCGGCCAGGCCCATCTGCGCCGGCCCGCTGACGGTCCCGCCGGGACGCAGCAATTCCTGCTTTTGTGGCAAGCGCACGCGGGCACTGCCCCGTCCGATCTCCTCCGTCACTAGGCCGAAGAAGTCGTAGAACCCGGGCTCCTTCCGGCACAGCGCCTCGAAGGCCTCGACGGTGATCGCGGCCGGTTCGGTCATGGCTTTCTTCCTCCCTCGGTCCTTGCCTGCGGCCGTACCAAGAGGCCAAACTGGACCCGGCATGGCAAGAGGAGGAACCTGCATCATGGCCGCACCCGCCGAAACCTGGGCCGCCGGCGAGCCGCTCGTTCTGGAAGATCTGCACGACGGAGTCCTCACCCTCACGATGAACCGGCCGCGGCAGTTCAACGCGCTGTCGGAAGGGCTGTTGGCCGCCATGACCGGCGCGCTGCAGCGGGCCGGAGACGACGATGCGGTGCGGGTCGTGGTTATCGCCGCCGCGGGCAGGGCCTTTTGCGCCGGTCACGATCTGAAAGAGATGCGCGCCAGGCCGGATCGGGCCTACTACCGGGAGCTCTTCCGCGCCTGCAGCCGCATGATGCTGACGCTTGCCGGCATTCCCAAGCCGGTGATCGCCCGCGTGCACGCGCTGGCGACGGCAGCCGGCTGCCAACTGGTGGCACAGTGCGACCTCGCGGTCGCTGCCGAGGAGGCGCGTTTCGCCACCAGCGGGATCGGCGCCGGCCTCTTCTGCTCCACCCCGGCGGTGGCGGTCACCCGCAACCTCTCGCGCAAGCGCGCCTTCGAGATGCTGGTCACCGGCGACTTCATCGACGCGGCGACCGCGCTCGATTGGGGGCTGGTCAATCGCGTGGTCCCGGCCGGGCAACTGGACGGGGCGGTCGCCGATCTGGCGGGCCGCATCGCCGCCAAGTCGGCGGTGGCGATCGCGGCCGGCAAGCGCATGGTCTACACCCAACTGGAGAAGGGGCTGGAGGCCGCCTACGACTACGCAGCCGAGGTCATGGCCTGCAACATGATGGCGGAGGACGCGAACGAAGGCATCGACGCCTTCATCGAGAAGCGCCCCGCCGTCTGGAAGCATCGCTAAACGGCGCCCTCCGGCCCAACCGCAATACGATCGGGCAAACTTTGCCCAAGCAAAAATTTGACCGGGTAAAAATCTGCCTGGGCACAATTTAACCGGACAAAATTTCGACCGGACACAGCGCAGCAGGGCTGGAAGCGGCGCCCCAGGATCGCCATCTCTCCGGCAATGCTGCTGATCCCCGCCCCCACCCCGCAGGAACTGCGCGCCGCCTACCGGGCTGGCGTGGCGCGCTACATCGGCGAACGCCGCCGCAAAATTACCCCCTTCGTGCGGGAAACTTACAGCCTGCGCAGCAGTCTGGCGCTGCACCGGGAGGCCTTGCGCGAAGATTTCTGGCGCGCGCCGACCAATGTAATGCTGGCGGTGCCGCAGCTGGCCATGGATATCGGCGCGGCCGGCGCCTCGCGTTTGGGCTGGCGGCAGGCTTCCGAGGGCCTGCGCCGCCGGCGCTTGCCGCTCGACACCGCCGCCGGCCGCGCGCTTACCTGGCGGGTCATGACCCGTTTCCTGGAACTCCCCTTCGAGAGCCCCGACGGGCGCGTCAGCACCAAGGATGCCTTGGGCGAGGCCATCCTGCGCGAACCGCCCTTCCCGGCCCTGTTGGCGCCGCTTGACGCGGCCCTTGCCGGCCACCGCGATCCCGAGGCCCTGCAGCGCTGGTTGACCGACGCTCTGACCCACTATGCGGAAAGCCGTACGCATGCCGCCGACCTGACCAACGCGCTCCTGGCCGGCACCGCCGGCGCCCTGTTCTTCAAGCAGTTCACCCCCGGCGCCATCAGCCTGGGGCCGCTGCTGACCCAGGCGATAGCGCAGAAGATGGCACCGCTTTGGCTGCCGCTGGGCGGTAAGCTGATGGGCCTGCTCCCGGCCTCCCTGCTTTCGGGCTCCTTGGCCGCGAGCGTCCCGGCAGCCGCAACGGCGGGAACAACGCTGGGCCTGCTGGGCATCGCTGCCGTGGTTGCCTCCTGTTCGGGCATCGTAACGGACCCGCTGCAGGCGCGCCTCGGCCTGCACCGCTACCGCCTGCGCCGCCTGATCGACCGCATGGAGCGCAGCCTGCTAGGCCAGGAGCAGGCGGCCTACAGCCTGCCCGACCGCTATGCCGCGCGCCTGCTGGACCTGTTGGACCTGGCCCGCAGTTTCAAGACCGCCTAGTTCGAGACTTCCCAGTTCGAAATCGCCCAGTTTGAAACTTCTTGGGCGCTTGCCGGCGGCACCGTACGATTGGCTGTTCCCAAGTCCTCGCCGCCCGCACTAAGCTCCCGGTTATGCAACAGTGGGTTTACTCCGATGCTCTGATCCTGGGCATCCTCGACAGGGTCGAGACCATCGCCCTGGTGGGGGCCAGTGCGAAGTGGAACCGGCCCAGTTTCTTCGCGATGAAGTATCTGCAGGAGAAGGGCTACCGGGTGATCCCGGTAAATCCCGGCCTCGCCGGACAAGAGCTGTTGGGTGAGCGGGTCTACGCCGGTCTCGGCGAGATTCCGCTTCCCTTCGGCATGGTGGACATCTTCCGTAATGCCGAGGCGGCAGGCCCGATCGTCGACCGGGCCATCGCCTTGAAGGAAAGCCGCAAGATCGAGGTGGTGTGGATGCAGCTGGGTGTGATCGCCTGCGCCGCCGCGGCACGGGCGGAGGCGGCCGGTCTCACCGTCGTCATGGACCGCTGTCCCAAGATTGAGTACGGCCGCCTGCACAGCGAGCTTTCCTGGGGCGGCTTCGATTCCGGCGTGATCACCGCCAAACGCCGTCGCCTCAAGGTTGCCTGGTCATGAGCCGGGAGTTCGGGTTCGAAACCCGCTCCATCCATGCCGGCACCCAGCCGGAGCCGGTGACCGGCGCCCGCCAGACGCCGATCTTCCAGACTGCCTCCTACGTCTTCCACGATGCCGACCACGCGGCCTCGCTGTTCAATCTGCAAACCTTCGGCTTCGTTTATTCGCGGCTGGGCAATCCCACCGTTGCCGCCCTGGAGGAACGCCTGGCGAGCCTTGAGGGCGGACGCGGCAGCACCTGCGTCGCCTCCGGTCATGCCGCCCAGCTGCTGGCGCTCTTTCCCTTGATGGAGGCCGGCGCGGAGTTCGTCGCCTCGACCCGCCTCTACGGCGGTTCCATCACCCAATTCGGCAAGACCTTCAAGAAATTCGGTTGGCAGTGCCGCTTCCTCGACATGGACGACCTCGAAGCCGTGAAGGCCGCCGTCGGCGAGGACACCCGCGCCCTCTTCTGCGAGAGCCTGGCCAACCCTGGCGGCGCCGTCAGCGACCTAGAGAGCCTGGCCCGCATCGCCGAGGGCGCCGGCTGCCCCTTGGTGGTGGACAACACCCTGGCGACCCCCTTTCTCTGCCGGCCCTTCGAATTCGGCGCCGATTTGGTGGTGCACTCCACAACCAAGTTCCTGACCGGCAACGGCACGGCCATGGGCGGGGCCGTGATCGACTCCGGCCGCTTCGACTGGTCCAAAAGCCGCCGCTTCGCCAGTCTCTCGGCGCCGGAGCCGGCCTACCACGGCCTCGCCTTCCAGGAGACTTTCGGCGATCTTGCCTTCACCACCTTCAGCCATGCCGTCACCCTGCGCGACCTGGGCGCTGCACAGTCGCCGATGAACGCCTTCTTAACCCTCCTGGGTCTGGAGACCCTGCCGCTGCGCATGGAACGCCACTGCCGCAACGCCCTGGCCGTGGCCCGCTTCCTGGAGACCCACCCGGCCGTGGCCTGGGTCTCCTATGCCGGCCTTCCCTCCTCGCCCTACCGCGGCTTGGCGCAGCGCTATCTGCCGGCCGGTGCCGGCTCGGTCTTCACCTTCGGCTTGAAGGGCGGCTACCGGGCCGGCGCGCGTCTGGTGGAGGCCGTCGCGCTCTGGAGTCACCTGGCCAACGTCGGCGACAGCCGCAGCCTGATTCTGCATCCGGCCTCCACCACCCATCGCCAATTGACCGCCGCTCAGCGCCAAGCCGCCGGCGCCGGGGATGAGGTCGTCCGCCTCTCGGTCGGCCTGGAGACGGCCGCCGATCTGATCGGAGACTTGCAGCAGGCGCTGGACTCGCTCCCCTGACGCACCCCGGCAGCCCTTCGGGGCGCAGGACCGCGATGGCGATCGAACGCAAGGCCCCTCAAGGAAACTCCCCCAAGGATAAACCTGTGACCGAAGCTTCTTCTCCCCGGAAACCGAAGCGCCGCTGGCTCTGGCGCGGCTTGGGCCTGCTGCTGCTCCTGCCGGTCGCCGCAATCGCCGGCCTTTACTTCTGGCAACGGCAATCGCTGCCGGCGCAGACCGGCAGCAAAGCTTTGCCCGGCCTGGAGCGGAACGTCAGCCTCAGCCGCAGCCCGGAGGGCCTGGTCTTCATCGAAGCCGGGAGCGAAGGCGACGCCGCCTTCGCTCTGGGCTACGCCCATGCCCAGGACCGGCTGCTGCAGATGGAGCTTATGCGCCGCTTGGCAGCCGGGCGCCTTTCCGAGGCGGTCGGCTCCAGCACCGTGAAGATCGACCGCATGATGCGCACCCTTGGGCTCTACCGCTTGGCGGAGGAGAACGCCGCCCGGATCTCGCCCGAGGCCCAGGCGCTGCTGCAGCGCTATGCCGACGGCGTGAATGCCTTCCTGACGACCCGCGACGGCCCGCTGCCGCTCAGTTTCCTGATGATCGGCGAACCGGAACCCTGGCGGCCGGCCGACAGCATCGCTTGGGGGCGCTTGATGGCCCTCATCCTCTCGCAGAACTACAAGAAGGAGCTGCTGAACGCCCAGCTGAGTCAAGTGTTGCCGGAGGCAAAGCGGCGCCAGCTCTTCCCGGCCTATCCCGATTGGGCACCGGCCGGCGCCAGCGCCCTTCGGGAGCTGCAGCGGCAAGGCCACTTGAACGCGCTATACCGGGTCTTACCCTGGGAAATCGGGCCGAAGACTGCCTCGAATGCCTGGGCCGTGGCGCCACGGCACAGCACCACCGGCGGCGCGCTGCTGGCCGGCGACCCGCACCTGGCGCTCAGGGCACCGGGCCATTGGTATCTGGCCCGCATCGAGACGCCGGGGCTAACCCTTAGCGGCGCCACGGCCCCGGGCACGCCTTTCCTGCTGTTCGGACACAACGGCCGCCTCGCCTGGACCTTCACCACAACCTACGGCGACACCCAGGATCTCTTCATTGAGGAGATCGACCCCGATAACCCCGGCTACTACAAGACCGAAGAGGGCTGGCGGCCTTTCGAGACACGCGAAGAAACCCTTCGGATCGCAGGCGCAGAGCCCCTTACCTTCACCGTGCGCAAGACCCGCCATGGGCCGGTGCTGTCGGATGTCGTCGAGGAGGCACGCGATCTCTATCCGGGACATCGGGTCTTGGCCCTGGCTTGGTCCGCCTTGCAGGGCGATGATCGTTCGGCCGAAGGCATCTACCGCCTCAATCGGGCGCCGGACGTAGCGGCGGCGATAGCAGCCCTCCGCGATCTGGATTCGCCGCAGCAGACCGTGATCCTGGCCGACAGCCGCGGCTCCATCGCCCTGATCGCACCCGGCCGCGTGCCGATCAGGCGGGCCGGCGACGGACTGCTGCCGGTTCCGGGCGCCGGCGGGGCCTACGACTGGATCGGCGAGGTGCCCTACGAGGCCTTGCCCCGCGTCGTCGATCCGGAAAGCGGTATCCTGCTGACCGCCAACAATCGCCTGGTCGGCGACGACTATCCCTACTTGATCGCCGCCGAATGGGCGCACCCGGGCCGCGCCGCCCGCATCGCCGATCTGCTGGCGGAAAAGCAGCGCTTCTCGCCGGAGGACATGCGGAAGATGCAGCTGGACGATCTCTCCTACGGTGCGCGCCGGCTGATGCAGCGGCTGCTGCAGGCCGAGCTTCCGGCCGGGGC
This sequence comes from Rhodospirillales bacterium, assembly GCA_014324045.1. Taxonomy (GTDB): domain Bacteria; phylum Pseudomonadota; class Alphaproteobacteria; order Kiloniellales; family JACOMY01; genus JACOMY01. The sequence continues at coordinate 63,149 of JACOMY010000005.1, read as the reverse complement.
CGCGCTGGCGCGCCTGCGCAAGTGGGATTTCCGCATGGATCGCAAGCGGCCGGAGCCCCTGATCTACAGCGCCTGGCTCCGGGCCCTGGAACGCCGGCTGTTGATCGACGAGTTGGGTGAGGCCGCGGCGCCCCTACTGGAAGGGAATGCTTGGCGGGTCCACAGCCTGCTGGGCGCGGACAGCCTCTGGTGCGACAACGTCGCGACGCCGGCCGTGGAGACCTGCGACGAACAGATCGCCGCCGCCCTCGAGACCGCCCTGGCAGACTTGGCCGAAGACTATGGGGACGACATGACCGGCTGGCGATGGGGCGAGGCGCACTTCGCCAGCTTCGACCACGAGGTGCTGCGCTATATCCCGGTCGTGAACAGCCTGACCGGGATCGATATCGCCACCTCCGGTGGCCAAGACACCGTAAACCGGGCCGGCTCCGACTATGCCTTGCCGCTGGATCGTGCCTTCGTCGATCGTCACGGACCGGGCTACCGCGCCGTCTACGACACGGCCGATCCCGAGGCCTCCGGCTTCATCGTCGCTACCGGCAACTCCGGCAACATCCTCTCGCCCCACTACGGAAACCTGGTAGAATCCTGGCGCGACGGCCTGTTGCTGCCCTTGCCCGAAGATCTGCCCGAAGGATCCAAGACCCTGCTGCTGATGCCGCAGCGCTAGAAGAGCGCCCAAGCCCTTAACGCCCGGTCCCTTGCCCGGGTTCTTAACGCAAGAATCCCTCGCTGGCCTTCAGGAGGCTGCGGGTGTAACCGGTCTTGACCCGGCGGTCGCCGAGGGCTTGGCGGTCCAGTTCCTCGACGCCTTGGCCTTGCTGCATGACCAGCAGGCGCTCGCACATGTGGTTCACGACAGCCAGATCGTGGCTCACCATGACGAAGGTCAGGTTTCGTTCCCGGCGAAGGCGCACCAGGAGATTGAGGACCTCGGCCTGCACCGAGGCGTCGAGGGCCGAGGTCGGCTCGTCCAGCAGCAGGATTTCCGGCTCCAGGATCAAGGCGCGGGCCACCGCGACGCGCTGGCGCTGTCCGCCGGAGAGTTGATGCGGAAAGCGGAAACGAAAAGAAAGATCGAGGCCGACGCCGGCCAAGGCCCGCTCGACCCGGCGATGGCGGTCGTTCAGGCCGTGGATGGCCAGCGGCTCGCTCAAGGTCCGGTCCACCGTATGCCGCGGATGCAGCGATGCGTAAGGATCTTGAAATACCATCTGCACCAGACGCGCGAACGCCAGGCTGCGGCGGCCCTCGACCGGCTTGCCGTCTATCTCGATCCTCCCGGTGGAGACCGGCGCCAGGCCGCAGACGGCCCGCAACACCGTTGACTTGCCGGAACCCGATTCGCCGACCAGGCCGTAGGAGCCCTTGGCCTCCACCCCGAAACTGACGCAACGGACGGCCTCGACGCGGCGGCGTCCTTGGCCGAAGGTAACCGAAAGCTTTTCCACCGCCAGCTTCATGCGCCGGCCTCCCGCCAGCGCGCATCGCGCCGCAGGGTGGGCAGGCTGTCGCGCTGCGCGCCGATCTTCGGCAGGCAATCGATCAGGCCTTGCGTATAGGGATGCTTGGCCTCGGCCAGGCGCTTGGCCTCGATCTCCTCCACGACGCGGCCGGCGTACATGACCAGCACCCGGTCGCAGAAGGTCGCGACCAGATTCAGATCGTGGCTGACGAAGATAAGGCCCATGCCGCGCGAGCGCACCAATCCGTCCAGGATGCGCAAGACCTCCAGCTGGACCGTGACGTCCAGGGCCGAGGTGGGCTCGTCGGCGATCAGAAGATCGGGCTCCGGCAGCAGCATCATGGCGATCATGACCCGCTGCCCCATACCGCCCGAGAGTTCGTGCGGATAGGCGCGCATCACCCGCTCCGGATCGCGAATCCGGACCGCCTCCAGCATCGCCAGGGCGCGCTTGCGCAAGGCCGTGCGGGAGCCGCCGCCATGCACCCGCATGGCCTCCGTCAGTTGCCGGCCGATCCGCATTACCGGATTGAGCGAGAATTTGGGATCTTGCATGACCATGGAAATGCGGCCGCCGCGGATCGCCCGCATGCCGCGTTCGCAGAGCGACAGCAGATCCTGGCCGTCGAAGCGCATCCGCCTGGCCGTCACCTGCCCCGGCGGACGCACCAGGCGCAGTAGCGCCCGCCCGGTCACGGTCTTGCCCGAGCCCGATTCGCCGACGATGCCCAGCCGCTCGCGGCCGAGCGAGAAGCTGACGCCGCGCACCGCCTCGACCGTCCGCGTGGGTGTGCGGAAGCGGACCTGCAGCTCCTCGACCTCCAGCAAACTACCGCTCATCTGGGCGCGCTCCGCGGGTCCAGCACATCGCGCAGGCCGTCTCCCAAGAGGTTGAAGCCCAGACTGACGATAAAGATCGCCAGGCCCGGCACCGTGGCCACCCACCATTGATCGAAGAGGAACTTTCGGCCGGAGGAAATCATCAGGCCCCACTCCGGCAGCGGCGGCTGCGCCCCCAGCCCGAGGAAGCCCAGGCCGGCCGCCGTCAGGATGATCCCCGCCATGTCGAGGGTGACCCGAACGATGACGGAAGACAGGCACAGCGGCACGATGTGCCCCAGGATGATGCGCGGCGGCCCTGCCCCCTGTAGGCGGATGGCGGAAATATAGTCGGCATTGCGCAGGGTAATGGTCTCCGCCCGGGCAACCCTGGCATAGGGCGGCCAGGCGGTAAGGGCGATTGCCAGAATGGCATTCTCGATGCCGGGACCCAGAGCGGCTACCAGAGCGAGCGCCAGGATGAGACGCGGGAAAGCCAGGAAGATGTCGGTCAGGCGCATCAGCAGATTGTCGGCGATCCCGCCGAAAAAGCCGGCCGCGGTGCCGATCGTAAGCCCGAAGAGCGGTGCGGTGACCGCCACCAGCGCAACGATCGTCAAGCTGATGCGTGAGCCGTAGACGATCCGGCTCCAGAGATCGCGGCCGAACTCGTCGGTTCCAAGCCAATGCCCGGCCGAGAAGGGCGGCAGCAGGCGGTCCTGCAGATTCTGCTCGTAGGGGGGGTGCGTGGCCAGCAGCGGCGCGAAGATCGCCATGAGGATCAGTCCCAGGACGATCGACAGCCCCACCATGGCCAGCCAGTTCTGCGCCAGCCGGCGCCAGGCGAGGTAGGCTTGTACGCAGCGCGCCTGCAAGCGCGACTGCGGCACGTCGTCGGTCAGCCAGGCACGGATGCCGGGACGCGGGGCGTCTTCCGGGCCCATGGGTCAGCGCGCCCGCGGATCGACGGCCCGATAGAGCAGGTCGGAGAGGAGATTGAGCGAGATGAAGACCAGACCGACAACGACGGTCCCGCCCAGCACGGCATTCATGTCGGCCGAAAACAGCGCGTTGGTGATGTAAAGGCCCAGGCCCGGCCAGGCGAAAACCGTCTCGGTCAGGACCGAGCCCTCCAGCAGGCTGGCATAGGAAAGCACGATCACCGTGATCAGCGGTACCATCGCATTGCCCAGAGCGTGCACCCAGACGACCCGCCACTCCGCCGCGCCCTTGACCCGCGCTGTGGCGATGTACTCCTGCCCCAGCTGCTCCAACATCAAGCTTCGGGTCATGCGGCTGATGTAAGCCATCGAGAAGTATCCGAGAACCAGCGACGGCAGGACGGTGTGCGAGACCGCGTCGCGGAAAATGCCCCAGGCGCCGGCCAGGGCGGAGTCGATCAGGACGGCACCGGTAACGCTCGGCACATCGTATTCGTACATGAGCTCGTTGCTGGCATCGAGGCGTCCCGGACCGCCGGTCCAGCCGAGCTCTCCATAGAAGATCAGCAGGCCCATCAGGCCCAGCCAGAAAACCGGCATGGAATAGCCGAAAAGACCCAGGATACGAATCGACTGATCCGGCCAGCGCCCCTGATGCACCGCTGCCAGCACGCCGCCGGGAACGCCGAAGAGCACCCCAACCAAGGTCGCCAGGGTCGCCAGTTCCAGGGTGGCGGGAAAGAAGCGCGCGATGTCGTCGATCACCGGCCGCGCGGTCATCAGTGACTTGCCGAAGTCGCCCTGCACAACATCCCGGACGTAGTAGGCGAACTGCGTCATAAGCGGGCGATTCAAGCCCAGCTGCTCGCGCACCTGCTCGATCTGCGCTTGACTCGCTCGCTCGCCGACGATCGACAGGACCGGGTCGATCGGCACCACCCGGCCGATGACGAAGGTGATCAGCAGCAGGCCCAGGACGGTGATGGCGAGGCTGAACAGGATCTTCGCCAGCACCGGCAAGAGCTGCAGGGACCGCCGCCCGCCGGCGGCGAGGCGAGCGGTCCCGCGGGCCGCCAATCCGCGGGCAACATCTCCGCGAATCTGGCGAAGACCGGTCATGCTTTCGGGATCCGCACCGGGGAATCGCCTTAAAGCACCGCGGAACGGGAAGGGCGCGGCCCCTATGGCCGCGCCGCCCGCCTAGTTCTTGGTAACCAGCCAGTAGAAGGCCGAGTGGATCGATCCGCCGGCATTGAAACCCTCGACGTTGCTGCGCGAAGCCACCTGCTCGATCCGCTGGAACATCGGCGCGAAGGGCGATTGCCGCTGATGGATGCGCTGCACCTCTTCGTACATCGCCTTGCGCTTGCCGGTGTCGCGCTCCAGCACCGCGGCCAGGGTAATCGGGGTCTCCTCGCTGGCCGGATAGGCGTTGCGCCAGGCCAGCACGCCGGTCAGCTGTGCCTCAAGCGAGTTGTCCGGGTTCTTGGCGAAGGTATCCGCATTGGTGTGCGGGTCGGAATAGTCCGGACCCCAGGCACCAAGATAGATGTCGTGGTTGCGCGAGCGGTACTCGCCCAGAATCTCCTTGCCGGTGCCGGTCCGGATCTCCGCATCGATGCCGGCCTGCGCCAGGGTGTTCTGGAAGGACTGCGCCATCTCCAGCCGGTCCTGATCGTTGCGCACAAAGATCCGGATGGTAAGATCCTCGACACTGGCCTGTTGCAGCAGCGCCTTGGCCTTCGCCACGTCGAGCCTGTAGGGCTTGTCGTCGATAGCGCCCAGAAAGCCGATCGGCAGAAAGGCCTGATGCACCACGTAGCTGCCTTTGAGGAAAGTATCGGCCATGCCGTCGTAGTCGATCAGGTACTTGATCGCCTCGATCACCCTCGGGTCGTTCAGGGGCTCGACGGTCTGATTCAGAGCGACATACATGATGCGGCCGCGCAGCTCGTCGTTGATGGCAATGTCGGGATTGCCGCGGACGCCCTCGATATCGACCGGGGTCAGCTTGCGGGCGATATCGACATCGCCGCGCTCCAGCAACAGCCGCTGCGTGGCCGGCTCCGGCACGTGACGTACGAAAACCCGCTTCATCGCCGGGGCGCCGCGCCAGTAGTCCCCGTTGGCTTCCAGCACGTAGTTCTCGTTCGGCTTCCAGGCGCGCAGCCTGTAGGCACCGGAGCCCGCCGTGTTGGTCTTCAGCCATTCGTAGCCGAAATCGCCGTTCTGTTCGTGCTCCATCGCCAGCTTCTTGTCGACGATCGAGGCCACGACCGCGGTCAAGGCGCTGTAGAAGAAGGAAGGCGCATAGGGCTTGTCGACGGTGACGATGAGGCTGTCGCCCTCGGCGCGGACCCGCTCCTCGACGTTCTCCGGCGTGAAGCCGAACTGGGTGAGGATGAAGGACGGGGTCTTGTTCAGCTTGACGGCGCGCTGCAGCGACCAGGCGGCATCCTCCGCCGTCACCGGATTGCCGGAATGGAAGGTGACGCCCGGCCGCATCTCGAAGGTGTAGGTCTTGCCGTCTTCCGACAGGCTCCAGCGCTCGGCCAGGCCCGGCACCAGCGGGCCCAGATCCGAGGGATCCAGCTCCACCAGCGTATCGTAGACGTTGTTCAGCATGTCGTTGCCTGAGAACTCGAAGCTCTCGGCAGGGTCGATGGAGACGATGTCGTCGATCTTGTCGGCGATCACCAGGGTATCGGCCGGTGTCTCGGCCCGGACTGCACCGGCGCTCAGCACCGCCGCGGCACAGCCCGCGAGGGCAAGCCTGCTCAGACTGATCATGAAGAACTCCCTTACTTCCCGAATTATGGTTCCCTCATTCCGGGCGGGCCTGCCGCGGCGCGCGCTGCGGAATGACATGCCGGAATGACATAAAAGTGTAAACGGGCTGCGGCGAAGGTCAATCCTTATCCCCCGCCCCTCCGGCCGGAGAATTGGCCCCGCCCGGCGGTCATGTTACGCTCTTCCCGGCGCAAGGAACCGCGCCCCCGTAAATAGCCGCCTCAAGCAGTCACTCTAAATAGTAAAGACAGGAAGGACAGATTCCATGGGCGCATCGGATCTTCGGACACCCTTGCACGATCTCCATCTCGCGTTGGGCGGCAAGATGGTCGGCTTCGCCGGCTATGCCATGCCGCTGCACTACCCCGGCGGCATTATCGCCGAGCATCGCCAATGCCGCGGGAAGGCGGCGTTCTTCGACGTATCCCATATGGGTCAGCTGGAACTGCACGGCGCCGGCGCCGCAACCGCCCTGGAACGGCTGCTGCCCAGCGCCATCGAGGACCTGAAGCCCGGTAAGGCCCGCTACAGCGTCCTCACCGGCGAGGCCGGGGGGATCCTCGACGACCTCATCGTCTCCAACGCCGGGGACCACCTCTTCGTCGTGGTCAATGCCTCCAGACGGGCCCAGGACCTGGCCCATCTGCGCAAGCACCTCTCCGGGATCGAGCTGCGGGAGTTGACGGACCACGCCTTGGTGGCCGTGCAGGGACCGGCTGCCGAGGCCGTGGTCGCAAGCCTCGCTCCGGCGGCCAGGGATCTGGTTTTCATGGAAACGGCGGCCACCGAGATCCTCGGTGCCCCCTGCCGCCTCTCGCGCTTGGGCTACAGCGGTGAGGATGGCTACGAGATCTCGATGCCGGCCGCTGCCGCCACCGCCATCGCCCGGGCCCTTCTAGCGCACGGGTACTGTGCGCCCGCAGGCCTCGGTGCCCGCGACAGTCTGCGGCTGGAGGCCGGGCTACCGCTCTACGGCAAGGATCTGGGCCCCGATACCTCCCCGGTTGAGGCGCAGCTCCAATGGCTGATCCACAAGCGGCGCCGCAGCGAAGGCAACTTCCCGGGTGCCGCGCGGATCCTCAAGGAACTGGCGGAAGGACCGGCGCGCAAGCTGGTCGGCCTGAAACCGGAAGGGCGCGCGCCGGCCCGCACCGGCACCGAGGTGGCCGCGCCCGGCGGCGGCATTCTCGGCAAGGTCACGAGCGGCGGCTTCGGCCCCACCTTGGGCGCTCCCATCTCGATCGGCTATGTCGCAACTGCGGCCGCGGAACCGGGCACCAAGCTCAATCTCATGATCCGCGGCAAGCCGCAGCCGGCCGAGGTAACAGCCCTGCCTTTCGTACCACATCGCTACAAGAGGTAGCTAACCATCCAGCCTGCATTCCAGCTCGCATTCTCCGAGCGATCCGCTGCTTTGGCTGTCCCGATTGCAGTATTTTTATGGTAAATCGGGACTTTAACGGCTTGGAAGGGCGAACCTGCCAGCTCCCCCAAGGGGTGCAGGTTGCAAAGGGGACGATCGGGTGGTCTGACCTTTGGGTCCAGCTAGGGCGGACGCGACCGGAATTCCAGGGCGCGCCGCCCGGTTCGGACGCTGGGCTGTCGGTGATGCACGCACGTGACGGCGGACTCGGGCTGTCCGATCTGGCGGCAACGGTCCTGCACAATAGCCGTCCGGGCAAGCACAGGTTCCATTGACTCGACAGGTTGTTCCGGCGGCCGGTCTATGGAGAGCTGGGGAACTCACGGCCCAATCCCACCGGCCGCAAGTGCTCCGGCCTGACCGCGCCGAAAAACGTTCGATCGGCTGGCCCGATCATGCAATTCTGCTGTCAAACGGCGCCTGACTTGGGGAATGTCGGATTAACGCGGGTAGTTAAAGTCGCTAGGCAGATCGCTAAGCTTGATGCGTTGTGTCAGTCTCGCACCAGTTGCATGCGTTCGCAGACGCAGCTTGAATATGAGTGGCATAAACAACTACCCAAAAGGGTTGTGGTGCTCATGGCAAACGGGACTCTCGACTATCTATTCCATCGCTGGCTTGGCCAGTTTCTCCAGGCTCGCGATCTTGAGGAGCCAGATTGGCGGACTCTTTACGCCTACCGCATAACCAGCGACGAGATGCTAAGCTTGGAAGCCTTGTTGAAGCAGTACGCCGAGAGTGTTCGGCGTACGTGCGACAACCGCGGCGTATGTCCTCTACGCCTCTGAGGCGTTTCGCACAAAACATCAGCATGGCGCCTGGACCTGGGCGACTGTGGAGCAGCCTATCGGCGTTCATTTCGATCAATTTGATGAGCGAGCCGGGATTATCACAGACGGCTTTAACTGGTGGCAGCGGCCATTGCGGCGCACCGAAACGCAGACCCAGTACATGTTCTCCGTTGTAGTCGAGGGCGGATTCCCCGAAGCCCTCATTCATCACGAGGCCGCATCTGTACGGCGCTGGCTCACCCTTCTGCTTGCCGATGCAAAGAAATACGGGCTCGATTCCGCTGAACTAGAAGACGTCGCGACACAGCACGCTAGGAGTTATTTGCCAGCGAGCCTCTGTCACGACGAGATCTATCATCTTGGCGCCGAACTGGTCGATGTTACCCGATCGCTGCGGGAGCACCTTGGTCCGCTCGAGGAGTTTGCAGACCCGATCCTTCGGCTGAACGAGTGTGCACCCGGTTGGGATAATCAGCTCCCAGTTCGCCTTTCCGACCAAGCTGCAAGGGAACTAGTGCGAGGGCTCGTGCGTCAGCGCGTGCAAGACCAAGGCGGTGGTTCCTTGGGTGCGTTCATTCGTCGTGTGCTTGTCAATGACGGCCTCGGGCACTGGACGCCGGCCGTTCGACTGAGTCTTGCCGGTGAAGTCTCATCGAGACGCCTCCCGCATAGCATTCAGAGCATGATCGGTACCGAAGTACTGAGAGTTCGTCTGCAAGGGAACGCAGCCTTCGGCAGTGTGGCACCGGGAGAGCTTTCGATCGGCGAGCGCCGTGAAGAAGATCGCTGGGCATTTCGTCCGATGCGTTACCGTGATGCCGCAATACCGTTGCCCTTGGAGGAATCGGTGGAAATGACCGCGCGGGTCGGCAACCAAGTATCCGATCCATTCGTGGTCCCCGGTGGCGAGAGATTGGACGGTGAGATTCAAGTCTTTCTGAAGGACGCGGAGACTGGCGAGTTGGTGCATGCCGGTTCAGGAAGCCTGCAGAGTCGTGCCGCCTCCATTTGGGTGGCTTTCGACGACAGCGCTGTGTCGCTGCAAGTGGATGCTGAGGCGGTGGAACCGCGAAAGGAAAACCTACGTTCCCCGAGGCTTAACCTAATCGAAGTGACTGCCCCCGCCACCTTCGATACGTCCGATGGTTTGGTCGTGCGAGTCGTCCCCGGAGCCGAGAAAGATCGGCGACGGCGTTTAATAATATTTGGCAAACCGCCATCGCAGATTTCCTCGCAAACACTCATCTGCGTCGGCTGGCCGACATTGTTGTTTGAGGGCGGTATCAATGTCCCTACGCACTCAATTCGATGGCGGCCCGTGGGCCGTCGCCAATCATGGACAATATTGGATCGAAATCGGCCACCCGTCGGAGCGATCGACATCGCGGTCGTCGTGAATGAGGAGTTGCAGGCAAGCGCGAGGGCGATCGTACTGCCGGACGAGTTCAGATTGGAAGTCAGTGCCAGAGGTGCAGGTGAGGGTAGCTTGCATTTTTATGGCCTCGAAGGCGCGGAGATCTGGGTGGAGCAATGCGACGATCTGAACATTCAGCCCCGTCGCGCAGAAAGCGTGTATGGATTAGACATCGCTTCGCCGAATGCGCCGCCATCCCATCTGACGATCGACATCCGTTTTCCTACAGGCGCGACTGGACCAATGAGCGTGCCTTTTCCTGGGAACAGGGTCGGTTTCATTACTGCCGACGGTAGTTGGATAGAGCGATCGTATGTGCCCTATAGACTTGATCAGCTGGCAGGGCTTAGAGCTTCGGCACCTTTGAAGTCTCTGCTATTTGCTAAGCTTCTCGCTGTCGGCCGCGGACAGAATCTCAGTTATGCCGTTCCTGTCCAAGGTTTGGTTTCGATCGCGGCGCACCAATCCGAGTTCGAGGCGCTGCTTTCGGAGAGCGACGATCTCGACGCTCATATCCGACTTGAGCTTGAGAATGCCCGGATTGAACTTGGCCGCTTCGACTTGTCCCTTGAAACCTCCGGGACACGCAATGTTCATTTAGCGGCACAATCCGTTCAAAAGCTACGCGACGAAGGTGCGGAGCGCGTTGAGATCCTGACCGCAGACCTGACCGACCTTATACAGTCACCGAACACGCTTGGTGTGCTATCGTCAGCCAATCTTACGCAAATGACGAGTGTACCGATCTCCGCTTCGCCCATTCTGCTTTGGGGTGAGGTGAGAGGACGGCCGAGAACGCGGCCAATCGTAATCCCACCGCAAGGCAAACATGAACGAGCGGAAGAGCCTTTCGTTGCTTGCGTCTTGCTCAGCGACAAGAACGTGCGACTGGCGGCGATGGTTGAACATCTGGAGCAAATTGCAGCCGATCCGCTCGATCCCGATTGGAAACAGTTCGATGCGGCGCTGCGCACATATAAAGGCAAGCTATCGTTGACCATTTTGGATTGGTTGGTAGCGCTTTCCGCAGATCCCAAAGCCTTGGTCGCGATGTTGGCCGGTCGGCAGGACCGTCGCTCCATCGAAGCGGTTGTCAATATGGAGGACGAGCTGCCATTTTGTTGGTGTTTGGTGCCCTCGCGCTTTACATGTATTATTTGATAGCCGGAGGACGAGGTGCCATTTTGTTGGTGTTTGGTGCCGATAGAGCAGTGGGTCGGGGCGTTCTCAGCTTGTCTTAAGACGCTGTCGCAATCGTTGCAAATGCATGGCGTGCCAGACCACGATCGCCTTGCCGGGCAGTTTGTGGCGGAAAGACTGATCTGGATTGCGGATGCGGCACCGCGTCTATACGCCACGGTGCGTGCGATCTCTCAAAAAACCGGGATCAGCTTGCCGCCATCGGAGGACGCGAGCGAGAGCGTTACGCTGGCCGGCGAATGCCAGTCCTTCATGATTAGGAATTCTGACCGCCAGTGGCCTTCCTGGTCTATCCTACAATCGAGGATCCAAGACGTATGTAGCTTGCTGCCCGATGCTGCCCCGCACATGCTTCCGGCACTTGCAGCTCCCTTGCTTGCAGCCCGTTACGCAGCTCATGGGCTTCCATCGAATTCCGAATTAAGTCGTTCGGTGCGGGAGGCGCGGCGCTTCGATCAGACCTACTTCGACCGCGTCTATCCGTTGGGCATTCTGCATTTTGCGCGAGATCCGAGGAATTGAGAGCTTGTGAATGGCAGGAGAGCGCAATGACAAGAGGCATCTACAAGTTCCTAGAAGATCTCTGCCAGCGCTCAGCCGATGCCATCATTAGCCAAGCTGGGATCCGGTCGCGCCCCCTGAACGGTTTTTTGCGCAAGGCGCTTTCTGCCAAGCCAGGCGAGCCCGGAAGCTTCCTCGCCGATCCAGTCCTAGAGGGCGCTTTCGGCTGGTTGCCCGCCGATCGAAGCCTTGCAGACTTATCGGACAGCCTGCTCAGCAAAGAGCTGTTGGATGTTCTCGACGGCAAGACCCCACATTTCCCCGACCTGAGGGACGATCGCTACAGACTTGCTAGGTCAACCCATCCTTATGCTCACCAGTTGGATGCTTGGAAGACGCTGTTGGCGGAACCGCCGTCGTCGGTCCTCGTCACCTCCGGCACCGGGTCGGGTAAGACCGAATGCTTCCTCATACCGATCCTCGAGGATTTGATTCAACGTTATCGAGAACAAGATCAGCTGCGTGGTGTCAGTGCCTTGATGCTGTATCCGCTCAATGCGCTAATTAATAGTCAGCGTGAACGCCTGCTGGACTGGACCCACGACTTCGACGGGCGAATTCGCTTTTGCCTCTACAACGGCGGAACGCCGGAGCAAGTGCCGGAGGCCGAATCGAGACGCTTTCCAAGCGAAGTGCGAGACCGGGCAACGCTGCGTGACGACGCACCACCGATTCTCGTGACCAACATCACGATGCTCGAGTACATGCTGATCCGGCAGATCGATGCACCGATCATCGAGCAGTCGAAAGGCAGACTGCGTTGGATCGTGCTCGACGAGGCGCACACTTATGTCGGATCGCAGGCAGCAGAAATTTCACTCTTGCTCAGGCGCGTCCTGGAAGCCTTCGAAGTACGCGCCGAAGATGTCCGTTTCGTGGCGACTTCGGCCACGATCGGCTCGGGCGAAACCGTCGAAGAAGAACTGCGCCACTTTCTGGCCGACATGGCAGGAATTCCAGCGAATAAGGTACGCATTGTCGTCGGCAAAAGAGACGTACCCAGGCTAAAAACGTCGCCGACAGGCGACGACGTCGACGTAGCCTTGCTAAACGGCTTCACCGATACTGAGAAGCTTACTCATTTGGTTGGCGCAAAGCCATTCCGTCGCCTTCGCAATCACCTAGCAGACGGCGAACCGCTTGCGATCTCCGGAGCTGCAAAGCTGCTGTTTAACGATGATTCTCGGAGCAGAGACGCGCTGAACATTGTGGAGACGGCGGCTGAACTGCACGTCGGTGAGAAACGCCTGCTGCCGGTACGCCTGCATCTGTTCCATAGGGCACAACCTGGTCTCTGGGTCTGTTCTAACCGGGAGTGTCCCGAGCGGCTCGACAAGGCGCTTCCCGATGAGGACTGGCCTTGGGGAGCCGTGTTTCTTGAGGAAAAAGACAACTGCGCGAGTTGCGGATCAATCCTCTTTGAACTGGCAGCGTGCGATGAGTGCGGCGAGCCGCATCTTCTGGCGGAGGAGATCGACGGGAAACGACTTGCACAATACCGGCCACATCAACTTGAGGACGAGTTCGCGCAGGGAAGCGAACTTGCCGCTGCAGACGCCGGCGGCGATGATGACGGTGACGACGAAAGCGAACCGTATGAAACAGCGGACACTATATCCGACAGGCGATTAATCGTCGGGCGTGCTAGGCCCGATGTTAGCTGGCCGATTTCGGTGAACGCCTCGACCGGCGACATTCTGGACATGCGCAGCGACGGCGCTCTTGAACTCCGGATCGCCGAGGCAAATCGCTGCGCTTCGTGCGGTGCTTCGGGAAGCCGTCGCCGGTCGGATTTCCTGCGCCGTCTTCGTTTCGGTGCACCTTTCCTGCTTGGGAATGCGATCCCCAACCTACTCCAGCAACTGCCGGAGCGGCCGACGACACAACTAGATGGGCCTTTGCCGTGGAATGGCCGTCAATTGATCAGCTTCACCGACAGCAGGCAAGGCACGGCGCGGTTCGCTGCACGGCTACAACAGGACAGCGAGCGGAACTTTGTGCGGTCGGTGATTTATCACGCCGTCCAGAATAACGAATTGTCGGACGAGGATCGTGAGAAGATCACCGAGATAAAAAACGATCTAGCGCAGCTAGAAGCACTCAAGGAACAACCGGAGATCAAAGAATTCTACGATCGGAAGCGTCGCCGCCTTGAGGAGATAAGTCTTGGCGGCCGGCGGCGTGGCATCACATGGGAAGCCCTAGTCCGTAATCTCTCCAGTCAACCGGATTTCGAGCATTGGGTTCAGGAGGCCGTATGGGCTTGGCGCGACGATCGATTTGTTGACAGCGAACGACTGAGCCACTTGCTGCTGTTGAGAGAACTCAGGAAGAGACCAAAGCGTGCCAACAGTGCCGAGAGAATGGGCTTGGCCTGGCTCAGGTTCGAGGCAATAGAGAAACTTGAAGACCGGCATATTCCAGAAGCCTTCTCTTCCGCCAATCTCAAGATCGATGCGTGGAAGTCATTCTTGCGCTATCTGCTCACGCATGTTGTGCGCGGGAATCTTGCCGTCGCTGTCGATCGAGAAGACGTACGATGGCTCGGCATTCGCAGTCCAGTCCGCTCTGTCCTGCCGCCACACTTCGATGGCGTTCCGGAAGGCAATAGACGCTGGCCACAAGCCCGGCCTGGTGGCCGGCAATCGAACGCCCTTTCGCTGTTATCGTACATTCTGAACCTCGATGCGGCCGTTCCGGCGGACCGCGACCGACTGAACGCTTGTATAGGGCAAGCCTGGTCCGATCTCCAACCTGTTCTTGTGCCGCGCCCAGGCGCACGCGGCTTTCAACTGGATTTGCGGGGCGCTCGGCTTGCGCCCGTCACGCATGGGTGGCTATGTCCGATCACGTGATCGGTTTTGGACGACACCGTGTGCGGCCTATCGCCATACCAGCCGTCTGGGACGGAATTTGGCAGCTTGGAATGCCAAAAAATTACCTTCCCGAAACTGCCTGTTTCCTTTCCGAAGAACTCCGGTGACGAGGCGGAAGTGTCGGAATGGGTTAGCACCGATCCAGAGATACGGGACCTTCGCGAGGCCGGGGTCTGGTCCAACCTGCACGACAGAGTTGCGCGATTTGAGCGCCCATACCTGGCAGCAGAGCATTCTGCGCAACAGCCAAGTGAACGACTTCGCTACTACGAACGGGAATTCAGGAAAGGGCGTATCAATCTCCTCAGTTGCTCTACGACAATGGAGATGGGCGTCGACATCGGCGGGTTGGCGGCCGTGGTCAATACCAATGTACCGCCTTCGCCGACCAACTACAGGCAACGTGTCGGTCGTGCAGGCCGCCGTTCGGAGGCGATGTCCCTGGCATTGACATTTGTCCGGGACGAACCGCTGGGCCGGACAACTTTTACTGAGCCCACGCGGCCATTGACGGCAAATTTGAGAACTCCAAAAGTCAAGCTCGACAGTCCGATCGTGGTTCAACGCCATGTCAATGCCTATCTCTTGAGCAGTTTTCTGCGTTTGCAGCAGGAGGAAGAGCTCCATAAGCTGGAACCGGGCTTCTTCTTCGGGCGAGTGGTGGAGAAAAAAGCTCTGCAACGCTCGCGGAAATCCATCGCGGATAGATTTATCGCCTGGTGTCTAGCTGACGCAAGGATGCCCGAGCCAATCGTTAAGGGGCTCGGCCGCCTTGTGTGGGGCACCGCGCTCAAGCAACAGGCGGATCTGTTCGGGGAATGCGCGAACCATATGAACGGCCTGCAGGTGTCATGGCAGGGCGAAGTGGATGCGTTGGCTGAGGAACTGGCAGGCATTCGCGATGGTTCAGCGGATCGCAAACGCCTTCTCAATCAGTTGGAACGGCAGACTTCCGCCTATTTGCTCGGTGAGCTTGCCGGGCGCAGTTTTCTCCCGGCCTATGGCTATCCAACGAACGTAGTGCCGTTTCTGCTACGGCTTGGCAGGAGAGACGATCGGCGGTTGCCCGGTGACGACAACCGCTTTCTGCTTCGGGACAGCCCATCTCGCGAACTCCGGACTGCCATAAGGGATTATGCACCGGGCGCAGAAGTCGTGCTGGATGGGCTTGTTTATCGATGCGCCGGTGTGCGGTTGAATTGGCGCCGCCCCGACGACGACAGCCGGCTACCCCAGGCATTACGCTGGGCTTGGCGTTGCCAAAGCTGCAACGCGTCTGGCGATGCTGCAAGCAAGCCTTCCCACTGTGCAGAGTGCGGCAAGCAGAATCTGCAGCGCCGTGAGTATCTGCAGCCGGCCGGGTTCACGATCGATACGGCCGATCGTCCCCATACCGATGTGACACAGATCGATTCCGTGCGTCCGGTAGAGCCTAATATTTCAGCCAACGACGCACGCTGGACACCGCTCCCCAATCCTGAGGTCGGGCGCATGCGGCATACCCGTAGGGGCTCAGTGTTCCACTCGACTCTAGGCCAACAAGGGCATGGCTATGCCCTGTGCCTGCATTGTGGAAGGGCCGAACCGGAACACCCCCCAACATCGCAGGGGCTCCGACCTTTGAGCCAGAGGATGAAGGAACATCGTCCTCTAAGTAGTGGCCAGCAATTTTGCACCGGGACACAGTCCCACTTCGCCATCCGCCGGCATTTGGCGCTCGGCGCATTTTCGCAAACAGACGTTTTCGAACTCCAAGTCTTTGACCTCAGTCACAGGCGCGGGCACGAACATGCTGCCCACTCAGTTTCGATCGCTCTGCGAGAAGCGCTGTGCCGTGATCTCGGCGTCGAGAATAGTGAGGTTGGTTGGTCTGCCCTTTACAGGAGCGGTCCAGAAGGACAGGGCTGCTGGAGCATCTTTCTCTATGACCAGGCTTCTGGCGGAGCGGGTCTGGCAACCCAAGCCGCTGACCGCATTCACGACCTACTGCAGGAAGCCTCCCGGCAGCTAAATTGTAGCAATAGGGGCTGCGTGAATGCCTGTTCCTCCTGCATCCTGACGCAGGACAGTAGGTTTCACATGGACAAATTGGACCGGAAGAGCGCACTCGACCTGCTACAGAGCCGCGTCCTTCCGAGTTTGCAAATGCCTGAGGACTTGCAGGTCTTCGGTTCATCGTCCGCCATTGAAGTCCGGGAGGTAGCCGGTGCCATTTCCGGGCAGCTTAAGCCTGGGAACCTTCTCCAGCTTCCACTCGGCGGCGATAGCGATCTTTGGGAACTCGATAGCTGGTCTGCGAGACTGCTGGTCGACCGGGCGCTTCACGCTGGCTGCAAGGTTGAACTCCTTGTCGAGCAAGACGCGATCGGCCGGTTGTCAACGAGTCAACTCAGGCACCTGCACGCCCTGACTATGCGGAGCGGCGCAACTGTCCATATTGCTCGAAAGGGCTCAGGCTTGGGAGATTGGACGTTGTTGGCAGTTGTCAACGAAGCAGACCGTGCTATGGCTTGGGCAACCAGGGAGATGGATTCTGTAGCACCGAATGACAACTGGGGGCAGACAGTCGATTCGCCATTGATCCGAGGTTCTCATCGACGTCTCGATGCGGATGATGCGATTTCAGTTGACGATCTTCGTCCGCCGATAGGCCACGAGGTCAGGGAGTTTGCAGTTGGCGGTCAGCTCGATGGTACCGTTTCCGGCTTCGGAAGCAAGTTTTGGCAGTTGATCCAGAAATTTACTCCTGACGCGCGCCAGCTTCTGACGAAAGAATCCCCATCGACGGTGAGCTATTCTGATCGGTATCTTCTGTCTCCTCTGGTAATCCGCCTGTTATTTGAGGTCGTCCGGAGTATTCCCGGCATCTGCAACGACACACCGATTGAAGTATCCTCGATGCAGCCACGCCAGACGGGCCAATCGAGGTACTCTGGGAGACTGCATGACAATTGGCAGTTGGATGATGACCGCTGCAGGGTTATGAAGACTATGTTCGCAAAGGTAGATCTGCAGGGCAGTCTAGTCCTACGGGGCCGCAGGGCCTTGCCGCACGAACGCCGGCTGACCCTTAATTGGGCCGACGGTTCGAAACTCCAGGTTCGTCTTGATCAGGGCTTCGGATTCTGGCGCAGCGGACGAGTAATGCCGTTTGACTTCTCCTCTTCCATTCAGTCGCAGGCGATTCGCCTGGCCGATATTTCGTTTGCGGTTGTGCACACTTTTGACCAGAAAACAGTGTTAAGCGTTGGTCCCGTGATTAGCTGCCGCGAATAATCACTATTTGGTTTCGGGAAACTATACAGTTCATCATCCTAGGCTTCGGACTCATAACCCATGGCAGACAGTTGCCGCGAGTCAGAGGGAAGATATAAAATTCCTGGCATCGTAGTCATAGCGTATGGTAATCCTGCGCCATTCCCCGGGCTTTACATCGCCTTGCTCCGCGAATTCGGCTCAGCCCTGATCGCCCCGCCATCACCGGCCGGATCGACCCGGCGGCTTGGGGCACACAGCCAAGATAGGCTAGAGGAGTCCGCTGATCGATTCCATATCGCGATAAGGCGGCAGTGACGCCCCGGTGTTTCCTTGGGTCGCGTCTTGGTTCGCCGGTCAGCAGGGCTGTGGCTAATATCGCGGAAGATCGCGGGCTGCACGCGCCTTCGGGGTAGCGCAGCGCAGGGCCGATGGCGATCCGAGGGCATTGGCGACCGGAGGATTGCGCCGGCCTGAAAGGCCGATGCTCCAGTCGGTCCGCCGGCCTTGGGCAGGGGCGCGGATGATCGGAGCGAGAACCGGAACCGGAGAAGACAAGAGCCGGAAGGAGAATTAGGAAGCGCAAGCGTGCGGCCGCACCGCTAACCGCGCCTGGAACGAATTCTCTTTCCGCCTCTACCCTTTAACATCCCCACCTAAGCCCCGCCGTATGAACCGGCCGATCCCACAGGCGGGCGAAGCCCTCGTCCAGAGCCGTGATGGTTAGGGAGGCGCCAGCCATATCGAGGGAAGTGACGTAGTTGCCGACCAGGCTGCGGGCGACCTTGACGCCGGAGGCGGTGAGCCGATCGGCGGCAGCTTTGTAGAGAAGGTACAACTCCATCAAGGGGGTGGCACCGAAGCCGTTGACCAGCAGCAAAACTTCGTCGGGCCTGTCGGCGTAGTCGGAGAGCAGGGCGGCGATCATCTCCTCGGCCATGGCGTCGGCGCTCATCAGCGGGACGCGCCGGCGGCCGGGCTCGCCATGGATGCCGACCCCCAATTCCATCTCGGCCTCGCCCAACTCGAAAGTAGGCCTGCCGGCGGCAGGAACGGTACAGCTGGTAAGCGCCACGCCCATGGAACGGGTGGCGGCATTGACGCGCGTGCCCAAAGTTTGGCAGGCTGCCAGATCCGCGCCTTCCTCAGCGGCAGCACCAACCAGCTTTTCGACCACGAGGGTGCCGGCAACGCCGCGGCGGCCGGTGGAAAAGGTCGAGGTCTCGACTGCAACGTCGTCATCAGTCAGCACTGTGGCGACGGGGCCGAGGAGATCGCCGGCCATCTCGACCGCCATCTCGAAGTTCATGACATCGCCTTCGTAGTTCTTCACAACCAAGAGCAGGCCGGCCTCCGGCGCCAGTGTCTTAGCGGCTTCGAGCATCTGGTCGGGCGTCGGCGAGGTGAAGACCTGGCCGGGGCAAGCAGCATCCAGCATGCCCAAACCGACGAAGCCCGCATGCAACGGCTCATGTCCGGAACCGCCGCCGGAGAGCAATTGGACCTTGCCGGGAGTGGGGTCGCGGCGCCGGACGAACTTGCCGTCCCTGCCCAAGACAACCAGATCGCTGTGGGCAGCGACAAAGCCTTGCAGGCTTTCGGTCAAGACATCGTCGACGGCATTGACGATCTTCTTCATGGCGGCTCCTCCGTGCAGTGTTTGGCTTTTTGGGCGGCACAGCAGGCCCCCTCCCACTCGGCCACCCAATCGGGATAGTTTCGTAGGCGGCTGAGATCCATTAGCAGTTGGCTTACTTGCACCGCCATCTCTTGCAGGAGGCGATCCAGCTTGCGGTTGCGATCTTCGTCGCCCAGGTCCGGCAATTCCAGCAGCAAATGCCGGATGGCGGGCGGATGGCCGGTCTGCAGGCGGTCCGGATGGGCGCGGCGGTAGGCGGCGAGGAAGGCGACGCGCTCCTCGTTCGAGACATGACCGATGCGGAAGATGGTCTCCAGATGGCGCAGCGGCACCGGAGTCTCGTAGGCCGGGTTGGTGATTTGGGTCACAAAGCTGCGGTTCTTGCCCATGGCCTCGGCCAGGCGGCCGCGCAGGCCGGAAGGGCGGCGGCCGATGATGTCCTTGAGGATCGCCTTGTAGTCGGCGACTGCCTGCCGCTGCGGCATCTCGCGCCGGCGGACGGCATCATCCATGATCGGCCGACCGGGCGATCGCCTCTTTGGCCGCCCCTACGGCCGACGGTGCCATGGAGAACCGGCGCAGGCCGGTCGCCAACAGCGCCGGGATCAGGGCCGGATCGCCGCCAGCATCGCCGCAAAGGCCAATCTCGATGCCCCGGCGTGCTGCCCGTTCGACGCTCTCGGCGATCAGCCGCAGCACCGCCGGATAGTCGGCACGCTGCAACCGCTCCAGCCCGTTGCCGCCGCGTGCCGCCGCGAGGGTGAACTGCACCAGATCGTTGCTGCCGATCGAGGCGAAGTCGATGGCGAAGCGATCCAGGGTCAGCGCCGCAGCCGGGATCTCCACCATGATGCCCAGCGGCGGCAAGTCGCCGACGAACCCCACCTCGGTTGCGGCCTCGATCAGCAGAGCGCGGGCTTCCTCCAGTTCCTCCGGCAAAGCTACCATCGGCAGCATGATCCTCAAGGTACCGGCAGGCGCGGCCCGTAGCAGAGCGCGCAGTTGGACCTTGAAGACCTCCGGCCTGGCCAGGCAGAGGCGCAGGCCGCGTAGACCGAGAAAGGGATTTTCCTCCTCTCGCGTCAAGCCGGGGATGGGCTTGTCGCCGCCGGCATCCAGGGTGCGAACGATAACCGGCCGTCCTTGGGCCCAACGTAGAATCTTTTCGTAGGCGTTGACTTGAGTTTGCTCGTCCGGCAAGCCTTCGTGGCCATGAAAGAGAAACTCGGTGCGCACCAGGCCGATGCCGTCGCAAATCGCTGGGTCCAACCCTTCCAGATCTTCCGGCAGGGTCACATTCAAGAAGATGCCGACCGGCGCACCACCGGCGGTCGCGGCGGGCGCGGTCAGGAAGGCGGCCTGCCGAATCTTCGACGCCTCAAGGGCGCTGCAGCGTGCGGCGAAGGCAGCTTGCTCCCCGGCGGCCGGATCCAAGGTCACAGCGCCCTCCTCCGCATCCAGCAGAGCCAGGGTCCCTTCGGCCTCTGGCACATCCCTAAGGTTCAGCACCATCGGCACGCTGTAGGCACGGGCCAGCATGGCGACATGGCTGCTGGCACTGCCGGCCCTGAGTGCGATTCCGCGTCCAGCCCATTCCTGTGCAAGGAAGCGCGAGGGAGTCAGGTCGTCGGCGAGCGCCACGGCGCCCGGCGGCAGGCCAACATCCCCCTCCTCCGAACCGCAAAGCGCGCGCAGCACCCGGTCGCGCAGATCGGTCAAGTCGGTGCTGCGGGCGCGAAAGTAGTCGTCATCGGCACTGGCAAAGACTTCGATCTGAGCCGCCAAAGCCGCGCGCCAAGCCGCATCGGCCGCGGTGCCCCCGGCAATCGCCGCGAAAGCTTCGGCGGAAAGCTCCCCGTCCTCCAGCATAGCGACCTGGAAGGCCAAGATCTCGGCGGCCGCGCCCTCGCTCTCGGCGATCAACAACGACAAGGACTCGACGGAGGACTCGATTGCCGCTTTCAGCACCGCGGCTTCCTGCTCCGGCGTTCCGGCGTCGCGCGCCTGCGCAGCTGTATCGCGCAGCACCGCGAGAGGCCCCGCTAAGAGTCCCCGCGAACCGACGACACCGTTGAACCGGAGCTGGGTCACGCCGATTCGCCTCCCACCTCTACCTCGAAGTCGTCCTCTACCAACTTGACCAACGCGGCCAGTGCCTCTTCGGCCCGATCGCCGACGGCACGGAAGTAGAGCATGGTGTTCTGCGGCGCCTGGAAGGCCATGACCCTTACGATCGACTTGGCGTCGATCCAGGGCCCTTCCTCGCTTAAGGCCAACTGGATGCCGGCCGGGAAGGTCTTGGCCAACTTGGTGAGCTTCACAGACGGACGCGCATGCAAGCCGACCTCATGGGTCATAAAGGCTGAGGCCGTGGCCTTCTCTCTGTCACTCATTCTCCAATTCCTTTCAAGCTCAGTCGCAATCAGCTCTGCTCATCGCTTCGTTCCGGGCCGGTGCCGTCCGCTGGCCGCATGAGCACGGCCGTACAAACCGATCCTTACGCAGGGCTTAACTCCTCTGCGGTCGCGCGCACCTCGGCCAGGCTCGCGCCGCCCCAGGCCTCGGTCGCGGCCATGATCGCGCCCTCGACCAGCGGGGCGTTGCAGATGACGGCCTTGGCCTGGCGCTCCTCCGGCAGCATCTCGATGGCCATCTCGCTGTTGGTCTCGGCGCCGCCCAGATCGACGAGGAGCACGATTCCGGCCTCCGACCAGGCATCTTCGATGGCGGTCACGATCTTGGCGACGTCGGTGCCCAAACCTCCGTCCGGATTGCCGCCACAGTGGGCTAGAGGCACTGCTGCGCCCACCATTTGGCGCACCATGTCGGCGGTGCCCTTTGCCACCTCCGGCGAATGGGATACGATGACGATTCCGACCTTATCGCTCATTGGGCGGCCTCCAGAACGTCACAGACGGCCTCGACCGCCAACTGACTGGAACGCGCGCCGGGATCCATATGTCCCGCGGAGCGCTCGCCGAGAAAGGAGGCACGACCGCGCACAGCCTGCATCGGCACCGTCGCCTCCGCAGCTTCTGCCGCGACCGCCTTGATCGCTGCCGGGCTCTTGCCGGCCGCCAGCGCCTCGCTCACCGGGAAGAGCACATCCAGCATGGTTTTCTGCCCTGGCTCCGACTTGCCGCGCGCCTTCACCGCCTCCAGGGCGGATGCCACGGCAGTGGCTAGACCGGCCCGTTCCAGCGGGTCGGGCCAGAGCTTGCCCAAGGTCATGAGCAGAGTGCCGTAGAGTGGCCCCGAGGCGCCGCCCACCTTCATCACCAACTGCATGCCGGCGTCCTTCACCGCCTCGCCTGCGGGCTTTGCCGCCAGTTCGGCGGCGGCCGCGCGGACCGCGCCGGTGCCTCGCTTCATGTTGATCCCGTGATCACCATCGCCGATGGCCTGGTCCAAGGCCGTCAGTTCCGCCTCGGCGGCGACGATGCGGTCAACCACCGCCTCGATCAATCGCTGGATCAACTTGCTGTCCATACTCCCCCCTCTTGTCACGCCCTAAGCCGGCGGCCGTCGCTGCCGAAGCAAAGCGGCTCGCTCAGGGTCAGGCGTATCGCTGCACCCTCGGCCAGCGGAGTGTGGGCATCAGCCAGTGCCGTCAGCGCATGGCCCGCAACCTCCAGGTGCAGATGGCTCTGGTCGCCCAGATGCTCGATTCGCACCACCCGGCCCTCGACACCGCTGCCGTCTGCCTCGATCCGTAGGTGTTCCGTACGGGCGCCGATCCGGGCAGTTCCTGGCAGGATGGCACCGCTGGGTAGCAGATCGACCGGCAGCAGATTGATCTGTGGCGTGCCTAAACGCTCGGCGACATAGATGCTGTCGGGATCCTCGTAGATCTGTCGCGGGGTGCCGAACTGAACCAGCTTACCCTCGGACAGCACGCCGATCCGGCTCGCCATGGTCATGGCCTCGACCTGGTCGTGGGTCACGTAGAGGATGGTGGCGCCCAGATCGTGCTGGATGCGCTTCAGTTCCAGCCGCAACTCGGCGCGCAGCTTGGCGTCGAGGCTGGAGAGTGGCTCGTCCATCAGATAAACCGAGGGCGAGCGCACCAGGGCCCGGCCGATGGCCACGCGCTGCATCTCGCCGCCAGACAGCTGAGTCGCCTTGTTCTTGAGCTTGTGCGGAATGCGCAGCATCTCCGCCACCCGGGTTACCCGCTTTTCGACCTCCGACTTGGATTGGCGCCTGGCCGGCGAGCGCAACGGAAAGGCCAGGTTGTCGTAGACCGTCAGATGGGGATAGAGTGAATACTGCTGAAAGACGAAGGTGACGTCGCGGGTCGAGGGCGCTTCCTGCGTTACGTCGCGGTCATCGATGAAAATCCGGCCGCTGTCGGCCTTCTCCAAGCCGGCAACTAGCCGCAAGGTGGTGGTCTTACCGGCCCCGGTCGGCCCCAGCAAGACCGCGAAGCCACCGTCCGTCAGGGTCAGAGAGACATCGTCGACCGCCGCCGACGCAGCCGGAGTGTAACGCTTGGTGACACCCTCCAAGCGAACCTCAGACATGCGCGGCCTCCCCGGTTTGGCTGCGTAGGGCGCGGCCGCTGTCGGTGTCGAAGAGCGATAGACGTTCGGTAATGAAGGACAGTCCGAAGGTCTCACCCGGCTGCGCCTCGATCTTGGAGGAGATCCTCGCTTTCACCGGCCCGTGTTCAGTCTCCAGGGTGACGATCTGGGTGGTGCCCAGATACTCCGTGCCGAAGACCCGACCGCGCAGAGTGCCGTCCTCGCCCAAGCGGATGTGCTCCGGCCGCACGCCGAGGACCAGCTTGTCATGCGTCGGTGCCTCGACCAATTGCGGGACAGCGACCTCTGCTCCGTTAATCGCCACCACGCGGCCTCCGGCCGCCACCTTGCCTTGGAAAGGCAGCAGGTTCATCGGGGGCGAGCCGATGAATCCGGCGACGAACATGGTGGCGGGATTGTCGTAAATCTCCTGCGGCGGGCCGAACTGCTCTACCACACCGTGGTTCATGACCACGATCTTATCGGCCATCGACATGGCCTCAAGCTGGTCGTGGGTGACGTAGACCGTGGTAGCGCCGATGCGCTGATGCAACTGGCGCAGCTCCTGACACATCGCTGCGCGGAATTCTGCGTCCAGAGCGCCCAGAGGTTCGTCCATCAGGAAGGCCTTGGGACGACGCACGATGGATCGGCCCAAGGCGACCCGCTGACGGTCGCCGCCGGCCAAGCCGGACACCGGCTTTTTTAAGAGGTGATCGATGCGTAGCAGGCGCGCGGTCTCCTCCACGCGTCGGTGGATCTCGCGCCGCCCGACGCCCTCACACTTCAGCGGAAAGCCGATGTTCTGGCGCACGTTCATGTGGGGATAGAGCGCGAAGAGCTGGAAGACGAAGGCGATATCACGCTGGGCTGCGCGATTGAAGGTAACGTCCTCGCCGTCCAGCAGTATACGCCCGCCAGTGGGCAGATCTAGGCCGGCGATCATGCGCAAGGTCGTGGTCTTGCCGCAGCCGGACGGCCCAAGCATTACGAAGAACTCCCCGTCGGCAATGGTGAAGCCGGACTTCTGCACCGCGACGAAGTCGCCAAAGGCCTTGTGCAGGGACTCGACCCGGATCTCCGCCATGGCCCGCTACTCCCGGAAGTGGCTGACGATGACGAACATCCCCGTGCCGACCAGAATGAAGGTGAAAGACCAGGAATAGAGCCAAAGCGAGAAGGATTGGGTCAGCATGATCACGCCGAGCGCGATCAAGACTGCCGCTACCGCTTCCCAAGGCCCGCGCCTGAGGCCGAGCAGCCTCTTGAAGAAACCCGGCTTTTCCTCGTCTTGCCGTTTCGTCGGCCGGTTCATTTCCGCACCGCGCCAAAGGTGATGCCGCGCAGCAGCTGCTTGCGCAGGAGGATGGTGAAGAAAAGGACTGGCAGCAGGAAGATCGTGGTCCCAGATGCGACTGCCGGCCAATCCAACCCGCCTTCGCCGATGATGGTGGGGATGAAGGGCGGCGCCGTCTGCGCCGTGCCGCTGGTCAGCAGCAGCGCGAAGGCATACTCGTTCCAGGCGAAGATCAGGCAGAAGATGGCCGTGGCCGCGATCCCCGTCGTCATTTGCGGCAACACAACTTTGTAGAATGCCTGGAAGCGGCTGTAGCCGTCGATCATTGCCGCCTCCTCGTATTCCCGTGGAATCTCGTCGACGAAGCCCTTCAAGAGCCAGACCGAGAGCGAGACGTTGACCGCCGTGTAAAGGATGATCATACCGAGATGCGTGTCAGAGAGCCCAAGGGTCCGGTACATCAGAAAGATTGGGATCGCCACGGCAATGGGCGGCATCATCCGGGTGGAGAGGATAAAGAAGAGCAGGTCGTCCTTAAGCGGCACCGTGAAGCGCGAGAAGGCATAGGCCGCCAAAGTGCCTAGGAAGACCGAGAAGAAAGTCGAGCCGAAGCCGATGATGAGCGAGTTGGTGAAGCGCTCCCCGAACTTAGAGGGCCCAGCGATTACCATGCTGCGGCTGCGCACTAACTCATCGTACCAAGTCTCCGGCGGCGGCAAGGATCGCATGTATTCCGGCGTTTGCCGCGTGCGAGTGGTGAAGAGGTTCACATAACCCTCCAGCGACGGCTCGAAGACCGCCTTGGGCGGGTAGGAGATGGAATCCTGCGGGGTCTTGAATCCGGTCATGAAGATCCATGCAATAGGCACCATGGTGACCAGCGCGTAGACGATCACGGTGGCAGCGGCCAGCCGCCCGGTCCAGGCCTTGGGCCGAAACGCGGCCTGTGCGCCCGCGCTCATCTTTGTTTCACCCTGTTGAGCGCCTTCACGTAGATGTTGGCGGCCCCGAAGACGGTTACGAAGAGAATGATCGCGAAGGCCGAGGAGTAGCCTGTTCGCCACTTCTCGAAGGCTTCGCGTTTCAGGTTGATCGAGGCCAGTTCCGTCACCGAGCCGGGCCCGCCCGAGGTCAACTCCACTACGAGATCGAACATCTTGAAGTTCTCAATGGCGCGGAAGAGCACGGCCAGCATCAGAAAGGGCAGCACCATCGGCACAGTGATGGACCAGAACTGGCGCCAGGCCGAGGCGCGATCGACCTCGGCTGCCTCGTAGATATAATCGGGGATTGAGCGCAGACCTGCCAAGCAGATCAGCATGAGGTAGGGGGTCCACATCCAGGTATCGACGATGACGATAGCCCAAGGCGCCAGGGTCACGCTGCCCAACATCTCGAAGGAGGAGGCATCGATCCCGGCGAAGAAGCCAATTACATAGTTGAAGAGCCCAATTTGCGGCTGATAGAGGAATGTCCAGAAGTTTCCGACCACAGCCGGCGAGAGCATCATGGGCAAGAGGATCAAGGTAGTCCAGAAGGAATGCCCCTTGAACTGCCGGTTCAGCAGCCAGGCCAGGCCGAAGCCCAAGATTACCTGAATGCTCATGGTCCAGACAACAAAGTGTGCCGTCACCTGTAGGGTGTGCCAGATATCGCTGTCGTTCAAGACCCGCTCGTAGTTGCGCGTGCCGATCCACTGGAAACCGCGCGCCGAGCGGTTGGCCTTATAGTTGGTGAAGGAAAGATAGACCGTCCAGATAAGTGGAAAGATATTGATGGCAAGCAGCAATGTGATCGTCGGGGCGATGAAGAGCCAAGCGACGGCCTTGTCGCTGAGCCCACCGATCCGGCGCGCCACACTGTCCGGCGTCGCGCGCGCGGCCCTGTCGGCCACTTTGTCGAGGGTGGATGGCGTCGTCATGTGAGTCTGCGCGGATCCCGTTTGATCGCAGCCGATGCACTTTGCGGACCCGCCCTCTTGGGACCTCCGCCAAAGCGATGACGAAAGGAAGGCGGTCCGCGTCGAGCGACGCGGACCGCCCAAAGGGGGGTAGATCTTGGAAGTTAGAGCTTACCTTCGTCCTCGAAGGTCTCGGTCCAATCTTCGATCAAAAGGTCGAGCGCTTGCGCTGCGGTACCCTCATCGGCGACGATGTAGTCGTGCATGCGCTTCTGCATGGCCAGAAGCAGTTCGGCGTAGGCCGGCTCCTGCCAGAAATCCTTGACGCCCGACATGGCCTTCAAGAAATCGGCCGCAAAGGGGGCCGTCGAGGCGAAGTTGGGATCGAGTAGCACCGCCACGTGGCAGGAGTAACCGCCGAGCGACCACCACTTCTTCTGCACCTCCGACTGGGCAAACCACTTAATGTACTGCAAGGCCTCTTCCTTCTTGTCGGAGTAGGCCACGACCGAGATGCCCTGACCGCCGAGGGTGGAGGCCTCCGTTGTGGCTGCCGGGTTCACCATGAAGCCGATCTTGTCGCCACCGACCACCGGATCCTTGTAGAGGCCCGGAAAGAAGGCGAACCAGTTCATCATCAGCGCCACCTGGCCTGACTTGAAGGCATCCAGGTTGGCCGACATATAAGCATCAGTGTAGCCCGGCGGCGTGCAACACTCGTAGAGATCCTTGTAGAAGTCCAAAGCCTCGGCCGCGCCGTCGGAGTTTACGTAGCTCTGCATCTCGTAAGGCCGGTCAGGATTCTGATAGCGGAAGCCCCAGGGATAGAGCGCCGAGGTGACGCCCATTGTGATGCCCTCGGACCCGCGTTCGGTAAAGATGGCAGCGCCGTAGACGGTCTTACCGTCGATCTCACGGCCCTGGAAGAAGGAGGCGACTTCCTTTAATTCCTTCCACGTGGTCGGCGGAGTCAGGTCGCGGCCGAATTGCTTCTTGAACTCCTCCCGCAACTCCGGCATGGTGAACCAGTCCTTGCGATAGACCCAACCCAGCGCGTCGCCCATGGCCGGCAAGGCCCAGTAGTTCGGCGTACCCTTGGGCCAAGTCGAATAGGCGTAGACCGTAGCCGGCAGGAAGTCATTCATGGAGATGCCTTCCTTGTCGAAGAACTCGTTCAGCTTGACGTAGTGACCGTTCTCGGCGGAACCGCCCAGCCACTGGGAATCGCCGATCATGAGATCGCAGAGCTTACCGCCGGAATTCAACTCGTTCAGCATGCGGTCGGCGAAGTTCGGCCAAGGCACGAACTCGTACTTCATGCCGATGCCGGTTGCGGCGGTGAAGTCCTTAGACAACTCCACCAAGGCATTGGCCGGATCCCAAGCCGCCCAACAGAGGGTGATCTCCTTATCTTGCGCCGTCGCCAGGCTCGACGCCCCGACGATGCCAGCAGCCAAACCGACTCCGGCTGCAATTCTCAAACCGTCCTTCAGCATGAATATCTCCTCCCGCAGGTTCTTGTTTCGGCCGCAAGGCATCGCGGCCCTCTTCCCGACCTCCGTCTCCGGCTGCCGATCACACAACTGCTTTCCCGTCTTGGCGCGCTTCCGGTGGGGAATCGCTTCTCTACGATATGTTTAGCAATTCAGTTTAGTAAAGCATACATCGCTAAACATCGCAAGCCCTATCGCTCCTCTCGATGCAGAAAAATTTGAGCGGCCCCACGCCGCTCAAACCGGGTATTTCGACTCCCCGCCGAAATGTACAGTTTGCCGGGCAAGCGGTTGGATTACAGCTATCTGTTGCCGTTGCCCAAGCCCGGAAGCGGGCACGCGCCAAGGGACTGAAGAGGGCCGGCGCCGCATAAGCGTAAGGGTTTCATAGCGGTACCCAAGTGCCGCCTGCGGCGGAGGACTCGACGGCGGCGACGACGAAGGCCATACCCTTGACGCCGTCCTGCACGCTGGGGAAGAGAACCGCCGGATCCGGGTCTTTTCCCTCCTCGTGCGCACGAATGGCCGCCGCCATCTGGCCGTAGAGGTTCGCGAAGCCTTCGGGGTGGCCGGGCGGGATGCGGGTGACGCGTCCGGCGACAGCAATGCCGCAGCCGCCGCGGGCGATCAGCGGCGCCGGCCGCCCGGAGGGACTGTACCAAAGGTGGTTGGGCTGTTCCTAGCTCCAGATGAGGCCGCCCCTCTCGCCATAGATGCGCAGCCGCAGCGCATTGTTGTCGCCCGGCGCAATTTGGCTGGCCCGGAGCATGCCGCGCGCCCCGCCCTTGTAGCGCAAGAGTACATGAACGCTGTTATCCAGCGACCGACCGGGCACGAAGGTCGTGAGATCGGCTAGTAGGGCCTTGAGCTTAAGCCCACTGACGAAGGTGTCCAGGTTGAAGGCATGGGTGCCAATACCGCCGATGCAGCCACCGGCCCTGGAACGGGTCGGGTCGGTGCGCCAGTCGGCCTGCTTCCGTTCCGTTGCCTCCAGCCGTTCGGTCAACCAATCTGCGAATACTCTATCTGCACTAGGCGCAGACGGCCGAGATCGGCGGCAGCCACCATCTCACGAGCTTGGCGCATCATGGGATAGCCCGTGTAGTTATGCGTCAGGCAGAAGAGCTGGCCGCTTGCCCCCCACCATCGCTGCTAGATCGCGCGCTTCCGCGAGCGTGAACGCAAGCGGCTTGTCGCAGATGACGTGGAAACCGGTTGCCAGCGCGGTCTTGGCCGGAGAATGATGCAGATGGTTCGGCGTGACGATGGCGACGACCTGCATACCGTCGGGGCGCGCGGCCTCGCCGACCAGGAGGGCCCGCCAGTCAGTGTAGCAGCACGCCTCCTTCAGCCCGAGTTCCAGACCGGAGGCCTTGGCACCGGCGGGCTCGCTAGAAAAGGCACCAGCCACTAGGTCGTAGTGATCCGTCCAAGCGTGCGGCGATGCGGTACATGGCTCCGACGAAAGCACCCTGCCCGCCGCCGATCATGCCCAGTCCGATGCGCCCCTCGATCGTCATGGCTCTGATCCAGACCTAGCAGGCGGCGGTTGGTAGCCTCGCCGCTGCCGCCGTCGGCGAAGTCGTCAAAAGCCTTCCCGGGCACCCGGATGATACGATCAGCGATGAAGAGCGCCTCTTCCTCCGGATGCTTCAGGCAGCACTCCCACTCCAGCACCGCCCAGCCGGGAAAGTCGTTGACCGCCATCTTGGAAAAGATCACCGAGGAATCGACCCGCCCGTCGCCGAGGCTGCGGAAGCGCCCGGCCCATTCCACCCAGGACCGACAGCCATCGTAGACGCCGACCCGGCCGTCGGGGTTCAACTCGGTGTCCTTGACGTGAAACATCTTAATCCGATCACGGTAGATGTCGATGAAGGCCAAGTAGTCCAAGGCCTGCGGCACCAAGTGGCTAGGGTCGTAAAGAATGTTGGCCCGCGCGTGTCCGCCCACCCGATCCAGGAACATCCCGAAGGTAACGCCGTCGTGCAGATCCTCGCCAGGGTAAATCTCGTAGCAGACATCGACGCCGGCAGCGTCGAAGGCATCGAGAATCGGCCGCCAACGCTTGCCGAGTTCGGCAAAGGCAGTCTCGATCAGTTCGGCCGGCCGCTGCGGCTAAGGATATGAGGTAGGGCCAAGCCAGCGCACCCGAGAAGGTGGCGTGCGCATCAAGCCCCAAATTTTGAGAGATCTTGGCCGCCTGTAGCATCGGCTCGACCGCCCAGGCTTGGCGCGCCTTGGGGTTGCCACGCACCTCGGGCGCAGCAAAGCAGTCGAAAGCCTCGTCTTAGGCCGGATGCACCGCAACCAACTGGCCTTGAAGGTGGGTCGAGATCTGCGTGACCGCGATGTCGTGCCGACCGGTAATGCCGGCGACCTCGTCGCAATAGTCTTTGGAGCTTGCCGCCTTCCCCAGGTCAAAAAGCCGACCGTCCCGACTGGGGACCTGCACCCCCTTGTAGCCGAGCCCCGACGCCTAAGCACAGATGCTGTCCAGCGTGTCGAGCGAGGCCTCGTCTCCTGCGATCTGGGCCAAGAAGATGGCCGGTCCCTTCAATGTTTTCGTGTCCCCGATCCTTCGTCTCGTTCTCTTCACCAGAAGCAGCGGTTCCCCGGACCTTCGAAGTATTCCTGCCGGACGGAGCGCGGCTCAGTCTACGCGGCAAGCGCGGCGGCCTTGGCCAGTTGTTCCAGCCAGCGATTGCCGGCAAGGATTGTCCGATCCTTCTCATCCTCCCAGTCGGCATGGCGATCTGCAAGCGCAGCCTTCGGCTTGCCTCCCCGATCGTTGCGACGACTACTGGCAAAGCAGGGGCAGTGACGTCTGGCGAATGGAAGTGGACGTGCACAAGACCGAGCCACATACTAACAAAGCCGCGCCGCGCGTGGGGAAGTTAAATTTGGCCGCAAGCAGGCAAGCTGCCCTATTCGGCCGCTGCCGTGCCTTCGCCGACGCTGGGCAAGAAGCCACCCGACTGATGCTTCCAAAGGCGCGCGTAGAGGCCGTCACACGCAATTAAGTCTTCGTGTCTGCCTTGCTCCACGATACGCCCTCGGTCCATCACCACCAGTCGGTCGAGGGCGGCGATGGTGGAAAGGCGATGGGCGATGACGATTACCGTCTTGCCCTCCATCAGGTTCAAGAGGCTGTCCCGGATTGCCGCCTCCACCTCGGAATCGAGTGCGGAGGTGGCTTCGTCCAACAGCAGGATCGGTGCATCCTTCAAGAATACACGGGCAATTGCGATTCTTTGCCGCTGACCGCCGGACAGCTTCACACCGCGCTCGCCCACTTCTGCGTCATAGCCTTGGCGGCCCTTGAGATCCTTTAGCCCGGCGATGAAGGCATCGGCCTTGGCCCGGCGCGCGGCCTCCCGCACCTCCTCCGGGGTGGCGTCCGGCCGAC
Organism: Rhodospirillales bacterium; assembly: GCA_014324045.1. Classification (GTDB taxonomy): domain Bacteria; phylum Pseudomonadota; class Alphaproteobacteria; order Kiloniellales; family JACOMY01; genus JACOMY01. Next base: position 31,350 of record JACOMY010000005.1, on the reverse strand, counting down.
CGTAGGCAATGTTGTCGAAGACGGAGCGGTGCAGTAAGGCCGTATCCTGAGGCACGACGCCGATGCAAGCCCGCAAGGATTCTTGCGTGACGCCCGCAATATCCTTGCCATCGAGCGCGATGCGGCCGCCCTCCAGATCGTGCAGGCGTAACAGCAGGCTCACCAGTGTGGTCTTGCCGGCGCCCGAGCGGCCGACCAGGCCCACCTTTTCCCCGGCCTTCACCGTCAGGCTCAGGTCCTCGATCACGCCGCCTTCCTTGCCGTAGTGAAAGCGGATGCGCTCGAAGGCGATCTCTCCGCGCTTGACGTGCAAGGCCTCGGCGTCCGGACGGTCCGTAACGCTGACCGGTTTGGCCAGCATCTCCTTGCCGTCCATCACGATCCCGATGTTCTCGAAAAGCTCGGCGACCTCCCACATGACCCACTGCGCCAGACCGGAGAGCCTCAAGACCAGGCCGATCGAAAGCGCCGCAGCCCCCACCGAGACCGCATCCCGAAGCCAGAAATGGATCGCCAGACCGCCGACGGTGGCGAGCAGCAGCGCGTTTAGGCAGTAGAGCGACAGGTTGAGACGGGTGACCAGCCGCATCTGGCTGTGCACCGTCTCCATCAAGCCCTCCAGCGCGTCCTTCGCGTAGTCCTCTTCGCGGCGGGCGTGGCTGAAGAGCTTCACGGTCAGGATGTTGGTGTAGCTGTCGACGATCCGCCCGGTCAGCAACGAGCGTGCATCGGCCTGCTGCTGCGAAATCCGCGTGAGCCGCGGCACGAAGTAACGCAGCAGAAAAACGTAGGCGATCAGCCAGCCGACCATGGGCAGCATCAGCCAAACATCCGCACTGCCGGTCACCAGCAACATGCCAAGGAAATAGGAGCCGACATAGACCGCGATGTCGAACAGCCGCATAACCGTTTCGCGCACCGCCAAGGAGGTCTGCATTACCCTGGTGGCCACCCGCCCGGCGAACTCGTCGGCGAAGAAGGAAGCGCTCTGCGCCAAGATCTGACGGTGGGCCAGCCAGCGGACGAGCATGGGATAGTTACCCATGAGGGTCTGATGCACGATCATGTTGTTGAGCAGAACGAACAAGGGCAACACCACAAGCACGAAGACGCCCATGAAGATCAGGTGACCGCCCTCGGTCTCCAGGAAGTTCTCCTTGTCGGCCGAGGCTAACCAGTCGATCACGTTGCCCATAAGGGCGTAGATGTAGGCCTCCCCCAAACCGATCACGGCGGCGGTCACGGCCATTACGGAGAGTGCCGGCCCGATCCCCCTGCTGTAGTGCCAGCAGAAGGGCCAGAATTTTGCCGGCGGCGTCACCGGCGCGCGCGGCGGGTAGGGATCGATCAGGGACTCGAAACAGGCAAACATGGGGGTCAAGACCTTAATGCAGAGTGCAAAGGCCGACAGACGGCGTTCGTGAACTCTTCTTTACTAGGCGCTTTCAATGATAAAGACCCGCGCTTCCAGGCGCAGAGCAGCCATTGGCGGTAGTTGAGTCACACCGCTGCACAATAGCAACAGAAATCACTATTCTTCGGCAAAGAACATAGAGACAACCATCGGGATCTTCGATGTAGAATGCAGGCACATCCTAGGGCTGATCGAAAGGTCGGTGCAAGCGGCTTTACGGCAAGGCTTCCATGGCCGGGCATACCACGGCACCGGTCTCGATCGCGGCGATCCAGATCTATGCCCGCGAGTCCTTCGACCGGACGTCCTGACGACCAGACCGAAGCGACGGTGGGCAAGCGCGTAACGAGCAGCTACACTCTGCTGCCGTTCTAAGGAGGAAAGCGATGCCGCTGGCCGGCCCCCCTTTGGCGAGCCCCGTCGATCTGAACCGGATCCTAGAGCAGGGCCTTGCCGGAGATCCGGACGCCACCGCTCTGATCTCGCTGGAAACCAGCTGGACCTGGCAGGAGCTGGAAGACGACAGCGGCCGCCTGGCCGGCAACCTCCTCGATCTGGGCCTCAAGCCCGGCGATCGCGCCGCCACCTTGATGCACAATCGCTGCGGCGTGATCGTATTCTATCTGGCCTGCATCAAGGCTGGCCTGGTCGCTACTCCCTTGGCTTACCGCTCACGTCCCGAAGACATTGACGAGGTCTTGGCCGTCAGCGGCGCCTCCATCCTGCTGGCCAACCGCGAACGCGCTGCCGACATTGCAGCCAGTCGACAGGCTAGCAAGCTGCCGTTCGGCATTATTGCCTTCGGCCAAGGCGCGCTCAGCGGTACCAGCTTCGATAGCCTACTGGAGAAAGAGCCCGAGACCGCAATCTTCCCGCCACGCCTGGCCAACTCTCTGGCCGCCATCTTCTTCACCCGCGACGCCGCCGGCCACATCGACGGCATTACCCACTCCATCGGCAGCCTAGGCTGGAATTCGGCCTCCCTAGCGGCAGGCTTCGGCCTGACGCCGGAGGACGTGGTCTTGGCGAGCGGGTCCATCGCCCACATCGCCGGGCTGACACAGTCTCTGGCAGCACTGACCAGCGGCGCCCGCGTCGCCATCGCCCGTAACAACGACCCCGACGAGATCCTGCCGCTGCTGCGTGCCGAACAGCCGACGGTCGCCTACCTCTTGCCGGCGGTACTCTATCGCCTGATCCGCGACCACGATGCTGTTGCCAAGGACTTCGCTTCGATCCGGTTGCTGACTTGCGGCGGCGATAAGGCGCCGCTCGCCCTGCGTCGCCGCTTCGAGGAAACAACCGGCCAGCTGCTGCGCGAGCACTACGCCCTGACGGAGACCGGCCCAGTCACCCTGAACGCGGGGCCGCAGGCGCGCGCCGCCGGCTCCATCGGCACGCTCCTGCCCGGCGTGGAAGCGGAAATCCGCGATCCCGCCGGCATCGCCCTGCCGCCTGACAGCGTCGGACGTCTTTGGCTCAAATCCGGCAGCCTCTCGCCTGGCTATTGGCAGTCCGATGAGGCCTTCACGCCACTGGGGCTGGAAGGCTGGATCGACAGCGGCGACCTCATGACCTTCGATGCCTCAGGCTGCCTGTGGCACGCCGGTCCCAAGAGCAACTTGGTCGTGCACGACAATCCCAACATCGTGCCGGACGAGATCGAAAAAGTGTTGATGCAGTTTCCCGGCGTCGCCGCGGCCGGCGTGGTGGGCGTGCGCGACTTGGCCCGGGGCGAGAAGGTGCAAGCCTACGTCGCACTTGAACCCGACACCGAGCCACCGACCGAGCAAGACTTGATCGCCTTCACCCGTTCGCACATTGGGTTCAAAGCGCCGGAGCAGATTGTCTTCCTCGACAGCCTACCGCGTGGGCAAGAGGGCTCTTCCGATCGAACGTACCTGAAAGCCTTGGCAGAGTGCGCGCTTCTGGACGACGACGCTGTGCAACAGCAATTGACGGAAGCTCACGCACTCGGTAGCACTTCTTAACCTTCGTCTGAGAGAATTCTAGGCGAGGGACTTGGCAACGACGCCGATTGCGAAATTCTTGCCGCTTGTGCCGACGCAGCCCATGCCTGCCCGCAATTTCCAGAATTTTGCCCTATAACTTCCTTCCGATTGCTTGAGCAGCCACTGCTTATCCGCCGGCCTTGCGACGCCCCTTCGCGCGCCGCCGCAGGCAACCTCATCCCTCAAGATCCAGCATGGATAGCATTATTTTTTCGCTGTTAAGTTAAGGAGCAGGTGTCTTATGGGTCAGTGCCACCAAACGCTATCGGCAACGGGGACTTCCTCTGTGTCCGATTAACACCCTCTCGACGAAAAAGCTTATCATATTCAAAGCTGCGATACACCTGTCTCTTATGAGATATCCGGGCTAAGGGCTGGGCTGGAACGCAGCCAAACGAACAGATCGTCGGCGCAAAGGCGCAAAATTGACCCTTCCGCAAGCGAGGGAATCTCGCTTTTATTTTCTTTCTAGGGGACCGCTTTGGGAGACGCGCGGCCATGGAGGAAGCGGACTACATTATCGTCGGCGCCGGTTCCGCCGGCTGCGTTCTGGCCGATCGCCTCAGCGCGGATGGGCGGTTCTCCGTCGTTGTCCTGGAGGCAGGCGGCAGCGACCGCCATCTCTGGGTGCGCATACCCATTGGCTACGGCAAAGCCTTCTATCACGATGGCCTCAACTGGAAATACAAAACGGAACCAGTGCCTGGGACCGACGGTCAGCCGGCCTACTGGCCGCGTGGTAAGGTCCTGGGTGGATCCAGTTCCATCAATGCAATGGTCTTCATCCGCGGTCAGGCAGAGGACTACGATGGCTGGCGCGATCTGGGCAATCCGGGATGGGGCTTTCAAGATCTGCTTCCGCATTTCAAGCAGATGGAGGACAATCTGGCCGGTGCCGATGCGCTGCGCGGCCAAGGCGGCCCCCTGACGGTCACCAGCACCGCCCATCAGGTTCATCCTCTCTGCAACGCCTTTCTGGCCGCCGGCAAGGAAGCTGGGCTTGCCATGAACCCGGACTTCAACGGCGTGCGACAGAACGGTCTGGGAATCTATCAGTTGACGACGCGAGGCGGCTACCGCTGTTCGGCGGCAACCGCCTTCCTGCATCCCGCGATGCGGCGCAAGAATCTGCGGGTGCTGACCAAGGCGCGCGTCTTGCAGGTCCTGTTCGACGGCCGCAAGGCCACAGGTATTCGCCTCCACCGCCGCGGCAAGGCCACCGCACTCAAGGCGCGGCGCGAGGTTATTCTGGCGGCTGGCGCCGTCAACAGCCCGCAACTCCTCCAGCTCTCCGGCATCGGTCCCGGCGCCCTTCTGCGCGCGCACGGCATTGAGGTCTTGCTTGACAGCCCGGAGGTGGGACAGAATCTGCAAGACCACATAGGCTACGATCTCTATTACGAAGCAACCCAGCCTACCCTGAACGACGTGCTGCGCTCTTGGCGCGGTCGCGCCGAAAGCGTCTTACGCTATCTTCTTCGCTGCGACGGCCCTCTGTCGTTGAGCGTCAATCAGGCCGGCGGTTTCGTACACAGCGATGCAACCCGCAACCGCCCCAATCTGCAGCTCTATTTCTCACCGCTGAGCTATACGACTGTGCCCCAGGGCACGCGCCCCATGATGCAGCCCGATCCTTTCTCCGGCTTTCTACTGGGTGCCTCCAACTGCCACCCCAGGAGCCGAGGGACCATTGCGCTCGCGGCAGCCGATCCTTGGGCCGTCCCCAAGATACAGCCAAACTATCTCACGGACCGAGAGGATCTCTCGGAGTTGGTGGCCTCGGCGCGCATCCTTCGCCGAATCGCGGCCGGCAAGGCCATGAAAGCGATCATCCGACGCCAGGTCAAACCTGGCTCCGAGGTCGAGGACGAAACGATCCTAACCCAGTATGTCCGTGAGAACGCCAAGACCATCTATCACCCCTGCGGAACCTGCGCGATGGGGCCCGGGCCGGCACGCGCGGTCGTAGACCCACGCCTCAAGGTTCACGGGCTCGAGGGCCTGCGCGTCATCGATGCCTCGATTATGCCTCTGATTCCTTCGGGCAACATCAACGCCCCCTCAATGATGATCGGGCACAAGGGCGCCAGCCTTATTCTCGAAGATGCCGCCTAAACCGCAGCACCGTTGGGAGATCGACCATGCAGCTGCACAGCATTGAGACCTTTTGCAACCGGTATGTCGGCTTCGTCAGGATTACCGACGAAACCGGTGCCAGTGGTTGGGGGCAGGTATCCACCTACAACGCCGATATCGCCTCGACCGTGCTCCATCGCCAGGTAGCGCCTTGGTCTCTGGGCGTCGAGATTGCCGACCTGGACGGCCATCTGGACCTGATTACCGAGCGAGAGCACAAGTTCCCGGGCTCCTACCTCTGCCGGGCGCTGGCCGGCCTGGATACGGCAATCTGGGATCTCCGCGGCAAGCAGGTGGGGAAACCGGTCGCCAGTCTGCTCGGCGGATCGCCGGGACCGATCAGGGCCTATGCCTCCTCCATGCAGCGCCACATCACGCCAGAGCAGGAGGCCGAGCGTTTCAAGGCCCTGCGCGACACGCAAGGCTTCGACGCCTTCAAATTCCGGGTCGGCGCCGAGGTCGGGCGCAATCGAGACGAATGGCCGGGCCGCAGCGAAGCCATCGTCCCGACCGTCCGCAAGGCCTTAGGAGACGGGGTAGACCTAATGGCAGACGCTAACTCCTGCTTCACCCCACAGCGCGCAATCGAGATCGGGTATCTGATGCAAGATCACGGCATGGTGCATTACGAAGAGCCCTGCCCCTATTGGGAATTGGAGCAGACTAAGCAGGTTACCGAGGCCCTCGACATCGACGTCACCGGCGGCGAGCAGGATTGCGACTTAACGATCTGGCGCCGCATGATCGACATGCGGGCCGTGGACATCGTGCAACCGGACATCTGCTATCTGGGCGGAGTATGCCGTACCCTGCGCGTCGCCCAAATGGCGGAGGCCGCCGGGCTGCCGGTCACGCCGCACTGCGCCAACCTTTCGCTGGTGACCCTCTTCACCATGCATCTGCTGCGGGCACTGCCGAACGCCGGCAAGTACCTGGAGTTCTCCATCGAGGGGCGCGACTACTATCCTTGGCAGGAGGGGCTGTTCCTGGAGGACCCTTATGGTATCGTGGAAGGCAAGGCAGAGGTAAGTGATCGTCCGGGCTGGGGTGTAGAGCCGCATCCCGAATGGCTAGCCCGCTCAAGCTATGCCGTCAGCCGCCTGGATTAGGCGCTCTGTTCGCCCGTCGTGGTTCCTCCTTTGAAGGGAGCCACACAAGGCCAAAGTTTTACCTGACGACACTCGACACCGGGGAACGAGCAGTTACCGGCCGGTGCCATGCTGAAAGGGCTGGGGGTCTCCGGTTCACCGCACAGGTGCCCAGAGCACCTCTTCTATCGTGTCTGCGCCGGTCATGAGCATCGCCAAGCGGTCGATCCCCAAGGCGATGCCGCAGGCCGGTGGCATAAAGGGGAGAGCTTTCAAGAAATCCTCGTCAATCGGATAGCGCTCGCCGTAGAGCCTCTCCTTTAGTTCCATATCGGCCTCGAAGCGCCGGCGTTGCTCCACCGGATCGTTGAGTTCGCCAAAGGCATTGGCTAACTCCAGACCGCCGACATAGAGTTCGAAGCGTTCCGCCAGACGGGGATCGGCGGGATTAGGGCGGGCAAGCGCGGCCAAGGGAAGCGGGTAATCGGTTAGAAAGGTGGCTCGCTCGGTCCCCAGATTAAGCTCAATGCAGTCCAACTGAATCTTGGTCACCAAGTCGGCCCAGGAATCGTCGTCAGCGACACGAATACCGATCCGTCTGGCAGCCTGGCGGAGATAGGCGGTATTGGGGGCCAAAGGATCGGGTACCGTGGCGAGAAGATCGATGCCGGCATAATGCTCGAAGGCTTCTTGGACGGAGAGGCGCTCGAACGGCTGGAAGGGATCGATGTTCCGTCCCTGCCAGGTGAGAGCCGGTATCTCCAAGGCTTCGGCCAAGCAGCGCAACAGACCGATGCAGTCCTCCATAATCCGCGTAAGGTCGGGCTCGGCCCGATACCACTCCAGCAGGGTGAACTCCGGGTGATGCGTGGCAGCAGCTTCGCCGTTACGAAAGACCCTGGCCAGGGTGAAGAGCCGCCGCTCACCTGCTGCCAAAAGCTTCTTGCAGGTGAACTCTGGCGAGGTGTGCAGATAACGCCGCCGACGGCGACCGTCAGGGGCGGCCAGGCTGGTTTCGAAGGCTTGCAAATGCGGCTCCAGGCCCGGCGAGATCTGCAGCGTAGGGGTTTCAACCTCCACGAAATCCCGTGCCGCGAAGAAGCTTCTGAGCGCCGCCAAGGCTCGCTGACGCTTTAGCAGGCGCGGGCGTCGCCGGGCATAATGCTCCGGTGCCCACCAGAGTAAATCCGCCTTATCCATGACACGCAAGCCCCTCCGCGGCGGCGCCCCCTTGGCGCTGTCGGGTCAAGCTGCTAAGACCGTCCATCGGACAGCCGCAATCTAGGAACATCGAAAGGATCTTCCCCTCGTGAAGGTCAACGCCAACCAGTTGCGCACGGGTAATGTCGTCGAGGTCGGCGGCAAGCTCTATGCCATCCTCAAGGCCGACAACATCCAGCCGGGCAAAGGCACCCCGGTCACGCAGGTCGAGATGCGCCGCCTCTCCGACGGGGTCAAGGTAACGGAACGCTACCGCACCCAAGAGCAGGTGGAGCGCGCTTTCATCGACGAGGGCGACTTCCAGTATCTCTACGACGAAGGCGACAGCTTCGCCTTCATGAACAGCGAGACCTACGAGCAGCTGAGCGTTGCGAAGGACATTGTCGGCGAGCAGGCCGTGTTTCTGCAAGACGGCATGATATGCAGCATACGCACCCACGAAGGCGTCCCAGTCAGCATCGAACTGCCCGCGCGGGTGACCCTGGAGGTCACCGAGACCGAGCCGGTGATCAAGGGACAGACGGTCAGCTCGTCCTTCAAGCCGGCGGTGCTGGATAACGGCGCGCGCACCATGGTGCCGCCCCACATCGGCGTCGGCACCCGCGTGGTGATTTCGACTGCCAACGGCAGCTACGTCGAGCGAGCGAAGGACTGAGCATGCTCGATGGAGCTACCGCAGACGGAGATCCGCCAGTCGCAGGGAACGCGCAAACGTCTTGTTACTGGCCTCTCGAAAGCCGCGGGTGCTCGACCCGGTCGCCCGGCTCGATACCCAAAACCTCGATGGCCTCGCCGTTCAGTTCCAGCACGGCGGCGGCCGGAATGCCAGGCGAAATGATCGCCTCCGAATACGGCACCGCGTTGTTGGCCGTGGCCAGGACTTCTCCGTCCCCGCTCAAGAACAGCATGTCCAAGGGGATCGGGGTGTTGCGCATCCACATCTGTGGAATGCGGTCGGCCGGATAGAGAAACAGCATGCCCTTGTCGAGGGCGAGGTTCTCGCGGAACATCAGGCCTTGCATAAGCTGTTCGTCGGTCTCGGCTAACTCAACTGCAATCTCATGCCGCGCACCGTCCTGCGTGGCGATGACCAGCTGACTGCGCGCGAACTCGACCGCCACGGCGGTTCGGACGACAAAGCCGGCCAGAAGCAATAGGACAACAAAACGGATCATGGGGCCAGAACCGCCTTCGGCAAGGCGCGCACCGCCTCGCTCAGCGGTCCGCGGTTGGGGGGATCGGCTAACTCTTCGAGCCAGCGCGTCTTGGGATCGCGTCCCCAACTGTGGTGCCAAGTAACACCCTCCAGCAGGGCACGCGCCCTCTCCCCCAACCTCTCCGGAATCGCCCGCCCGGTCAAGCATCCCCAGATGCCGGCCCAGGCCCGCGCCAAGGACCAGGGATTGTAGCCGCCACCCCCCAAGACGATCAGGCGGGGCGCCAGCCCCCGAACCGCGGCCACCGCCTGCCAAATGCCCCGGTTGGACAGCGACAGCTTGCTCATGGGATCGTCTGCCAGGCCGTCGACTCCGCATTGCAGAACCAGAGCTGCCGGCTCAACCCGCTCGATCAGCGGCAGGACGGCAGCCTCAAGCAGGAACTCCATCTCCGAATCGTTGAAGCCGCGGGGCAGCGGCAGGTTACGCGCCTGGCCGCCGCCGCGGTCCTCCAGCCCGCCGGCCGCGGCCGGCGGACGATGCGGCCAGCGGCCGGACTCGTGCAGCGAGACGGTCCAGACCCGCGGGTCCTCGGCAAAGGCATCCTGTACCCCGTCGCCGTGATGGGCGTCGATGTCCAGATAGAAGATCGGCGCTACACTGCGATCCAACAATGCCAGGATCGCCAGGACCGGGTCGTTCAGATAGCAAAAGCCGCTGGCCCGATCGGGACGGCCGTGGTGCGTGCCGCCGGCGGGGCTGAAGACGATGCCGCTCTCGGCAACCAGTTGGGCCGCTGCCAGCGAAGCGCCGCAGGCCGTTGCCGGCCGCGCAAAGACCTCTTTGAAGATAGGATTGCCGTCGCGACCGATGCGGTAACGCTCTTTGTCTTCGACGGAAAGCCCGCCTAGGCGCTCGGCGCGCTGCAGCGCCTCCAGATAGTCCGGATCGTGGAAACGCCGCAACTGGGCAACCTCCGCTTGCGCACAGTCCAGATAGTGGCCCTCTTCGATCCACCCCAGCGCGGCTATGAGATCCAAAGTGAGCGAGACTCGTGGAATTGCCAGGGGATGCCGGCTGCCATAGCTGGAGTCGCGATAGATCTCGTTGCCGATCAGACGTGGCTTGGCCGACGGTAAAATGGAACGGGCAGAAAGAGGAGAAGAAGCAGCCTGCATAGCCCTTGATGTGACCGGCCCCCACAGTGGGTCAAGGGTTGCCGGGGAGTTGCGGGTGGCCTGCGGTCCGTCTAGCTTGAAGATCGAAGAGGTGTAGGCTTGGAAAGCGCAGGATCGGGCGAGGGAGGGCTTGCTATGGCACTAAAGACCATCGTGGTGCACTTGACCAACGACCGGGACCACGCCACGCGCATGGAGGTTGCCAAGAGCCTCGCAGAACAGCACGGCGCTTTCCTGACGGCGCTCTACATCACCCGGTCCTCGGATCGGCTACAGCACATCGCCGGCCGCAGCGTCTCGCCCGTGTTCCTGGAGGAAGCCTACGAGAGTGCGAAGCGCCACGCTGCCGAGGTTGAACAGGAATTCGCCGACTATTGCGAGCACCGCGGCATTGCCCACGAATGGATCGTCGCTGACGACGAGTATCTGGACGCCATGGCGCGCCACGCCCACGCCGCCGACCTGCTGATCGTTACCCGCCCCACGGATCAGCACCTGGAAGACAAGCTGCGCACCCGCCTGGCCGAAGAGGTGATCGTGAACTCCGGCCTGCCGGTCATGGTGCTACCCCCAGGGTTTGAGAATAAGGGGTTTGAGAATAACTGGACACCGAAGCGCGTGCTGATCGCCTGGAAGGCAAACAAAGGGGCCGTGCGCGCCGTGCGCGATTCTCTCGCCATCCTGCACAGGGCAGAGACGGTCCTGATCGGGACGGTAAAACCTAGTGCCGAAGATGCAAGCTCCACCCTGGAGATCATGCAGTACCTTGAGCGGCAGGGCATCCAGTTCGCCTCGATCGATCTGACGGAGCAGCACAGCGTCGGCGAAACCCTGCTCGCCATGGCCGCGGCCCACGACTGCGACCTGCTGATCGCCGGCGCCTATGGCCGCTCACGCATCCGTGAGATTCTTTTCGGCGGTGTCACCCGCCATCTGCTGCGCCACGCCGCCATCCCGCTTCTGCTCTCGCATTGATCTAGAAGAACAGCAGGGTCACGACGACGAAGAGCGGCATGAGGATCAGGCCCGACCAGATCATGTACCCGAAGAAGCTGGGCATGCGGACGCCCCGATCCTCGCAGATCGACCGGACCATGAAATTCGGGGCGTTGCCGATATAACTGTTGGCGCCCATGAAGACGGCGCCGCAAGAGATCGCCAGCAAGGTGTTCCCCAGAGGACCCATGAGCGTGGCCGCATCGCCACCAGCCGTGTTGAAGAACACCAAATAGGTCGGGGCATTATCCAGGAAGGACGAGAGGATTCCGGTGATCCAAAAGTACATGACATTGTTCGGCTGATCGCCGTCGGAAACCGCCTCCACGATCAAGCCCAAGGCCCCTTCGGTTCCGGACTTGAGCATGGCGATCACTGGGAAGATGGTGATGAAGATTCCGGCAAAGAGTTTCGCTACCTCAACAATAGGAAACCAGCTGAAGGCATTGGCCTTGCGGCTTTCGTTATCGGTGAGCACGAGAGAGAGAATCGCCACCCCGATCAGCAGGACATCGCGCACGACATTCTGTAGTTCCACATGAACATGGTAGATGTTGAACGTAAACTCCGGCGACCAGACACCCGACATCAGAACGGCGCCGATCACACCTGCCAACAGCAGCAGGTTAATGCTGCCTTCCAAGCCCAGCTTCTCACCTTCCGCACGGGTCTCCATCGGCGCCGCGCTCACCCTTTCGCGGCGCATCATAATGCTGTCGAAGACGAAAAAGATAACCAGCAGCGGGATTGCAACCACCAGCATCGGCACAAACATGTGCGCCGTGGTCCAGAAGAAGGAGACGCCCTTCAGGAATCCTAGAAAGAGCGGCGGATCGCCTAAAGGAGTCAGGGAGCCGCCGACGTTGGCGACCAGAAAGATGAAGAAAACGAAGACGTGCACCTTTCGTTGACGCCAGGCATTGGCCCGCAGCATCGGGCGGATCAGCAGCATTGCCGCGCCCGTCGTCCCCATCCAGCTGGCCAAAACGGTGCCCAACAACAGCATGCCCGTATTGACCAGAGGCGTCCCGCGCAAGACCCCCTTCAGGCGCACGCCGCCGGAGACGGTGAAGAGCGAAAACAGCAAGATGATAAAGGGAATGTACTCGAGGAGCGCGACATGCAGCACCTCGAAGATCGTCAGATCGATCCCAAAAACCAGAGCGAAGGGCACGACGGTCAACAGCCCCCAGAAGGCCGATACGCGCCCGAAGTTGCGGTGCCAAAAGACTGGCGCCAGCAAAGGAAAAATCGCAATTGACAGCAAGATCCCGACGAAAGGCAGGCCCCACAGTAAGCCAAGGTCGGTGCCGTCCAGGTGCGGCGCACCCTCTGCCGCAGCGTGGACTGGGGTCGGTACCAGGACGATCGATGCCAGGGCGATGACGATACCTTTATCGCTGCTGCTTCTCAGACAGGCACCCGGACCGCCCCACCGACACCCCAGACCGCTCTTGCGCATAGAGCCCCCCTCGTTCGCCAAGCGTTACTGCTCTCTCTCTGGTTAGGCAGCGAGTATGACGAGTTGATTGCACCAGACCAAGTTGGTTGGGCCAAACCAAGGCTGCCGTCGCGCTTGATGTCCTGCAAGCAGACCAACCCCTGCGAAATTTGACCGCTTAGGCCTGTGCCTTGGCGCCGGCCCCGGGTCGCTTCCCGAGTCGGCTAGAAAGTGCAGAGACTTGCGCCGGACCGGGCAAACATGTTCTTGAAGAGAGCAGCAAGGACAGCCTTTTGCGAACGCCCCCACGAGGAGGACCATGCAATGGAGATGACAGGCCAACAGTCGATCCCGGCACCGCGTGAAAAGGTCTGGGAGGCGCTGAACGATCCAGAGGTGCTGAAGGTCTCCATTCCGGGGTGCCAGGAGCTGACCAAGACCGGAGACGGGGGCCTGGAAGCGAAGGTAAAGGCCAAGGTCGGGCCGGTTTCCGCGACCTTCATCGGGAAGGTGGAGCTGTCCAACATCGATCCGCCGAACGGCTATACCATCGTCGGCGAAGGTAAGGGCGGCGTGGCCGGGTTCGCCAAGGGCGGCGCCGACGTCAGGCTGGCCGAGGACGGCGCGGCGACCCTGCTTTCCTATAAGGTCAATGCACAGGTCGGCGGCAAGCTGGCCCAGATCGGCAGCCGTCTGATCGACGGCACCGCCAAGAAGATGGCGGAGCAGTTCTTCACCAAGTTCTCCGAAGTTGTCGCGGTCGAAGAGGCTGTGACGGAGGCTCAGACACCGACGATAGCAGCCGAAGCGGCGGAAGCACCCACCGAAACGCAGGTCGCAGACGCGCACCACGGCGACGACCATCACGGCGACCACAGCCATCCTGTCGAGGTTTCGCCAGAACTATCCGACGAGGTATTAAACAAGGATGTGGGCCAAGGCGTACGCTGGGGCGTTTGGGTCGTTGGTCTCTTCGTCGCGGCGCTGATCCTCTTGGCAATCTTCGGCCTGGGCGGAGAGGAGCCTTTATACGACGCAGGTCAAGCCGAACACAGCAGTGAGACCCACAACAACTAGGCAGTCGCACCGATGGCACAAGCCTCCGGCGTAGAGCCGGCGGACCCGCCCGACAAGGTCTGGCCGGGCCTCGACCGACGGATCTGGACGCCCATTCTGATCGTCGGGTCCCTGCTCGCCGGCTGGGCCCGCATGATCGTCATTACCCCGGGCCAAATGCAGATGGACGGCCAGTTGGCGAATGCCACCTACCTCTTCGGCATCTTCGGCAGCGCCCTCATGCCCTGGGCGATCGGTCTGATTGCGCTCTACGCCTATTGGCTCTGGTGCAAGGCAAGACGCTCGGCAAACTTCATGCGCAGCGACTTTCCGCGCCACAGTAGGCGCGTTGTGCATCGGATGGTGCTGTTTCTCGTGCTGCTCATGGGCCTGGAAGCTCTGGCCGACGCAGCCCTTCGCTTAGACCTCATCTAGCAAGGCAAGAAGCCGCCTTATTTGGTTGATCTTCGGCCCCGGCCGTCTATAGGGTCCAGCCGTAGGTGCGGCCGCTGGCACCTGAGTTTCTTGCCCCCTCCTCGCAGGTGCGGGCGCTTAGGCGCACCAAAGCGCCGGCAAAGGCGCAAGATTCACACCTTGCAAAGCATTCGCGCTTGACGCTTCCATGCCTGCGACATAGACTTCAAGCTAGCTAATCGCGAAAGCTAACCGTGGGCGCCTTGCTGGAGCAGCCCCCTCGCGAGGCCCGAAGAGCGAACGAAAAGGCAGGGAGAAACGCATGCCCACAGTGACTATGACGGTGAATGAACGGCAGGTGTCCGGAGAAGTCGAAGGACGCACCCTATTGGTTCAGTTCTTGCGAGAGCACCTCAACCTGACCGGGACCCACGTCGGGTGCGACACCAGCCAGTGCGGCGCCTGCGTCGTGCATCTGAACGGCGACTCGGTCAAATCCTGCACTATCTTGGCGGTTCAGGCCAACGGCGGCAAGGTGACTACCATAGAGGGCTTGGCTTCCGGCGATGCCCTGCACCCGATGCAGGAGGCCTTCCACGAGCATCACGGCCTGCAGTGCGGCTTCTGCACACCGGGCATGGTGATGAGCGCCGTGGACCTGCTGAGCAAGAACGCCAAACCCAGCGAGAAGGAGATCCGGGAGTGGCTAGAGGGCAACATCTGCCGCTGCACCGGCTATCACAACATCGTCAATGCGATCAGTCACGCCGCCCAGCAGGGCGACGCGGCCTAGAGGGGGTACAGGGACAATGCCGGATGGATCGGTAGGACAAGCGGTCAAGCGGCGCGAGGATCGGCGCTTCCTGACAGGTAAGGGACGCTACGTTGACGACATTCACCGCCCGGGCGAGTTGACCGCGGTCTTCGTACGCTCTCCCCACGCCCACGCCACGGTGAAGAGCGTCCACATCGACGCGGCCATGGCCTCCCCGGGTGTGATCGACGTCTTTGTGGGTGCGGATATGGAGCAGGACTCCATCGGCTCGCTGCCTTGCGGCTGGACCGTCACCGATCGCCACGGCGAACCGCACAAATCGCCGCCGCACTTCCCGCTGGTGCGCGACAAGGCCCGCTACGTCGGCGACCACATAGCTGTGGTCTTGGCCGAAACCTTGGAGCAGGCCCGCGACGGCGCCGAATTGGTGGAGGTCGATTACGACGAGCTGCCGGCCAACGTGGAGATCGTGAAGGCCGTGGGCGGCCCGCCGCTCCATGAAGAGGCGCCGGACAACCTCTGTTACGACTGGGTTCTAGGCGACGAGGCCGCGGTCGACGAGGCTTTCGCCAAGGCTCACCACATCACCAAGCTGGATCTGGTGAACAACCGTCTGATCCCCAATCCCATGGAGCCGCGTGCTGCGATCGCCGAGTACGATGGCGGCCTCGACAGCTATACGCTCTGGTCCACCAGCCAGAACCCACATCTACTGCGCTTGATTCTCAGCGCCTTCGTCACCGGCATTCCGGAGACCAAGCTTCGGATCATCGCCCCCGACATCGGCGGCGGCTTCGGCAGCAAGATCTACTGCTACGCCGAAGAGACCGTATGCTTGTGGGCCAGCAAGCGGGTCGGCCGTCCGGTGCGCTGGACCTCCGACCGGAGCGAGTCCTTTCTCGCCGACGCGCACGGGCGCGACCACGTCACCCATGTCGAGTTGGCGATGAACGAGACCGGCGAGTTCATCGGCCTGAAGGTCGCCACTCGGGCCAACATGGGCGCTTATCTGTCGAGCTTCGCCTCTAGCATCCCGACCTACTTCTACGCCACCTTGCTGGCCGGCCAGTACCGCACGCCGGCGATCTTCTGCAACGTGAAGGCGGTCTTCACCAACACCGCGCCGGTGGATGCCTATCGCGGTGCCGGACGGTCGGAGGCCACCTACCCGCTGGAACGCATCGTCGAGGTCGCGGCGCGCGAGCTGGGCATGGATCCGGCGGAAATCCGCAGGAAAAACTTCATCCGGCCCGATCAGTTCCCCTATAATACACCGGTAGCCCTCACCTACGACATCGGCAACTACGAGGCCTCGCTGGACGAGGCCATGCGGATGATCAACTATCGTGGCTTCTCCGGGCGCAAGGCCGAATCCCAAGCCCGCGGCAAGCTGCGCGGTATCGGTTTCTCGGCCTATATCGAGGCCTGCGGCATCGCTCCCTCCTCCGTTGTCGGCTCGCTCGGCGCTGGCGTAGGGATGTGGGAAACTGCCCAAGTGCGCTTCAACGCCACCGGCACGGTCTCCGTGCTGACCGGCAGCCACGCCCACGGCCAGGGCCATGAGACCACCTTTTCCCAAATCGTCTCCGACACCTTGGGCGTGCCGATGGAAAACGTCGAGATCGTGCATGGCGACACGGGCCAGATCCCCATGGCGATGGGAACCTACGGCTCGCGCTCGCTGGCGGTCGGCGGTTCTGCCATCATGCGCGCCTGCGGCAAGATTATCGATAAGGGCAAGAAAATCGCCGCCCATCTGCTGGAGGCCTCGGTCGAGGACATCGAGTTCAAGGATGGCAACTTCACGGTGGCCGGAACCGACCGTTCCAAGTCCATGGCCGAGGTAGCCTTCACCGCTTATGTCCCGCACAACTATCCGGAAGATCTGGAGCCCGGTCTCGACGAGACCGCCTTCTACGATCCCCTGAACTTCACCTATCCCGCAGGCACCCACATCTGCGAGGTGGAGATCGATCCGGAAACCGGCGTGACGGAGATCCTGGACTGGGTCGCCGTTGACGACTTCGGCAAGGTGATCAACCCGCTGATCGTCGAAGGCCAAGTGCACGGCGGCGTCGCTCAGGGCGTGGGTCAGGCGATGCTGGAGCACGGCATCTACGACAGCGGGAGCGGCCAGCTTTTGACCGGCTCTTACATGGACTACTGCATGCCGCGGGCCGACGACCTACCGTCCTTCAAGGTCGGCATGATCGAGACCGCCTGCGCCCACAATCCGCTGGGTGTGAAGGGCTGCGGCGAGGTTGGGGCGATTGCCGCCCCGCCGGCGCTGATCAATGCCATCACCGATGCGCTGGGCATCATGCACCTGGAAATGCCGGCCACGCCGGAGAAGGTGTGGCGCCTGGCCCAGACCGCCGCCGCGGAATAAGCGGAATAAGAAGGAGGAGACAGCCGAGATGCACGATTTCGGATACCACCGCCCGACCACCTTGGCGGATGCCGCTGCGGCGCTGGAGAGTGCCGAGGACGGCAAGCTGATGGCCGGCGGACAGACCATGATCCCGACCCTGAAGCAGCGCCTGGCGCAGCCCTCCGACATCGTCGACTTAGGTGCGGTTGAGGCGCTGACCGGCATCCGTGAGGAGGGCGGCGCCCTAGCGATCGGCGCCATGACCACCCACGCGGAGGTCGCGGCCAGCGATCTGGTGAAAGCCAGGATCCCGGCCTTGGCCAACCTGGCCGGCGGCATCGGTGATCCGCAGGTGCGCCATCGCGGCACTATCGGCGGTTCGATCGCCAACAACGATCCGGCCGCCGACTATCCGGCCGGCTGCGTCGGTTTGGGCGCCACGATCCACACCGGTAAGCGCCAGATCGCAGCCGACGACTTTTTCACCGGCCTCTTCGAGACGGCGCTGGAGGAAAATGAGATTGTAACCGCCGTGTCCTTCCCGTTACCGGGCCAGGCGGCCTATGCCAAATTCCCGAACCCGGCCTCACGTTACGCCATCGTCGGCGTGATGGTAGCTCAGACCGGCGACAGCGTGCGCGTCGCGGTGACCGGTGCCGGCCCTTGCGTGTTTCGCGATCGAGCCATCGAGGCCGCGCTTTCAAGCAACTTCTCGGCCTCGGCCGTGGGGACCAGCAGTGCCGACGAGAGCGCGCTCAACAGCGACATTCATGCCTCGGCGGAGTATCGCAAGCATCTGATCGGCGTCATGGCCAAGCGCGCCGTGGCGGCTGCCGGCGGATAAGAGGCTTTTCGGACGCGCGAAGGGGGGCGTCGTAGCGCGGTTGTCTCGCGATTGACGCTGTTCATGTGAACCTATGACAGCCGCGGTCGGATGGCCGTTCTGCGAGATGGCATACAGCAACTGGCGCGGAAGATCGCAGGGGCGTTCTGGCTGGATAGAGTGTCGTCCCCAAACGCCTCAGTTGGCACGGGACACCTCGTCACCGCCATGAAAATGCAGTAGGCTGGGGGTCCGCCCACAGCTTGCTTTAGTGTCATGCGCCGCCCGTTCCTCTTTCTGCTGCTTACCCTCCTCTTCCTGGCCGCGGTGCTGAGCAGTCTCCTCTTGGTGCGTCATGAAGCAGCCGAAATGGCGATCCGCCAGATCTTGGCAGCCGAAGGACTAGACAACGCCAGCTTCGAGGTTACCCACCTGCACAGTGATCGTGCCCGGGTGGAAGACTTGGTGTTCGGACGCTACCGCAACCTTCGCGCCGATGCCGTAGAGGTGCGCTTCGCAGGCATTGGCACTTGGCGCGTCTGGTCTTGGGCCCCCGTCATCGAGCAGTTGACCGTCGTCGGCCTTAGGGTCAGCCTCAATCCCAACGCCGCCGGCGGTCCGCTTGACGCCCCCGTCCTCGACGCACTGCTCGACGGTGTCGGCACGCAGCCGGAGGCGGCAATCCCGCCGTTGATGCTGGAGGACGCCGTCGTCATCTTGATCTTGCCGGAGGGCAACAGCCGGCTGGAACTGAACGGCCGCATCGAGCGCCCGGAAGGTGCCCCGCTGGACGGACGCTTCACCTATCGCCTTACAACACCGCAAGGCAGTGCCAGCGGCGAGATCGCCCTGCAACAGCAACCCGCGCAGACCCCGACCGTCACCCGGTCGGACGGGAGCTCGGACGGAAGCCCATACAATCTGGGTAGCATGCTGCTTCTGGACGTCAGCCTTGCCCGCGCGCGCGCCGGGGGCCTGACGCTGGAACAGCCGGCCCTCGCATTGCCGCTTGCCGTCGAGCGCCAAGACCGGCAGGTCGGGCTGTCGCTGCGCGCCCCCGGAACGCTCTCCATCGAAGATGTCCAACTCGAGGGAGAGAGCTTGCTCCGCAAGGCGGTGAGTCTGACGGTAACGGAGGCCGGGATCGCCCGATCGCGCGATGGCACCTGGCAGCTGCGGCTGACAGCCGAAAGCGGGGGACTGCGGCTAGGGCTGCCCGGCGGCGCGCGGTTGGATCTGGAAGGCCTAACCATCGCGCTTGAGAGCGATGTCAAAGCCGGCGGCCCGATCGGCCGTCTGGAGCTGGAAGTCAAGGAAGCCGCCTTGCCGGACGAAGGCATCGCCCTCTCCGCCCTCTCGCTGGAAGCGCCCTTCCCGCCCGGCCGCCTGGTTGAGGAGAGCGGCAAGCTTTCCGTCGGGCATGCCAGTGTCAACACCGGCGGCATCCGCATCTCGGGCATCGCCTTCGCCGGCACGCTGACCGAAAGCGGCGGCACCTACCGGCTGCACGGCAAGGGGCGTGGCCCCAACGGGCAAAGCGATCTGACGGCCTCGCTGCAGCACGATCGCGAGAGCGGGCGCGGGCACTTCAAGGCGGTCTGGGGCCCGGTCACCTTCGACCCCGACGGCTTGCAACCGGCTGCGCTGAGCACGTTGCTGGAGGGACTGGAGGCGGTCACCGGCAAGATGACCCTGACGGCCGAAGGCAGTTGGACGGCGCAGAGCCGGGAGTTGGCTGCCAAGATGACATTGAAGAATCTCTCCGGAACGCGTCTACCGGCCCGTGTCGGGGCGCTGAGCGCCGATCTCGACTTTTCCGGTCTTGCGCCGCCGGTCACCTTGGAAGACCAGTTGATCGTCATCGAAGAATTGGACGTCGGCGTGCCGCTGAAGACCCTCTTGGCCGTCTTCGCCGTCGTCGATACCGAGGGCGGACCGGCGCTCGACGTCAAGGAGATCCAGACCGATTTCTCAGGCGGACGCTTGATCTTGAGCCCCTTCCGCGTGAACGCAGCGGCTGATCCTTTCTCCACAACCATGGAGATCACCCACGTCAAGCTCGACTGGCTTTCCCACATCCTCGGCCTGGGCGACGTTCAGCTGACAGGCCGTATCATCGGCCAGCTGCCGCTGACCCTGGATATCGAGCGCGAAGAGATCACCATCGCCAACGGCTGGATCCAGGCGGTGGGCAACGGGATTTTACGCATTCCCGATGCCGCCGCCCGGCTGGGCCTGCCAGCAGCCGGCGAGCAGCAACCTAGCCTGTTGTCCGCCCTCGCCGCGCTTGCCGAGTTCCGCTATACCTACCTCTATGCAACCGTCTCGTTGGACGCCGCAGGCGGGCTGGAGCTGGCTCTTACCCTTGAGGGCAGCAATCCGGCCGTTCAAGAGGGCTATCCCTTGACATTTACCGTCGTCTTCGGGCTCGACCTGGCGGATCTGCTGGCCGCCTTCCGCTACGGCCGAGAGATCGGCCCGGAACTTTTCGATGGCGCCTGGTCGCTGAAGTAAGGAACGATCCCTGAGGTAAGAAAAAGGGCGCTGGGGCAGAAAATCATGATCCCGCAGCCGCCCGTTTGGAGCCTTCATGACACACGACCTGCCCGCCTCCGTCGACGACACCCTCACCCTTCTGAACGAAGAGCGCTATCTGGCCGACCGCCCGCTGGCAACGGTTCTCTATCTGGCTTTGCGGCAAGGGCGGCCGCTGTTCCTGGAGGGCGAGGCCGGCGTCGGCAAGACTGAGGTCGCCCGCGTACTCGCCGCAGCACTGGGCCGGCGGCTTATCCGTCTGCAGTGCTACGAAGGCCTGGACCTGGCCAGCGCGGTCTACGAGTGGAACTACCCGCGCCAAATGCTGGAGATCCGCCTGGCCGAAGCGGCGGGCGCAAGAGACAGCGGCCGCATTGCCCAGGATATCTTCGATCCTCGCTTCCTGATCGAGCGGCCGCTGCTGCAGGCCCTGAGCCCGCAGGAAGGCGGTCCGCCAGTGCTGCTGATCGACGAGTTGGACCGCACCGACGAGCCCTTCGAAGCCTTTCTGCTGGAGCTCTTGAGCGACTATCAGGTGAGCGTGCCGGAGCTGGGTACGATCAAGGCACCGGCGCCGCCGATCGCCATCGTCACCTCCAACCGCACGCGCGAGGTTCACGACGCGCTGAAGCGGCGCTGCTTCTACCACTGGGTCGGCTATCCCGACGGTGCGCGCGAGCGCGCGATCCTGACAGCGAAAGCGCCGCATGTGGGGGCCGCATTGTCGGCTGAGGTCGTGGCCTTCGTACAGCGCCTGCGCAATCACGACCTCTACAAGCTGCCCGGTATCGCCGAGACCCTGGATTGGGCCGATGCACTGACCCAGTTGGACAAGGTCACTCTGGACGGGGAGGCCATCGATTCCACCCTGGGCGTGCTGCTGAAGTACCAGGACGACATTGCCAAGATCGAAGGCAGCGAGGCTGCCCGCCTGCTGGGCGACGTCAAGCGCGAGATGGCCGGGAGGCGGCCCCTGTAATGGCTGCAGGTGTAATGAGCACAGGTGCAATGGGTGCAGGCGTGACCGCCCGTGCCGCTGGCGGCGTCGCCGATAACATCCTTTCCTTTGCCCGCACTTTGCGCGCCGCCGGGCTGCCGGTCGGCCCGGGTGCGGTGCTGGACGCTCTGCAGGCGGTGCAGACCGTCGGCCTCAGCCGGCGCGACGACTTCTATTGGACGCTGAACGCCGTCTTCGTGAAGCGGCAAGAGCAGCAGGAGATCTTCGATCAGGCTTTCCACGTCTTCTGGCGCAATCCGCAATTCATCGATCGCATGCGCGCGCTCTTGATCCCGACGGTGACGCCCGACATGGCCGCCGCCAACGACGAGGGCCGGGAACTCTCGCGCCGCCTGACCGAAGCCCTGGCCGGCGAACGCCGCGGCATGGCCGAAGACGCCGAGGACCGCGAGCAGATCGAGATTCGGGCGACGCTTACCTGGTCCGACAAGGAGGTCTTGGCCCGTAGGGACTTCGAATCCCTGTCCACGGCCGAGCTGGAGGAGGCCAAGGCGGCCATGGCGCGCCTTACCCTGCCGCTGCGCCGGGTCAAGACCCGGCGCTGGCAGGTGGATCGGGGCGGACCCGGTATCGACGCCCGCCGCTCCCTACGCGCGGCGCTGCGGCAAGGCGGCGATGCCCTGCCGCTGGTCCGCCGCAAACGCCGCGAGCGGCCGCCGCCGCTGGTGGTCTTGACCGACATCTCCGGCTCCATGGGGCGCTATGCGCGCATGCTGCTACACTTCCTGCATGCCCTGACCAACGACCGCGACCGGGTGCAGGTCTTCCTCTTCGGCACACGGCTGACCGCCGTCACCCGTCAGCTGCGCCATCGCGATCCTGACGAGGCCCTGGCCAAAGTCGCCGAAGCGGCCCCGGATTGGGACGGCGGTACCCGCATCGGCGCCTGCCTGGCCGTCTTCAACCGTGATTGGGCGCGTCGCGTGCTGGCCCAAGGCGCCGTGGTGCTGCTGATCACCGACGGGCTGGACCGGGCCGGCGCCGACGGCCTGACCGAAGAGATGGAGCGCCTGCACAAATCTTGCCGGCGCCTGATTTGGCTCAACCCGCTCTTGCGCTACGCAGGCTATGCGCCAAAGTCATTGGGGGCAAGGGCGATGCTGCCGCAGGTGGACGAGTTCCGCAGCGTCCACAACCTGGCCAGTCTGGCCGACCTGGCGGAGGCGCTGAGCCAAGCACCGCCGCCCCAGCGCCGTTCGGCGCAATTCGACTGGAGCGACGAGGGACGAAAACCCCAAGGAGGCAAGGCATGAGCGAGAGCGGAAATCGGGACCTGCTGGATCTGGCCAAGGCCTGGCGCGACGAAGGCCGCGAGGTGGCGCTGGCCACTGTGGTCGCGACCTGGGGCTCGTCGCCCCGGCCGGTCGGTAGCCAGCTGCTGATGGATTCCGCCGGCAACCTGGAGGGCTCCGTCTCCGGTGGCTGCATCGAGGGTGCCGTGGCGATGGAGGCCCGCGCCGTCATGGGCGGCGGCGCCCCCAAGCTTCTGACCTACGGCGTCACCGACGAGGCGGCCTGGACCGTGGGCCTAGCCTGCGGCGGCGAGGTCAAGGTCTTCGTCGAAGCGGTGGAGTGAGCCCATGCAACGCCGGACCCTAGACGCCCTCACCCGCGCCAAGGCCAATCAGCAGCCGGTTGCCTTGGTCACCGACATCGGCAACGGCAGCCAGGCCCTTCTCGACCGGGAAGGCCGCAGCCTGACCGGCGACTTGGAGGTGCCCGGCGCGCTGATCCCGGCGGTGGAGGCGGCGATCGCAGCAGACCGCAGCGGCCTCGACGACAACAGCGGCCTCTTCATCCAGGTTTTCAATCCGCCGCTGCGCCTGATCGTCGTCGGCGCCGTCCATATCGCTCAGGCGCTGATCCCCATGGCCCGCGTGATGGGCTATGAAGTAGCGGTCGTCGATCCACGCCGGTCCTGGGCCAATGCCGCCCGCTTTCCCGGCGTCACCCTGACCCACGCCTGGCCGGACGAGGCCTTGGACGTGCTGGCCCCGGATCACCGCACCGCCGTGGTGGCCCTGACCCACGATCCCAAGCTGGACGATCCGGCCCTGGTGCGGGCGCTGGCCAGCAACGCCTTCTACATCGGTGCGCTAGGCTCCACCCGCACCCATGGCAAGCGGCAGATCCGTTTGCAGGAAAGTGGCGTCGATTCCCAGAGCTTCGGCCGCATCGACGGCCCCATCGGGCTAGCCATCGGTGCCAAGTCGCCGGCCGAGATCGCGCTATCGATCCTGGCCAAGATGACTCAGGTCCGGCACGGTGCCCCGCCCCTGGTGAAAGCGGCCTAAGCGCCATGGACTTCGGCCCGCTGCCAGTCGCCCAGGCCGAGGGCAGCTATCTGGCGCACGCCGTCACCCTACCCGGCGGCCGCTTCAAGAAGGGCCGCAAGCTTACCGCCGCCGACATCGAGGCGCTGGCGGCGGCCGGCCTTTCGGAGGTGACTGTCGCCCGCCTCGGCCCTGGCGACGTACACGAGGACGAGGCCGCCGCCCGCATTGCCGATGCGCTCGCCGGTTCCGGCCTCACCGCCACCGCGGCCTTCACCGGCCGCTGCAACCTGATCGTCGCCGAGCGCGGTTTGCTTTGCCTGGACCGCAGCCGCATCGACCGGCTGAACGGTCTGGACGAAGCACTGACGGTCGCAACCCTGGGCGCATTCGAACTGGCCGAGCCGCGCCAGATGGCGGCGACCGTCAAGATCATTCCCTTCGCCCTGGCGCATCAGGTACTGGACAGGGCTCTGAAGATCGCTGCCGGGGGCGCGCCGATTGCGATGGCACCCCTTCGGGCGAAGCGTGTCGGCCTGGTGCAGACCACCCTGCCCGGCCTCAAGGAGAGCATCCTCGACAAGACCCGCGAGGTCACCGACCGCCGCCTGGCCGCACTCGACTGCCCGCCGGTCGCCGAGGTGCGCTGCCCGCACCTTGCCGAAACCGTAAGCGCTGCCATCGAGACGCTGAACGACAGCGACGTGATCCTGATTTCGGGCGCCTCCGCCATCGTCGACCGCCGCGACGTGGTCCCCACCGCGATTGAGCGGGCCGGCGGCCGGGTCCGCCATTTCGGCATGCCGGTCGACCCTGGCAACCTGATCCTCTTGGCCGAACGCAAAGGGCGTCCACTCGTGGGCCTGCCCGGCTGTGCCCGTTCGCCCAAGCTCAATGGCTTCGACTGGGTGCTGGAGCGCCTGGTCGCCGGCGTCCCGGTGGGACCGGCCGATCTACAGGCCATGGGCGTCGGCGGGCTGCTGAAAGACACGGCCCAGCGTCCCCTGCCCCGCTCCGCCGCCGTCGAGCCGCCGGGCAACTGGCGCGCCCCACGCGTTGCAGCCCTACTGCTGGCCGCCGGCCAAGCCAAGCGCATGGGCAGCAACAAGCTGATACAGGAGGTCACCGGCAAACCGCTGGTCCGCTATGCCGCCGAGGCCGCCTTGGCCTCACAGGCCGCGCCGGTAATCCTGGTGACCGGCCATCGGCGCGATGCCATCGAGGAAGCGCTGGAGGGCCTGGATTTGCTCACTGTCCACAACCGCAATTACACCGCCGGCCTCTCCACCTCTCTCAAGCGCGGCCTGGCCGCCTTGCCCGAGGGGATCGATGCCGCCGTCGTCCTGCTGGGGGACATGCCCCGCATTGTGCCCGAGGTCATCGACCGCCTGATCGCCAGTTTCAACCCGCTGGAGGGCCGGGCAATCTGCCTGCCGGTCCACCGGGGCCGGCGCGGCAATCCGGTGCTTTTCGGCAGCCAATTCTTCGCCGAAGTCCAGACCGTAGAAGGCGATCGCGGCGCCCGCGATCTGCTGCGGGAGTATGCGGACCAGGTCGCCGAGGTCCCGCTCGACGACGACGCCGTCCTGCTGGACATCGACACACCGCAGGCACTGGCGCGCCTCAGAGAGCGTGAGGAACGCAGTTTATAGCGGCCCGCTGTGAGGCACGCCCGGCGGACCGGACCCCAGCGCCCAGAAGACAACAACGGTAAGACGGCCGGGCGCACAAGCGCAAACCCCGCCCCAAGCTCAAGCCCGAGCCGCAAAACACTTGATTGCACGGCTGATGGGTCGAGGTCATCGATCCTTGGGCGCAACCGGAGGATTGATCCTTGATACTGGAGGAGCTGAAGAACGGCGCAGCAATTTCGGGGATCGTACCCGGCCAAACGGTCACGATCGTCAATGCCGACTGGATCGGCGATCAAGCTGTCAACGTCGTCTACCGCACCGAACAGGGTGAGATCGCCGAACGCATTTTATATAGAGACGAAGAAGACGGCCTCAGCCTTCGGCACGCCGGGCGGCGCTGGTCTTTCGATGCCGACGGGGCTTTGCTGCGGCTGGCGACTGAGGCGGAGCGCATCCGCTTGGCGCATTTCTTCGATCCCTATCTCGCGATCCACACCAGTCTTGTCGATCCTCTGCCGCATCAGATTTCGGCGGTCTATGGCGAGATGCTCCCGCGCCAGCCGCTCCGCTTCCTCCTAGCGGACGATCCCGGTGCCGGGAAGACGATCATGGCCGGCCTTCTGATCAAGGAGTTAATGGTCCGCAGCGATCTTGAGCGCTGCCTCGTAGTGGCGCCCGGCAGTCTCGTCGAACAATGGCAGGACGAACTCGGCGAGAAGTTCGGTTTGGAATTCGCCATTCTGACCCGGGACAGGATCCAAGGCTCGCGGTCCGGCAATCCCTTCGACGACAACGACCGTCTCATCGCGCGCCTGGACGTTCTGGCGCGTAACGACGAGTTGCAGGAAAAGCTGACTTCATCCGCCGAGTGGGACCTGATCGTCGCCGACGAAGCCCACCGCATGTCGGCCACCTGTTTCGGCAACGAGGTCAAGGAAACCAAGCGTTACCGGCTCGGCCGGCAATTGAGCCGGGTTTGCCGGCATTTCCTGCTGATGTCGGCAACCCCGCACAACGGCAAGGAGAAGGACTTCCAGCTGTTCATGGCGCTGCTGGACGGGGACCGCTTCGAGGGGCGCTTCCGCGACAGCGCGCACCTTGCCGATGCCGGGGACATGATGCGCCGGCTGACCAAGGAGGCGCTTCTCCGCTTCGACGGCCGCCCGCTTTTTCCCGAGCGCCGCGCCTATACCGCACAATACGAGCTCTCCCCGCAGGAGGCGGAACTTTACACGGCCGTCACCGGCTACGTGCGCGAGGAAATGAACCGCGTGCAGCGCTTCGCCGCCGACGACGCGAAGAAACGTAACAACGTGGGCTTTGCCTTACAGATCCTGCAGCGCCGTCTCGCATCCAGCCCTGCGGCCATCCACCGGTCGTTGCAGCGCCGCCGCGCGCGTCTGGAGAACCAGCTTTCCGAGGGCAGACTTGCCGCAAGGGGCATAGCCCCGGCTTTCGGAAGCGCCAGAACCGGCAGCGAGAAACTGTGGAACCTCGACGAAATACTGGGAAACCTCGACGAATACGGCCAGGACGAGGTGGACGATCTTGAGGAAGAGATTTCCGCCGCCGCAACCTCGGCCAAAACCCTGCAACAGCTGGCACTGGAAGTTCAAACCCTCAAGCGGCTCGAAGCGATGGCCCTCGCCGTCCTGCGCTCGGGCAAGGACGCCAAGTGGCAGCAGTTCGACAAGATCCTCGACGGCGATCCGATGCGCGATCCGGACGGCCACCGGCGCAAGTTGATCGTCTTTACGGAGGCGAAAGACACCCTTGAGTATCTACACAAAAAGGTCGCCGCCCGGATTGGCCGGCCCGGCGCGGTGGACACGATCCACGGTGGCCTGTCCCGGGAACACCGCCGCAGAGTCATCGAACGCTTCATGCAGGACCGCGACCTGCTTGTGCTGATCGCCAACGATGCCGCCGGCGAAGGCGTAAACCTTCAGCGCGGGCATTTGATGGTGAACTACGACCTGCCCTGGAATCCGAACAGGATCGAACAGCGCTTCGGCCGCATCCACCGGATCGGCCAGACCGAGGTCTGCCATCTATGGAACCTCGTGGCCAAGGATACCCGCGAGGGTGAAGTCTACGCCCGGCTTCTGCAAAAGCTTGAGGCCGCCCGCCAGGCGCTCGGCGGGCGCGTCTACGACGTCTTGGGAGAACTCTTCGACGAACGGCCGCTAAAGGATCTGCTCTTCGAGGCAATCCGCTACGGTGAGCAGGAGGAGGTGAAGGCGCGCCTCTTCCGGACGCTGGACGGTGCCGTCGACCGCAAGCATCTGCTTCGCCTGCTGGAGAAGCGGCAGTTGACCGGCGATAGCATGCCCGAAGCAAGGGTTCGGGAGTTGCGGCAGGAAATGGAGCGGGCCGAGGCCCAGCGTCTCCAGCCCCATCATATCCAGAGCTTCTTCGTCGAGGCTTTCCAGCGCCTCGGCGGCCGGATCGAGCGCCGGGAAGAAGGGCGGTGGGAGATTACCCGCGTGCCCTTCATGCTGCGGGAGCACGACCGCCGGACCGGCTCGGGCCCGCCGCTCCGGAAGAGGTATGAGCGCATCTGCTTCGAGAAGAGCAAGATCGGCCGGCAACCGGTCGCGGCCTTCGTCTATCCCGGGCATCCGCTGCTCGACGCCGTCATCGGCTTGCTGCGCGAACGGCACGGCCATCTGATGAAGCAGGGCGCCGTCCTGATCGACGACACCGGCGACGCCGGCGGCGGCAGCGGCGTCTCCGCCCTCTTCTTGCTCGAACACAGCGTGCAGGACGGCCGTCCGGCCGCTTCCGGCAAGACCAGCGTCATCTCGCAGAAGCTGCAGTTTGCCGCGATCGACGCGGCCGGCCAGGTGACCGATGCCGGCATTGCGCCCCATCTCAACCTGCGCCCGGCAAGTTCTGCGGAGATCGAGGCCGTCGAGGACCTCTTGAACGCCGGCTGGCTCGGCGGCGATCTTGAGACCCAGGTCCTCCGCTTCGCCACGGCCGAGCTCGCGCAAGCGCACCTAGCCGAGGTCCGCGCCCGCCGCCTGCGGGAGATCGACAAGGTCGAACGGGAGGTAAAGGCCCGCCTCCGGCAAGAGATCAACCATTGGGACGCGCGCGCCTTCGAACTCAAGGAGCAGGAGAAGGCCGGCAGGCAAACCCGGCTCAGCTGGCAGAATGCGGAGCGCCGGGCCGAGGAGCTGGCCCAACGCCTGCGCCGCCGCCTGGCGTCGATCGAGCGGGAGCGTTGCATCTCGGCCCTGCCGCCGCGCGTCCGTGGCGGCATGCTCGTCGTGCCTATCGGCCTGCTGCGCCCGCGCATGCCCGGCGCCCCAGCCATGACCGGACCGGGACTATCGGAGGATCCCCTGGCCCGCCGCGAGATCGAACTGGCCGCCATGGAGGCAGTCATGGCCGCCGAACGCGCCCTCGGCAACCGGCCGGAGGATCTATCGGCCCGGAAGGTGGGTTACGACATCGCCTCCTACGATCCGCAGACCGGCCGCATGCGCTTCATCGAGGTGAAGGGCCGGCACGCCGGCGCCGGCACGGTGACGATCACCCGGCAGGAGGTCATCACCTCGCTGCACGAACCGGAGAAGTTTATTCTCGCCATCGTCCGGGTCGAACAGGGCTACGTGCAGGAGCCCCGCTATATCCGCGGCGCCTTGGACACGCGCGAGCCGCCCTTTGAGCAAAACGCTATACAATTCGACCTCAATCGCTTACTTGAGCGGGCGGAGGATTGCCAATGACAGAACACCAATGACCGAATCAGCCAAGGCATACGCCACCCTTACCGTCAAAAATTTCGGCCCGATCGGCCAATGCAGCCTGGATCTGCGGCCGCTGACCGTCTTTACCGGGCCCAGCAATACCGGGAAATCCTGGTGCGCTACCCTGATCTATGCCCTGTTGAATGACCGGATGGGCTACCGCGATTGGCGGTTTCGGTCTCCCCGGTCTCAGGAAAATTTTCCGGAACTCCACGCTTCTTTCTGGAAGCGTTTGCAGCAGGAGGAGGCCCTTCGTTTATCTGGCTCCGAGATAGCAACGATCCGGCCGGCATTGGAACCGATTCTGGCGGCACGGGGAACAGAAATCGAGCGCTGCTTCGGCCTATCTGAACCCGAGCACCTCGTCAGCGAAAGCGCCCGCCCCGGCGAAATGAGCATAACGATGCAATACCCGCCATCCGAAAGAAAGCCGGAAGGATGGAGGTACGACCTGAAAGCGGTCCAGAAGTGGGATTGTTCCCTGCGCCTGCCGGAGTCTTGGACGCTCGGCAACCAAGACGAAGAGTTGTTTTATCTGAAAAGTCTTATGAAAGACTCGGGATTTGGTAGTCGGCAAGACGAACTTCGCAAGAGCTTCCTCTATGACAACTTCTACAACAAGCTGCTGCTGGATTCACTCTACCGCGATACCCCCCGGACCGCTTGGTACATGCCGGCGGATCGTGGCGGCATCATGCATGCGCATCGGGTCGTCGTCAGCGCCCTGGTCCGGAATGCGGCCCGGGCCGGGCTGGCCCCGCAATCCCGAATCGCAACGCTTTCCGGCGTTTTGGCCGATTTCCTGGAGAACCTTGTCGATCTTGCCGGCGATCCCGAAAACCGCTGGCGCGCCCGCTATTATATGCCCAGCAGCACTTCCCGCTTCCCGCACGCCGACGGCCTGGAAGAGGTTCTGGGCGGCCAGGTCAGCATCAGCGGCAGGGATGTCAACTATCCCAGCATTGTCTGGCAGCCGCAGGATTGGGAGCGTCCGCTTGACCTGATGCATGCCTCCTCCATGGTGACGGAACTCTCGCCGGTGGTGCTTTATCTGCGCCATTTCGTACGTCCGGGCGATGTGCTGATCCTTGAGGAGCCGGAAGCGCATCTGCACCCGGCCCGGCAGGTCGAGATCGTCGAGCAGGCGGCGCAATGGGTACGGGACGGGGTGCGCGTCATCCTGACCACCCACAGCGAGTGGGTTCTGGAGGCGCTTTCCAACCTTGTCGGCACGAAAGAAAAGGGCAAAGCGAAAAAGGGTGAAGAAGAAGGCTTGCCCGCAAGCGCTGTCGGCCTCTGGCAGTTTAAAGCGGGAAAAGGCGGCGGCTCCGAAGTCGAGGAAATCCCCTTCGACGAAGACCAAGGCGGCTTCGAAAGCGGCTATGACGCTGTGGCCGCGGCTCTGCACAACCGCTGGGCCGCTATTGTCGGGGGGGCGGAATGAGCCTAGTATCGGAAGTCAAAGATAAAACAGACCCCCGCTGTCACACGCAAAACATAAGGAGAGACGGCTATTCGATCGATGTCCGCTGCGAACCGCAGCCTTGGCTCGCCCTCGACTTCGATTTGCCGGGATCGCCTCTGGGGGAAAATGACCGGCGCCCGGATTTTCTCTTTGTCGGCGATAAGGGCGGCGGCCGCGGCCGCCTGGCCTCTGTCGAGATAAGCAAAGGAAAGGACAAGAGTGCGGATAAAATCGTAGCCCAGCTTCAGGCGGGCGCGAATTGGGCGGCCGGCAAACTTTCGGACCGGCACAAGCCCCGGCTATTGCCCCTCTATCTCGGTAAACTCAACAGATACGCGATTAAAGAGATAAAGAAAAAGGACAAAAGAGTGACATTCCGCGGGCAAGCCGAACTCATAATATGGCTAACCGCTCCAGGATCTAGAATCCCCTAACAACCCCATCTTATGCCCCCGCCCCCTAAGAAAAAACTGATCGAGGTTGCCTTGCCGCTGGAGGCGATCAATGCTGCCTCGGTGCGGGAGAAGTCGATCCGGCATGGGCATCCCTCGACGCTGCATCTCTGGTGGGCGCGGCGGCCCTTGG
>JACOMY010000004.1 GCA_014324045.1 Rhodospirillales bacterium | reverse complement strand
GGGCTGGGTCGACCGCCACGGCATCGATAAGCTCGACACGCCCGAGGAAGACAGCGCCGCCCGCCAGGGCTGGCCGGACGAAACCGGCAGAGGCTGGACGCCCCCTGGGGCATCCTCGGCATCGACCAGCCCGACTACTGGGGAAAGCCCACCACCTGACCCAGCCCGCGTGCCTCCTTGCAAGGCCACTGCAACGGCAGCCGATTTACCCCGGAATCCGGCCCCCGGAATCTTGGTGAAAATTTCCCGCTTATCCGCCCGATCCGCCAGACCGCGGCCCGCCACGGGCCATTTCCCTGTCGCACCCAGGACCCCGCACCCAGACCGCCCGCAAACCCTCTATTTCCCTAACGAAACCCCCGCCCGGTCCACATAGGTCCGCATAGGTCCACATAGGTCCACTTGGGCCATCAATTCCGTCGTCCTACAGATCGGGTGCCATGCCAGTTCACCGTCATGTTCTTTTCCAACAAGCTAGCTGCCTGAACCCGTATATTTTTTAGAATCCGGGCTCCTCGACAATGAGTTCTTGCACGGTCCGGGCAGCCTCGCTACAGAGTGCCTCTTGCTCAGGGTCCCCTTCGTCTAGAGGCCTAGGACACCGCCCTCTCACGGCGGCAACAGGGGTTCGAATCCCCTAGGGGACGCCATCTCACACGCTGGAATAAGGTTACGCGTCTGAGGAAGCCTGACTTAACAATATCTGCGCAGAAAGTTGCGCGAAACTCCGACAGATCCTTTTCCAAAGAATTTGGATCCGCATCTCGGTCGGCCCGACAATACCAGCAGCGGACGTTGGAAAGATCTTCTTCCCCATCTTCCGGCAATCGAATGGGCGTTCAAACCGGAGGATGGCCCACCGAGTACCTAACTTCGGGACCGACGGCAACGACAGCCTGGCCGGCAGCGATGGCGATGACAGATTCTTCGGTTACAGTGAAAGCGACGTCTTCTTAGCACTCTCTGGATACCCTCGGATACCCTCTGGCCGAGCCGACTCTACAGCGGCAGCGGGTCCGACATCTTCTGTCGTGGCGGCCGGCGGTGACGGTCTCGACCTACTTTGGGGTGACGGCGGCGACCAAGAGGACAGCCTCTATGGCAGCGGCAAGGACATCTTCGTCTTCTGCGGCACCACGGCCAAGGGTCTGGAGTCAGTCATCACCGACCTCGTCCGGCGCCGCTTTTCCGTTACCCCGCTCCCTAAGCCTCTTGCCTTCACGCGCCGCTTGAGGAACTATTGCCGCTACAAGTGCGGCGAGACCCCGCGCTTTAAGAACGAAGACAAACGTGGAAGGAACAGGATCATGAGGCAGGGACTGGCGGCGCTGAGCGTCGCGGCTTCGGTGCTGAGCGCCGTAGCAATTGTGAATGGACCGGCAGAGGCCGCAGAGTGCGAGACCATCACCTTGGGCTCGGCCATCTCCTTGACCGGCAAGTACTCAACCAACGGTCTGCACGCGAAGAACGGCTACGAGTTTGCCGTGCAGAAGCTGAAGGACAACGGCGGCTTCAAGGTGGGCGACACATGCTACAACTTCGATATCATCTACTACGATGACGAATCGACTCCGGCTCGCGGCGCACAACTGGCCGAGCGGCTGATCAGCCAGGACGACGTCCAGTACATGCTTGGCCCCTACAGTTCCGGCCTCACCAAGGCCATCGCGCCGGTGACCGAGAAGTACAAGATCCCGATGGTGGAGGCCGAGGGTGCGTCGCGTTCGCTCTTCAACAAGGGCTACAAGTACCTCTTCGCCGTGCTCTCGACGTCGGAACAGTACCTCGCTTCGGCCGTAACCCTCGCCGCAGAGGTCGCCGAGCGCGGGGGCAAGTCTCCGTCCGGCGTGAAGATCGCGATTGCGGTCGAGAACGATCCCTTCTCGCTGGACATCCGCGCTGGCGTGCTGGAGGACGCCAAGAAGTACGGCATGAAGATCGTGATCGACGACAAGCTACCGCGCGATCTCTCCGACATGACGGCGACCCTGACCAAGGTGAAGGCGCTGAAGCCCGACCTCTTGATCGTTTCCGGCCACTCCAAGGGCGCAGCGACGGCGGTGCGCCAGATCGAAGAGCTGAACGTCTCGGTACCGATGATCGCGTTGACGCATTGCGAGGCGGCCGACGTAACCGGCAAGTTCGGCGACGCGGCAGAGAACATCCTTTGCTCCACCCAGTGGGCTGAGACCCTGAGCTACGAGGATCCCCTCTTCGGCTCGGCCGGCAACTACGACGCCGAGTTCAAAGCCGCCTTTCCCGAGTACAAGAACAAGGTGGTGCCCTATCAGTCGGCACAGGCCTCGGCGGCGGTCTACGTGATGGCGGACGCCTTCCAGCGCTCCGGCTCGCTCGACAAGGATGCACTGCGCGACGCCATCGCCGAGACTGACTTGGTCACCTTCTACGGCCCGATCCGATTCGCCGAGACCGGCAACAACATCGCCAAGCCGATGGTGCTGCGCCAAATCCAGGACGGGGCCTACAACGTTGTGGCACCGTCCGAGTTCGCTTCGCACGAGTTGATCTGGCCGCGCCCCTAGGGACAAGGGCCTGTCGGCAATAATGACAGGATGATCGGTCGGAGGTCAGGCGCCTCCGGCCGTGCCGCCCTTCCCGCACCCCTCTCCAAACAAGTGATCAAGGGCGGCTGATGGATCAGATTCTCGGCAACATCGACGTTTTGCTGGTGGCCCCGATCTTCAACGTGCAGTTGTTGCTGGATGGCCTGTTGATCGGCGGCGTCTTCGCCCTAGCCGCCTATGGCTTGGCACTGGTCTGGGGTGTGATGAACGTGAAGAACCTGGCCCAAGGCGACTTCGTCATGATCGGCGGCTACATCACCTGGTATCTGGCCGGCATGGGCATGCATCCGCTGCTCGGTGTGCCGATCGCCTTCGTTGCGCTTTGGGGCTTCGGCTGGGTCACCTACAAGCTGGTCGTCGCCCATGTGATCGACCGCGATCTCTTCACCTCGTTGCTGGCCACCTTCGGCATTGCCATCGTGATTGAGCAGGTCTTGAACATTCTTTTCGGCTCCGACACGCAGACTGCGGACGCCGGCTTCTCCTCGCTGCCGCTGTTCGGCGGGACGGTCAGCCTGCCGCTGGTGAAGCTGATCGGCTTCGGATTGGCGGCAGCCTTGGCGGTGGCGGTGGTGCTCTTCATGAAGCACAGCCGGACCGGCCAGGCGATCCGGGCGACCGCACAGGACCCGCGCGCCGCCCGCGTCATGGGCATCGATATCGAACGGGTCTACAGCTTCACCTTCGCCCTCAATGCCGCGATCTGCGGTGCTGCCGGGGCGCTGGTGGCGATGATCTGGGTCATTCAGCCCTTCTACGGCATCACCTACTCCATCCGCTCCTTCGTTGTTGTGGTGGCCGCGGGCCTGGGCAATCTGCCGGGCGTGATCGGCGCCGGGCTGGGCATCGGCGTAGCGGAGCAATTCGGCGGCTTCGTCCTGGGGGCGGAGTTCCAGCAGGTCATCGTGGTCGGCCTACTGCTTCTGGTGTTGATCGTCCGGCAGCTTTTACAGGCGCGCAAACGTCAGGCGGTGCAGTGATGGGCAGGTTGGAACGAGGCGTCTGCGCGGCGATCCTGATCTTCGGCATCACCGTGCCCTTCGTCATTCCCGACTACACCACGCAGGTGAGCGTGCTGTGGGTCATGATCCTGCTGTCCCTCACTTGGGACGCGCAGGGCGGCCAGATGGGCTACAACTCCCTAGGCAACATCTTCTTCTTCGGCATGGGGATGTATGTCTCGGCGGTGGTGCAGATCGGCCTAGTCTACGACGTGGGCGAATACACCGCGGCCTTCGGCGGCGGCGTCTACGACTTCACCCCATCCGAATATTGGACCGGTCTTGCCTTGGGCTTCCTTGCGGCCGGCGTGCTGTCGGCCATCGCCGCCGTGGTGCTGGGCTGGGTGCTGATCGGGCTGCGCGGTCCCTACTTCGCGATCGGCACCTTGGGCGTAGCGATCGCGGCGGGCGAGCTGGTCGGCGCTTGGAACTGGGTCGGCGGCGGGTCTGGTATCTCCATGCCGACCTTCCCAAGTCCCGATCCGGGCGATTCCAAGCTTGCTTTCTATCTTGCGACCGGCGTGCTGTCGGCCATCGCCGCCGTGGTGCTAGGCTGGGCGCTGAACGGGCTGCGCGGCATTTACTTCGCGATCGGCACCCTGGGTGTGGCGATCGCGGCAGGTGAGCTGGTCGGCGCCTGGGACTGGATCGGCAGCAGGTCCGGTATCTCCATGCCGACCTTCCCAAGTCCCGATCCGGGTGATTCCAAGTTTGCCTTCTATCTGATGAATTTTGCGCTTGCCGTCGGGCTCTTCGCCTTCCTGCGTTGGCTCTACACCACCCGTTTCGGGCTAGCGATCAACGCCATCCGCGACGACGAGGAGAAGGCCGAGGGCATGGGCCTGCACACCGCCACCTACAAGCGGCTCTGCTGGGGTGTCTCAGCCTTCTTCCTCGGCATCTCGGGCGCGATCTTCGGCAACATGATAGGCTTCATCGAGCCCTTGGAGGTCGCCTTTCAGACCATCAACTTCGGCATATTTATGGTGCTGATGGCCTTGCTGGGCGGCAAGGGCACGCTCTGGGGACCGGTGATCGGTGCTGTCGTCTTCCATGTGATCAAGGAGGTCACCTGGACCTATATGCTGGGCACTCAATGGGTCGCTTTAGGCCTCTTGATCATCCTGATTGTGGTCTTCTTCCAGCAAGGCATTGCCGGCTGGACGATGGAAAAGCGCCCGCAGTGGTTCGGCATCAGGATCGACGGCCGGGGCCGGGAGGCGGCGGAGTGAGCGACTCGGTCATCGAGATCGCCGGTGTTTCCAAGTCCTTCGGCGGGGTGGCGGCCAACCGCGATATCTCTTTGACAGTGGAGCGAGGCAAGATCACCGGGCTGATCGGGCCCAACGGCTCGGGCAAGACCACCCTCTTCAACTCCATCGTCGGTTACCATCCGATCGATGCCGGCTCGATCCGCTTCGAGGGGTGCGAGATTTCCAAGCTGACCGTGCAGCAGATCGCGCGGCGCGGCTTGCTGCGCACTTTTCAGCAGACCCGGATCTATGGGCGCATGAATTGCATCGACAACATGCTGATCTCGGTCCCCCACCGCAAGATGGGTCTGCTCGACATGTTCGCGCGTCACAGCCGACCTGAGTTGGAGAAGGCCGAACAGCTGCTGGCCTTCGTCGGCCTCTACGAGAAGCGCTTCCTGCGGGCTGGCAGTCTCAGCTTCGGGCAGCAGAAGCTGTTGGAGTTCGCCATGGCTTTGATGAATGAGCCGGCGGCCCTGCTGCTGGACGAGCCCACCGCAGGCATCAATCCGACCCTGATCAACGGTCTGATCGACCGCCTGAAACGTGCCAACAGCGAATTCGGCATCACTCTGGTGATCGTCGAACACAACATGCGGGTCATCATGAACATGGCCGATAAGATCTACTGCCTTGCGCACGGCCAGCTGCTGGCTGCCGGAACGCCGGAGACGATCAGGTCGGACCAGCGCGTGATCGACGCCTATCTGGGGGCGCACTGATGGCCGAGGAGAAGCAAACGGCAGGCGGCTATCACGATGGTGGCGTCGAGACCGTAATGTCGGTCGAATCCGTCGCCCGCGAGGCAGCCGCCATCGCCAAGGGGGTCGATCCGGCCGACCTGCTGGCTCTGGCAGGCAATGTTCCCTACCTCTCCATATGCGATCTGCATGCTGGCTACGGTCAAATGGAGATCCTGCACGGGATCGAGTTACATGTGGCGCGCCGCCAGTCGCTCTGCCTGATTGGCCCGAATGGGGCCGGCAAGTCCACAATTCTGCACGCTATCTTCGGTTTTAACCGCATCTTCTCGGGCACCATCCAAGTCGGCGACGGTGAGGACAAAGCCGACATCACCCGCCTGTCGTCCAACGAAAAGCTACGCCGCGCCGGCATCGCCTACATTTTGCAGGACAAGTCCGTCTTCCCCGCCATGACGGTGGAGGAGAACCTCTGGATGGGCGGCTATCTGATCGAGAACCGGCAGGATGCCAAGCGCGCCGCCGAGGCCATCTTCGAGAAGTATCCCCGGCTGGCCGCCCGTCGGAAGCATCAAGCCAAGGTCCTGTCCGGCGGCGAGCGGCGCTTGCTGGAGATCACCCGCGCGCTGGTGATGAACCCGGAAGTGCTGTTGGTGGACGAGCCCTCGATCGGCCTGGAGCCGCGCTTCATCGACATGGTCTTCGAGATCCTGCACGACCTCCAGACCAACGAGGGCAAGACCATCGTGATGGTCGAACAGAACGCCAAGAAGGGCCTGGAGTTTGCCGACATCGGTTACGTTCTGGTCTCCGGCAAGCTGGCTATTGCCGGCAAGGGGAACGACCTGCTGGACAATCCGGACGTCGGACGCTTGTTCTTGGGCGGCTAGTGTGTATGGCAAAGACTATGGCAAGAACGCCAAGCAAGCATGCAGGATGGCGTAATCGGGGACCGGATCATGGCAGACATCTACGCAACCGGTGGCAACGACAGCCTCCGCCGGACCGCCGAAGAGGATCCTATCTTCGGTCTTACCGGCAGTGAAACCCTGTTCGGTGGCGGCGGTGGCGGCATCCTGTTTGGCGCAGCCGCACAGGATAGGCTCAGCGGCCGCGGTGGGCTTGGCCGTGACAAGATAAGCGGCTGCAGCGACGGTGACGGCAATGCCGACGTGACCTTCCGGATCGACGACATGAACTCAGCCGGTCAGTTGACGGCAACCGGCTTGCTGTTCCCCAGATAGGGATAAGACGAGGTGACGAAGGGAATTGTCGAGGTTTCCGCAGACCTCTACCGCTATATCCTGGATGTAAGCGACCGGGAACCGGAGGTCTTGGCGCGACTGCGCGAGGAGACCGCCGGTCTTCGCTGGTCGGCGATGCAGATCTCCCGCGACCAGGGCCAGTTCATGGGGCTGATCGCAGGGCTGATGGGCGCCAAGAGCTATCTGGAGATCGGCACATTCACCGGCTATTCGGCCTTGGCGCTGGCACTGGCAGTACCGGATCTGCGCCTCACCTGCTGCGACATCAGCAAGGAGTGGACAGATATAGGGCGGCGCCATTGGGAGGCAGCAGGCGTAGCTGAGCGGATTACCCTGCATTTGGGCCCGGCCCTGGAGACCTTGGAGACGCTGCGCAGCATAGGCGAGCGTTTCGACCTTTGCTTCATCGACGCCGACAAGACCAACGGCGTGGCCTATTACGAGGCAGCGATGGCGCTGGTGCGTCCAGGCGGGCTGATCGCCTTGGACAACGTGTTGTGGGGCGGCTCGGTAATCGACGAAGACGATCGCTCGGAAGACACCTTGGCCATCCGCGCGCTCAATCGCCACGTCAAGCAAGACTCGCGGGTGGTCATCTCGCTGGTGCCCATCGGCGATGGCCTGACCCTGGCCGTAAAGCGCTGAATTCCTCAGGCAGACTGGCGCAGCAACAGGAGAAAAAAGGAATCCGGATCGGTCGCCGTGATGTAACCGTCCCAGATGGCATTCAACACCCTCTTTCCCTGTAGAGAGGGGTGATCGGAAGACCGTGTCACCTATAGGTTAGCTGCCTTTACCCGGATCTTACCGGCGGTAGCAAGCGTCACGTTATT
Organism: Rhodospirillales bacterium; assembly: GCA_014324045.1. Lineage (GTDB taxonomy): Bacteria > Pseudomonadota > Alphaproteobacteria > Kiloniellales > JACOMY01 > JACOMY01. The sequence goes on along the minus strand of JACOMY010000004.1, from coordinate 146,228 downwards.
GTCAATACAGAGGGCATCCGCTTACGGTCGATCTGACGCCGGCCGATCTGTCGGACAGCGCCTCAAATGTCTCCGAAGCCTCGATACACCGCGCCATGGCCTCTGTCAGGCTACCCTGTGTATGTTACGAAGACCCGCTCACACTGGGTTTTCCAAAAGGATTGCTAAGCGGCGAGCTCTGCCATAGCCTTGCGGATCGCCTCGCCCATCTCCCGAGTCGAGAGTACCTTGTCGCCAAGGCCGGCAATGTCGCCGGTGCGGCAGCCTTCGCCTAGGATCTTGGTGACGGCGTTTTCGACTAGGTCGGCGTCCTCGGTCATGTCGAAGGAGTAGCGCAGGCACATAGCGAAGCTCATCACCATGGCGATGGGGTTGGCCTTGCCCTGACCGGCAATGTCAGGAGCGGAGCCGTGCACAGGCTCGTAGAGCGCCTTGCGGCGGCCACTGGAATCGGCTGCACCCAGCGAGGCCGACGGCAGCATGCCCAGCGAGCCGGTCAGCATCGAGGCCTCGTCGGAGAGAATGTCGCCGAAGAGGTTGTCGGTGACGATGACGTCGAACTGCCTGGGATTGCGCACCAGCTGCATGGCGGCGTTGTCGGCGTACATGTGGGTCAGCGCCACGTCCTCGTAGACTTCGCCGTGCAGCTTGGTGACCTCCTGACGCCAGAGCACGCCGGACTCCATGACGTTGGCCTTCTCCGAAGAGCAGACCCGGCTCTGCCGCTTGCGCGCCAGTTCGAAGGCCACGGCGGCGACGCGCCGAATCTCATTGGTGGTGTAGACTTGGGTGTTGATCCCCTGGCGCTGACCGTCCGGCAGATCCTCGATCCCGCGCGGGTGGCCGAAGTAGATGCCGCCGGTCAGCTCACGCACGATCATGATGTCGAGGCCGGAGACCACTTCGGGCTTCAGGGTCGAAGCCGAGATCAATGCGTCGAAGCAGATCGCCGGGCGCAGGTTGGCGAAGAGTTCCATCTCCTTGCGTAGACGCAAAAGGCCACGCTCCGGCTTCTGCTCGAAAGGCAGATCGTCCCACTTAGGTCCGCCGACCGCGCCCAGCAGGGTCGCATCGGCCCCTTGGGCGCGTTCCACGGTGGCGTCCGACAGCGGCGCCCCTTCGGCATCGATCGCCGAACCGCCGACCAGCCTCTCGTCGATGTCGAAAGTGACCCGGCGCTGGCCGTTCAGCCAGTCGATCATGCGCTTAACCTCGTCCATTACCTCGGGCCCGATGCCGTCACCGGGCAGGACCAGGAGCTTCTTGTTGGCGGCCATGGCGTCTCTCCTCCTCTTCGAGTAGCGTCTGCTAAGAGCGGATCCTAAGGAGCCATTACGGTCCTTCCGGTTCGGGGCTGGCATGCATCGAGGCGCTCCGCGATCTGAATCCCGTAGCCGACAGACAGCCGGCAAGCCAGTCGGCGTATTGAAGCGTGGGAAGGGCAGCAGTGCATCTTATGCGGTCCATGGGACCGCCGATCTTCTTCGGAGCCTGCACAGTCGCGCACGGCTTTCGCCGCAGCATAGAGCGGACCCACCGCATAGAGGACCATCGCGAAGCCCAGCATGCAGTTCATGCGCGGAGGGTACCGGCGTGCGCCCGTCCGCCGATCCGCGCGCGGGGTTCGAAGCACTGCACCTGGACACCGGCCTCGAGCAGACGGTGCGTGGCCACGAACCGAGCCATACCGGCGCCGACTACGACGGCTTCAAACATGAAGAACTCCGCTGGAACCGAGCGGAACGGATCGCATGGCCCGATCCCGCAACAAAGATGCCCAAGAGCAGCTTTCGACAAGAGATTGGACAACAGTTCCCTCCGCCGTCCCGATCGGTGCTAGCGGGCAAAGATCACCGGAATCGCCGAGCTGGTCATGATCTTCTCCGTCGCGCCGCCGAAACCTAGGTAGCGGCCGACCCGCCCCTCGGAGTAGGCGCCCATGATCATCATGTCCGCGTTCTGCTCCTGAGCGGCGGCGGCGATGCGCCGGCCGCGTTCGCGAGCCGAGGTGTTGCGGACCCCCAGATCGACGATCTCGGCGTCGATGCCGTGGATGGCGAGGTAGGTACCGGCCATGTCGTCGTCCGACTGGCGGGTGCGCAGCACCACCACCTTCTCGAAGCCCTTGATCAGATCCATGGTGCCACGCAGGGCGCGCGAGGACTGCAGGGTCCCGTTCCAGACCACCATGACCGTGCCCCAAGCCTGGCCCTCCACACCCGGCGGCAAAACCACGACCGGGGCGCCGCCCTCCATGATCGCCGCCCGCACCAGCAAGTCGTAGCCGGGCGAGGCCAGGGTGCCTGGGCGCAGGGTCATCACCAGATCGCTGCAGCGCCCGATGGCGTTGGCGCCCTCCTCGTTGACGCTGTCCAAGACCTTGCACTCGGTGAAGCCCTGGCTTTCCTGCTTGGTCTTCTCCCAAGCTGCCAGGATACTGCTGCGCAGCGCCTGGTTGACGCTCTCGTCGCGCGCCGGGATATACGGCACGCCGAGGCCGGCATGATCGAAGAGGTAGGCCGGGATCTCCTGCGACGGCGGCACCAACACGCCCGAGACCTTGAGGTCGAACTTAAGCGCGATCACACCCGTGTAGGCCAGAACCGAGGACTGCCGATCGTCGAATGGAACCAAAGCCAAGCAAGCGCGCATGAGCCGTAAGCCCCCTTTAAATGTCACGTCCCGTCAAGGCGGGGCCACAATGCCGCGAAGTGTGGCCGACAACAACAGCCAATCCGCATGCAGAGCCCAAAGGCCGTCTCAATCTGCAGGCGCCGGCCCAAAGTCCGGATCTGACTGCTACAGCCAAGGCTGCGAGAGCTGGCGCTTCAATTCAAAGTCGTCAATCTTGTTAACTTCTTCAAGGGTTAGGCCGATGTCGTCCAAGCCGTTCAAGAGGCAGTGCCTGCGGAAGGGGTCGATCTCGAAGGCGATGCTACCGCCGTCGGGGCCGGAGATGGTCTGCTTTTCCAAGTCTACCGAGATGCGGGCACTGTCGCCGCGCTCGGCATCGTCGCGCAATTGCTCCAGCTCCCACCCCGAGACCTTGATCGGCAGGATGCCGTTCTTGAAGCAGTTATTATAGAAGATGTCGGCAAAGGAGGTGGATATTACCACCCGGATGCCGGCATCCAACAGCGCCCAGGGGGCATGTTCGCGCGACGATCCACAGCCGAAATTCTCACCGGTGACCAGGATCTTGGCCTGATCGTAGGGCGGCTTGTTCAAGATGAAATCGTTTGGCTTGCCGTCCTTGTCGAAGCGCAGATTGGCGAAGAGACCTTCTCCCAGTCCCGTGCGTTTGATTGTTTTCAGATAGTGGGCCGGGATGATCATGTCGGTGTCGATATTGGCCAGCGGGAGCGAAGCCGCGATACCGGTCACAGTGGTATACTTTTCCATCTTGCCAAACCTCGCTTACGCCAGACGCACCAGATTGAAGGCGATCGACAGCAGTGCCAAAGCCAATCCGCCTGTAACATAGGCTCCGACGCCGACTGCCGCCAAAGATTCTACCTGCGCCCGCGCCAGGATTAGAAGCCCGATCCCGGCCACCGACAGCAGCCCGCAGAGCCCGCTGTAGATCCTAACTCCATGTCGTAGCAGCGCGGCAGCCACGGTCAGCAGACCTGCAACGGGAATGGCACCATAGAGGACAAGCAAAATCGCTTGCCCTCGGGTTTGCTGTAGCTCTGTCGCCACCGCCACCAATTCCAGCCCAGTCCAAGCGCTCGGCGTCGTTGTCCACGGCAAGAAGAAGGCGACGACTATCCCGGCGCCCAGCAGCCCTGCGATCCGTGCCTGCTGGATGCCAGTTGCCAAAATGCTCTCCTACAACTCGCGGATATCGGTGATGCGACCGGTCACGGCAGCCGCAGCAGCCATAGCCGGGCTCATCAGGTGGGTGCGCCCACCGGGACCCTGTCGGCCTTCGAAATTGCGGTTGGAGGTAGAGGCGCAGCGCTCGCCCGGCTTCAGCTTGTCGTCGTTCATGGCCAGGCACATAGAGCACCCTGGCGCGCGCCAATCGAAGCCGGCCTCGGTCAAGATGCGATCGAGCCCCTCTTCCTCGGCCTGCTCTTTCACCAGGCCGGAACCCGGGACGACCATGGCGTGCACGCCGTCCGCCACCCTGCGGCCTTCGGCGACTTGAGCGACGGCTCGAAGGTCCTCGATACGGCCGTTGGTGCAGGAGCCGATGAAGACCTTATCGATCTCGATCCGGTTTATCGGCGTGCCGGACTCTAGGCCCATATAGTCCAGGGCCTCGATCATCGACTGCCGCTTGGCATCGCTGTGGGCTGCGGTGGGATGGGGCACGACCTCTGTAACCGGCAGCACGTCCTCGGGGCTGGTCCCCCAGGTCACCTGCGGGGCAATATCGCTAGCCTGGAGCGTGACTTCCAACGGGTAGTGCGCATCCGGGTCGGAGGGCAGAGTCTTCCAGTAGGCGACGGCCTGCTCCCAAGCGGCACCCTTCGGGGCCATGGGGCGTCCCTGGAGGTAGGCGAAAGTGGTCTCGTCTGGCGCGATCAGTCCGGCCCGCGCACCGGCCTCGATCGACATGTTGCAGACCGTCATGCGGCCTTCCATGGAGAGTGCCTGGACAGCCTCGCCAGTATACTCGATCACGTGGCCGGTTCCACCGGCAGTGCCGATCTTGCCGATAATCGCCAAGATCATGTCCTTGGCAGTTACGCCCAGCGGCAACGTGCCCTTGACGGTAATACGCATGTTCTGTGCATGGCGCTGCATCAAGGTCTGGGTGGCCAACACATGCTCGACCTCGGACGTTCCGATGCCGAAGGCCAAGGCTCCGAAGGCACCGTGGGTGGAGGTGTGGCTATCGCCGCAGACGATGATGCTGCCCGGTAGGGTGAAGCCCTGCTCCGGCCCCACGATGTGCACCACGCCCTGGCGGACGTCGTCCATATCGAAGAAGGGCACGCCGAACTCGGCAGTGTTCTCCCGCAAGGTCTCGACCTGCAGCAGGCTCTCGGGGTCCTTGATGCCCTCGGCCCGCTTCTCGGTCGGCACGTTGTGATCGGGAACGGCCAGGGTCAACTCCGGCCGGCGCACCTTGCGGCCGGCCATACGCAGACCCTCGAAGGCCTGCGGGCTGGTGACCTCATGCACCAGGTGGCGGTCGATGTAGATGAGACAGGTTCCGTCTTCCGACCGCCTGACCAAATGGCTCTTCCAAATCTTATCGAAGAGCGTCTTCGGGGCACCAGTCATCATCTCTGATCCACCTCTTTCACACTGTTGCGGCCATTTCCGATTCGGAAGTAATTCGCCGGCCCGCGCCCTCGCTGACCGCCCGAGACGCTCGCGCGAACACTCGGGCCGGGGGTGAGCACCGGTGCGCAGTGCGGTCTCTAACAGACCTTAGGAAGCAGCGGACTGCTTTGCTTCGGCCCGGGCGCGACGGCGCGCCTCGATCTTGTCCTTGCTCTCGATTTTTTCAGCGATACGGGCAGCCTTACCCGTACGGCCACGCAGATAGTAGAGCTTGGCACGGCGGACGTCGCCGCGGCGCACCACGTCGAGGGCGGCGATGCGCGGCGAATAGAGTGGGAAGACGCGCTCCACACCTTCGCCGTAGGAGATCTTGCGCACAGTGAAGGAGGAGTTGAGACCGCGGTTACGGCGGGCGATGCAGACGCCTTCGAAGGCCTGCAGACGCTCGCGGGCACCTTCCACCACCTTCACCGTTACCTTGACAGTGTCGCCAGGCGCGAACTCAGGCACCCCGCGCTCGGCCGCCAGCTTGGTCATCTGCTCCTGCTCAAGCTGCTCGATTACATTCATGTCTCTCGACCTCCAGTGTCGTCTTCGCCCGAGTAGACCCGCCAAAGGTCCGGCCGCCGGGCTTGTGTCATCGCTTCCGCTTGCCGTCGGCGCCAGGCCCGTATCTCCGCGTGGTGCCCGTTCTGCAATTCGGCCGGCACCGCGCGGCCTTGCCAGACCGCCGGTCGGGTATAGTGCGGATGCTCGAGAAGCAGCCCACCGAAGCCGCTGCCGAAGGATTCCTCCTTCGGGCTGGCCGCGTTACCCATAACCCCGGGCAAGAGGCGGACCACGCTATCGACCACAACCATCGCCGCTAACTCACCGCCGGACAGCACATAGTCGCCGACCGAGACCTCGGACAGCGCGTGCTTCTCCAGCACCCGCTCGTCTACACCTTCATAGCGGCCGCAGAGCAGGATCAGTCCCTCTGCCGCCACCAACGCGCGCGCTAGGTCTTGGCACAACGGCCGCCCCCGCGGTGTCAAATAGACAGCTTTGGCCGCCGGTTGGGCTCGCTTCGCCGTCTCCAGCGCTGCATCCACAACGTCAGGCCGTAACACCATCCCGCCGCCGCCGCCGTAAGGCGTGTCGTCGACCGAACGGTGGCGGTTCGTCGCAAAATTCCTGATGTCCGTCACGCTCAACGTCCAAAGGCCTTTATCGAGTCCGGCACCTGCCAGGCTCGCGCCCAAGGGACCGGGAAAGACCTCCGGAAAGAGGGTGAGGACATGCGCCGTCCAGGCCATAACCTGTCCCTAGCACACTAAGGAAAAGACTATGGCTCCTCACACTGCTTTTGTCCAGTCCGATAATCAACCCCTTGAGATAAGGCGAGACACCCCGCCGCCCTGAGCAAACGCGCCCCGCGCCAAACGCTGGTCGCCGGCTCTTAGCTTAGGCGGGCGGACAGGATTTCGGAGTCCGTTCGTAGAGTCCCATCCAAGACTCGGCGATGTCTTCCTTCAGCCGCCAATAGGGGCTGGCGTCGGCGGTCTCCCGGTCCCTGGCACTGACCAGCAGATAGCGTCCCTTAGCTGGGCAAAACTCACGGCGGGCATGGTCCCGCTGCAGGGGCCGGCCGGCATAGCTCAAGGAGTTGTGATCGGGCTCCCGTGCGGAATCGAACAGGTAGATCCGGCCCGACGACAGCGGTGCCACCGCAGCTGCCAGCGCATCGGTACGCGCACGAAAGGCACGTTGCGAGTCGGTCCGCCCCTCGAAGATCCCCAGGACGATTGCCTGGTGCACCACGATAAAAAGAAACCCGCCGATCAGAAAAATCGCCGGAAGGCGCCTGTGCTGCCAAGCGGCAGCGATCCAGAGTCCGGCAAGCACGGCGACCGGCCAGGCGATCGGCATGGCATAGCGCGGCCGGGCCTCCGGCGTCAGCAGCACGAAAACGGCAAAGGGCACAGCATAAAGCAGCAGGGCCAAGATCGGCCAGTTTTCGCCCAGTAGCGCGCGCCGACGCGACGCCACGGATAGAGCGGCCGGAATGCACCAGGGCAAGGTATAGATCAGGGCGTTGGGCACCTGGTTTAGGTGCAATAGGTGCCACCAGTAGTCGGCTGGTGGCCCGCCGCGTCCGGCCACCCGCATCTCGCCCATCCAGCCCTGGAGCCCGGTCTCCGGCAGATTGAGCCAAACCCAGACCCCCAGCGGCAGGAAGGCAAGCACCAGCACCGCAGCCGCCAGGCCAAACTCACCCCATTGCCGCTGAAGTAGTGGTATCAGCAGCAGCGGTATCGCTGGAAAGGCCAGCGGGATCGGCCCCTTGGTGAAGGCAGACGCCGCGAGGAAGCTGCAAACGCCTAGCCAAATCGGCAAGGAAAGGCGCCCGGCTTGTCGGCCCCAGATCCAGATCGAAAAAGCTGTCCCGCAGAAGACGGTCACCAGCGTGTCGGTCTCGCCCAGGCGCGCCTTGGTGAAAACATAGGCGCAGGAAAAGAAAGCGACTCCCGCCGCCAGGGCGGCCAAGCGGCCGCGCTCCGGCGCCAGTACGCGCGCCAGACCGCCGGCGCCCGCCGCGCCCCACAGCACCGAAAGAACGGCCGGCAGGCGCACCGCGACTTCGTCCAGCTCTCCGCGCACTTCGGCGGTGATCGCCATCAGCCAGGGCAGCAGCGGAGGCTTTGCCAGGTAGGGCTCGCCCAGAACCTGCAGATGCCACCAGGACCCGCCCGCAAGGATCTCCAGAGCCTGCAGCGCGCGGCGCCCCTCCTCGAAACGCAGGGGGCGGGCCCCCAAGAACGGCAGATAGAGCGCGGCTCCCAGCAGTAGTAACAGGGGTAGCCACCAGCGGGCCAGCCAGGCGGCGCTTCTCTCCAATCCAGCCGGCGGCGGTCGATCCAGATGTAGTTTGGCCAAGAGACGCAGCCCGCCGACCTCCTCTCACACACCGGTGGCTACAAGAAAGTGCCGCGCAAACGGTAGAGCCCTGCCGGAGCGTTCGCTCCAGATAGCGTGAAGCGCTCCGGATAATGGGCGTTCCGGGCAATGGCGCACAAGCTTAGCAGCGGCACCGCGCGCCGATACAGCCAGTTCTTGTGGCTAGGATGAACTGACCGCAGCGTCAGGACCAGCTCGCCACGCCACCCGGCCGGCAACGACTCCTGCGGCAGGGAGCACATGCGCCACCCTCATCGTCGCGAACCAGCAGCAAAACTGTTGGAAAGCCTTACATCGAAAGGATTTAGCTCTCAAGGACGCTTGCCCATCAGGCACCGTCTCTGGCACCTTCGATATCTGTGCCGCTTGTGACCTTGGCGGGACGGATTAATACTACCGGAGGCGCCGACGACAAGCGGGCTATCGTCGGTTGACCGCGTGGAAGGCGAAATCACAAATGACGAAGTCGGAGTTGACACAAAGGATTGCGCAGCGCCATCCGCAACTCTACAAGCGTGACGTGGAGCGCATCGTATCCACCGTCTTCGACAAGATTACCCTTGCCTTGGTGGCCGGAAATCGGGTCGAACTGCGTGGGTTCGGTGCCTTCTCGGTACGTCACCGAAACGCGAGAACTGGACGCAATCCACGGACCGGCGACGCCGTGGCCGTCGCCGACAAGGCAGTCCCCTTCTTCAAATCCGGAAAACTGTTGCGCGAACGTCTGAACGCCGAGTAATTTCCGGGATCCCTGCAGAAGAACTAGACTGCAGTCAATATTAGGGCGCCCGGACCGCCAGAGCAGCACGGCCAGAACAGCACGGAAGGAGAAACCGTGGCGTTAATCGGCTTTTCCGTTACCCTCGTGTTCCTCATCGCCATCGGGATCCTGGTCGCCGTTAACCGCCAAGCAGTGGAAGTGAACGTCTGGCTAACCCAGCCCTTCGAGATGCCGCTGTGGGCGGTCGCCATGGTGCCCATGATCGTTGGCGCCCTCATCGGCCTGCTGGTCGGCCGCAGCAGCACCGGTGCCGCCCGCCGCCGCATGCGCGAGGAGGGCCGCAAAACCCAACAGCTGCAGCGCCAACTGGCCGCCGCCCAACGCGCCCAGCCTGAGGAGCGCATCCAGCTGGAGGAGCACGAACGCCCCCGCGTCCCGGCCATACACGATAAGCTCGGCACCGCCCAGTTGGCCGGCCCAGCCCACGAGCGTGGGGTAGGTGGACCGGGATAGAGCAAGAAAGCCCTCCTTCCGCCTGCCTTACCCCCCAGACATTTCCGCTGGCAAAGACGCCATCCTGCGCGCTAAGCGATGAGCCTGCGGCTAGGCTGCCTTCCTGCAGACTCCCGTGGACACTGGCTCTTGTGAACGCTGGGGGCTTGCCCCGGGGATAGCCTTGGAGACAGCGCTGTTTCGCCGTTCCACAATGGAGTTTACCCCATGACCGTCCCGCACGCCCTGCACGAGCGGATCTTCGTTGCGCTGGACACCGCTGATCTGGCCCAGGCGCAGCGCTTGGTGGCGGCGACCCGGGGGCTGGTCGGCGGCTATAAGCTCGGCAAGGAGTTCTTCACCGCGCATGGACCGCAGGGCGTGCGCCAGGCGGTGGGGGCGGCGCCATTGTTCTTGGATCTGAAGTTTCACGACATTCCTAACACCGTCGCCGGGGCCGTGCGCGCCGCACGCGCGCTCTCGCCGCGCTTCATGACGCTGCATGCCTCCGGCGGCCCGGCCATGATGCAGGCGGCCGCTGACGCCGCGGCCGCGGGCGGTGCGGACCGAACCCGCCTTTTAGCCGTCAGTGTGCTGACCAGCTTGGACGACAGGGATCTCGGCGCGATGGGACAGCATGGCCCGGTCGAGATGCAGGTTGCCCGCCTGGCGAAGCTGGCGGCGGACTGCGGGATGGATGGTGCGGTCTGTAGCCCGCTGGAGGTTGTGACCCTGCGCGGGCTGCTGCCGGAGGCCTTCGCCCTGATGGTGCCGGGCGTGCGACCGACCTGGGCCGCCAGCGGCGACCAAAAGCGTGTCATGACTCCGGCCGATGCGCTAGCACTGGGCGCCAGCTATCTGGTGATCGGGCGCCCCATAACCGCCGCCGAGGATCCGGCCAAAGCGGCCGGGCGGATCGTCGACCAGCTGACCGATCTCGGCGCGCCCTAGAGTCCATCCGAGAAAGCGCCGATACTGGTCAGACGACGGGGTAAAAAGCAAGAGGCCGCAGACGGGCATGCCTGCGGTCTCTTGCCAAACTTGTCTGTCAACTGCCCCGGATGGCGTGGTAGCGAACCCGTTGCTACTTGCCTGTTACTACTTGTCGGTGTCAGCGTCGCCTTCAGCCATCTTGCTACGCTCGGCCTGTGCCTTGTTCAGCGCGGCACCCAGAATGTCGCCCAGGCTGGCGCCGGACTCGGTCGAGCCGTACTCGGCCACAGCTTGCTTCTCCTCGTCCATCTCACGCGCCTTGATGGAGAGCGTGATGCGGCGGGTCTTCTTGTCGATGTTGGTGATCTTGGCGTCCACCTTCTCACCGACTGCGAAGCGATCCGGGCGCTGCTCCGAACGCTCGCGCGAGAGTTCCGACTTACGGATGAAACCCAGAGCGCCGTCGCCCAGAGTGACCTCGATGCCGTTCTCCACACTAGCGGCCACAGTGCAGGTGATGACCTCGCCCTTGCGGATGGAATCGACGGTGCCGGCGAAGGGATCGTCGGACAACTGCTTGATGCCCAGCGAGATCCGCTCTTTCTCCACGTCGACGTCCAGGACCTTGACCTTGACCACCTGGCCCTTGGCGTAGTCGCGCACAGCGTCCTCGCCAATGCGGTTCCAATCGATGTCGGAGAGGTGGACCATGCCGTCGATCTCGCCCGGTAGGCCGACGAAGAGGCCGAACTCGGTGATATTCTTGATTTCGCCTTCCATCTCGGTATCGGGCGGGCACTTGGCGGCGAAGTCTTCCCACGGGTTCTCCAGGCACTGCTTCAGGCCCAGAGAGACGCGACGCTTTACCGGATCGACATCGAGGACCATGACCTCGACCTCCTGGCTGGTGGAGACGATCTTGCCAGGGTGCACGTTCTTCTTGGTCCAGCTCATCTCGGAGACATGGACCAAGCCCTCGATGCCCGGCTCCAGCTCCACAAAGGCGCCGTAGTCGGTGATGTTGGTGACGCGGCCGTTATACGTGGCGCCCACCGGGTACTTGGCGGCCACGCCGTCCCAAGGATCGGCCTCCAGTTGCTTCATGCCCAGCGAGATACGCTGCGTCTCCGGATTGAATCGGATCACCTGCACCTGAACCTGCTGGCCGACGTTCAGGGCCTCGGTCGGGTGGTTGATGCGCCGCCAGGAGATGTCGGTGACGTGCAACAAGCCATCAACGCCGCCCAGGTCCACGAAGGCGCCGTAGTCGGTGATGTTCTTGACTAAGCCGGTGAAGATCTGCCCCTCTTTTAAGCTGGCCACCAGTTCGGAGCGCTGCTCGGCCCGGGTCTCTTCCAGGACGGCCCGGCGAGAGACCACAATGTTGCCGCGCGAGCGATCCATCTTCAAGATCTGAAAGGGCTGCTCGGTGTGCATCAGCGGGGTGATGTCGCGCATCGGACGGATGTCCACCTGGCTGCCCGGCAGGAAAGCTACGGCGCCGCCTAGATCGACGGTGAATCCGCCTTTCACCCGGCCGAAGATGCGACCGGTAACGCGCTCGTTTGCTTCGTACTGCTTCTCCAGCTGGGTCCAGGCCTCCTCACGGCGAGCCTTCTCACGCGAGAGAGAGACTTCGCCGTGCCTGTTCTCCATCCGCTCCAAATAGACTTCGACTACATCGCCAAGGGCTAGGACCTCGCTTTCGCCCGCCTTCTCGAATTCCTTCAGGGGAATGCGGCCTTCGGCCTTCAGGCCAACGTCTACCATTGCCGCATCGCCGTCTATAGAGACAATCGTGCCCTTCAGAACGGCACCTTCCAGGCGGCCGCCCTTGCCCAAGGATTGGTTGAGAAGGTCGGCGAAGCTCTCCGCCGTCTCGCCGCTACTACTTTGCTCACTGACTGCCATATTTTCATGGGTCCTTCGTGGTTGGCCCAAGCCAATCCATAGGGCCCGGGACTTCTGTCACTGACGTTACTTTTGGCTGATCTTTCGGTCGCGCAGACAGGCCGTCACACACGAAGGTTCGCAATAAGGAACACTGAAGTGCCGCCCCAATGGGCCGTCCCTCGTGCGTGCTGTCTTGCGCTGACAAACCTCTTATACTGCACCCAAGCCTTGGGATTGGCAAAAAGTCTACCCGGCGGACCGGGATCGGACGATGGCCATGGCCTTCTCGAAGACTTCGTCGGGAGTAAGCGCAGAGGTATCGAGGAGCACGGCATCGCTTGCCGGCTTGAGCGGCGCGACTGGTCGCGTTTCGTCGCTACGGTCACGCTCCCGCACATGCTGCAGGACACGCTGGTATATAGCGTCCTCGCCGCGCTCTTGCAACTCAAGACAGCGTCGCTTTGCACGCACTTCCGCTGAGGCGGTCACGAAGATTTTCACCGCTGCATCGGGGCAGACCACGGTGCCTATGTCGCGCCCGTCCAGGACCGCGCCAGCCTTGCCGCCGGGCGGAGTTCGGGCGAAATTCTGCTGAAAGGCGAGCAGGGCCGCGCGAACCTCCGGCAGGGCCGCAGCCTTGGAGGCGGCGGTCGCGACGGCGTTGCTGTGCAGGCCGTTGCGGGCGCTGTCGCCGGGCTGCAAAGAGCCGGAGGCATCGATGAACTCCGCATCGCCGGGGGCAACCGTGCGTTCCAGGGCCACAGCCGCGGTGGCGCGGTACAGCAGGCCGCTGTCCAGATGCGCAAGGTCCAGCGCGGCGGCCAGACGCTTTGCCAAGGTGCCCTTGCCGGCGGCGGCCGGCCCGTCCAATGCAATAATCACGATGCCGCCTCTATCTTGGCCCCAAGTCCGGTCACGAGCGCGGCGAAGCCGGGGAAAGAGGTGTCCACAAAGGTAACGTCGTCCACAGTTACCGCCTGCTCGGCCGCCAGGCCCAGCACCAGGAAGCTCATGGCGATGCGATGATCCCTGTGGGTCGCGACCAGGCCGCCGCCAGGTACGCGACCGCCGCAGCCCTCGACAATCAGATCGTCGCCCTCGATCGCCACCGTCACGCCGTTGGCGGCCAGGCCCTCGGCCACGGCCGTCAAGCGGTCGCTCTCCTTCACCCGAAGCTCACCTAAGCCGCGCATGACGCTGCGGCCTTCGGCACAGGCGGCGGCGACGGCCAGGATGGGGTACTCGTCGATCATCGAGGGCGCCCGTTCTGCCAGCACTTCGATTCCTTTGAGGCGTCCCCCCTTGACGGTCAGGTCGGCGACCGGCTCGCCCGACTGCTCTCGCGGATTGGCGAAGGCGATCTCGGCACCCATCTCCGCCAGGCAGCCGTAGAGGCCGGTGCGCAGGGGATTGATGCCGATCGCAGGCAGCTGCAGTTCGGAGCCGGGCAACAGCGCCGCCGCCGCCACAGGAAAGGCTGCCGACGAAGGGTCGGCCATGACCGTCAGATCCTTGGCCTTCAGTTCCCGTTCACCGACGACGCGGATCTCGCGGCCGCCGCCTTCGGCTGCCTCATCGGTTACCGTGGCGCCCAAGTAGCGCAGCATGCGCTCACTGTGGTCACGCGTTGCCTGCGTCTCAATGACCCCGCTGCTGCCGGGTGCGGCCAGGCCGGCCAGCAGGACGGCACTCTTTACCTGGGCCGAGGCCACCGGCATCTCGTAGGTGATCGGCAGTAGCCGCTCCGGCCCTTCCAACAGCAAGGGCAGAAAGCGATCGCCGCGCAGGGCGAGAGTCACGCCCATCCGGCTCAGGGGCTCCGAGACCCGGCGCATGGGCCGACGGTTCAAGGAGGCATCGCCGGTCATGAAGGCGCGGATCGGCTGTCCGGCCAGCACCCCCATCAGCAAGCGCGCGCTGGTGCCGGAGTTACCCAGGTCAAGTATCTCGCTCGGCTCCTTCAATCCGCCGACGCCACGACCCAAGACCTGCCAGCTGCCGTCGCTCTGACGCTCGGCCGGCACGCCGCAAGCCCTGAGCGCGGCCGCGGTGCACAGCACGTCTTCGCCCTCCAGAAGTCCTTCGATACGGCTCTCGCCGATCGCCAAGGCAGAGAGCAGCAAGGCGCGGTGCGACATGGACTTGTCACCTGGGACCCGCACATTGCCGTACAGAGCCTCGCTGGGGAAAGCCCTGAACGGGCGCAGAGTGGAAACGGTGGACATGGATGAGAGAGTTGCTCTGCTGAGGAGGAGTGTTTCGCTGTTCTATACTGCAAGGTTCTGTAGCAGTCGCTCCTGCAACCGGCAAGCGGCCGCGCTCGCCTGCGCCGTTTTGTGCCCGAAAGCGGTCGGATTGACGCTGCTCTGCCCTGTGGCCATCTGCGATTGACAAGCAGGTAGGCTTCATGGCACCTGCCAGCGCTATTTTGTTGCGTCGGTCGACGGCTGCTGTATCCTTTGGCCACCTTGGGATCGCCGCGCTGCGCCTTCACTTGGGAGACCAAGACCTGTGTCTAAGCCGGAGTGGGGCTTGAAGCGTATCTGTCAAGCTTGCCCAACCAAGTACTATGATTTCGACCGCCGTCCCATCCTCTGCCCCTCCTGCGGCGTAGAGTTCGATCCCGAGGCCATCCTGAAAGCTCGCCGTTCGCATGCATCGGCGGTCCGCAAGGAACGTGCCGCAGCAACGGCCACCGCAGAGTCTGCGAACGAAAAGCAGCAAGGAGAGGAGGTCGCAGAGGGCTTGGACAAAGATCTCAACGACGAGACCTTCAAGTCCGACGGCAACGCCGGCGATGACGACAGCGCCCCCGATGTGGACGACGATCTGGATGAAGAGGGTCTGGAGGACGACGAAGACACCGCCTCTGACGACGACGATCCGATCGACGATGTTGACGGCAAGGAGTCTGGCAATGAAAACACCAACCGCTAGCACGGCAGAGTCCTTGTCGGCGCGTAACCGATTGCACCGGCGATGCGATGCGACAGACCGATCCCAGTTGTGTTTAAATACCGATTATGTTTAAAGACGGTTATTTTGCGTTTGCTCAACGCTGTCGGCATCTTTATGTTTTGGCTCTCGCGCGGGCGGGAGCCCATAATAGGGGGCCGAACACCCGTTTCGCTTTTTGATGGGGCTGTAGCTCAGTTGGGAGAGCGCTACAATGGCATTGTAGAGGTCAGGGGTTCGAATCCCCTCAGCTCCACCAGTCTTCTCCAGCGCTCTCTAACGTCCTATCCTGGCATCGCAAAGTCAGCCTGGCGACCGTGGTTTTTTCCTCGCGCAGTTGCGCTCTCCTCACTGACCGCACGGACTGCAGCCATCGGACAGCGAAATCGGTCCTTAACCCTTCTCCAATAGCAAGCACTGCCATTCCCCCAAATTCCGCGCCTCCTTCAGCCGCAGCCCCGCCGCCTCGTGCGCGCTCAGCACCGCCTCCGCCTCGCGGGCCAGCAGGCCTGCCAGGATGGCGAGGCCGCCGGGGGCCAGGTGGCGGCCGAGGTCGGGGGCGAAGGCGATCAGGGGCCTGGCCAGGATGTTGGCCAAGATGAGGTCGTAGGGGGCGGCGATGGCGGGGTGGCGGTAGCCGTCGCTTTCGACGGCCTCGACACGCTCGGCAACGCCGTTCAGGGCCGCGTTCCCGCGGGCAATCTCGACTGACTTGGCATGGATGTCGATGGCCAGCACGCGGCAGGGCCAGAGCTTGGCGGCGGCCAGAGCCAGGATACCGGAGCCGCAGCCCATGTCGAGGATGCGATGTAGATCGCGGCGCGGGGCTAAGACGCTCAGGAGTTCTAGGCAGCCTTGGGTGGATTGATGGTGGCCGCTGCCAAAAGCCAAGGCTGCCTCGACTTGAAGCGCGATCAGGTCCGGTGGCGGCGGGTCGGTGACGTGCCGGCCATAGACGTAGAAGCGGCCGGCGGAAAGCGCCGGCAGGCTGCGGTGCACCTCGGCCAGCCAGTCCTTGTCCGGTAGGGCTTCCAGGGTGAGGGCTGGTAGCGGCTGTCCGAAGGCCTCGAAGAGGACGGCGAGGCCAGCCTCCAGGGCGGCGGCGTCGAGTTCCGGCGGCAGGGTCAGTTCCAGGACGACCGGGTTAGAATCGCCCTCCAGATCGGCCCAGATGGTCGCACCGGCGGAGATTGCAACCTCGTCAGCGGCGGGCAGAAGGCTCTTCGGGACGGCCAGGCGGGCTAGGCGTAAATCGCTCATCCGGCTCGATTCGCCGGCACTACGAAGCCGGCGATGATGCGCTTCCGGCCGGCCTTGTCGAAGTCGACGGTCAGGCGGTCGTCCTCGACTGCGGCGACGCTGCCGTAACCGAATTTGCGGTGGAAGACGCGCGCACCGGTCTCGTAGCCGCCGCCGGCCTGCCCCCGAACCGGCTCGATCTCCAGCAAGGGCGCAGCCGCGTCGCCGCGGGCCTTGGCGCGGGCCAGGCCCGGGGTCATGCGCCGGATCTGCCAGCGCTCCGGTTCGGCAGAGCGGCCGGCCGAAGCGGCCCAGATCCGATCGCCGGCGCCGCCGTAGAGGCCCTGATCGCTCTCCCGCTCGACGCAGTCTTCCGGCAGCTCACCGAGGAAGCGCGAGGGCAGGGTCGCGGTCCAGGATCCGTGCAGGCGGCGGTTGGCAGCGAAGGAGAAGATCGCGCGCTTGCGGGCGCGGGTGATGCCGACATAGGCTAGGCGCCGTTCCTCTTCCAGGCCTTTCAGGCTGTTCTCGTCCAGAGTGCGCTGGTTGGGGAAGAGGCCGTCCTCCCAGCCGGGCAGAAAGACCGTGTCGAACTCCAGGCCCTTGGCAGCGTGCAGGGTCATGAGGGTCACCTCCTCTCGGTTCTCGTCGCCGCTGCGCTCCATCACCAAGCTGACGTGCTCCAGGAAGCCGCCCAGGTTCTCGAACTCGGCCAGGGCCACGACCAGCTCCTTCAGGTTCTCCAACCGGCCCGGCGCATCGGCCGACTTGTCCTGCTGCAGCATGGCGGTGTAGCCGCTCTCGTCCAGCAGGATCTCGGCGACCTCGGTGTGGTTGGCGTGTGCAGCCAATCCGCGCCAGCGCGAGAGGTCGGAGAGGAAGGCCGACAGCGCCTTGCGGGCTTGCGGGCGCAGCTCCTCAGTGGCGGTCAGCAGGCGCGCCGCGGCGGTCAGCGAGGATCCGCGCGCCCGGGCGGCCCGATGCACCGAGCGCAGAGTGGCATCGCCCAGGCCGCGCCTGGGCTTGTTCACCACCCGCTCGAAGGCCAGGTCGTCGCTTTCGCTATGCACCAGGCGCAGATAGGCCAGAGCGTCGCGGATCTCCTGCCGCTCGTAGAAACGCAGGCCGCCGACCACGCGGTAGGGCAGACCCAAGGTCAGGAAGCGCTCCTCGAACTCGCGGGTCTGGGCGCCAGTGCGGGTCAAGACCGCCATGGATGCGAGCGACTCCCGCTTGGCTTGCAGGGCCTCGATCTCCTCGCCGACGAAGCGGGCCTCGGCCGCGCTGTCCCAGAGACCGCGGATGCGTAAGGCTTCGCCCGGATCGCCGTCGGTCCAGAGGGTCTTGCCCAGCCGCCCTTCGTTATGGGCGATCAGGCTGGAGGCGGCCTTGAGGATGGCGCCGGTGGAGCGGTAGTTCTGCTCCAGACGAACCACCAGGGCGCCGGGAAAGTCCTGCTCGAAGCGCAGGATGTTGCCGACCTCGGCACCGCGCCAGGCATAGATGGCCTGGTCGTCGTCGCCGACGCAGCAGAGGTTGCGATGGCCCTGCGCCAGAAGCCGGAGCCAGAGATACTGCGCGACGTTGGCGTCCTGATACTCATCGACCAGGATGAAGCGGAAGCGCTGTTGGAATTCGGCCAGCACCCCGGCATGCTGCTGAAAGAGGGTCAGGCAGTGCAGCAGCAGATCGCCGAAGTCGCAGGCGTTGAGTTCGCGCAAGCGCTGCTGATAGGCGGCGTAGAGCGTCCGGATGCGCCCGGCGGCCAGCTCTCCGCATTCGGCTTGGGGGACCTTGTCCGGCCCTTGCCCGCGGTCCTTCCAGCGTTGAATGGCGTTCAGCAGGAAGCGCGCCGGCCAAGCCTTGTCGTCGACCTGCCCGGCGGCCATGACTTGCTTCAAGAGACGCAGCTGATCGTCGGTATCGAGGATAGTGAAGCTGGGGGTCAGCTCCAGCTTTTCGGCATGGCGGCGCAGCATGCGGGCGGCCAGGGCGTGAAAGGTGCCGAGCCACCAGCCCTCCACCGGCCGGCCCAGGATGGCGGCGATGCGCGTGCGCATCTCGCGCGCGGCCCTGTTGGTGAAGGTGACGGCCAGGACCTCGCCCGGCCGCGCCGTGCCGGTCGACAGCAGGTGCGCAAGGCGGACGGTCAGGACCCGGGTCTTGCCGGTGCCGGCACCGGCCAGCACCAGGACCGGCCCGTCGAGGGCTTGGACGGCCTGGCTCTGGATCTCGTTCAGGCCTTGCAGATAGGAAGGAGACGCTGCGGCAGGATCGCTCATATCCTCCGGTTACAGGAGTCCCGCAGCAGCTGTCGAGAGCCGGCGCGTCGGCGCTTGGCACAGTTGGCTTAGGAGACGCTGTGGCGGGCGCAGTTCCCAGCCGCCTCGGCACTGTCCTGGAGGGGGCGGTGTCGGTGACGTTGCGGCTTCGACAGCAGACCGCGATGGCCGCCGTTCCTGGACCGCAGCGATGCGGAATGCCGGTCCCGCTCACGGGTTTTCGATGACGTGAGTCTCCAGCGCGGCCGCGGTCTCCCAATCCAGGAACGGTGGCCACGACAGCAAGGTCTCGGCATAGGCGGCGGCCCGGCCGTCAAGCGGCACGCCGTAACTGCGGAAGCGGCTAGCGACCGGCGCGAAGGCGCAGTCGGCCAGCGAGGGCGCGCCGAAGAGGAAGGGACCGCCCGCTGCTTCCGGCCGCGACCAGATGGCGGCGATCCGGGCCACCTCGGCGGCCACAGCCGGCTCCGGCACGCGCGGGTCGCTGCAGCTCAGGTCCATAGGCAGCGCCGCACGCATGGCCGGGAAGCCCGAATGCATCTCGGCGGTGACGGCATAGGCCTCGGCGCGTAGGCGCGGGTCGGCCGGCCAGAGACCGGGATGGCGTTCGGCCAGGTAGAGCGCAATGGCCAAGCTGTCCCAGACGACCAGATCGCCGTCGCGCAACACCGGCACGGTGCGTCCCGGACTGGCCGCAGCCAAGCGCTCCTTGTAGCCGGGCTCGTCCAGCCAGATGACGTCGGTGTCGGGTTCTAGGCCGGCTAGGCGGATGGCTAGCCAACCGCGGAGCGACCAGCTGGAGTAGCGGCGGTTGCCGATGGTGAGATGCACGGTGGCCATCTGCGCGTCCCTCTGCAAGAGTGCGGGTGAGCTTCCTGCCGGAGCGGGAGCGGGCTGTCCAGAAGAACAGGGATACGCGATGCCGGAATGTCTGATCGACGCGGCCGTGGGCGGGGTGCCGATCCAAGTCCTGCGCAGCGGCGCTGCTGCCGACCCGGTGCTGCTGCCGGAAGCGCGCTGGCGCCGCTGGGCGGAGGCGAACGGCTTCAAGGGAAAGGCCGGTCAGCTCTGCTTATTGCCCGACGCCGACGGCGGCCTGGAGTGCGTAGTCTTCGCCTACGACCCAACAGAGGCTCCCTGGTGCTTCGCCGGTCTCGCCGCCGCCCTGCCGGACGGCCGCTATCGCCTGCGTGGCGATCTCGATCCCTGGACCAAGGGGCAGTGCGCGCTGGGCTGGCTCTTGGCCGGCTATCGCTTCGAGCGCTACAAGGCGGCAGAGCCAGGCGGCGCCCAACTGGTCTGGCCCACCGGCTGCGAGCGGGCCGAGGTGGAGCGTCTGGCCAGCGCCGTCGCCTTGGTCCGTGACTTGATCAACACGCCGGCCGAAGACATGGGGCCCGGTACCTTGGGCGGAATCGCCGAAAACCTGGGCCGCACCTATGGTGCCGAGGTGACTAGCTGGGTAGGCAACGATCTCTTGGACGCGAACTTCCCGATGGTGCACACGGTCGGGCGCGCCGCCGAAGACCCGCCGCGCCTGGTTGCCCTGCGCTGGGGCAGCGCCGGCCCGCACCTGGCCCTGGTCGGCAAGGGTGTCTGCTTCGATTCCGGCGGTCTGGACATCAAGACGGCCGAGGGCATGAAGCTGATGAAGAAGGACATGGGCGGCGCCGCCCATGCCCTGGGCCTGGCGCGTCTGATCATGGATGCGCGTCTGCCGCTGCGCCTCACCCTGGTACTGCCGATCGTCGAGAACGCCATCGCCGGCAATGCCTTCCGGCCGCTGGACGTGCTGACCGCCCGCGACGGCAGCAGCGTCGAGGTCGGCAACACCGACGCCGAAGGCCGCCTGATCCTGGCCGACGCCATCGCCTATGCCTGCGAGAGCGAGCCGGACCTCCTAATCGACTTCGCGACCTTGACCGGCGCCGCACGGGTAGCGCTGGGCACCGAGATTCCGGCGCTCTTCACCAACGACGACTGGGTAGCAGAACGCTGGCAAGCCTTCGGCATCCAGGAGAAGGATCCCGTCTGGCGCCTGCCGCTGCACCGGGACTACCGCCGCCATCTGGACAGCAAGATTGCCGACATCCACAGCACCGGCGAAGACCGCTTCGGCGGCGCCATTATGGCTGCCCTCTTCCTGCAGCACTTCCTACCCGAGGGGCAAGTCTGGGCGCATCTGGACCTGATGGCTTGGAACCGCAGTGCGCGACCCGGACGCCCGTTGGGCGGTGAAGCCATGGGCCTCCGCGCGGCCTATGCCATGATTAAGCAATGGTGCGAAAACAAGACTGGCGGATAGGAAGAAACCGGACAATCCTGTCGGATGATCGGACAAATCCGACGTCGAAGCGTTGAAAATCGAGCAGATTCTGCCGGCGAAGTGCCTTTCCCTATAGCCGCTCAACTGCCTGGCCCGGATATCCCGCGCGGGATAGCTGGCGGTATCTTTTTGGTGTTGGGTCGAGGAGCAGGCGTTTTATCGCTCGGTATCGCCAGCGCGTTACCCTTTACAGTGCTGGCCGGCGCGCCCGAAAGGCGGCGGTCAGGGTTCCATCGTCCAGATAGGTGATCTCGCCGCCCAAGGGAATTCCCTGGGCCAGGCGGGTGACGTCAACCTCTTTCGAAAGACTGGCCAGGCGTTCGGCGATGTAGTGACCGGTGATCTGACCGTCCAAGGTGCCCGGTAGGGCCAGGATTACTTCGCTAAGCGGCTCGCGTTCGGCGCGGGCGATTAGGGCGGTCAAGCCGATCTCCTCGGGACCGCGACCGTCGAGTGCCGACAGCGTCCCACCCAGGACGTGATAGCGGCCGCGGAAGGCGGCGGCACGCTCCAAGGCCCAAAGGTCGGCTACCTCTGTCACCACGCAGAGCGCCGAGGAATTGCGTGCGCGGTCTAGGCAAATGGCGCAGGGATTGCGGACATCGAGGTTGCCGCAGGTCTCGCAGGTCCGGATCTCCCGCGCGGCCGCCGCTAAGGCCTCGGCCAGCGGCAACATCAGGCTGTCACGCCGCTTCAGGAGCTGCAGGATCGCCCGCTTGGCCGAGCGCGGCCCCAAGCCGGGCAGACGCGCCAAGAGCTGCGTTGCGCGATCGAGTGCCGATTCCGCCACGGATACAGCCCTAGAAGGGCAGCTTCATCCCTGGCGGCAGAGACAAACCGCCGGTCAAGCCTTGCATCTCTTTCTGGACCTGCTCCTCCATCTTGGTGCGGGCAGCGTTGGCCGCGGCCACGATCAGGTCCTCCAGCACCTCGATCTCCTCCGGATCGATCAGGGCCGGATCGATCTTCACTGCCTTGACGGCCTGCTTACCGTTCACGGTAACCTGCACCATGCCGCCGCCGGCGTTGCCGGTCGCTTCGTTTGCTTCCAGACGCTCCTGCAGCTCGGTCATCTTGCTCTGCATCTCTTGGGCCTGCTTCATCAGCTGGCTAAGATTCTTCATCTCTCCTATCTCCTTCGTCTCTCTTGAGAAGTGGCTTTTCGGCCCTTTATTCATCGGGATGCCAGCCGTTCCGACGACAGGACGGCAGCGCGCGATCCTACCGGGAAAGCCCGCCGCCGTCTTCGAGGAGAGCGTCGTCGGAAGCTGACGCTGGCGGCAGGGCATCGGCCTTGCGACGATGTGCGATCAGGCGTGCGTCCGGGAATTGGGCCAGGAAGGCCAAGGCCAAGGGATGCTGCAAGGCCTCATGTGTGTGTGCAGCGGCGGCCGCCTCCTTCTGCTCGCCGAGCGGCGCATCGCCAACCTCCTCCGAGCGCTCAATCCGCCAGTCGCTGCCGGTCCATTCCTTGAGCAGCCGCTGCAGCCGCACATTCAGGTCTTGCGGTGCTACTGCCAGTGGCCGGTAGACGAGCGCGCCGCTGGAGAAGTGCACCAGGCAGATGTCGTGCTCCAGATGATAGGCAATCTGCTGCTCGCCCTTGTCGCCGGCCAGAGCCACCAAGGCCGGGAAGGAGGTGATCGCCAAGGTACCGCAGGCCGGTGCCGCAGCTTGCGGGGCAGGTACGGCAACCGCAGTGGGCTGAACCGCGGCCGTCGGCGGCGCGCTTATGCTCTGCGCCGGACGCGCTACAGCCACGGTCCCCGATCCAGCCGCTTGGCCTGCTGCGGCCGGCGGAGACGCGCTTGGGGTCTCGTCCTTCAATTGCTGGATCAGATCGCCCGGTGGCGGCAGGGTGCTGGCATGAGCCAAGCGGATCAGCACCATCTCGCTGGCCTGCAGCGGCTGCGGCGTCAGCTGCGCTTCGCCGTAACCCTTTAGCAGCAGCTGCCAGGCACGCGCAAGTTCGGCAAGACCGAGACCTTCCCCCAGCGCCAACCCGCGGGTGCGCTCCAGGTCGGGCAAGGCCTCGTCCTCGGCACTCCTGGGCGTCAGCTTCAGGCGGGTCGCGGTATGCACGATATCCATTAGATCCTGCAGCACGACGACCGGATCGCCGCCCAGGCGATAGAGGTCGGCAAGGATCTCCAGGGCCTCCTCAAGGCGGCCGCCCAAGGTCGCTTCCAGCAAGTCGAAGAGACGGCCGCGGTCGGCGATGCCCAGCATATCCCGCACCGCGGCGCCGGCGATCTTGCCGTCGGTTAGGGCGATGGCTTGGTCCAGCAGCGAGAGACCGTCGCGCACGCTGCCGTCGGCGGCCCGCCCCGCCGCAGGTCGAAGCGCTGACAGCGCGACAGCACCGTCACCGGCACCTTGCGGATTTCGGTGGTGGCGAAGATAAAGACAACATGCGGCGGAGGCTCTTCCAGGGTCTTCAGCAGCGCATTGAAAGCGCTGGTGGAGAGCATATGCACCTCGTCGATGATGTAGACCTTGTAGCGCGCCTCGACCGGGCGGTAACGCACACCCTCGATCAATTCGCGGATGTCGCCGACACCGGTGCGGCTGGCGGCATCCATCTCGATCACGTCGATGTGGCGGTCTTCGGCGATGGCTTGGCAGATCGAACAGTCGCCGGTCGGCCCGGCGGTCGGGCCCTTGTCGCCCTCGGGTCCGCGATAATTCAGCGCGCGCGCCAAAATACGGGCCGTGGTGGTCTTGCCCACTCCGCGCACGCCGGTCAGAATATAGGCCTGTGCGATGCGGTTACCCTCAATAGCGTTGGTCAAGGTACGGACCAAGGCTTCCTGACCGATCAAGTCGGAAAAGGCTTGGGGGCGGTACTTACGGGCAAGGACCCGGTAGGCAGCGGCACCGGACTGCGCTGTCTCCTCGGTCATCGACCCTCCCGCATATCTTGTCGGTGAAACCGGCGGGAGGCTGACGGACGACCCGAAGCGAAACTCGTTACGGCTGCTTCCTTCCGGACCTGACCGGGTTGGCGAGGACTCCGTCCGCTGCCAACCTCCCTGTCCCCACTATTCGCGTTCGGCGCCGGGAGTTCAAGAGGGCTATTTCATGGGAAGGCCCTTCCAACCGCAGGCTGGCGGCGCGGCGGCTTGCCGCGCGCCCTTTCCTTGATTGCCGCCTCCCCCTTATTTCGACGTCGCCTTTGCCCAATTGTATCGCAGTCCCGGCTCTGCCAGTCTCTGGCCCGAATGGAAGATACGCGCGCAAACTTCTACACTGGCGTCTGCCTCGACCGGCTCGACAAGCGCCGCCGCGACAGAGCTTGGATCGACGCATGCCTAGCCGACCCCGGAACGCGCTTTCTGCCGGTTTGGCGCGGCCGTAACCTGGTCGCCGACCCGGAGCGGCCGAGCCTCGCTTGGCTCACCGCGGCCGAAGCCCGACACTACTTGGACCGCGGGGCGACCTGGGCGCTGCTGGGCTTGCTGGACGACTGCTGTTACGTCGCCTTGGACGTCTCCGAAGAAGAGGTGCCGGACCATGCGCCACGGCTGGCCGGTCGGGGCCACTTCAGCGACCTGCGCGTCGTAGGCACCCAGCGCGCGCGGAGGGTTCCTTGCTAGCCTATGCCCGGGGGCTGGTCTACTGGCACGGGCGGCAACGCTTCTGCGGACTGTGCGGCAGCAGGACCGAGGCCGGACAGGGCGGCCATGTCCGCCGCTGCCGTAACGCCGCCTGCGGCACCCAGCACTTTCCGCGCACAGATCCGGCCGTCATCGTGTTGATCCACGACAGCAGCACACGCTGCGTCATGGGCCGGCAAAAGCTCTGGCCGCCGGGCATGGATTCGACCTTAGCCGGCTTTCTGGAACCGGGCGAAAGCTTGGAGGAGGCGGTGGCCCGCGAAGTCGAGGAAGAGGCGGATCTGAAGGTGCGCGATGTCGCCTACTGCTCCTCGCAGCCTTGGCCTTTCCCCTTCTCACTCATGATCGGTTTCCGTGCCCGCGCTGACTTCGGCCCGCTCCGGGTCGATCCCGGCGAGATGGAATCGGCGGCTTGGTTCGAGCGCCAAGCTTTACGCAGCGCGCCGGAAGATAAAACCTTACGCCTGCCGCGGCGCGACTCCATCGCGCGTCAGCTGATCGACGGCTGACTCAAACAGGATCGATGCCATGCGCAGCCTCCTCCTTTTCCTGCTGCTGTTGGGACTTGCTGGGTTGGAACTTGCCGGACCGGCTTGGGCGCAGGAGAGCCTCCATGGGCACATGCGCTATCCCGAGGCCGCCCCGGAGGACCTGGTCGCGGTCTGCACCGGCAATAGCCCGCGCCTGCACAAAGATGCGGCGCAGGCCTTGCGGGTGATGATCGAGGCGGCGCGCGCCGACGGGACCGATCTCAGGGCACTCTCTTGCTTTCGCTCAATTCAGAAGCAGCGCTACCTCTTCTGCCGCCACGTCTGCGATCCTCGCGGCCAGGTCTGCGGCAAGAGCTGCGACGGGCGTAGGGAGAGCGAGAAGGCGCGTGCCCAGGTCTCCGCCCCACCCGGCCACAGCGAGCATGCCACCGGCTATGCCGTAGATTTCGCCGACGGCCGGAATCGCAAGTGCGACTTCGAAATCTGCTTCGGCGGGACCGAGGCTAGCCTCTGGCTGGCGGAGAACGCCGCCACCTTCGGCTTCGAGCTCTCTTTCCCGGAAGACAACGCACAGGGCATATCCTTCGAGCCTTGGCACTGGCGCTTCGTCGGCACGCCGGAGGCTCGACAACTTTTCCAAGCAGCCCGCCAGCGCTATCCGGCTTCTCCGGCAGTCCGCTAGGGTCTTTACGACCTTAGGGCCTTGGGGGGCCGTTCTCAATGCAGCACCGATCCGCGCCGGACAGGGTTGCACTGTAAGATCTGTGCAATAGTGGTTTGGCGCGCCCCGCGTAAGTCGCGATCTGTCTAAGTTTCTGCTTTCGTTTCCAAAACATGGCGGACCCGACAGGATTCGAACCTGTGACCTCTGCCTTCGGAGGGCAGCGCTCTATCCAACTGAGCTACGGATCCTCTGATACAGGGGAAGCCTACGTCCGATTAGAGTATGGAGGCAAGCAAATCTTGAGGCCGGCCGACAATGCACAATAAGCGTCTGGGCTGCGGAAAACGCGGAGCGGCCCTAAGACATTGGCCACCGGCGTGCTTTTTGCCGGTTGCCTGTCTAAGCCTGCTGAGAGGGACGCGAAGGAAGCATGACCGTGAACCGGCGGCGCCGACAAGGCTGGCGAAGTGGACCCTTGGGATCGTAGAATCTGTCGCTACCGCTCCAGCGGCTTATATTTGATGCAGTGCGGTTGGTCGGCATCGGCGCCGAGGCGGCGCTTCAAGTCGACCTCGTAGTCCTGGTAGTTGCCCTCGAACCAGACTGCTTGACTGTTGCCTTCGAAGGCGATGATGTGGGTCGCCAAACGATCCAGGAACCAGCGGTCGTGACTGGTGACCAGCACGCAGCCGGAGAAGTCGGCGATGGCCTCCTCCAGGGAGCGCAAGGTGTCGACGTCCAGGTCGTTGGTCGGTTCGTCCAGCATCAGCACGTTGGCGCCGGACTTCAGCATCTTGGCCAAGTGCACGCGGTTGCGCTCGCCGCCCGACAGCTGCGTTACCCGCTTCTGCTGATCTGGGCCCTTGAAGTTGAAGGCGCCGACGTAGGCCCGGCTGGGCACCTCGCGCTTGCCCATGGGGATGATCTCCTGCCCTTCGGAAATCTCCTCCCAGACGCTCTTCTTGGCGTCCAGCGCATCGCGGCTCTGGTCGACGTAGCCCAGGACCACGGTGTCCCCGACCCGCATTCCGCCGGCATCCGGCTTCTCCTGGCCGACAATCATGCGGAAGAGGGTGGTTTTGCCGGCGCCGTTGGGGCCGATGATGCCGACGATGGCGCCCTTTGGAATCTTGAAGCTCAGGCGGTCGATCAGCAGGCGGTTGCCGAAGCCCTTGCACAGATTCTCGGCCTGGATCACCAGGTCGCCCAGGCGTGGGGCTGGCGGTATCACGATCTTGCCGGGCTCCGGTGCCTTCTCCTGCTCGTTGCGCAGCAGCTCCTCGTAGGCCTTCAAGCGGGCCTTGGCTTTGGCTTGGCGCGCCTTGGGGCTCTGGCGCACCCACTCAAGCTCGTGCGCCAGCTCGCGCTGGCGGGTGCTCTCCTCCTTCTCTTCCTGGGCCAGGCGCTTGCGCTTCTGCTCCAGCCAAGAAGAGTAGTTGCCCTCGAAGGGCAAGCCGCGGCCGCGCTCCAACTCCAAAATCCAGCCGGCGACGTTGTCCAGGAAGTAGCGATCGTGGGTTACGCAGATAACCGTCGAGGAGTATTCTTCGAGGAATCGCTCCAGCCAGGCGACCGACTGCGCGTCCAAGTGGTTGGTGGGCTCGTCCAGCAGCAGCATGTCGGGCTTGGACAGCAGCAGACGGCAGAGCGCGACGCGCCGCCGCTCGCCGCCGGACAGCCTGGCGACTTCGGCCTCGGTCGACGGGCAGCGCAGGGCATCCATGGCGATCTCGACCTTGCGGTCCAGGTCCCAGGCATCCAGTGACTCGATCTTCTCTTGCAGTTCTCCCTGCTGGGCGATCAGCGCATCGAAGTCGGCATCTTCCTCGGCGAAGGCGGCAGAGACGGCCTCGAAGCGGTCCAGAAGCGCTTTGGTCTCGGCCACGCCTTCCAGTACGGTCTCCAGCACGGTCTTGTCGGGGTCCAGGACCGGCTCCTGCGGCAGATAGCCGACGCGCACGCCCTTGGCTGGGGCGGCCTCGCCGCTGAAGTCCTGCTCGATCCCGGCCATGATCTTCATCAGGGTCGACTTGCCGGCGCCGTTCAGACCCAAGACGCCGATCTTGGCGCCCGGCAAGAAGTTCAGGTTGATGTCCTTCAGGACCTGCTTGCCCCCCGGGAAACTCTTCGAGAGGTTGCGCATCCGATAGATGTACTGATAGCTGGCCATGGGACCTTCTTTCCAAGATCGAGGGCTGAATCGAGCGGGCGGCGCGCGATCCTAGCCATCGCGGGCACCCCGTCAAGTCTTGTAGCGCGTTCCAGCCGGCAGGATTGCTTGACGCAGGCTGCCCGCTAGCGGCACCCGTAGCAGCGGTGCGCCGAAGGCCTCGGTGATCAGGTCCTCCGCCAGCACCTCTTGAGCCGGCCCCTAGGCCACGACCTTACTGCGCGAGAGCAGCAGGGTGTCGCCGGCCAATTCTAGGGCGGCGATCAGGTCGTGCGCGGTGCCGCTGCCCACAGCTGCGTTCCAATCCTAAGGCGCAAAACCCTCTATTTGGTGAGGATCAGACCGCCTTTGGCAGTTGGCCGCAGCCGATAGAGTTCGCCTGAGTGGCGGATCAACAGTTCGCGAGCGTTGCCGAAGAGCGCCAGGCTACTAATCTCCTTGACCGGCTGCGGGAGTAACTGGGTGAAGGTTGACAGGGTCTTGGTTTCTTGCATCGCTTCGAATCTCCTCATGGTAGCGACAATTATTGATAATGAGAGTCAGTTGCATTTGCAACAGAATTTTGTACCCATGCCCCAGAACTGGGACAATGCAAACCTTAAATCTTCAAGGAGAGACAAGCTTGTTACGCTTGCCGGCACCCGTAGCGCTCGCTCTAGCAGTTCTTGCAGCTCCCTCGCCGCTGAGGCGGCGTGCCCAGCCGCTAACGGCACCGCCGACCGGAAGCGTGTCGCTGGCAGTGCCCATCGTCTTCTCTTTGCGCTAAGCTTGGGGTGCCCCATGGCACTATGATGCCGCCCTCTTTGATCTTGCTGTTCCATGCCGTCGGCACGCCGGACGCCACCGGCTATAAGGATGCCGTTTCGGCTAAGTGGCTGGAGCGTGCGCTCGCCTGGTTGCAACGGCACTATAGTGTGGTCTCACTCGACGACTTGGTGGCACGCCGACAACGGGGCGAGAGCCTGAAGGGCTTGGCCGCGCTGACCTTCGACGACAACCATCGTTCCATTGCCGAAGTTGCCCTGCCCTTGGTGGCGGCGCGCGGTCTGCCGGCAACTTGGTTCCTGATGACCGCGCCCTTGGGCGGGGCAGCCTATTGGCGCCGTCAGGTGACGATCCTGATAGCGCAGGGCCGGGAGCAGCCCTTTCGCGCCTTCCTACAAGAACATGCGCCTGAGGTCGCATCGGCGCTGCGGCCCGGGCGGTTCTACAAGGATAGCAAGGACCCGCGGCGGGTGTCGCCCTTGCGCATGGCTGCCCTGCTGTCAGCCTTCTTGCCGGAGGTGGACAATGGCTTCGTGACGCCGGGCGAAGTCGCGGCCCTCGCGTTGCCGGGCGTCACCCTCGGCAACCACAGTCATCGCCACTTGGTCATGGCCGGCCTGAGAGGCGAAGAGCAGCGGCGCGAGATTGCAGTCGCTGGGGAGGCGCTGTCGCACTATCCCCAGCCCAAGAGCCGGGTCTTCGGGGTACCTTTCGGCGGGCCGGGTAGCTATGACGCCGATACGCTCCGGGCCGTTGCGGCGGCCGGGCTGGCAACGGCGGCCGTCACCACCGCCGGACTCAAGGCTGCGGACGACGTCTCCGGCCATACTTTGCTGGCGGGCGGCGATGCTCTGGTGCGCTGCTTGGCGCCGGCGCTGCGGTCGTCGCGCACAATGGAATAGCCGGCCGGCAAGGTGCTGCGGCAGGTCCAAGCGGCCACTCGGCCTTCCTTCCGGCTAGGACATGAAGGCGAA
The DNA here is from genome assembly GCA_014324045.1 of Rhodospirillales bacterium. Lineage (GTDB taxonomy): Bacteria > Pseudomonadota > Alphaproteobacteria > Kiloniellales > JACOMY01 > JACOMY01. The sequence goes on along the minus strand of JACOMY010000004.1, from coordinate 116,525 downwards.
CGGCCGAATGGTGGGCCCGGCAGGATTCGAACCTGCGACAACACCGTTATGAGCGGCGGGTTCTGACCGCTGAACTACGGGCCCCAAAGGAAACTGCCCCCGAAGGGGGTGAAGGAAACTGTGTGACAAAAAACCATGTCTGGAGCACAACTTCAAGACCGCCACGAGACACTTTCGTGTCACGTGTCAGCGGGTAGAGAGCGGTTACGGGCCGGGTCTTCGGCGATTGTCTCGCCCGCCGGTTCGGGCTAGCCGCCGGCAACATCGGCCCCGGGGATTCCCGACGACGAAGGACCTCAGCGGACTGTCGTCTGAAACGACAGTCCGCTGTGTATTGCGAGACTTTGCAGCGGTTTCAGAGCGACTAGATCTCCATGCCAAGCGCCCGCTTGTAGAGGTCGAGTAAGTGCTCCTGCTCTTGCCGGTCGTCTTGTTCCAACTTTCGCAGCTTCAGGATCTGCCGCATGATCTTGGTGTCGAAGCCAGCGCCCTTGGCTTCGGCGAAGACATCGCGGATGTCTGCGGCAAGGGCTGCTTTCTCTTCCTCTAAACGCTCGATCCGCTCCACGAAGGACTTCAAGCGATCGGCAGCAATACCGCCGACTCCGGGGCCACCGACTCCGGGGTTGGACGGCGCTGTCGTCTCGTCGGTCTGGGGCGCTGCTGCGCCGCTCTCCTGATCCATGACGGCCTCCTTGCCAAGACCTCGAAATCGTAAGGGGGTGAAACTTAGAGATCCGGACGCTTGCGAAGCAATGGCAGAAAGCTGGGGATTGCTGTGGATAAGCCGGTGCCGGATAGCCCAAGCCTGACCGGTAACGGTCTAACGGTCTTCGCTCGCCTCCGAGAAGGCTGCTTTCTGCGCATCGCTTGCCTCCGTCTGGAACTTGGCCTTCCATTCGCCGTAAGGCATGCCGTAGACGATCTCGCGGGCAGCCTCCTTGTCCAAGGTCTCACCGGCGGCGTCGGCGGCCTCGCCGTACCAGCGCGAGAGGCAGTTGCGGCAGAAGCCGGCCAAGTTCATGAGGTCGATATTCTGGACGTCGGTGCGGCCTTGCAGATGTGCGGTCAGCCGGCGGAAGGTTGCGGCTTCCAATTCGATCCTTGTCTTGTCGTCCATGCTGTCTTCTCCTTGCGGGTGCCGGTGGAAAGCGGCAATGGCAGCCGCCTTGGATTGTGCTAGGAAATTGGGGCGCAGGATGCATTCCTGCAAGAAAGGGTTCAGTCTGGGCAATGGGAATCAGACTCTTCGGCGCGCCGCGCACGCGCACCTATCGTTGCCTCTGGCTGGCCGAGGAGATTGGCTTGGACTACGAGGCCGTGTCGATCGCAGCGGAGGAAGCCGCACAGCATCCCAATCTGCTGGCCGTCAATCCCTTCGGCAAGGTGCCGAGCTTGGACGACGACGGCCTCCATCTCTGGGAATCCTACGCTATCAATCACTATCTGGCGCGCAAGTATGGCGGCGATCTGGGCCCACAGGACCTGGCCGAGGAGGGTAAGCTCTCAAGCTGGGCCTTCTGGACGGCCACCGCAATCGAGCCGGCGGCGCTTATCGTGCTGACGAACGGCTTTCTCGCCGAAGAGGAGGAGCGAGACCCGGAGCGGATTGCGCTTGCCATGGCCGAGCTCTACCGGCCGCTCGAAGGGTTGGAGACACACATCGATCATTATGGCTATCTGGTGGGCGGGCGCTTTACCGTGGCCGACGTCAATCTGGTCTCCGTCCTCAGCTGGGTGATGATCGGCGGCGGCGATCTCGCGCCCTACCGCAGCACCGCTGCCTGGATCGCCCGCTGCGGCTCCCGGCCGGCGGCACTTAAGGTACTCCAATCCATGGGATTCTAGGACTCATGAACACACTGATGCAGACCCAGGACCTGGTCCTTTTGAGTTTCGCCCGGGCGGTCCTCAAAGACGTCGGCATTCCCTCTCATGTGTTGGATGCCAACATCTCGATCACCGAGGGGTCGGTCGGCATTCTGCCGCGCCGCCTCTGCGTTGCTGCCGACGATAGGGACGCGGCGCGTCGGGCCTTGCTGGAGGCTGGGTTGGAGAAGGACCTGAACTAGTTCGGGCCTCGACCCCGGACTCCTTACTCGACTGTATCTCGGGGTTCGTCCGCATCGACAACCGGTGCGCGCAGATCGGCTTGCGAGGGAAGGGCCACGTCCGGCGCCTTCACCCAATGGGCCACGTCCTCGATGACGACGGCGGCCTGTCGATCCTTGAACAGCAGGTGCCAGCCTTCTGGATAGAAGGCGCGGCGCCGGTTGTCGGCCTCTTGCGGTAGACGGGTCCAGAGGCGCTCGATCACTTCCGGGGGAATCAAGGCGTCCTTCTCGCCGTAGAGCAGCAGCAAGGGCTGCTTCAGCTGTCCCGCTCGCGTTTGCGCCAAGTCCATGAGGTTCATCAGGCCGTAGACCGTATCCATGCGGGTGCGCTTGATGACCAGAGGATCTTGGCCCAGCGCGATCAGTGCCTCGATGTTGTCGGATGCCTGTATGGCCGCTGTTCGCGGCGGCCGCACGGCGACCCAGGGAAGTGTGTGGCTGACCAAGTAAAGGCCGAGGCGGTGGCCGAAGGGCAAGGAGTCCCGGCCGCGGACGCCGGGGGCGGATAGAATCAGACCTTGGACCTCCGCCGCATCGGACCGGGTCAGGGCGGCAATGGCGACGGCTCCGCCCATGGATTCGCCCAGTAGGTAGAGCGGAGTGTCGGGGTATCGCCGCCGCAGCAGGCGCAAGGCACTGTTGGCGTCTTCGGCGTACTGCTCCGCGCCGCCCCAAAGACCGCGTACTGACGAGGTGCCGAAACCGCGTTGGTCGTAGGCATAGGTGGCGATGCCTCGCCGGCGCCAGACCTCGGCTGCTGGCGCGATGAAATCGGCATGATCGTTGAAACCGTGCAAGCCCAGGATCACCGCTTCGGGCGCGCCCTCCGTTAGCCAACGGCGCAAGGTCAGACGATAGCCGTCGGCGGTCTTGAAGCTGGCCGACCCCGGACCGGTTTGCAGCAGTTCCGGCACCCCCGATGTCGGTCCAGGCGGCGCCAACTTGGGGCCGCAGCCCGCAAGCGGTGCCAACAAGACAGCAAGGACGATAAGCAGCCGCTGCGGAGTCATGAGCGGGTCAACTGCAGAAAGATATCCTCAAGATCGGGCTCGCTGGTCGAGACGTCGACCACGCCTAGACCCATCGCCGAGAGGGTGGCGAGGATGCCGGCCAAGGGGCTCTGACTCGCTTGATAGCGGAACGAAAGCTGGCAGCCCTCGCTTAGCTCGACATTGTAGCGCTCCAGAGCGGCCGGCAGGTAAGAGAGATCCCGGTCGACCGAGATCCGAACCTCCTTGGTGTCCAGGCGCCCGAGTAGGCCGAGCGTCGTATCGCAGGCAATCACCTCACCGTGGTTGATGATGGCGATGCGCTCGCAAAGCTCTTCGGCCTCTTCCAAGTAGTGAGTGGTCAAGAGCACCGTGACACCGCGTTCGTTCAGCCTGCGCACCTCGGCCCAGAGTTGCTGGCGCAGTTCCACGTCGACGCCGGCGGTGGGCTCGTCCAGCACGAGGATCGGCGGGCTGTGCACCATGGCCTTAGCCACCATCAGCCGTCGGCGCATGCCGCCGGAGAGGGTGCGGGCATAGGCCTCTGCCTTCTCGGCTAAACCCAGGGCCGCAAGCAGCTCCATGGTACGCCTTTCGCGCGGCGGCACGCCGTAGAGGCCAGCCTGCAGCTCCAACAAGGCCCGCGGGGTAAAGAAGGGATCGATGTTCAGCTCCTGCGGCACCACGCCAATGGCAGCACGGGCCTGGCGCGGCATGCGATCGATGTCGAAGTCCCAGATCCGCGCCTCGCCGCCGCTCTTGGTCGCCAGGCCGGCCAGAATGTTAATCAGGGTCGACTTGCCGGCGCCGTTGGGCCCTAGCAGACCGAAGAGGTTGCCGCGCGGGATCTTAAGGTCCACGTTCTTCAGCGCCCGTTTGCCTATGCCGCCGCGCGCAGCGGCATAGATCTTGGTCAGGCGCGACACCTCGACTGCGTTGGCAGGAAGCTCGTAACTTTGCATGGACCTGAAACCTCGCTCCGTTGGCGCCGCATAAGGTGGCGGGACCCGAGGCTTGCGGCAAGCGACATGCTCCGGAGTTGGGAAAATGCGACGCAGGCGGCCCCGGCTCGATTGAATGCCGAGGCTTGCAGGCCTAGGATCCGGATCTCCGCTAGAGCCTAGCGAAACGGGGCCTAGCGAAACGAGGAACGAGCGATGGCACAGAACGACGCGCCGCCGGAGGCAGAAGCGCCGGAAGTGATCGAGGTGGACAGCGAGATCGTCTCCTGCGATGGCGGCGGCGGTGCTTTGGGCCATCCGAAGATCTGGCTCAACATGCGGGGTCGCGGCTGGGTCGAGTGCGGCTACTGCGACCGCCGCTTCGTGCTGCGCCAAGGCTAGCCGGCGCGATGAGCGACAGCGCGGCGCCCAGGCATCTCTATCTGGTCGACGGCTCGGGTTACATCTTCCGGGCCTATTACGCGATTCCGCGGCGCTCGACTTCCGGAGGCGTGCCGACCAATGCGGTCTTCGGTTTCACCAACATGCTGATCAAGCTCTTGCGCGACAGCGAGTGCGACGGCCTGGCGGTGATCTTCGATCATTCCTCGACCTCCTTCCGCAACGAGATCTACGACGCCTACAAGGCCCAGCGGCCGGAGCCGCCGGCGGATCTGCGCCCGCAGTTCGCCATGGTGCGCGAGGCCACCCGCGCCTTCGGTTTGCCCTGTCTGGAGATGGAGGGCTTTGAGGCCGACGACATCATCGCGACCTTGAGCCGCCGGGCGCGCGAGGCCGGCTGGGACGTGACGATCATCAGCTCCGACAAGGACATGATGCAGCTGGTCGGCGGCAGTGTCGCCATGCTGGACCCGCTGAAGCAGCGCCAAATCGGCCCGGCCGAAGTGGTAGAGAAATTCGGTGTCGCGCCGGCGAAAGTGGTTGACGTACAGGCGCTGGCCGGCGATTCCGTGGACAATGTGCCTGGAGTGCCGGGGATCGGCATCAAGACTGCGGCACAGCTGATCGAGGCCTATGGCGATCTGGAAACGCTTCTGGAGAAGGCGGGCGAGATCAAGCAGCCCATGCGCCGTCAGAACCTGCGGACCTATGCCGAACAGGCGCGCATCTCCAAGCGCTTAGTTACCCTCAAGGACGACGTTCCGCTGGATGACAGGCTCGAAAGCTTTGTTTTGAAGGAGCCTGACAACGACGCGCTCCGGGTCTTTCTGGAGCGCTACGAGTTCCGCTCCGTCCTCGCCCGCTTGGCCGAGCGCTGGAACGGCGGTGCTGCCGAGGCGGCAGTGGAGCCGATGGCCGCCGAGCCCAGTTATAGCTTGGTTCAGGATCTGGAAGCCCTCAAGCCATGGATCGCAGGCGCGCAGGACCTGGGTGTGGTCGGCGTCGATACCGAGACCACGGGGCTGGATGCCCTGCAGGTCGATCTCGTTGGCATCTCGCTGGCGCTTCCGGGCGGCAAGGCTTGCTACATCCCCCTGCAGCACGGCAAGCTGGCACCGGACGGCGGGACCTTGGACCTAACGACCGAGATGCCGCCGCAAATCCCCCTGGCTGACGCGCTCGCCGCCTTGAAGCCGCTTCTGGAAGATCCCGGCGTCCTGAAGGTCGGCCAGAACATCAAGTACGACATGCTGGTCTTCGCCCGTCAGGGCATCGCCGTGGCGCCGATCGACGACACCATGCTGCTCTCCTACGTGCTGGAGGGGGGGCTGCATGGCCACGGCATGGACGAGTTGTCGGAACTGCATCTGGGGCACAAGCCGATCCCCTTCGGCGAGGTGGCTGGCAGAGGCAAGAAGCAAGTGACCTTCGACCGGGTGCCGCTGGACAAGGCCCTGGCCTATGCCGCCGAGGACGCCGACATCACCTTGAAGCTGCACGAGGTCATGAAGCCCCGCCTGGCGGCGGCCAAGGTAACCACGGTCTACGAGACCTTGGAGCGGCCGTTGGTGCCGATACTGGCGGCGATGGAGATCTGCGGGATCAAGGTCGACCGGGCCAAACTGAAGCAGCTATCCGGCGACTTCGAGGCCCGGCTAGCGATCTTGGAGCGCGAGATCCACGACTTGGCCGGACGGCCCTTCGCAATCGGCAGCCCAAAGCAGCTGGGCGAGATCATGTTCGACGAGATGGGAATCGATTCGACCGCTGTGAAGAAGACTAAGACCGGTGCTTATGCAACCGGTGCCGACGTGCTGGAGTCCTTGGCCGCGCTGGGGCATGACCTGCCAGCAAAGGTTTTGGACTGGCGCCAGTTGGCGAAGCTGAAATCGACCTACACCGATGCGCTGCGGCAGCGGATCAATCCGGAGACCGGGCGGGTTCACACCTCCTACAGCCAGGCGGTGGCCTCCACCGGGCGGCTCTCTTCCTCCGATCCCAATCTGCAGAACATTCCGGTCCGCACCGAGACCGGCCGCCTGATCCGCGGGGCCTTCGTCGCTAAGGCGGGCTGCAAGTTGCTCAGCGTCGACTACAGCCAGATCGAACTCAGGCTGACCGCCGCGATGGCGGGCGTGCCGGCACTGCAGGAAGCCTTCGCCCAAGGCCAGGACATCCATGCCAAGACCGCCTCGCAAGTCTTCGATGTGCCACTGGAGGAGATGGACGGCGAGACCCGGCGCAAAGCCAAGGCGATCAACTTCGGCATCATCTACGGCATCTCATCCTACGGCTTAGCCAACAATCTACGCATCCCGCAGGCCGAGGCCAAGGCCTACATCCAAGCGTACTTCGCGCGCTATCCCGAGATCGAGACATACATGGAGATCGTCAAGGCCGCCGCGCGCGAGCAGAGCTACGTCGAGACCCTCTTCGGCCGCAAGATCCACACTCCGGCGATCAAGGACAAGAATCCGGCCCGCCGCTCTTTCGCCGAGCGTGCCGCAATCAACGCACCGATCCAGGGCACGGCCGCCGACATCATCAAGCGGGCGATGATCCGCATCCCGCCGGCGCTTGAGGCCGCCGGCCTTTCCGCCCAGTTGCTGCTGCAGGTGCACGACGAACTGATCTTCGAGGTGGCAGAAGCAGAGTTGGAGGAGACTTCTGTGCTGGTCTGCAAGGTCATGGAGACGGCGGCGGCCCCGGCGGTAGCGCTCTCCGTCGCCTTGGTCGCCGACATGGGCATCGGCCGATCCTGGGCGGAGGCGCACTGATCTCACCATGCCGCAGCAAAGCCTTGCCGCCTGCCGTTCCCCCCATCTATGAGCCAGCACGCTAGGCGTTGTTTCGGCAGTTCTATCGCGGGTCGATCGAACGACTCGAGCCGACGCGTCAGGCTCCTCCCCATCGTTTCCTCCCAGCGTTGCCTCGTCGCCGGAAACCTTGGGGAAGCTCAGGGCGCAGGCCCCCTTTCCCTGCGCGCGCTACTCTCCCTCCAAGCCTACCAGTTCACTATAGGCGTGCCAGCTTGCAAAGCCCAGCAGCGGGAAGGTCACGATCATGCCGACGAAGAAGGTAACGATGCCGGCGGCCGACAGCAAGGCGATCAGCCAGGCCCACAGTAGGCAGGCCGTCCAGTTGTGCCTGACCGTCAGCAGGCTGGTCCAGATCGCGGTGAAGGCATCGACTTCGCGCACCATCAGCAGCGGCACACCGACCACGGAGATCGAGAAGACCACCATGGCCAGAACCGCGCCCACGGCGCTGCCGACGATGAGCAGGGCAATGCCGTGCCGGGTCAAGAGCAGCTCTGTCATTAGCAGTTCCGGCGGCGGGACGTGGTTGGTTCCCATAAAGAGTGCGAAGAGCAGCAAGGCCACGCGCATCCAGGCCAGCATGATCACCGTCAGCAGCACCGCCATGAAGGCCAGCTGCAACGGCGAACGGGTGGAGACGACCAATGCACTGCCCAGGGTCACGGGCTCCCCGGCCTCGATGCGGCGCGCCGTCTCGTAAAGCCCGACGGCCAGCATCGGTGCGACCAACATAAAACCTGCCGCCAGCGGTGGCAGAAAGCCCATGTTGTCTGTCACCCAAAGCCCTACGGTCAGCACGAATGAGACCAGCGAGAAGATGAAGCCGTAGGTCAGACCCACGCTTCGCGCCTTGCCCAGATCGTTCCACCCCGCACTGAGCCAGCGCCAGGGTGCTTCGGTATCGATGGTCTTGACGACGATACGCTTGGGTGTATCCGCTTCTTCAACAGTATGAGCCATCGGTCCTCCCAGCAGTCTTAAGTGTCCGTTCGGGCGGTGCCGGCCCAGCACAATCTCACGCGGGCTCCATCGCCGTCCTTATAAGTCCAGGTTGTCGGACTCGAAATCTTATGCAGGCTGCCCCATCGAGCCTTGATCTGCGTCAAACAACGGCTCCATTGTCGCACTGGGGCAACTCAGAAGGCAACGGCAAGCTGCTCGGCTTGACAGCCCAAGACCGGCCTTCTTAAAGTTGGCGTCACTGTGAGGGGCGGTCGGAAGGGAACGATGAAAGGTCCCGGCGACCAAGAAGATCTTCGCAGTCTGGAAGTGCGCCTGGAGGCGGCACGTCAGCGTCACAGAGGCGAGCAGGGGAAGCCAAGGCGACTGATCGACTCAAACGGTGCGGCGGCAGGCTTTCGGGTGGCGGTGGACTTGATTTCCGGCTTGGCGGTCGGGGTGGCGATCGGCATTGTGCTCGACTACTGGCTTGGTACGTCTCCTTGGTGTTTGATACTGTTCTTTTTCTTAGGATCGGGAGCCGCCTTGATGAATGTGATCCGCACGGCTAAGAGCCTGGAGGCGGAGCGCAAGCGGCGACTGGAGGAAGGGGAGAAGGGGTGAGCGGCCTCGTCCGGGCAGTGCGGAGTACATGGAGTTGCGCGAAGGCTCGCGTTGGCAGGGCCTTCGACCATTAAGGGGAGTTCCGACGTGGCGTCTGACAGCAACGGCGGCGGCATCGGCGAAGAGTTGGAGCAGCAGGTCCACGAATCTCCGTTCCATCCGATGGAACAGTTCGAGGTTCGCCAGATCGGCAACGTCGATATCTTCATCTTCGGTTTGGATCTTTCCTTTACCAACGCCTCGCTTTGGATGGTGATCTCAGCAGTCGTCGCGACCGGCTTCCTCCTGTTCGCCATGCGCGGCAGTGCCATCGTGCCGACTCGCCTCCAGGTGGTTGCGGAAGGGCTTTACGGCTTGGTCGCCAGCATGGTGCGCGACAACGTCGGCAACGAGGGGCGGCCGTTCTTCCCCTTTATCTTCACGCTCTTCGTCTTCATCCTCTTCGCCAACACACTCGCGCTGATCCCCGGGTCCTTTGCAGTGACCGCGCAGATCGTCGTGACCTTCTTGATGGCGATCCTCATCTTTGTCACGGTGACGGTGATCGGTTTCATGCGTCACGGTTGGCACTTCTTCCGCTTCTTCTTCCCGGAAGGGGCGCCGGCATGGACGGCCGTTATCCTGATTCCGATTGAGGTGGTCAGCTATCTCTCGCGCCCTATCAGCTTGTCGGTTCGTCTCTTCGCGAACATGACGGTCGGCCATGTGTTGTTCAAGATCCTGGCCGGCTTCGTCATTTTGCTGGGCGTGGTCGGTGGAATCCTGCCGCTGGCGGTGCTGGTCGGCATCACCGCGCTGGAACTGCTGGTCGCTGTCCTGCAAGCCTATGTCTTCACCATCCTGACTTGCGTTTACCTGCACGACGCCATCCACATGCACTAAGGCGGCAGAAACGCCGGCGGGTTTTCCCTTAATCATCGAACGACCGTTCGGTCGCTGTTCAGAGGAGTAGAGAGTTATGGAAGCAGATGCTGCAAAGCTGATCGGTGCGGGCCTGGCCGCCATGGGCATGATCGGCGCCGGTATCGGTGTCGGAAACGTCTGGTCGTCCTTCTTCAGCGCAATCGCGCGCAACCCGGCCTCCAAGGACGAGATTGGCGCCAACATCTGGATCGGCTTCGCAGTCACTGAGGCTATCGCCCTCTTTGCGCTGCTGATCTCCCTGATGCTCCTCTTTGTCGCCTAAGACGAATTCTTGGCCCGCTTCCAATCGGGGGACCGGACCCAGAAGGAAGCAATTCCTGGTAACGGACCGGACAGGGGCTACCTTGATCCTTCGGGTTGTGTGCCGTGAAACAGCGGAGGGATGCGATGCCTCAATTTGATATGTCGACGGCACCTAGCCAGATCTTCTGGCTACTCGTTGTCTTCGGACTGCTTTATCTGACCTTTGTCAAGGTCGTCCTGCCGAAGGTGGGCGGGGTGATAGAGATGAGAAGCAACAAGATTGAGGGCGATCTAGCCCGGGCGCAGAGCCTCAAGGATGAAGCGGAAGAGGCTGTTGCTGCCTATGAAAAGGCCTTGGCCGCAGCCCGCGCCGAAGCCAGCCAGATCCTGCACGAGGCGGCCGGCGCCACACGTCAACAGCTTGAGGCCGAGACCGCCACTTTCGAGAAGGATCTGAATGAAAAGGTTCAGGCCGCTCAGGCGCGTATCGCCGCGGCCGAGGCGGAAGCCCGTAGCTATCTGCAGGAAATTGCCGTGGCCGCTGCCGGTCTGACGACCGAGAAGCTGATAGGTCTCGTACCAAGCGAGGCTGATGCTAAGGCAGCTGTCGAGCGTGCAACCGCTGGAGCGGCGTCCTGATGCCGAACGATCCCAATCTCTATCTCTGGATCGCACTGATCGTCCTGATCGCCTTGATCGTCTGGAAGGGTGGCAGCGGCATCGTTGCCGGTCTTGACGCCAAGGTGCAGAAGATCCGACAGGCAATAGACGAAGCCGAGGCCCTCAAAGTCGAAGCCGAGAAGACCTTGGCCGAGTACAAGCGTAAGCAGCGCGACGCATTGGCCGAGGCTGAGCGGATCGTGGCCCATGCCAAGACGAAGGCGGAAGAGATCCGCAGCCAGCAGCTGGCAGAACTCAAGATCTCCCTGGAGCGGCGCGAGCAGCTGGCGATGGATCGTATCGCTCAGGCCGAGGCTAATGCACTGCGCGCCGTTCAATCCGGTGCGGTCGACGCCGCTATCGCGGCTTCCATCGACCTGATTCGCGCCAAACTGAACGAGGCCCGCTCAGGAGCGATGATCGACGCCTCAATCGACGAGATTAGCCGTCATTTGAATTAAGGTTAGGTTTGATAAGTATTCGACAAGTAATAGCATAGGGTAGCGGTGCTGGAGACTGCAGCGAGGGAGCTGCGGGCAAGCTTGTCATATTGAGCGGCACAGCTTATCGCGTCGTGGGCCTTGTCGCCAAGCAGGAGGCTAGTTGGCGGCAAGCCTTCCGGCAGAACTCCGGCTGCCCGATAGTCGGGCAGCCCGTCATCGGGAAGCCGGTGGGCCGACTGTGCGGGGGCGCTCTGGGTGTGGCTCTTCGTGATCCTTCCGTCGCGCGGGCGGCCGATCGCTTAGGCTTATGCACCCTTGTCTGCCGGCCGCACAGCGATGTGCCCGATTCGATAGCTGTAAATTATGCACAGTCGGTCCCCAACGAGGTACAAGACCACAGAACCGCTGAGCCCCTGAACCGGTCGACTTACAAGACCGCGTTGAAGCTGCGCGGTTTGCTATCGATCTGGTTTGATCCCGACAGGATCTGATCGCCACTGCCGACCGGCAAAGGGGAGCGGTGGCGGCAATTCAGCGATGCGGCGATCGAGACTCGCCTGATCTTGAAGGTCTTGTTTGGGATGCCGCTGAGACAGACGACTGGGTTTGTCGAGAGCTTGTAGCAGCTGCTTGGGTTGGACTGGATCGTTCCTGATTTCAGTACTCTTTGCTGCCGCTGGAAGACGCCCACCGGAGGTATTTCTAACTCGGAAACAACAATCGGATAGATCGATAGAAGTCTCGTGACGCACGAGAGGTTTGTACCTCTGCACCTTGGCGAAGACGCACTCGCTCCAGGCATCGGGTACTCGGCCAATGTTTCTTTAAAGTACTTCTGTGAGAAAGGTGCGCGCGGTTGGTCCGCTTACCTGTGGCCTCGATCTTTTCCCGCAGCCCTAAGCGCTCATCGAGGGGCGCGACATGATCCGCTCAAACCAAGCCTGCAGCTTCGGATGGCCCTCGAAAGGCGGCCCCATCTTGATGACGCGGGCGAAGTCGCAGGTGATCGCAGCGGTGATGTCGGCGATGGAGAAGGTGGGTCCGGCGAGATAGTCGCTCTCGCCCAAGCGGGTCTCCAAGAGATCGAGGAAGGCCGCAAAGCGCTTCCGGCCGCGCTCCGCCAGCTGCGGAATCTGCGGATAGTCGATCGGGCCGGTTAACGCCCGATCCTTGAAGAAGGCGTTGCCGTTGCGGAAGCCCTCGGTGACGGCGAGGAAACCGTGCAGCTCGACACGGCGATCCCACATGGCGATCTGCGCTTGCTCCAGCGGAGTCGTACCGAACAACGCGGGCTCCGGCTGGATGCCCTCCAGATAGCGGCAAATTGCATTGGACTCGGTGACGAGCGTACCGTCGTCCAGTTCCAATGCCGGAACCTCCGCCATTACGTTTTTGTGGGCGTAGTCGGGGTTCAGTTGCGCGCGCGAGCCGAGGTCGACCTCGATCAACTCCAGATCGATAGCCTTTTCGGCGGAGAAAACACGGGCCCGCCGGGCATTGGGGGCCCGACCGAAATGATAGAGCTTCATGGGGGCAATCCTCCTCACTCGTTGAAGCTGTCGATCTCGATCCGTTCGCCCAGCAGGAAAGCATCTGCCACCAGGCGGAGCGGGCGCGGATCGGCATCGCTTTCGTTCCTGGCAATCAAAACAGCGAAATGGGCGTAGAGGCCGGCATACTCTCGGTCCGGCATAGCCTCCCCCAGCTTGCCGTCGACAGACAGACAGCTGCCGCCCCTTGTCAAGAGCACCGGCCCTTCCTCGGTCTCCACCGCAACGTCCCAGATCTGAGGACCGGTCTGACGCCAGTCGAAGACTGCCGTGCCGGGAATGCCGCCGAAGGTGAGCTCGGCGGCGATCGGCGCGTGACGGTTGGCGGGAAAGAGTAGCCGGCTGGCACGCAGCATCAAGGGCCCCGGCAGTATCTCTGTGGCAATCGAAAGCGCATTGATGCCGGAGTCGAAGACACCCAGACCGCCGGGCTCCCAGATCCAGGCCTGGCCGGGGTGCCAGCGGCGCACGTCCTCTTTCCAGGCAATGGCAAACCCGGTCACTCGGCGTTCCGCCAGTAGACGGCGGGCTTCCGCCACCCCGGCGGCATGGCGCGAGTGCCAGGAGGCGAAAAGAGTCACACCGGCGGCCTCGGCGGCCTCGTTGAGAATCGCGACTTCGCTGAGGCCAGCCCCCGGGGGTTTCTCCAACAACACATGCTTGCCGGCGGCGATTGCCGTCATGGCAGCAGCAAAGCGGACCTGGGGCGGCATGCAGAGCGCCACCGCGTCTACCTCCGGTCCCTCGGCCAGCAGGGCCTCAAGCGTTTTGAAGTTGGCGAGGCCTTCGACTGTCGCATTGCGGCTGGCCGCGGCAACCAGGTCGAAGTCGCCGCTCGCTGCCAGTGCCGGCAGGTGCTGGTCGCGCACGATCTTGCCGACGCCGACGATACCCAGGCGAAGGGCCATGGCTCTAGTCGGCAGCCACCGGTACCAGAGCCCGGGCAATCAGCGCCCGGCTCTCCGGCAAGCCGTAGAGGGCGAAGAAAGATCCTAGCCGCGGTCCCTGCTGCTGGCCCAGCAAAACCTCGTAGAGCGCCTTGAACCAGCTCCTCAAGTCGGGGAAGGGATGGCGCTTGCCGATTTTGTAGACTTGGGCCTGAATCGTTTCGGCCCCGGCATCGTCCGGCAGGGCTTCCAGAGCCGACAGGAGATCGGCCATGGCCTCGCGCTCCATCGCGTCGGGCCGACGATAGTACTTCTCCGGCTTTACCCGATCCCGATAATAGTTTACTGCGCAGGCTACCAGTCGATCCAGGAAGGGGTAGCACCCGGGCACCGCGTCCGGGCGATAGCGCGAGATGAAGCCCCAAAGGATCGAGGGGTCTTCCGCGTTGCAGACGCTGGCCAGGTTCAACAGCAGGCTGTAGGAGATCGGTGCCCCATGGCGCGGCGGCGCGCCATTGTGGATGTGCCAGGCCGGGTTTTCCAAGCGCTTGGCGTCTTGGCCGGAGAAGCTGCCCATATGGGCGATGTAGTCGTCCACAGCCCGCGGAATCGCGTCGAAGAAGAGCTTCTTGGCCGCTCTGGGCTTGTTGTACATGAAGAGCGACAGGCTTTCCGGCGGGCCATAGGCCAACCACTCCCCGACCGACAGGCCGTTGCCCTTGGACTTGGAGATCTTCTGTCCCTTGTCGTCGAGGAAAAGTTCGTAGTTGAAGCCCTCCGGCGGGCGCTTGCCCAGTGCCTTGACGACGGCGCCGGCCAGCTTCACGCTATCGATCAGATCCTTGCCCGACATCTCGTAGTCGACGCCCAGCGCGTACCAGCGCATGCCCCAATCCGGCTTCCATTGTAGCTTGCAGTGACCGCCGGTAACCGGCACCTCGGTCAGGTTCTCGTCCTCGTCGCGGAAGACCAGAGTGCCGCTGGCCGGCTTGCGTTCCAGGACCGGCACCTGCAGCACCCGGCCGGTCTTGGGCGAGATTGGCAAGAAAGGGCTGTAAGTCTGGCGCCGCTCTGGCCCCAGAGTGGGCAGGATGATAGCCATGACCTTGTCGTAGGCCGCCAGGATGTCCAAGAGCGCCCGGTCAAAGCGGCCCGAGCTGTACCAGTCGGTCGAGGATTGGAACTCGTAGTCGAAGCCGAAGGCGTCCAGGAAGCGCTTCAGCCGCGCGTTGTTGTGCGCCCCGAAGGAGTCGTATTCGCCGAAGGGATCGGGTACTTTGGTTAGCGGCTTGCCAAGGTTGGCCGCTAACAGTGTCTGATTGGGCACGTTGTCGGGCACTTTGCGTAGCCCGTCCATGTCGTCGGAAAAGCAGAACAGCCGCGTCGGGATTTCCGAAAGGCGCTGGAAGGCTTGGCGCACCATGATGGTGCGCACCACCTCGCCGAAGGTGCCGATGTGCGGCAGGCCGGAGGGGCCGTAGCCGGTCTCGAACAGCACATAGCCTTTCTCCGGCGGTGCCTTCTTGTAGCGCGCCACAAGCTTGCGTGCTTCCTCGAAAGGCCAAGCACGGGCTGCCTCGGCCAGATCTCGCTCCGACGTCATGCTGATCGCTCGATTGCTTAGCTCCAAGAGCAGTCATCTTAGAGCAGGCGGCGGCAAAGGGAAGGAGAATGGCATCTTGGGGACTTCTTTGCGGTAAGATCGTCCCTAAATGTTCCCGTGGGGCCGGGCCGAGGAGGCGCCGCAGGAAGGTCTCATCGGTCTCGATTGAGGTTTCGCCAGCGCATCCCGCCGGGATCGGGTGTTTACCCACAGCTCCGTAGGTCGCCGGCGCATAGCGCTCAACGAGGGCCGCCCAAGCGCTGTGCGTGCCGGCCGGAGGGCTATGTACTTCTCACTCTGCATGCCGACTCGTCAGACCGGACCTCAGAGCCATTCGCTCAGCTGCGCCACCAAGGGCAGGTCCGCCGGCGGCATGGGATAGCCGCGCAGCTTCTCCTTCCGGACCCAGGCCAGGGCCTGGCCCTCGCGGGCAACCGGCACTCCCTTCCAGACCCGGCAGGCATAGAGTGGCATTAACAGATGAAAGTCTTGGTAACTGTGTGAGGCAAAGGCCAGAGGTGCCAGGCAGCTCTCGGCCGTATCGATGCCCAACTCCTCGTCCAGTTCGCGAACCAAGGCAGCCTCGGGTGTCTCGCCGGCATCCAGCTTACCGCCGGGGAACTCCCAAAGCCCGGCCATGGCTTTGCCCTGCGGGCGCTGGGCAAGCAGCACGCGGCCATCCACGTCGATCAACGCACAAGCGGTGGCCAGCAGCACCCGCCCCGGCCGCTGCGGCGTCGCTGCCGCCCAGCAGCCCTCTCGCTCCTTTTGGACCATGCGCGGCGCCTAGCTGCGATAGTCAGCGTTGATGTCGATGTAGCCGTGGGTCAGATCGCAGGTCCAGACCTCGGCCTGGCCTTCGCCAACACCGACGTCGACGTGAATCTCGATTTCCTCGCCGCGCATATGCTCGGCCACCGGGATCTCCTCGTAGTCCTCGACCCGGGCGCCGTCGCGGGCCACGGCAATGCCGCCGATGTGGATCGCCAGACGGTCGCGGTCGGCACGTTCGCCCGCCTTGCCGACCGCCATGACAATGCGTCCCCAATTGGCGTCGGCGCCGGCGATCGCGGTCTTGACCAGCGGCGAGTTGGCGATGGAGAGCGCAATGCGGCGCGCGGCGGTGTCGTTCTCGGCGCCCCCCACCCGGATCGACACGAGTTTCTGCGCCCCTTCGCCGTCGCGCACCACCATCAACGCCAGGTCGCGCAGCAACGCGGTCAAGGCCACGCGGAAGCCCTTGAGACGCTCGTCCTCGATGTTGTCCACCTTGCCGTGACCGGCCTTGCCCGTTGCCACCACGACCAGGCTGTCGCTGGTGGAGGTGTCGCTATCGACCGTGATGCAGTTGAAGGTGCACTGCGCCGCCGCCAGGGTGATGGCCTGCAGCATCGGGGGTGGGACCGCGGCATCGGTGGCGACGAAGGCCAGCATGGTCGCCATGTCGGGCGCGATCATGCCGCTGCCCTTGGCGATGCCGGTCAAGGTTACCGGCTTGCCGTCGATGGTGCATTGGCGGCTGGACGCCTTGGGGAAGGTATCGGTCGTGCGGATCGCCTCCGCCGCTTGCTGCCAGGCGGCCGGGCCCTCTCCCTGATTTCGGGCCAGGTCGGCGACGAAGGGAAGCAGGCGCTGAGCATCCAAGGGTTCGCCGATGACGCCAGTGGAGGCCTGCAGGACCTCCGACACGGGGCAACGCAGCGTTTGCGCAACAGCCCTGCCCAACTGGTCCACTGCCGCGTCGCCGCGCCGCCCGGTGAAGGCATTGGCGTTGCCGGCATTGACTAGGATGGCCCGTACTTTCCCCTGCCCTTCCTTCAAGGCCCTCCTGGACCAGCCGACCGGTGCGCCGGCGGTCAAGGACCGGGTGAAGACACCGGTGGCTACGCTGCCCTCCTCGAAGGTCATCAGCAGCAGGTCGGGACGCTCTCGATACCTGTAATTGCTAACCATAACGGCCAGGCGGGCGCCACGGATTGGCCGCAGATAAGGAACGGCCTTCGGCGCCAGGGGAGATTTCGGCAGTTTCACGTCCCTCGTCCTCCTGTTGGGTGAACGGCCGCCGGCTCGGCGCGGCGGATAGAGGCTCATGCCAGTGCGGGCGCAAAGCTGCGTCAGCGAGCTGTCAATGGCAAGGCGGGACTCTTCAGTGCCGACTTCTTAGCGCCTTTTTCGATCTTCGCGCCCATTGCCGTCCGGCAGGGCTTTGACTCGCGCCTCGGCTGCGGCCGAGGAAACATTGCAGGCTAGGAAGTCCTCAACATAAGCCTCGCGTATCGAGTCCTCCTCGAAGCGCCGCACCTCTTCGTGGATCTCCGGCCGGGCAGCAAAGCCCTCGGTTCGGGCCGCGTCGGCAAGCAGTTGGCGATCCACGAGGCAGGTCGGAAGAATCTGAAACAGGATTTCTACCTGCGCGTGCTGCCCGGGCGGCAGGCGGTGCGCCGGGAGAATCGCGCCGTTCCAACGGATCTCGCTGGTACCGGCCCGACCGACCGTCGGATTGCCGGAGCGCAGCAAAGCCTCAAGTGTGGGTGACAGCCGAACTGTTGGGCTTCAGCGAAAGCCGGCGGCAGAAGGACAGACACGAGGATCAGCGCAGCGAAGGATCAGCCGCGATTCCTTTCCAAGTCTAACAAGGATCCCGATGGTTGTTGCATAGCGCGTTGCTCCGCTCTCCAGAAAGCGTTTCGCACCGGCGCTTCGACGGCCCGTAGCCCCTGACTGCGGCGCGGGCGGCCGGACGTCGAATTGACAGGGGCCACCGCTGCTCTTATCTAGCAGACCGTTGTCGGCCGCAGGCTTGCGCGCGGTCCCTAGCGTTTTTACCTTTCACCTCCGAGGCCTTTCAGCGCAGATGTTGGGCTCACTTGCCAAGCGGCTCTTCGGGTCCGCGAACGACCGTTTCATCAAGGGCTTGCATCGAGACGTGCAGGCCGTCAACGCCCTGGAGCCGGAGCACGAAGCGCTGAGTGACGAAGCCCTGGCGGCGCGCACGCAAGCGTTCCGCGACAGGCTGGATGGCGGCGCCAAGCTTGACAGTCTGCTGGTCGAGGCCTTCGCCACCGTGCGCGAGGCCTCCAAGCGCACCTTAGGGCAGCGCCATTACAACGTGCAGATGATGGGCGGCATGGTGCTTCATCGCGGCATGATTTCGGAGATGAAGACCGGCGAAGGCAAGACCCTAGTCGCCACCCTGGCCGTCTACCTGAACGCGCTTTCCGGCAAGGGCGTGCACGTGGTCACGGTAAACGACTATCTGGCTCGCCGCGATAGTGAATGGATGGGTCGGGTCTATCGCTTCCTGGGCTTGACAGTCGGCTGCATCGTGCCGGGGCTGGACGAAGAGACCCGCCGCCAAGCTTACGCCGCCGACATCACCTACGGCACCAACAACGAGTTCGGTTTCGACTATCTGCGCGACAACATGAAACGCCAGCTGGCCCAGGTGGTGCAGCGCGATTTCAACTACGCGATCGTCGACGAGGTGGACTCGATCCTGGTGGACGAGGCGCGTACGCCGCTGATCATCTCCGGCCCAGCTTCCGATTCCTCCGAACTCTATCAAGGAGTCGATAGGATCATTCCGAAGCTGGTCGATGCCGACTACGAGGCGGACGAGAAGCAGAAGTCCATCACCCTGACAGAAGAAGGAAACCAGCACGTCGAAGTCCTTCTGGGCGAGCAGGGTTTGCTGAAAGAGGGCTCCCTCTACGACGTCCAGAACATCAATCTGGTGCACCACGTGAACGTCGCGCTGCGCGCCCACAAGATGTTCGAGCGCGACCGCGACTACATCGTCAAGGACGACAAGGTCATCATTATCGACGAGTTTACCGGCCGCATGATGGAAGGCAGGCGTTTCTCGGACGGTCTGCACCAGGCGCTGGAGGCCAAGGAACAGACGGCGATCCAGCAAGAAAACCAGACGCTGGCGTCGATCACCTTCCAGAACTACTTCCGCCTCTATCCCAAGCTGGCCGGCATGACCGGCACTGCGATGACCGAGGCCGAGGAACTGCACCAGATCTACGGCCTGGAGGTCATCGAGATTCCGACCAACGTCCCGGTCGAGCGCAAGGACATGGACGACGAGGTCTACCGTACGGTGGCGGAGAAGGAAGACGCTATCGTCGCCAAGATAAAGGATTGTCAGGAGCGCAAGCAGCCGGTCCTGGTCGGCACCGTCTCCATCGAGAAATCGGAGCAGTTGGCGCGCCGGCTGAAGCGGGAGAAGATCGAACATGCCGTCCTGAACGCCCGATACCACGAGCAGGAGGCCTTCATCGTTGCCCAGGCCGGCGCGCCCGGTGCAGTGACCATCGCCACCAACATGGCTGGCCGAGGCACCGATATCCAGCTGGGCGGCAATATTGAGATGCGCTTGGCGCAGGAGTTGGCGGGGATCAAGGACGAAGACAAGTTGGCGGCGCGGGGGGACCAGATCCGCGCCGAGGTCAAGGCCAACCGCAGGGTAGTGCTTGAGGCCGGCGGTCTCTTCGTTCTGGGCACCGAGCGTCACGAGAGCCGGCGCATCGACAATCAGCTGCGCGGCCGTTCGGGCCGCCAGGGCGATCCTGGCGGTTCACTCTTCTTCCTGTCTCTGCAGGACGATCTGATGCGTATCTTCGGCTCGGAGCGGCTGGACGGCATGCTGACCCGCCTGGGCCTTAAGGAGGGCGAGGCCATCGTGCACCCTTGGGTTAACAAGGCCCTAGAGAAGGCGCAGAAGAAGGTCGAAGCCCGCAACTACGAAATCCGCAAGAATCTGCTCAAGTTCGACGACGTGATGAACGACCAGCGCAAGGTGGTCTACGAACAGCGTCGCGATCTTATGAAGGCCGACGACGTCTCCGACACCGTCAAGGAGATGCGCCAAGAGGTTATAGAGGACATGGTCGTCCAAGCCATCCCCAAGGGCGCCTTCGCCGAGCAGTGGGAGATCGGCTCCCTGCATGAGAAATGCCGGCAGCTGCTGCATCTGGATCTGCCGCTTACCACTTGGGCAGAGGAAGAGGGCATCGCCGATGAGGAAATCCGGGAACGCATCGACGAGGCCCACGACCGCCTGATGGCTGAGCGCACCGCGCGCTTTACCCCGGCCATCATGCGGGCCCTGGAGAAGGAAGTGCTGCTGGCCGTGATCGACAAGCAGTGGAAAGACCATCTGCTGTCGCTGGATCACCTGCGCCACGGCATCTCGCTGCGCGCCTATGCACAGCGCGACCCCTTGCTGGAGTACAAGCGCGAGGCCTTCGAGCTCTTCGAGGCCATGCTGGCCGAGGCGCGCCAGGAGGTAACGCAGATCCTCTCGCTGATCGAGATTCAGACGCAGCAGCCGGTGCCGGAAGAGGTGAACGCCGGTGCGGTGCTGCGAGAGATGCATGAAACCCGTGGGGATCCGGCCCTTGTCGGCGCCGGGGCGGGGGTCACTCCGAGCCTGAAGAGTGCGCCCACTCCGGCCCGCGACAGCCGTCCGCAGCGCGCCCCGGTGCGCACCGCCGCGCCGGCGGGGACCGCGCTGGACCCCAACGACCCCGGCACTTGGGGCAAGGTCGCCCGCAACGCCCCTTGCCCCTGCGGCTCCGGCAAAAAGTATAAGCACTGCCACGGGAAGATCAGGTGATGTTACGTAACGCGCAGATGGCGCCCGCCCGCACCGGCCAGATTTTCAGAGTATCGATGCCCTGCGTGATGTGCGGCTGTGATCGGGAGTCCGCTCACGGTCTACTTGACACCATCCTGCTCTAGGGATGCTGTTTACATAAAGCGAAACCTTTATTATAACGGTGTCGACATCGAGACTCGCATCGTGCAACTTCGATGAAGATCCGCAGGAGGCCACAAACCCGGCCTGCATGTGCAAGATCTTCAATCTTGGTTTCGCGATGAGGCCGAAGAGGGAGGTTTGGCAAGCCCACCCACCGGGCTTTGTCTCGAGAGAAGAGGTGCGGTAGGGACGGAGATTAGACAACGGCGCTCTGCGGCTGCTCCTTACCGTTCACCAGATCGAAGAGGCGAAATAGGACTTCGGGCGGATGTGCGCCGGAGAGGACATACTTGCCGTCGAAGATGTAGGTCGGCACACCCTGGATGCCGATCTTCCGGGCCCGTGCATCTTCAGCAGTCACCTCCGTGCGGTCTTCATCGCCCGCCAAATAGGCTGAGACGGCGTCGCGTTCCAGACCGGCCTTCTCGGCAAGCGCGATCAAGGTATCGGGATCGCCGATGTTCTCTCCTTCGAAGAAGTAGGCGCTGAAGAGGGCATCCAGCATGGCCTCGCCGCAGTCTCGGCGCTCGGCGAAGCGCAGAAGCCGGTGCGAGTTCAAGGTGTTCGGAGTCCGCTCAATCTTGTCGAATGCAAAGTCGATACCTTCGCGAAGACCGGTCTGCATAATCGGATCGTAGACTGTTGCCACCCGTTCGCTGCCGCCGAATTTCATCTCCAGATAACGCTGGCGATCTATGCCTTCGGCCGGCATTGAGGGGGTCATTTGGAAGGCGCGCCAGGAGATCTCGAGATTCTCTTGCGGCTGTTCTTTCAAGGCCCTCTCCAGGCGCCGCTTGCCGATCAGGCACCAAGGGCAGATGATGTCAGAATAGATCTCAATCCGCACGGAACGCAATCTCCTGCGCTGGAGTAAGACTGGACTGGCTGCTGGTGCCCTGTCGCTTGACCGGGTGGCCAGGCTGTCGCCACCATGGCGACGCCATAAAGAGATAGAGAGCAGGGAGCCATGCCGCAACAGCACAGCATCTATGAGCAGGGTCTGGAACGTCAGGCCGCCAACTTTGCGCCGCTCTCTCCCTTGAATTTTCTTCGCCGCAGCGCCTTCGTGCATCCGGAGCGAACAGCCGTAGTTCATGGGCAGGCGCGCTATAGTTACGCCGAGTTCTATGCGCGCGTACGTCGGCTGGCCTCGGCCTTGGCGAAGCGCGGGATAGGACGCGGCAAGACGGTTGCCGTGATGGCGCCCAACGTACCGGCTCTGTTGGAGGCCCACTACGGCGTGCCGTTGGCTGGTGGCATTCTGAATGCCATTAACACCCGTCTCGACCCGGCCTCGATCGCCTTCATTCTGAATCACGGTCAGGCTGACATTCTGATCGCCGACAAGGAGCTCTCGCCCGCGGTCAAGCCGGCCCTGGCACAACTGGGCCGCGCCATCACGGTGATCGATATCGACGATCCCCTCGCCGAAGCGGGCGCGTTGCTCGGTGAGAAGGACTACGAGGCTCTGCTGGAGGAAGGCGATCCGGCTTTCGAAGCGGCGGAGCCGGGCAATGAGTGGCAGTCGATCTGTTTACTTTACACTTCGGGCACGACCGGCAATCCCAAGGGTGTGCTCTACAGCCATCGCGGCGCCGCTTTGAACGCCATGGGCAACTGCATGACCTTCGGTTTGACCGGAGCAAGCCGATATCTCTGGACCCTACCGATGTTCCACTGCTCCGGCTGGACCTTCACTTGGGCGGTGACCTCTGCCGCGGCCACTCATGTCTGCCTGCGGAAGGTGGAGGCTGGCCCGATCTTCCGCCTGCTGGAAGAGGAGCGGGTGACCCATCTCTGCGGTGCACCCATCGTCATCAACATGCTGGCTACGGCAGACGATAGCATCAAGCGGCCGTTGGCAGGACCGGTCCGGGTCATGACTGGCGGGGCCGCACCGCCAAGCGCGATCATCAAGGCGATGGAAGAGCAGGGCTTCAGCGTGCTACACGCCTACGGCCTGACCGAGGTCTACGGGCCGGCGACAGCATGCGATCGGCAGGAGGCCTGGGACGATTACGACCTGCCGCGCCGCGCCGCGATGATGGCTCGCCAGGGCGTGCGCTACACGACCCTCGACGGTGCCACGGTGAAGGACGCCGGGACCATGGCCGAGACGCCGTGGGACGGCGAGACGATCGGCGAGATCATGTTGCGCGGCAATACGGTGATGAAGGGCTACCTCAAGAATCCGCAGGCGACGGAGGAGGCCTTTGCCGGCGGTTGGTTCCACACCGGCGATTTGGCGGTGCGCCATCCCGACGGCTACATTGAGGTCAAGGATCGCTCCAAGGACATCATCGTTTCCGGCGGTGAGAACATTTCTTCTCTTGAAGTCGAGGAGGCGCTCTATCGGCACCCTGGGGTCTTGGAAGCTGCGGTGGTGGCGCGTCCGGACGAAAGATGGGGGGAGACGCCCTGCGCCTTCGTCACCCTACGCCCCGGTGCCGAGGTCGGCGCGGCGGAGATCATCGATCACTGTCGCGGGACCATCGCGCGCTACAAGGTGCCCAAGACCGTGGTCTTCGGCGCGCTGCCCAAGACCTCCACCGGAAAGATCCAGAAGTTCGCTTTGCGCCAGCAAGCCAAGGATCTGTAGGAAAGATGAGCAATCCCTTCGATTTGGCCGGCAAGGTCGCTCTGGTAGCCGGTGCCTCCTCCGGCCTCGGCCGCCACTTCGCCCTGGAGCTCAGCCGTGCTGGCGCCAAGGTGGCGATCGCCGCGCGGCGCCAAGCGGCTCTGGAGGCGCTGGCCGCCGAGATAGCGGCGACCGGCGGTACGCCCTTGCCGGTGGCGCTGGACGTCACGGATCCGGGCAGCGTCACGGCGGCCCTGGAATCTGCGTCCGAGGGGTTGGGCGGCCTGGATTGCGTGATCAACAACGCCGGAATCGCGATGACCGACAAGGCCTTGGACATTACAGAAGAGAGCTGGTCCAAGGTCATCGACACCAACTTGTCTGGTGTCTTTCGCGTGGCCCAAGCCGCAGGGCGGATCATGAAGGAGAACGGCGGCGGCGCCCTGGTGAACATTGCCTCCATCATGGCCTTGGGCGGAGCTTCGCTATTGGCCTCTTACGCCGCCAGCAAGGCCGGCGTGGTGAACATGACCCGCGCCTTGGCTGTCGAGTGGGCGCGCTACGGCATCAGGGTAAACGCGCTCTGTCCCGGCTATTTCGAGACCGACATCAATCGTCGAACCCTGAAGGGCTCCGCTGGCGAGGTCATGGTGAAGAAGATCCCGCAGCGACGCTTCGGTCGGTTGAGCGAACTGACCGGTCCGCTGCTGCTGTTAGCCTCCGACGCCTCTTCGCACATGACGGGTTCCGTGGTGGTTGTCGACGGCGGTCAGCACGCGGCGATTTAGGGGAGCGCGCCAGGCGCTCCGGGAAAAAGCGCAGGTGCGAGTGGGGCGCTCTGTTTTCCGCGCATAGGCCCTGGCCAGCGGCTTCGCGATTCGCTTTCGGGATCAAGATCTTTTTTCCTGACTTACCCGCAGACGCCTGACGCATGTGCCTTGGGGTGGCTCCCGAAGGCAGTTAAGAACCCGCGGATCGTGTTCTTTTTGGCAACGACAGGCACGTACCTGGTAGGGGTGTGTCGGTCTCCGAGAGGGAACGGGAACGAAGATGGCCCGACCGGACCTAGTGATCCTGGAAGGACCTCGTGCCTCCTTTTTGGCTGAGAGCCCCGATTATTTTCCTGCAAAGCTGACCAACTTAGAGAAGGGAGTGTCGAAGCCGATATCGGTTCGGGCCAGGATTGGCTCCAGTTCCGGATGGAGGTTGGCGATCTGCCGCTTCAGCAGGCCGTAGCCGCCTTTGCGCAGCATGTCTTCCAGATGCGTCGCCTGAGCCTCGGACATATGGTTCTGGTAGTCGCCGACGATGCCCTTACGCATGAACTCGCCCTCACCGGTGATCTTGAAATCGCTGAAGTTGGTCTTTCTCTTCACCAACTGGACGTTGAAGGGAGCACTGGGGGGCAGTTTCAAGGCTGCCACGAAGTCGGCTACCGCCCGGTCGAAGTCTTCCTGCAAGTATTCGTAAGATGTGGTCACCGGTCCACGACCGTCATGTTCGTACCAGAACGCGTTGTATTCAAGCGTCAATTGCAGGTACATGCGAGCATAGCCATCAAAGTAATCGTCGAAGCTCATATCGGTTTCTATTTTTTTAATTTTGTGATCGTGATAGTAGCGGGAGACCAACTGATCGCGGACGTCGCGGATTATACTCAAAACGCGCACGTCCGGATTGTCCAGCATCGCTTGTGCCCAGTCGCCCGAGAAGGTGTGCACCTTGGTATAGTAGTGATTGTCTCCGCGATAAAAGTCGTAGCCGTCGAGGTCAATCAGATACCGATTTTTAAGCCTGGGGTTGACCCAATTAGGATCGTTGAACTCAGACGGTGTAGGGTTCACCCAGGACTTCTGAAATTTAAAAAAGTGGGTAATCCAAGTGGTACCACTCTTGGGCGCACCATTGCAGACAAACAGCATATCTTACTCCTGACGACGTCGTGGCGAGATACGGAATGGAAGGTGTATATGACACATAGGCGTTCAGTTTCCAAATCAGTGCCGAGGGTGAATTCAATCACTAAGGGACAAGTTTTCCAGAGAGCGCCGTATCGTGCAACTACTTCATTCTAGTCAGCTATTCTGCTGCAGCTGCAAGAAGCAGGGACAACGATGCAGTGCTCGACAGATGGCAAGCGGTTAAAGAGTCCTGCCTGGGAAGGCTTGAGAGGCGCGTGCAAGAAGGGTAACTATCGGCGTCAATCGTGATCGCGTTCAATTGGGGGGATTGCTCAATGCACATCATGAAGGAGTCGGACTACCGAGAACACGTCCGTACCTACCGTGGCTTCATCAAGATCTCGGCCTACTGTGCCGCTGGCGTGGCCATCGTTCTGGCATCGATGGCAATCTTCCTGACCTGAGGGGAAGAGGGCGAGCGCACCCTCGCGTCCCAGATGTATGTTGAGAGGATTGAGTCCGCCCGCCGCGCGCGGACCTGTCCGCTTTGTTAGCCGACGATCTCGGTCTTGGCGAAAAAATATCCTATTTCGGCCGCTGCAGTCTCCGGCGCATCGGAGCCGTGCACGGAGTTGGCTTCGATCGATTCGGCAAAGTCGGCGCGAATGCTGCCGGCATCGGCATTGGCCGGATCGGTGGCCCCCATGATCTCGCGGTTCTTGGCAATGGCGTCCTCGCCCTCAAGGACCTGGACCACGACCGGGCCGGAGGTCATGAAGCTGCAGAGGTCGTTGAAGAAAGGCCGCTCGCGGTGCACGCTGTAGAAACCCTCGGCCTGCTCGCGGGTCATGCGGATGCGCTTCTGGGCGACCACACGCAGGCCGGCCTCTTCGAAGCGCGCGACGATCTTGCCGGTGAGGTTGCGCCGGGTGGCATCCGGCTTAATGATGGAAAAGGTGCGCTCGAGGGCCATGGGGGGCCTCCTTGGCTGCTGGTATGAAAGGAGAATCTCGCGAGCCCGCTGGGCCGCAAGCGGGGACAGTATGTAGACAGCGTGGGCGCCGGGCAAGCCACAGCGGCCATAGCACGCAGGGCTGCTGCCATGCTATCCGGCCCGCATGCTTCGTCTCGATAAGATTACCCTTCGGGTCGCCGGGCGCCCGCTCCTGGAAGATGCATCGGCAAGTGTCTCTTGCGGACAGCGGGTGGGGCTGGTCGGTCCCAACGGTGCCGGCAAGACCACGCTGCTGCGCCTGATCGAAGGCCAGCTGCAGGCCGATGCCGGCAGCTTGGAAATTACCGGCGGCTGGCGCGTCGGCCATCTGACGCAAGAGCCGCCGGGCGGCTCGCGCGCGCTGATCGACATCGTGCTCTCCGCCGACGAGGAGCGTAGCCGCCTCTTGGCCGAGGCGGAGGACTGCGCTGATCCCGCGTGCCTGGCCGATATGCACGAACGTCTGCGCACCATCGGTGCCGACTCCGCGCCCGGTCGGGCGGCTCGTATTCTGGCCGGCCTCGGTTTCTCCGGCGCCCAGCAGGCACGCCCGGCCTCGGAGTTCTCCGGCGGGTGGCGTATGCGTGTGGCCCTGGCCTCGCTTCTGTTCCGTCAGCCGGAGCTGTTGCTGCTGGACGAGCCTAGCAACCACCTGGATCTTGAGGCGACGCTCTGGCTCGAAGGCTTTCTGGCCCGCTATCCAGGCAGCCTGCTGCTGGTCAGCCACGACCGGCGCCTGTTGGATAGCGCGGTCAACCGAATCATCCACCTGGACGGAGGTAAACTGGTGGCCTACGAGGGCAACTACGAGACCTTCCAGCGCACTCGCCGGGAACGCCAGGCCCAGCAGGCTGCGGTGGCGGCCAAGCAGGAGGCGCAGCGCAAGCACATACAGTCCTTCGTCGACCGCTTCCGCTACAAGGCCTCCAAGGCCCGCCAAGCCCAGGCACGCCTGAAGACTCTGGCCAAGCTGGAGCCGATCGTGCCGCTGGGCAATCGACGCGAGAGCCGCTTCACCTTTCCGGCGCCGCAGACGGTGGCGCCGCCGCTCTTGGCGGTAGACCGGGTTTTTGTGGGCTATGCCGCAGACAGGCCGGTCTTGAAGAACGTCAGCTTTCGCCTCGATCCCGACGACCGGGTGGGTCTGTTGGGGGCTAACGGCAGCGGCAAGACCACTCTGATTCGCCTGCTGGCCGGGCAGTTGAGGCCGCTGGCCGGCGGGATGACGCGGCCGCCGCGGCTCAAGGTGGGCTACTACGCACAGGATCAGGCCGACCAACTGGACCCGGAGACAACGCCCTTGACCCTGATGCTGCGCGATGACCCAAGAGGTGTGCCGCAGCGCCATCGCGCGCATCTGGCTCAGTTCGGTCTGGACGCGGAGAGGGTGGACACGCCGGTGCGCCATCTCTCCGGCGGCGAAAAGGCGCGGCTGGTGTTCGCCTTGGTGACGCGCCAGGCGCCGCAGCTGCTGTTGCTGGACGAGCCGACCAATCACCTGGACATGGAGGCCCGCGACGGCTTGATCGAGGCATTAAACGACTTTCCCGGCGCCGCCGTGGTTGTGAGCCACGATCCTCACCTTTTGAATCTCGTTACCGACCGTCTGTGGCTGATAGCCGGCGGCAGGCTTCGCGCCTTCGAGGGCGACCTGGAAGACTATCGCCGCCAGGTCTTGAACGAGCGCCAGCTAGAGAAGGAGGCCCGCGCCAAGGCTGCAGACAAGCTAAAAGCGCCGCGGGTCAAGCCGGCCCCTGCCAAACGTGCAGAGCAGGGGCACTTGAAGCGTGTGGTCTCCCAGGCCGAACAGCGGCTGGAGACCTTGAACAAGGCAAAAGACATCCTGGAGCAGCGCCTGGCCGATCCCGCCAGCTATTGCCGGCCTGCGGCGGAACTGAAGGCCTTGCGCAGCAAGCATGCCGAGATCGTGGCGGCGATCGAGAGAACCGAAGAGATCTGGCTCTCGGCCCAGAGTGCGTTGGAGGAGGGATAGTCTTTGCCTCAGCCGCCGCCGTTCATCGTCACTTCTCCGGTCCCGGGTCCTGAACGGTCAGGCTAGGAGCCAAGAGTTGCCGCCGAAGGAGATGAAATGGCGCGAACTCGGCTACCGCTGGGAGCAACTGTCGCCCGACCAAGGTGGAGCGCCCGCTGCGCATCGAGGTGAACAGTCCCGGCCTGCCACCCTCGAACGTGTGAATCCGCGTTCTGTTTCCCTAACGCTTCGGCCCAGCTTCTTCGGCTTGCTCTGCACGCCATCCCCGGTGCACATCCTGGTCGTCGACAAGCCCTGCTTGGCCCGGATGACCGAGGGGCGCCTGCCCCGCGGCGGCGTGCCGGAGGAGTCGGACTTTACCGTCTTTCACTTCTCAGGGCAGCGCAGGCGGTCTCGGACCGGGAATTGATGATCTTCTGCGCGGGGCTCGATGCCGAGGGACCAGATCAGAGGGTGTCTTTTCCTACGTCCCACGGCACGGCGCAGTGAGGACTGCGTCGGCACGCATCCTGGCCTATTTCTTCCAGCACCGGATCTATCGCCGTGGCCAGACACATCAACTGCTCTCGACCACGCAGGTGCCGCCGCAGCTGGGAGAGTTCTTTCTGAGCGGCAACCGTCGGTGGCATGCCAAAGGTCTGCGTGCCGTTGGGTTGAACGGGGCTTTCTGGAGCACTTCGCGCTCACAGTCATTCGCCCCAAGTAACGTAGAACATTGACTTTAAAGAAAACCTTTGTCGCAGATGAGGCTATCTACCCGGACTTTGTTCCGACGTAATCACATCTTCTGTGTCCAATGCCCGCTTTCGTCCTCGGCCCAGTAGGTCAGGGTCCTGCCGCTCTCACGCAGGCGGCGCCAGTACTCTCGGGCTGCTTTGAGGCGCTGGTCGTTGCCGCCGTCGAAGAGGACGACGACCAAGGCGAAGCCTCCCAGGTCCGCACGCTCGACGCCGTCGGTGAGGAACAGCACCTCGGCGCCGTTGGGGTTCTCTACCTCTGCCGTCAGCCAGATCGGCTGCCGGTCGGCGAAGCCGTCCTTTTGGGTGCCGTGCGGCAGGAAGCTTCGCTCTCGATAGGTCCAGAGGTAAGTGGCCAGGTCCTCGACTCGCTCGGCCGATCCGGCCTGGACCAAGGCGATTCGGCCACGCCGGTAGCAGCGCTCCAACATCACCGTCAAGGCCTGCTCCAGAGGGCGGCGGCCGAGTTGGTAGAAGCGTACCTCGCCCAAGTGTCCGCCCCCGTTACCTTTCGCCAGCTAGAGTCAGGATGACGTCCAATCGCAACTATTTGTCGTCCGAATTTTGCTCTAGTCTTCGTAATTGTCGGCGATGAAGCGGTCGAGCAGGCGCACGCCGAAGGCGCTGGCGCCCTTGGCCGCCGTGTGCTTGCTCTTCTCCAGCCAGGTGGTGCCGGCGATGTCTAGGTGCGCCCAGGGTCTTCCCTCGTCGATGAAGCGCTGCAGGAACTGGGCCGCAGTGATTGAGCCGCCGGCGCGGTTGCCGGTGTTCTTCATGTCCGCGGCATCGCTGTCGATTGACCGGTCGTAGGCCTCGCCCAGCGGCATGCGCCAGAGCGGTTCGGCGACGCTTTCGCCGGCGGCGGTCAACTGCCCGCAGAGATCGTCGTCGTTGCCGAAGAGACCTGCATACTCCTTGCCCAGCGCGACGATGATGGCGCCGGTCAAGGTAGCGAGATCGACCACCAGCTTGGGCTTGAACTCCTTCTGCGCGTACCAGAGCACGTCGGCTAGGACCAGGCGGCCCTCGGCGTCGGTGTTGATGATCTCGATGGTTTGGCCTGAGGCAGAGGTGACAATGTCGCCCGGCCGCTGCGCGTTGCCGTCCGGCATGTTCTCGACCAGGCCGCAGAAGCCGATCACGTTGGCCTTGGCCTTACGCCGCGCCAGGGCCTCCATTAGACCGATAACGACACCGGCGCCGCCCATGTCCCACTTCATGTCTTCCATGTTGGCAGCCGGTTTCAGCGAGATGCCGCCGGTATCGAAGGTGACGCCCTTGCCGCAGATTGCCACAGGCGCAGCCTCGGGGTCCGCAGCGCCACGCCACTCCAGGACCAGCAGCTGAGGCTCTTGTGCCGAGCCCTGGGCGACGCCCAGCAGGGAGCCCATGCCCAGCTTCTCCATCTCCTTGCGCCCCAGAACCGAAATCTTGAGGTCCAGCTGGCTCAGCTTCCTGGCGACTGCGACGAAGGACTTGGGATAGATCGCGTTGGCCGGTTCGGAGACCAGGTCGCGGGTACGGTAGACGCCCTTTGCGATGGCCTCCAGCGGCTTGAAGACCTGCTTGGCGGCAGCCTTGTCGGAGAGATGAAGGGTTATCTTCTTCAGTTTCGGCTTCTCGTCCTCGCCCTCTTTGGTCTTGTATTTGTCGAAGCGATATGCGCGTAGCAGACCGCCGTAGGCGCCGAGAGCGGCGCGTTGGGCGGCGTCCGGGGCGCCTTTTGCGTCGCCGATCAGGCAACTTGCCTGTTCCTCGCCGCAGGCCAGCAGGTGTGCGGTTACGGCACCGCCGGTATCGATAAGGTCCTGTTCGGTCAAGCTGGCCGGATCGCCCATGCCAATGACGAGGACACGGCTGTTGCTCAAGCCCTGAGGGGCGAGAACCTCTAAAATCTTGAACTTCTTGCCTTTGAAGGCGGCGATCTCGACCGCGCGCGTCAACATGCCCCCGGTCTTTTCGTCTAGCTCGGCGCCGGCGGCGGTGAAGCTGCCGTCTTGGGTCAGACCGACGACCAGGGCGCCGGTCTTGGCGGGGGTGGAATCGGAAAAGGCGATCTTCAGCATGTCGCGATCCTACAAAGCGGGGTCGAGGTACGGTGGCCACTGTAGGCCAACTGGTGCCGAATTAAGGGCAGTGCCCTCTTTCTGCACGGGCTGGACGCCATGGCAGACTTTCACCTATAGCGGAAGAGGCGACGCCTGCAAAGGTCTGGCCGTCAAGGAAACCGGACCGCTGCATTGCCTGCTTGAGGCTGCGGGGACCGCAGGCCGAGTCTTGGTCTTAGATCATCGATTGGAGACGACAACGGCCGTCATGCGCCAGTTGACGCGATACATCTTCATTCAACTCGCCATGGTGGCCGGTTTGGTAACGGTCGCCCTGACCTTGGCGATCTGGCTGGCGCAGTCCCTGCGCTTCGTCGATTTCATGGTCAACCGCGGTCTTCCGGCCAGTCAATTTCTGCATTTCATTCTGCTGCTGATGCCCAGCTTCCTCGGCATCGTCATGCCAATTGCGACCGTGGTCTCTATCCTCTTCGTCTATCACCGCCTGAACCAGGAGAGCGAGCTTGTGGTGATGCGGTCCGGCGGGCTCGGCAACCTGGGCTTGGCGCGCCCGGCTCTGGTGCTGACCTTTGCGGTCACTGCAATCGCCTATGTGATCGCCTTCTACTTCCTCCCACTTTCATTCCGGAACTTTAAGGATCAGCAGACCGACATCGCGCAGTCCTATGCCTCCGTGCTAATTCAAGAGGGAATCTTCAACCAGATCGGCTCTCGCATAACCGTCTATGTACGTACACGCGATGCGGACGGCTCGCTGCGCGGCATCATCGTACAGGACGGTCGCGACAAGGATCGGCCGACCACCTTGATCGCGGAGCAAGGCTCCTTGGTCAAGAAAGATGACCGGAGCCGGGTGCTCTTGATCAACGGTAGCCGTCAGGAGCTGAACCGCCGTACTGGCGAAGTCACCAACCTGGGATTCGAGCGTTACACCGTCGATCTGACGCCGCTCAGCGGCCCGGCTACGGCGCGCTGGCGCAATCCGAAAGAGCGGTTTCTGCATGAACTACTCTGGCCCGAAGCGGTGGAAAGCGTCGAGGAGCACAAGTACCGCGCGCTGAGGGCTGAGTTCCATCAGCGCGTGATTGGACCGCTCTATTCCGTGGCTTATGCCGTGATCGGACTGGTTGCCGTACTGGGTGGCGAGTTCTCGCACCGTGGCCGTCCCCTGCGAATCGCCGTTGCGGCTGCCTTGATCGGAGGGCTGCAAGGCATGAACTTCATGGGCCAGGACTTGATGAACCAGGACCTGGCGAAGGCGCCTTTGGTCTACCTCTTTCCATTTCTTCCGATTGTCCTTGGCTTCTACGTCCTGGCGCGCGGTTGGCCCGACCTGCCGACGCCGTGGTTCCGGCGTAGGGTAGCAGCATGACCAGTTCGACCCTACGCCTGACCATCCAACCGCGCCGTAGCTCTTTGGGCCTGGGGCGCTATCTGGCGCGGCACTTCATCGGCTGGTTTTGCTTGGTCTTCGGCATTCTGGTCCTGATCATCACGGTCGGCAATGCTACCGATTTGATGGATCGCTTCGGAAATCGCACCGATCTCTCGGCTGGCTTGGTGATCGAGATGGCGGTTTTGCGAGTGCCCAAGATTGTCATCGACGTTCTGGGTTTCGCTGTGCTGGCAGCGGCCATCGGCACCTTTTGGCGTCTGACCCGCACCCAAGAACTGACGGTGATGCGCGCCTCTGGGGTCAACGTCTGGCAGATTTTGCTGCCCCCGGTGGTTGTGGCCGTAGTCATCGGCATCGTCACATTTGCAGTGATTTCGCCGATTTCTTCGGCGCTGTTTAAGCGCCACGCCTATCTGGAGGACGAGTATCTGCGCCGGAAAAGCTCCGTCATCTCGCTGGGGCCGAGCGGCCTCTGGTTGCGTCAGCAGGAGCCCGGCGGAATCTATGTCCTGCATGCCGACGAGACTGCCGGCAACAGCGCTTTCGTTCGCGGCGTCCAGGTTCTGCGCTTCGCGCCGGACGGCGACCGCTTCGTTGGCCGTCTGGATGCTGCTACGGCCCAGCTGATGAGCGGCTTCTGGATGCTGCGCGACGTCACCCAGATCAAGCCGGGACAGCCGCCAGAGCGTTTGGCGTCGGTCGAACTGCCGACCGGGATGACTCTGGCCTCGCTGGTCGAGAGCTTTGCACCCTGGGAGACAATCTCCTTCTGGGAGATGCCGAGCTATGCGCAGTCCCTGGCCGCTGCCGGCTTTCCCAATGAGCGCATCCGCATGCAGTTTCTGAAGTTTTTGGCACAGCCGCTGCTTTTTGCCGGTCTGGTGGTGCTGGCGGCGGCCTTCACCCTGCGGCCGCCGCGCCGCGGCGGCACCGCCCTGATCCTGGCGGCGGCAGCGGTGACTGGTTTCCTGCTCTATCTCTTCTCTAGCTTTCTGTTCGCACTGGGGATGGGAAACAAGCTTCCGATGCTGCTGGCGACCTGGACCCCGGCAGCGCTCTGCTTGCTGCTCGGCACAGCCGTGCTGCTCTACCGCGAGGATGGCTAGGCGGATGGCGGCAACGAGGTCTCTCGGGCGTGTAGGCTGGCTGCCGGTAGCGATTGCGCTGGTGGTGCTGTCGTCCGGTACGGCCCCGGCCCAGGACTTCGACGAGGACAGGCCCGCGCTCATTACCGCCGACGAGGTCTCTTACAATGAGAAGCTCGCGAGCTTCAATGCCCGCGGCAAGGTGGAGATCTTTCAAGGCCAGCGCATTCTGGTTGCCGACAGCGTCAGCTACAACACCGACAGCGGTGTGGTCACGGCTTCGGGCAACGTCGCCCTGCTGGAACCGACCGGCGAGGTCATTTTCTCCGACTATGCGGAGGTCACCGGCGATCTGCGCGAGGCCTTCGTGCGCGACGTCGGTCTGCTGATGAGCGATCGGAGCCGTCTGGCTGCGGTCAGCGCTGTGCGCACGGAAGGCAATCGCACAGAGTTGACCAAGGCGGTCTACAGTCCCTGCGATCTCTGCGAGAGCGATCCGACCCCTGTGCCGCTGTGGCAACTAAAGGCGCGCAAGGTGGTGCACAACCAGGAGGAACAGAGTGTCACCTACCGCGATGCAACCTTCGAGATCTTCGGCTTGCCGGTGTTCTACACGCCCTATTTCACCCATCCCGATCCGACGGTCGACCGTAAGACCGGGTTTTTGGCGCCGACCGCCGGTTCCTCCAGCGCGCTGGGCCTGACCTTGGAGACGCCCTTCTTCGTTGTTCTCGACGACACCTCGGACGCCACCATCTCGCCGATCTGGCTAACCAAGGAGCTGCCGGTCATGCAAGCCGAGTACCGGAAGATCTTTTCCAAAGGGGACTACTTCATCGCCGGGAGCGCCACTGTGGCTGACCGGGCGAACGACGACGGATCCACCACCGACAAGGCCTTTCGCGGTCACATCGAGACGCGGCTGAACTACGACATCGACGAAACCTACCGCAGCAGCATCCAGATCGATGCCGCGACCGACGATACCTACCTCAGGACCTACGATCTGGGAACGCCGGCGACCTTCGTATCGGAGGCTTCCGTCGAAGGCTTTCGCGGGCGCAACTATGCGACCGCCAGACTGTTCGGCTTCCAGGGGCTCAGCAGCGAAGATAATACCGAAGAGATCCCTATAGCTCTGCCCTATTTGGCAATCAGTCAGGTTAGCGACCCCTTGATCTACGGCAGCGTCTTCTCCTTCGACGCCAGCCTAATCGACCTGGTCCGCGTCGAAGGCCGCGATACGCGGCGCCTTCACATGCAGGGCGAGTGGGTGCTGCCCTTGATCTCGCCGATCGGCGATCGCTACCGCTTTACCGCCAGCCTACAGGGCGAGGGCTATTGGATCAGCGACTTCGATCTGGACGACCCCGGCGAGGTTGCACCGTCCGACGGGAGTATGGAGTTGGCGGGGCGCATCCACCCTCAGGCTGCCCTCATGTGGCGCTATCCATGGGCGGCGGATATCGGCACTTGGCAGACCGTCTTCGAGCCCATCGTGCAGGGCGTCTTGGCGACCCGTGACAACGATCCAAACCGCATCCCCAACGAGGATTCCCAGGATTTGGAGTTCGACGACACCAACCTCTTCGCCATGAACCGCTTTACCGGTGCCGACCGTGTACAGCCGGGTCCGCGGGTTGACTATGGTGCGGAATGGTCGCTGTTCTCCCCGGACGAGGGTTCGGCCCGTTTCCTCTTGGGACAGAGCTATCGGCCCTTCGACGACAAGGGCGTCTATCCATTCGGTTCCGGCCTGGAGAACAAGGTCTCGAATCTCGTCGGCGGCCTCTACGCCAGTCCCGGCCCCTGGATGGATGCAACCTGGCGTTTTAGCGCCGACGCCAAAAGCGTCAGCTTCGACCGCAACGAGATAAGCTTTTCGGCCGGTGTCCCGCGGCTGCGTTTGAACGTGCAATACTTGCAATCCGATGCTCTGCTGAACGACCAAGATGAAGAGATCCTGGAAGGCCGCAATCAGATTACCTTCGGTGCCTCCTCGCAGGTGACCGGGAACTGGTATCTCTATGCCTCGCATCTGCAGGACATCGAGAACGATACGGCGTTGCGGACCCGCAGCGGCATTCGCTACGAGGACGAATGTGTGATCGTCGAGGCTGTTTTCGAACGCAGCCGTTTCGACAATCGCGAGTTGGATCCCGGCAACACCTTCTATCTCAAGGTCTTGCTCCGCTCTCTCGGCGACCTCGGCTAAGCCGTCGGTTTTGTGACCGTATCGCTGCCGCCGGGTCTTGTTATTTGCCGGTTGAGGTTGCAGACTGCCAAGGTGCGATGGCGCTTCGCTCAGGCAAGCGCCTTTGCATCTTTTTCCATGGCAAACTAGGAGATTGACTGTGAGCTTCACCCATGGACAGGAAGGGAGAGGCGGGATGCTGCGGTGTGTCTTGACCGCACTGGCGGCAATGGGCCTGGCGGCTGCGAGCCTTACGGATGCCGGGCAAGACGCTGCGGCACAGGAGGGCCATCCCATCGTCATAGCCAACATCCTGGATCGGTCCGGTGGTTTGAACATCTACAGCCTAAAGCAGATCCAGGGCGTGGCCATGGCGGTCGACGAGATCAACAAGTCCGGCGGTCTGCTGGGCCGTCCGGTCGAGATCCGCTTCTACGACAGCCAGTCGGACAACACGCTCAATGCTCAGTACGCGACCAACGCCCTGTTGCGCGACAAGGCCGACGCGATCCATGGCGGCATCACCTCTTCCTCGCGCGAGGTCATGCGGCCGATCGTGCAGCGCTTCGGCAGTTTGCTGTTCTACAACGCTCTTTACGAGGGCGGGGTCTGCGACCGGCGCCACGTCTCTACCGGCATGGTCCCGGCCCAGCAGCTGGAGGCCCTGATCCCCTACGTAATCAACGAGAAGGGAGCGAGAAAGAGCTATATCCTAGCCGCCGACTACAACTACGGCCATATTACCGCCAAGTGGATGAAGAACATCGTCGAAGCAAATGGCGGCGAGGTTGTGAACATCGAATTCTTTCCGCTGGACGTAACCAACTTCGCACCGGTCTTAGCCCGCATTCAGGAGGCCGCCCCCGACGTGGTCTATTCCGCTCTGGTCGGCGGCGCCCATATGGGCTTCTATCGCCAGTTCGAATCGACCGTTGGCAAGGACAACATGCTACTGGCCTCCAGCACCTACGGTGTTGGACGTGAGCAAACCGAGCTGTCGCCGGAGGAAGGCCGGGGCATCATCATCGCCACCTCCTTCGTCGACGGTCTAGACACCCCGGCCGCCAAGTCCTTCGTAGAGAACTTCAAGGCCTTCTCCGGCGAGGACGACTATGTCGGAGAATACGGCGAATACGGTTACCGCGGCGTGATGCTGTGGGCCGACGCGGTCCGCAAGGCCGGCGATGCCTCGCCCGACGCAGTAATTATGGCCCTGAAGAGCGGCGAGATCTCCTTCGACGGCCCCGGCGGTCTCTATTCCATCGACGGCAAGACCAACCACACGACGATGGACATTCATATCGCCGTGGGCAACGACAAGGGCAGCTTCGACCTCTTGCAGTCCTTCTCGCAGCAGCCGCCGCTGGACACCCAGTTGGTTTGCGATTTGCACGCCAATCCAGACGACACCACCCAGTACGAGCCGGAGGTGCAATAGCCTCGCTACGTCTCGAGGGCGGCAAAGACACCGCTCTCTCTTCGACCGGTGGGACTGCGTGAGGGGACACCATGTTCGAGGTCGTGGCGATCTACGCCTATCAGATCCTCTTCTCAATCAGCATTTTCATCCTGATCAGCCTGGGATTGGCGGTCATCTTCGGCATGATGAAGGTGATCAACCTAGCGCATGGCGAGTTCATAATGCTTGGGGCCCTGTTCTGCGCGCAGCTTGCCGGCGCCGGCGTTCCACTCTTCCTCTCGATCCCCCTAGCCGGGCTGATCGTCGGGCTGGTGGGGATTGTCGGTGAGCGGCTGGTGATCCGCTATCTCTACGGCCGCGTGCTGGATACCTTGCTGGCGACCTGGGGCATGAGCCTCTTGATCGTCGGCGCCGTCACCACCTTCTTCGGCCCGCAGACCGCCAGCACGCCACAGGACCTTGGCAACATTTCGCTCGGTACCTTCTCGATCTCGGTCTACAGCCTATTGATGATCCTGCTGGCCTTCGCACTCCTGGCGGCGCTCTACCTGGTCTGGCGGATGACCCGCGCCGGTCTCATCGTGCGCACCACCATGCAGAACGCAGCCATGGCGCAAGCGCTAGGGATCGACACCGATCGGGTCTTCATGCTGACCTTCGGCTTCGGGGCAGCCCTGGCCGGCCTGACCGGTGCGATCCTAGTGCCACTGTTCGGCGCCTCGCCGACCATGGGCGCCTTCTACATCGCCAAGGCCTTCGTCACCGTGATCGCTGGCGGCCCGCTGCCACTGACCGGAACCTTGGCCGCTTCAAGCCTTTTTGGGATGATCGACGGGGCGGTAGCCTATCTCACCACCTCGGTCCTGGGCGAGATCTCGGTTCTTTTCGTTGCGATCTTGCTGCTGAGGTTCCTGCCGAAGGGGGTGACCAGGGGCCTGAAGGGCCGGGTCTAGATAGCCATGGGGGAGCTTTTCGCCCTGCGGCCAGCCAGCGAACGGCCGGGCTGGAGTTGGTGGGCCATGGCGATCCTGACGACGGTCGGCTTGATGGCGGTGCCTTCCTTCTACGACTTCGCCGTGCAGTACGACATCTCGAAGATTTTCGTTTTGGCTCTCCTGGCCCTCTCCATGTCCTTCCTCTGGGGTTATGTCGGCATCCTGAGCTTGGGGCAGACGGCGATGTTTGGGCTGGGCGGCTACGTCTACGCCATCGTCGCCATGAACAGCGTCGATACCGCCACAGCGGCGCTGATCGGGATAGTCTGCCCGACTCTCTTCAGCGCCGTGCTGGGCTATTTCCTGATCTGGGGGCGCATTGGCGACATCTACTTCTCGGTGATCACTCTGGCGGTAACCTTGATTCTGGAGAAGGCGATCCGGGCCACCTCGGGCGACCGGTTCGTGATAGGCAAGGTGCGTCTGAACGGGCAGAACGGCATTCCCGGCGTGCCATCGCTGGAGATCCCCTGGGAGGCTAAGGCCACGCTCTTCATCGACGGCGTCTACTATCTGACGGCGGCGGTTTTGATCCTGGTCTATGTCGGTCTGCGCCTGACTCTGACCACGGGCTTCGGGCAGGTGCTGGTGGGGTTGCGCGAGAACCGACGCCGCGTCGAGTTGCTGGGCTACGACAGCCGGCACTATTGCTTGGGCGCTTTCGTCTTGGCGGGTGCCGTGGCCGGTCTGGCGGGTGTGCTCTTCGCTGTCTGGGGGAACTTCGTCGGGCCCTCGCTGTTCGATCTGGATCGAGCGGCGCAGATCGTCATCTGGGTCATCGTCGGCGGACGCATGACTCTGGCCGGCCCGATCCTGGGGACGGCCCTGGTGGTCACCTTGACGACCTGGCTGGGCACCCAGGGGGTGGGGCAGGTGACTCTTGCGCTAGGCGCGATGCTGACCCTCTTCGTTCTGCTCTTCAAGAAGGGCTTGCTGCCGACTCTCTCCGAACTCTTGAGCGCGGTCGCTAGGTGGGCTGCTTCCAGGCGAGCTGCCCGATGAGCGCGCCGATACTCGAAACCCGGCAGCTCAGCAAGACCTTCGGCGGCGTCAAGGCCATCGACCGTATCGACTTTTCCCTGGCGCCCGGCGAGCTGCGCTGTCTGATCGGTCCGAACGGGGCCGGCAAGAGCACTTTCTTCAAGATGCTGACCGGTCAGCATCGCCCGGACGGCGGTCAAGTCCTGCTGAATGGGCAGGATATCACGGCTGCCGCAGCGCACGAAATCGGCCGGCTGGGGATCGGTATCAAGAACCAGATCCCCGACGTCTTCGATGGCCTTTCCGTGGCGGAGAACCTGACACTCGCCGCCCGTTTCATCCTGCCCAAGGCCGCTGCCGCCCGCAAGGTTGCCGAGGTTCTGGCGCGGGTGCAACTAGAGCCTATGGCGGGGCGCCTCGTCGGCGAACTGGCGCACGGCCAGCGCCAATGGGTGGAGATCGCCATGGTGGTGGCCCGCGAGCCCATCCTAGTGCTGCTGGACGAGCCCTCGGCCGGCATGAGCGTGGAAGAGACCGCCCGCACCGCCGAGCTGATCCGTGAAATCAACCGCGAGGCCACGGTGGTGGCAGTCGAGCACAATATGCAGTTCATCCGCTCAATCGCCAGCAGGGTGACGGTCTTCCATCGCGGCCGCATCCTGGTCGAGGAGAACGTCGATAAGGCGTTGAGCGACCGGCGGGTGCGTGACGTCTATCTGGGGCGGAGCGCGGCATGACCTTCTTGTCGGCACAGGGGCTCACCTCGGGCTACGGCCGCATTCGCGTGCTGGACGGGCTCTCGCTGGAGGTGGAGGAAGGGGCCTTCGTCGGCATCCTGGGCCACAACGGAATGGGCAAAACCACTGCGATGCGTGCCCTGATGGGGTTCCTGCCGGCTGGCAAGGGCAGTGTCCATTTCGGCGGGCGTGACATCACGCGCCTGAAGCCTTTCCAGCGCAACCGCTTGGGACTGGGCTACGTGCCGCAGGGCCGCCAGATCCTGCCGGCGTTGAGCGTTTGGGAGAACCTACGTGCCGGCGCCCTGGCCGCCGGGCTTTCGGTGCAGGAAGAAGAGCGGTGGGTGGCGGAGGTTGTCGAGTTCTTCCCCCGCCTGAAGCCGCTGCTGAAACGGCCCGGCGGGGCGCTCAGCGGCGGCGAGCAACAGCTGCTGGCGCTGGCCCGCTGCCTCTGCGGCGGGCCTCGCCTGCTGTTGCTGGACGAGCCGACGGAAGGCATCCAGCCCTCCATCGTCGAAGAGATCGCCGAGCGTCTACTCCAGCTAAAGGCGGCAAGCAGCCTGACCGTGGTGGCGGCCGAGCAGAACCTCGGCTTCATCCGTACATTGGCGGAGCGCGTCCTGATCCTCCGACGCGGGCGAATACTGCACAGGCTCGAACCGGCCGATCTGACCGATCCGGCACTGGCGGCGGAGTTCGTCGCTATGTAGCCGTAAGGGAGGAGAACATGATCGCCGCCGACCGGCAGGAGCAAATCTTCACGCCATTGCCGAGGGTCTCGGCACGATCCTGAGCGGCCGGGAAGTCGAAAAACTTTTGTGTTGCAAGATGCGGCATGAAGCTATCTTCTAGGTTGGAGATTGAGGACAAGGAATCGATTATGCCTCGGACAACAACTTTTTGCGCCTCTCTGCTCTTGGCCTTCGCTATGGGTTCGGAGGTGAGTGCACAGGATTCGACTCCGCCGCAGATATTTGGTGGACCCATACCGCCACCGACTGCCTCTATCGGTTCGGTTACGCTCGATCGCTTGGCGGGAAAGGCGATTAAGATATACAAAGGCAGTGGCGGCGATACCGGGGCAAATAACCTATACCATCAGCCTTACATAGCCTATGACGTCGAAGATCTAGAGGATCAATGGCGGGAAAAATGCGAAGGCAATCCATATTCGGGCGGCGCGTTCGAGATGTATCTGCACATCGAAACCAGTGCTAACGATGTGCTTGACGCAGCTCGGTCTCTGCTCCCGGATGGTAAGCATTGGAATGTGCAGAAATACCCCTATCGCATGATCGAATTGTATGATGCTGAGACCAAGCAAAGGCTTTGGTACTATCCCAAAGGAAATGACTTCAATACAGCGGTCACCACTACATTTACGAGGAGAGAGTCTGCTCAAACGGGAACGTCCAAGATTTCTTGCATGGATCTGGAGCGTTATATCGATAGCGG
Source organism: Rhodospirillales bacterium (assembly GCA_014324045.1). Classification (GTDB taxonomy): domain Bacteria; phylum Pseudomonadota; class Alphaproteobacteria; order Kiloniellales; family JACOMY01; genus JACOMY01. The sequence goes on along the minus strand of JACOMY010000004.1, from coordinate 75,085 downwards.
CAATATGCTGGAGGCGAGGGTGGTTTTGGACTCGTCCGTCGAATCCAGTAATGTGATTACTTTTACTTATGGCGCGCTTCGTGATTATATTCTTGACGTAGAATTGGACCAAGTGGCAAAAGCCACGGGCTATCTTGTTACGGAAGGCTGGACCCGTGTAAAGAGAAAAGAATCGGGTAAAGGAGACAAATCACTTCTCGACAAGGACGTCAAGTTATTCAAATCAGCATTAGGTGTAAAGAAAGACACAAAGAAAAACACATCGATCTTTACAGAAACCGAATCCCGAGAGACCGATACCCGGCAACGCTGGATGAATATCACGGGGCTTCGGAATTTGGCTAAAAAGGCAATTACACATTTGAGAATAGAAGGTTATTGCGTGTCGTCCGACTGCAACCCATCGGAACTGACCGCTCGGATAATGTCGAGTATGGAAAACCTCATACAAAAGCAAACTGTCAAAGTGTTGCTTGCGGAGCCGGCTAACGATTTCGCCGAAACTTACATTCTTCTAGACGATCCGGAAACTGTAAAACGCTTAAGAAAACAAGCGTTCGAACGTAAGGGCATGGAGGGTGGAGTGAATGGCGAGGTCCTGCCGAAGGGGGCTGCCAAAGGTGAGTTAAATTTTTCTAGCTTTTCGGATGAGAACGGCGTGGAGTGGGAATATGATGGCAAAGAATACGTTCCGACAAGCATTGATATGTACTATGTCAACAAAGATTCCTTCAGCCTCAACGCTCAGACTAAAATCATCGAAACGGTTGTTTCAGGGACCGAGCTTGCAACGATGATCATACCTGTAATCCGCAGGGATCGAGGTGCCCTTGACGTCGTTACAGATTGGAAAAAAGGGTTGTCGCTCTTGAAAAACAGATCGCTTCTGTGAAAATCAGAAGTGTCTATCGTGCTTTCATTTCTTTCGACACTTGGGTAGATGATAGTAAGACTGTATACTCGGTTTATAGGGACCCGAATGGCAGAGAGCGTTGGGGTTCGCGTAAGATAGATCACCCAGTTTCCAAGGACAAAAATAAGGTATTTACACGATACCACAATGAAAGGGCTGTAGGTATTAAGACACCATTAGAGCTCGGCTATAACCCATCCAACACCTTGTGCACCCTGTCCGGTGTGGGTGGAAGGTTTAATGACTCTGGTCAATATGCATATATACATATTCATAAAGGACAATACCACTTTGTTGGCATGAATACGAAAGATCCGGGTGGTTTAGTCCTTGTCCAGTGCTTCCAGACTTATACAGACGATTAGACAATCCAGCGGTGCAGTTCGCGGCTGCCATCGCCGCGTTAGCGTTAAGCCAGGATCCACAAGGCTACCCACGCCTTAGAGCGAAGCGGCCCCCCTTGATGGGGATGTAAATCTCTCGCCTCTCATGGCTCCTGGCGAAGCCGTAGACCCGAAAGATCTGCGGTTTCCCTTGTTCCGGCGATAAGCGGCGGTCGCCGTCGAATGTCCCGCTGCCGGGCTTGGCGGCTAGGCTTCCGCAAGCTTGGCGAGTCCGCGGTAGGCCTTCACCGGCACATACTCGATCTCCAGCAAGCCGGCCTGGGCGAAGGGCAACCGATCGAGTTTGGCCTTCGCCGCCTCGACCGAGTCGGCTTCGGCGACGATCACGGCGCCGCTGCCGTCGGCAATGGAGTAGATTTCGCGCACGAAGCCCTCGACGGCGAACTGCATGGCCTGCTTGATCTCCGCGTCGCCTAGTTCGTCGAAGCTTTCGGCCGGGGCAGCGCTGTCGCGCCGGGCAATGCAGACGATTTTCACCAGTCTTCTCCTTCCGAAGCAGGGGGGATTCCGGCGGGCCGGGGAACCTCTACCTTGGCCGTTTCCTAACGGCCTTGCAAGCGCTTGGGCGAGCAAGGCAGCTGTGCTGCCAGCCTGCCGCAGATTCTGTACAGCCCAAGGCGTTGACCGGCGCGCCCCCGGCCTATAGGTCTTAGCGCACGACGGCTGCCGCAGGGTTTGCCGGGGGTGGGGCCCGTAGCTCAGCCGGTAGAGCAACTGACTTTTAATCAGTGGGTCGCAGGTTCGAATCCTGCCGGGCTCACCATTCTTACCCCGGTCTTCGCGGCGCATGGCTATGGAGCGCAAGGAGGACCTGTCGGTGTGACGATCGAGGTTCACTAAGGCGGCACCCTGCACGCGAAGGACGACGGTCCGCCGCCGAAGATGCAGGATGCTTCCGAACGGCGAAGACGGCGCGGCGACGGATTCCTCGACCAAGCCGCAGGAAAAACAAGGCCGCCTTCGGAGACGGCCTCCCGCTTGGCACCGACCGGGGCGGCAACATGGCAGGCGATGCCGCCAAGTTCGCCGCTCCGATCAAGGGCGGCTATGCCGAAGGCAATGCCGGGGCTGCGCCCGGTGGCGGTACTTGGCTACCCGGCACGATACCGGCCGGGTACGGTTTCTTTTGGTACAGTTTCTTTTAGGGGCGCAAATTCTTGTACGGGCGGACTTCGTAAAGATGGGGAGGGTTGGAGCCATCATGGACAGGCAAGAGAGCCCAGTTACGGCCGAACAGGCCGCTGCCTTTCAAAGGGACGGCGTGGTATGCCTGAAGGGACTCTTCGCCGGCTGGCTGGACTGCCTGGAGCGCGGTGTGGAGAAGAACGTTGCCGAGCCCAGCGCATTGGCCAGCGACCATCGTGCCGCCAAGGGGAGCGGCGATTTCTTCGAGGACTATTGCAACTGGCAGCGCATCCACGAGTACCGCGCCTTCATCTGCGACAGTCCGGCAGCGGCCGTAGCCGGGACTCTTATGCAGACCCGCCGCGTGCGCATCTTCCACGAGCACCTGCTGGTCAAGGAGCCCGGCACCACCAAGATCACGCCTTGGCACCACGATATGCCCTACTACTGCGTCGATGGGACCGAGACGGTAAGCTTGTGGACTGCACTCGATCCCGTGCCGCGCTCTGTCTGCCCGCGCTTCGTGGCCGGTTCTCACCGCTGGGGCAAGCTCTATTATCCGCGCTTCTTCGACGATGGCTCGAACTACGACTTCCAAGGCGGGCGCTACGAGACTGTACCCGACATCGACGGCAATGCGGCGGCCTACGAGATCTGCTCTTGGCAACTGGAGCCGGGCGACACCCTAGCCTTCCACTTCCTGACCCTGCACGGGGCGCCGGGCAACAGCGCCAAAAGCCGCCGCCGCGGCTTCTCCACCCGCTGGCTCGGCGAGGATGTCCGCTTGTGCCGGCGCGGGGGCAAGACCTCGCCGCCCTATCCACAAATCGCGCTGCAAGACGGTGCGCCGCTTCCCGACTGCGAGTTCCCGATTGTCTGGAGCGCTGACCGTTAGGTTGCGAAGGATCGGGGCCCGGTTGCGCACCGCATCTTGCCAGAGGGCCGGCAGTTCGCCGGCGGTTACGCCTACGCTGGCCAGGCCTCCGGCGGCCGCATGCTCGCGCACGGACCGTTCCGGGAGGATGCCGGCGCCAGAGCCGGCCACCACCCCCCGGTTCGATTCACCTCGACAAAACACCATGCCCAAAAGCACCACGCCCCGACATCGGCCGCCAACGTGTTTAACCTGTCTTACGCAAGGCTTTATTTTTTGCTTTTCAAATTCAGGATAGCGGATAGTCTGGCAAGGAGCCGATGGCCGCAGAGAGTGGGTTAGCATGTCGACGGGCGGGGTCATGACGGTGGCGGTCTGGCGCGGCGGGCCGGAGGGCAGTGCCTTCCAGGAGTTCCGGGTGCCCGGGCAGAAAAGTCAGACCGTTCTCGACGTGGTGATCTGGATCCAGCAGTACCGGGACCCGACGCTCTCCTACCGCTTCGCCTGCCGGGTCGGCATGTGCGGTTCCTGTGCGATGACCGTAAACGGCGTACCGCGCTGGACCTGCCGGACCCATGTGAAGCGGGTGGCGAAGACCGGGCGCATTGAAATTGCACCGCTGCGGTCGCTCCCGGTCATCAAGGATCTCGCGGTCGACATGGACCCCTTCTTCGAGAAGTGGGTGGCTGCGGAAGGCCGGTTCCATCCGCAGCGCACCCGGGACCAGCCGGTCCGGGAGACGAAACCGCAGACGCGCCGGAGAAGACAGGCCGATGCGGCCATCGAATGCATCAACTGCGCGGTCTGCTATGCCGCCTGCGATACCGTGGCGGCCAGCCCGGACTACTTGGGGCCGGCGGCCCTGAACCGTGCCTGGTCGCTTCTGAACGACGACAAGGACAGCGGGACGGAGGCCATACTCGCAGCCGCCGGCGCGAAGGGCGGTTGTCATTCCTGTCATGCCATGGGGAGCTGCACACGCTTCTGTCCGAATGAGCTCGATCCCATGGCCTCGATTGCCGGCCTCAAGCGGGCCAGCATCGCTGCGGCTCTGAAGAGGAAGGGTTAGGCTCCATGCCGGAGGTCCGTCTCGCACTGCTGCAGAAGCTCACGGCGCTTGTCATGCTGCCGCTGGTCGCCGGGCATATTGCCGTGATGATCTATGCGGTGCAGGGCGGCCTGACCGCCGCCGAGATTCTGGGCCGCACGCAAGGCAGTCTGGCTTGGGCCCTGTTCTACGGTCTCTTCGCGGTCGCCGTGTCGATTCATGCCGCCATCGGGCTGCGGGCGGTGCTGCACGAGACTCTGGCCCTAGGTGGGCGCGCGCTCGCGGCGGTCACCTGGCTCATCTTCCTGGGCCTGCTCGCGCTGGGGCTGCGGGCCGTTTGGGCGGTGACGGCAGCATGATCCGGCCGCACCGCAGACATCCGCTCTGGTTCGCTTACCTGCTGCACCGCGTCTCGGGCAGCGCCTTGGCGCTGTTCCTGCCGATCCACTTCTGGATGCTGTCGCTGGCGTTGAACGACCGCGAAGCGCTCGACGATTTCCTGGCCTGGAGCGACCGGGGGCTGGTCAAGGCCGCCGAATTCGGCCTGGTCTTCCTTTTAGCCGTCCATCTCTTCGGCGGGCTGCGGCTGCTGGCCCTCGAGTGGCTGCCCTGGAGCGGCCCGCAGAAGACGCTCGCCGCCGCGGCGGTAGGGCTGTCGCTGCTGGTCTCCGGAATCTTCTTTCTGCAGGCGGTCTAAGCCGATGGGCGGGCGCTTGGCTATCGAGCGGCACGAGACCGACATCCTGATCCTCGGTAGCGGCGGCGCCGGCCTCTTCGGTGCACTGCACGCTTTGCAGAGCGCGCCCGAAGGCACACGGGTCACCCTCGCCGTGAAGGGTTTGATCGGCAAGTGCGGCTGCACGCGCATGGTGCAGGGCGGCTACAACGTGGCGCTGGGGCCGGGTGACAGCGTCGAACGGCACTTCATGGACACCATCGTCGGCGGCAAGTGGTTGCCGCAGCAGGAGATGGCCTGGCGCCTCTGCAAGGAGGCCGTGGTGCGGGTCCGAGAGTTGGAGAACGAGATCGGCTGCTTCTTCGACCGCCAGCCTGACGGTAGCCTGCATCACAAGGCCTTCGCCGGACAGACCGCCGACCGCACCGTGCACAAGGGCGATCTGACCGGCATCGAGATCGTCAACCGCCTGATGGAACAGGTTCTGGCCCGGCCGGTAGAGCGGCTGCAGGAGCATCGCGCCGTGGCCCTGATTCCCAGCCGCGACGGCAACGGGCTCGCCGGCGTGCTGTTTATCGACGTGCGGCGGGGCAGTCTGCGCTTCGTGCGGGCCAAGGCGGTGCTGATGGCGACCGGCGGCGGGCCGACCATGTACCGCTATCACACGCCCTCCGCCGACAAGTCGATGGACGGCCTGGCCATGGCCTTGCGATCGGGGCTGCCGCTGCGCGACATGGAGATGGTGCAGTTCCATCCCACCGGTCTGTTGGCCGGCGCCAACACCAAGATGACCGGGACGGTTCTGGAAGAAGGCCTGCGCGGTGCCGGTGGCCACTTGCTGGACCGGAACGGCCGGCGTTTCCTCTTCGACTACGATGGCAAGGGGGAGCGGGCAACGCGCGACGTCGTCAGCCGCGCCATCTATGCGGAGATGCGTAAGAACAACGCCTCGCCCGGCGGCGGCGTCTACATCTCGATGGCGCACCTGGGGCCGGACAAGGTGCGCAAGAGCTTCAAGGGCATGGTCAAGCGCTGCGCCGACTGCGGCTTCGACCTGGCCGCCGGCAAGGTGGAGGTGGTGCCGACCGCGCATTACTTCATGGGCGGCGTCGCCGTCGCGCCGGACAGCAGCACAGCGCTGGAAGGCCTCCATGTCGCCGGCGAAGATGCCGGCGGTGCGCACGGCGCCAATCGTCTGGGCGGAAACGGCGTGGCCAACTCCACCGTCTTCGGCGGCATTGCCGGCGACGCAATGGGGGCGGCGGCCGTAAGCAAGTCCTTGCGCGATCCCGACGAGACCGTGCTGGAGGCCGCAGCCGCAGGGGTGTCGGCGCCCTTGGGCAAGAGTCCGGCACCGGTCCAGCCCTTGCGCGAGCGCCTGCAGGACGTGATGTGGGAGCATGTGGGGGTGATGCGGACGCGCGCGGGCCTCCTGCAAGGTCTGAGGGGCCTGTCGGAGATTGCCGCAGAATTGCACGAAATCGGCGTGCCGGGCGGTTCCCTGGCGTTCAACCTGACCTGGCACGACTGGTTGAACCTGGAGAACCTGCTTACGGTCTCGGAAGCCATCGCCAAGGCGGCGTTGGCGCGGGAGAATTCGCGCGGCGCCCATTTCCGGGAGGATTTTCCGGAGCAAGGCGATCTGGAGGCTTCTTACTTCACCCTGGCGCAGAGCGGAGCGGAGGGCTTGACGGTGGGGCGCGAAGCCGTCGACTTCTCTATCGTGCGGCCGGGGGAATCGATCCTGCCGGCAGGTGAACCCGAATCCCTGGTCGCAGCGTCCTGACCCGCAGTAAGCTTGGGAGAAACCCGGTTCCGGATAAATTCATGCGATGTTTCGGTGCTCCCGACGGCCTGGGGACACCCGGCAAATGACATCGCCTCGACGGACGTGATCATGACGGTTGGTATCCGGAAGCGCAGTGTAATCCGGGCGGTGATCGAGGACTCGCTTCGAGGCCCTGCAGACGTGCAAGGACGACGACAACGAACACCGGTACAATGAACACTGGGAACACTGGCCGATCCAGCGGCACAGCCACCGCTTCCCAAACCGGTTCGGCACGGCGCAATGGACAAAATCCCGGCCGCCGTAAGCTTCGGCAGTGTCTTGATAACCCGTCTCGATAACCTTGGGGCGCTACTTGAATGCAAAATTATACGACCGAGGAGCATCCTCAAGATCCATCGCCGGTCGATGGCCTCGAATCCGAAGACGCTTCGACCGATAGGCCCATCGACCTCGAAGTCACGAACACCAACCGGGTCAGCCTTCACCTCGACGCGGCACAGCGGGTTAATTTCGCCTCTGCGCAGAATAACATACCGGTTCTAAAGGCATTGTCGCTGGTCAATTGCAGCGATTGCATCCTTGAAGACATAGAAGTTAGGCTTGAAGTTTGCCCCCCTGTGATCAGCCCGAAGACATGGAGGGTCGATCGTCTTGAACCCGGTGCATCCCTCGGTCTGCGCGACCTTGCGGTGCCCCTCGACAATCGACGCCTGTCCGGGCTCAATGAAAGCGAAACCGGTTCCCTGATCCTCACGGTTGCCAATGCAGACGGGCAGCTGGCCACCGAAACCAGGGCGTTGGAATTGCTCGCCCGGGATCAATGGGGCGGACTCGGTGACATGGACCGCTTGCTTGCCGCTTTCGTGTCGCCGAACGACGCGGCAGTTGCTGCCATTCTCAAGGAAGCCTCCGTTCTTCTGGAACGCAGCGGCCATAATGGCTCACTGGAAGGGTATCAATCCGACGACCCGCAGCGCGCCTGGATGATTGCCGGCGCTGTCTGGTCGGCCGTGACGGGGATGGGACTTACCTATGCCAACCCGCCTGCATCCTTCGAGGTGGAGGGACAGAAGATACGCTCGCCCGAGCGGATCCGCAGCGAAGGGCTTGCCACTTGTCTGGACAGTTCGCTGCTGCTGGCTGCCGCGTGGGAGCAGGCCGGGTTACACCCGGTCATTCTGTTCGGTGAAGGCCACGCCTGGGCGGGGGTCTGGATCGTCAAAGACGATTTCGGTCATGTCACCCAACCCGATGTCGTCGCCGTGCGCAAAGCGGCGCAGGCCAGAGCATTCATTCCGGTCGAAACCACCCTGTTGACACAGCGCCCGACCGTTGGCTTCGAGCAGGCAGCCGAAGCCGGCCGGGCCCGCTTGTCGGAAGACCGCGAGCAGGAATTCTTGAAGGCGATTGACATCGCCCGGGCGCGCTCGGCCCGGATATTCCCGCTTGCCAGCCATACGGCGTCTGAGCCGGGAGTGGCCGAGCATATCGAGGCCGCCCCGGCAAAGCTGCCTGAACCGATCGACCTTGCTTTGCTGCCTGCCGAGGCGATCGAACAGGTACCGGACACGCCCAAAGGGCGGATCGAACGATGGCAGACGAAGTTGCTGGATCTGTCGCTGCGCAACCGGCTGCTGAACTTCAAGGACAGCAAGCAAACGCTGCCCTGCCTGGTGCCCGATGTGGGGGCGCTTGAAGATGCGCTGGCGGCTGACAAATCCTTCCGCGTCTATCCGCTGAAGGAAGACGATCCTATCGGTGAGCGTAAGCTGTCGCCGGAGAAAAAGGACGCAATCGAAAACAGCGCAGCTAAAGATGCGTTCGACCGCGGTCAGATCACGGTGCGGCTGGATCGCAAGGAGACCGACAACCGCCTGCTAGCGCTGTTTCGCAAGGCCAAGAGCGACCTTCAGGAAGGCGGGACAAACACGCTGTTCCTGGCCGCCGGCTTCCTGCGTTGGCAGAGACAGGGGGACAAGCGCATCTATCGTGCCCCGCTTTTGCTTATTCCGATCAAGCTGGAACGAAAATCGGTGCGGTCGTCTTTCAAAATCCTGCACCACGAGGACGAGGTCCGGTTCAATGCGACCCTGTTGGAATTCCTCAAGCACGATTTCAACCTCAGTCTGACCGAGCTTGAGGGCGATCTGCCCCGTGACGGCAGCGGTATCGACCTGCCGCGTATCTTTGAATGGGTGCGCGCGCGGGTGCTGGATGTTCCGGATTTCGAAGTGGTGGAAGAGATCGCGATAGCGATCTTTTCCTTCTCGAAATATCTGATGTGGAAGGACCTGGTCGACCGGACCGATCAGCTGCGCAACAACCGGTTGGTGGCGCATCTGGTCGACAACCCGGACAAGACCCTGGACAAGACCTTCGAAGGTGGGGCGGGGGAGGCAGTCTCTGCCGAGCAGATGGATCGCAGGATCGCCCCCAAGGATTTGGTGACGCCATTTCCTGCCGATAGCTCCCAGCTTTCGGCGGTCGTGGCGGCGAAGGCGGGGCGCGATTTCGTGCTGATCGGTCCGCCGGGAACCGGCAAAAGCCAGACCATCGCCAATATCGTCTGTCAGTGCCTCGCCGATGGTAAAACGGTGCTGTTCGTCGCCGAAAAAGCCGCGGCGCTGGATGTGGTGCAACGCCGGCTCGAAGCGCGGGGGCTCGGCGAGGCGATGCTGGAACTGCACTCGAACAAGGCCGACCGCAAGCGCGTTCTGACGCAGCTTGGGCGCGGCTGGGACCGGGCTTCGGCCGCCGACGAAGCGGACTGGCTGGACATCACCGAAAAGCTGCGCATCGAACGCGATCGGCTGAACGCCTATGCCGATGCGGTCCATGCCACAGGGCCGCAGGGCTTTTCGGTTTTCGATGCGGTTTCTTGGACGGCAGAGGCTCCACAGGGGCTGAAACTGTCCTTCCCCGACAAAGATGCACATGACCGGCAAAGTTTCGAACGGCTGCTGGAGATCGCGCGGCGGCTTGGGCTCACCCATGCAGCCGTCGGCGATGGCGCGCCGCTGCCGCTGATCGACGAGGTCGAGTGGTCTTATGCCTGGGAGGAACAGATCCTTGACCGGGCCGGGACCTTACGGGGTTGCATCGAAGAGGCAATGCGATCTGCGTCGGTTCTTGGGGACCGCTTGGCCTTGACCCCTGACCCGCCGCTAACGCCCGGGCGACGGCGCCTGCTGGTGCAGCTGTTGCGCCGTATCGGCCCGCAAGCGGAGGATCTGCGGCCGGTGCCGCAAACCCCGGAACGCGATCTAACGGCCGAGGTGAACCGGTTCGAAGACGCGCTTGAGGCCTTGCAAAGCGCGCAGGACCGGTTCAGCGCGGTTTACGGTGAGGACGAGCTGAAACGCCTTCCGCTGAAGCGGATGGATGCGGAATGGCGTGCGGCCGGCCGGGTTCTGGCCGTTCTCGGCGTTGAAAAAGTGGAAGCTGCGCAAGCTGCTTCAGACCTATGCCACATCGGGCCGGGCAGAGCCGGGCGCAGATCTGCCCGCACTTGAAGAGGCCCGCAAACAGCTGGCGATACTGGACGGCAGCCCGCTCGCCGGGACAGCCGGTCAGGCCCGTTCGCTTGACCGGCTCAAGCGGCGCGTCGCGCAGGCGATCTCCCTTCGCGATACGCTGGCCGGCGCGCAGCGCGATGTATCCGACAGCGTGGCTTTCGGCGCCGTTGCGGCCGCGCTGGAAGCAGGGCCGGGCCGTGAATTGCGTCAGGCAATGGAAGATTGGCAGACAGCTGACAAGGCCCTGAATGCGGCTCTCACGCAGTTCAAGGCTTCTGGCGGGCGCGTTGCTGCCGAGCTGTCGCTGCGCGATTTGCGTGAGGCTGTGGATTGGACTTTGTCTCAACGCAAACGGCTTAAGGATTGGACCGACTGGGTCGCCCTGCGGAAAGAGGCCGATGCCGCCGGTCTGTCACCCCTGGCCGACGCGATGGAAAACGGGGATTTGCAAGGGGACCCGGTCGATGAATGCCGCCGCGCCTATGCCCGCTGGTGGTTGCCGCTTGCCATGGATGCATCCGAGCCGCTGCGCCGCTTCGCCTATTGGAAGCACGAGGATATCGTCGCCGCATTCCGCAATCTGGATGACAAGGCCGCCGAAAAGGCGCCGCGGGAAGTGATGCGGCGCATTCGCCATCGCCTGCCGGCGCGGGACGCTGCGCCCAGAAAGTCCGAACTGGGTGTCCTGCGCCATCAGCTTGCGCTCCAGCGTCCGTCGATGGCGATCCGCCCGCTGCTGGAAAATCTTGGCGGGGTATTGCCAAAGCTGGCGCCCTGCATTCTGATATCTCCGCTGTCGATTGCCCAGTATCTGCCTGCAGGGCAGGCGAGGTTTGACGTGGTGATTTTCGACGAGGCCTCGCAAATCGCCACATGGAATGCGATCGGTGCCATTGCGCGCGCCAAGCAGTCGATTATCGTCGGCGATCCCCAACAGCTGCCACCGACCAACTTCTTTGGCCGCAGCGATGAGGAGGGCGAAGATGGCGGCATGGATGCTACGCTTCACGATATGCCCTCAATCCTCGACGAGGTGACAGCGGCCGGTATATCCACGCGCCGGTTGCGCTGGCATTACCGCAGCCGGGATGAGGCGCTGATCGCGTTTTCAAACCATTACTACTATGGCGATGGCCTTGTCACCTTTCCTGCCCCCAGCACCGGCAGCAAGGCGGTGCAATTCCACAAGATAGACGGAACATATGCGCGCGGGGCAGAGCGCACCAATGCGGACGAGGCCAAGGCGATTGTCGAGACGATCCGCCGGCGTCTGACCGCATGGCTCGAGCAGACAGAGGGCGACCGGCCGACGCTGGGCGTGGTCACTTTCAATACCCAGCAACAGGGGCTGATCCTTGATCTGCTGGACAAGATGCGGCGCGACAACCCGGCCCTCGAGTGGTTCTTTGCCGAGGAGCGCGAAGAGCCGGTCATCGTGAAGAATCTGGAAAACATCCAGGGCGATGAGCGCGACGTGATGCTGTTTTCGATCACCTTCGCGCCCGATCCGACTGGCAAGCTGTCGATGAATTTCGGCGCGCTGAATGCGGATGGCGGGGAAAAGCGGCTGAATGTTGCCATCACACGCGCGCGGCGCGAACTGCGCCAATATCTCCTAGCTCCACCCCTGATTGGTTGCCATCACACGCGCGCGGCGCGAACTGCATATCTATGCGTCGCTGACCCATGACCAGATCGATCTGTCGCGGACACGCGCGACCGGGGTTCGGGATCTGAAAGCCTTTCTGGATTATGCTGAGCGCGGCGCGGTTGCCCTGTCTGCGCGTGAAGAAGGATCGCTTGGGCCGGCCGAGAGCCCGTTCGAAGAAGCCGTCGCCGCCGCCTTCCGCGCCAAGGGGTGGGAAGCTCGCACCCAAATCGGGGTGTCCGGTTTTCGCATCGACCTCGGGATCGTGAATCCCGATCGCGCGGGTGCTTATCTTGCCGGTATCGAATGTGACGGGGCCACGTACCATCGCTCGGCCACGGCTCGGGACCGAGACAAGGTGCGGCAAGCTGTTCTGGAGGGCCTAGGCTGGACGATCCTGCGGATCTGGTCGACGGACTGGTTCCGCGATCCGGCTGCTGTTGTGGACCGGCTGCATCAAAAGCTTGAACAGCTTCTTCGAGATGATCGCGCAGCCCGGAAAGACACAGAACCCCCGGTCGAGGAAGAGAAGGTCGAAGAAGAGAACGAGTATGACGGTGAAATGCGATCACTTCCAGCACCCGAAGGTGACAAGACCGAAGATCTGCAACCCGCCGGTTCGGACTATGGGCCGGATGACGAATCCTGAATAGTGGAGCATCAAGGTTCAGTTGTGGAGGGTGCGGACAATCCGCTAGTGTTTGGGTGCGCGGTGTATTTCCGCGCCTTCGTCGGTGCAATCCGCGTGGTTATCCTATAACCCGCTTCGAGGCCCTGCAGACGTGCAAGGACGACGACAAATACTGGCCGCTCCAGCGGCACGGCCGCCGCTCCCCCAACCGGTTCGGCGCGGTGGCCGGGATTGTGTCCATAGTATTGCGTCTGAACCGGTTTGGAGAGCCAACCCGTGATTCCGATCGAGTCGATCCAGATCACCGCCGAGCGCCTGATGGCCAAGGCGGCCATTGAGATCCCAGAAGACTACCTGGCCGGCATCGAGCAGGCTGCCGCGTCGGAGGAGGGCGATCTCTCCTCCTTCGTGCTGCGGGCGATGCTGGAAAACTACCGAGCGGCGAAGGAAGACCGCCGGGCCATGTGCGGCGATACCGGCTGTCCGCGTTGGTATGTGAAGATGGGCAACGAGACGCGGATCGCCGGCGGACCAGTGGCCCTTGAGGAGGCCCTGCGCTGCGCCACGGCCAAGGCGACCGCGGAGATCCCGCTGCGCCCCAACCGCGTGCATCCGCTTTGGCGCACCGATCACGATAACAACGTCGGCATCGGCGCGCCGGAGATCGAGTACGGTTTTGAGCCCGGCGGCAGCTGGATCGATTTGATCACGGTGCACAAGGGCGGTCTGTTCGGCACCGACTACCGCATGCTCTTCCCCGCCGACGGCATTCCCGGCATCAAACGCTTCTTCCTCGATAGCTTGGTGGCCTTCGGCAAGCGGGGACTTGCCTGCCAACCGGCCATCGTCGGCATCGGTCTCGGCGGCTCCAAGGACACCTGCATGGTGCTGGGTAAACGGGCGGCCTGCCTGCGGGTGGTGGGCGACCGCAACCCCGATCCGAAGATCGCCGCCCTGGAAGAGGAATTGACCGAACTGGGGAACTCCATCGGCATGGGGGCCATGGGCTTCGTCGGCTCCTCCATGGTGATCGATAGCCACATCGAGGTCGGCTATTGCCACACTGGCGGCATGCAAATGTCTGTGCATGCCTTCTGCCTCTCGTCGCGGCGCGCCTGCGCGCGCATCTATGCCGACGGCCGGGTGGAAGAGCGCACCGACCCCCAATGGTTCACCGACTATCAGCGCAGGGAGAGCGTGCGATGGGAACTGCCGAACCCCGGCGTCAAGTCCGCCTGAGCACCAAGCCTTCGTTCGATGACCTCGCCGCCCTCCGTCTGGGCGACGTGGTTTTCCTGGACGGCCTGCTCTACACCGGGCGCGAGGGCGTCTACATGCGCGCGTTGGAGGAAAAGCAGCCGCTGCCGCTGGATCTGCCGGCCGAGAGCGCGGCCAACTTCCACTGCGCGCCGGCCGCGGTGGAGCATGCCGACGGCTCCATCGAGATGGGGGCGGTTACCGCCACGGCCTCCTTCCGCTTCTCCAAGTGGATCGAGCCCTGGCTTCGGCTTTCGGGCGCGCAGCTAATCGTCGGCAAGGGCGGCATGAGCCCGGAGGACTACCGGACCAAGTTCGTCCCACACGGGGCCGTCTATCTCACTACCGTGGGCTATGGCACCGGCGCTTTGTTAGGACGCGGCATCAAGACGGTAAAGGGTGTGTACTGGCGCAAGGAACTGGGGCTTGCACAAGCCATGTGGGTGATCGAGGCGGAGAACATGGGGCCCTTCCTGGTTGCCTCGGACTGTGACGGAAACTGCCTCTTCGAGCGGGAGAATGCCAAGATCTCGGCCGGTCTGAAGGCAGTTTACGAAGGCACCAAGCCCGCCGTCCTCAAGCGCTTCGGCGAAACCGACGACCGCAGCGACGAGTTGATCTGACACGGCCGCCGCCCTTCACCCGCGTGCGCCGCGATTCCGGCATCGCTGTGGCTGGCGTCTGATAAGCTACGCTAGCTACCGCCTTCGGCATGACGCCTAAGCCGCCGTCGGTCTTGTGCGCGATGATCTGCGGGGCCAAGATCTTAGAGGCGGCCGTGGCGAAAAGGGTCTTGGCTTGGCACATGCCGATGCCGACCTTACAGGCCGCCCGCGGCTTTGTCGGCGATCAGGGTAGAGCCGCCGATTAAGCCCGGCGACGCCGCAGGCGGGGCGCGCAAGACTTAATTGTCAGCGGCGAGTTCATCAAACTCAAGCTTGATCTTTTGGCGGATTTCATCTGTCCGTGTTTGCACCATTTCTGGAATCAGAAACAGATCTACCACCATCCAAACTAGAGTACCAATCCCTAACGTTAAAATAAGAAGGATAATCATTAGTATTGCTGTTCCGGATTTACCTAAATAAAATCTGTGAAGTCCAATAAGACCACCCCCAGTGATCAATAATAGATAGGCTATTCCCTTCGACGGTTTTTCGTTAAGTACGCGTAATTCAAGTAGAATTTTTTTGTTTGTGTTACTTATATTCTTTAATCTGTTTATGCTCATTTCGTTTGTATCGACCATCTTTTCCTCCTAACTTTAACCAAGTTTATTGTGGAAGCATTGCGTCCGGACGACAACTTCCAGGAAGCGGCCTGCTGGGAACCGAGCCGTCAGGTTTGCTTACTGCGACACGTCCGGTCAAGGCCTCGGTGCTGCCGAAGCGCTCGCACTTTCGACGGTATCTAGGATTACCTAGATCCCTTCGACCTTTCCCGATTCCCCATCATCTTTTTGTATATAACTTAACGCGGATGCGTTACAACAAAAATTTGCGATAATGCCAGTCGCTGGTTTTCAGGCCGATGGATTGAGAAGAGCGTCCCCGGACGCGACAGCGTCCCACACGATGCGTCCCTCCTCCATGCGCACCTTTCCCTCGGCGACCAAGGCCAGACAGACCGGGTAAAGCCGGTGCTCGGCAGCCAAAACCCGGGCCGCCAGGCTGGCTTCGTCGTCGTCGGGCGCCACCGGCACGGCGGCTTGGCCGATGATCGGTCCGCCGTCCAACTCTTCGGTCACGAAGTGCACGCTGCAGCCGCTGAGTCTGACTCCGGCCTCCAGCGCGCGCCGGTGGCTATCGAGCCCTGGGAAGGACGGCAGCAGGGAGGGGTGAATGTTCAGCATGCGCCCTGCCCAGAGGCCGACGAAGGCCGGCGAGAGCACCCGCATGAAGCCAGCCAGGCAGACGAGCTGGCAGGCGCTCTCCAGGATGTGGGTTTGCAGCAGAGTCTCGAACTGGCAGTGGCTGGGCTGGTCGCGATGCGGCACCAAGGCCACCTCGCAGCCGGCTTCGGCCGCCATATCGATTGCCGGGGCCTCCGGCTCGTTGGAGATCGCCAGGGTGATCTCGGCCGGGTAGCTTGGGTCCCTGGAGGCCTCCAGCAGGGCTTTCAGATTGCTACCGCGGCCGGAAACCAGGACGGCGGTCGGAACCCGGCTCATGGCAGTAAGGGGCCGCAGTGGCGCAGCGGAGCGTCGCCTGCCGCGCGGGGGACGAGCCGGCCGAGCGCGAAGGCACCCTCGGGGGCCAGCCGCTCAAGCAGTGCCCCGGCAGCGTCGGCCTCTACGGCCAAAACCATGCCGATGCCCATATTGAAGGCGCGCAGGAGTTCAGCGTCCTCAATGAGGCCAGAACCGTGGATCCAGGCGAATACCGGCAGCAGCGGCACGGGCAGCGGATCGACCTCGGCCACCAAGGAATCGGGAAGGACGCGCGGCAGATTGCCGGGCAGGCCGCCGCCGGTTATATGCGCCATGGCCTTGATCTTACCTTCGGCCAGGAGCGGCAACAGGGCCTCTGCGTAGATCCTGGTCGGCGTAAGCAGTGCAGCCCCCAAGGTCTCGGCCTGGCTTTCGAAGGGGACCGGCGCGTCATACTTGAGTCCCTGCTCCTCAATTAGGCGGCGTACCAGGGAAAAGCCGTTGGAGTGCAGCCCGCTGGAGGGCAGTGCCAGCAGCAGGTCGCCGGCCTGAAGATCGCCGCGCGGTAGCAAGCGGTTGCGCTCTACCGCACCGACCGAGAATCCGGCCAAGTCGTAGTCGCCGGCCGCATAGAGCCCAGGTAGCTCGGCGGTCTCGCCGCCGATCAGCGCAGCGCCGGCCTGGCGGCAGCCCTCGGCAATGCCGGCGATGACCGTTTCGGCGACCTGGGGCTCCAGCTTGGCACTGGCGAAGTAGTCCAGGAAGAAGAGCGGGGTGGCGCCCTGTACCAGCAGGTCGTTCACACACATGGCGACCAGGTCGATGCCGACGTCGGCGTGGCGGCCGGTCTCAATCGCGATCTTGAGTTTGGTGCCGACGCCGTCGGTGCCCGACACCAGGATGGGATCCTGAAAGCCGGCCGCCTTGAGATCGAAGAGGGCGCCGAAACCGCCCAGGCCGCCCATGACGCCAGTCCGCGCCGTCGCCTTAGCCAGCGGCCGGATCGCCGAGATCAGTGCCTCTCCTGTCTCGATATCGACGCCGGCCTCCTTATAGGTCAGAGGAGCCGATCGGGGGGCGTCGCTGGGGCTCACGTGCGCACTCCTCGTCAAGGCGGATGCAATGCGGTGCGGACGGTCTCTCCATGCCGACGCACCCGCGTGACCCGTGCCGTTCTGCCAGCCTAAGGGGCCGAAGTCCAGCCGCAAGAGGGGTGCCGGCATGAACAGCCCTGCGACTGCTCCGATACCGTCTTTATGATGATCGGTGTCGCGATCCTGAATGCGCCGACCTAATATCCTAGCGCTCTATCGAAGACCGCCGCCGGTTTTCTGCTGGACCGCCCGCGCGGAACAACTCCGGCAAGCAGCTTGCAAGGGTATTGCGAGTCCCGTGCCGGGCCCCTGCAGAACCTCTGCCGCCGCTGCGGGAGCGGTTCTCAGTTGCAAGGCCGAAGGTACAGAAAAATATCTCTTTGACGGGTTGACCGGGTTAACGGCAAGTCGTACAAGATAACATCTAAGTTGTGAGGTATCTGTATGCCGACAGGCGCCCAAAGGCCGGATTGCATAGGCAGGCTGTCAGTGTGCAAAGAGGAGTGAAGAGTATGGTACCATGAAAAAGTTCTCTAGCTTTTGCATCGCCCTATCGGCTGCCGCCCTGCTGACCGGAGGCTTGACGGGACAGGCGCAGTCCCAAGAGGAGCATCAGTCGCAATACATAGGAGTGAAAAGAATTCCGTTTCCTGATTGGGAGATACCTAGAGACAAATCTGTCGATAACAATAAACAATGGATAGCCAACTACGCTGAGGGGGCTGGCTCGCGGGCAGAATTGTACCTCTCTAGAGGGGACGACGACAGAACGAACGTGCAGTTGAGCGTAACTATTCGACCCCGAGCGCCGTATGGTTTTTGGTATCGAAATCGGTCCAAAAACCAGCACGAATGGCAGGATCCCCCTGTATTATTTTCCGATATCGAGGTTAGGCCGGACGGTTCTTACGAACAAGAGCTTACAGACGGATCCCGTGTCACCGGTAAATTAAACTTGGTGAATGGCATCGTTAATGCATGGCATTACGATCCTAAGTATGTGAGAGATGATTGGATAAAAGCAGTGTTAGGGGAGCACTACATCAACCCGAACCGTCGCCTAGATCCAGATAGCCGCGTTAACCGTTATGGTGATCGGCATTACATGTCTTTCGCGCACGGTCCGGGCACCGGACCTCTCAGTAGTCTGATGTTCTTTGAATCTCAGCACTACTCTGAGGATAATTACAGGAAGAATCTCGATCTTTACAAGAGTTTGATAAGGCTCGGCAGGGTTGTTAATTGGAGGTCTGCAAGCAGCCATGCGGAGAGAGGGACATCCCTATCGGAGAGAAATGCCGAGGATTTGTCTGTGGACTTGCGCCTTCACTTAGATAGAAATCTGGTGGGTAAAGTGAATAAAAATTCGGTGAACCCTTTACCGGAGGACGTACGCAAGGACATACTCGTAGATACAGATTACGCGCCCGGAGGGAAAATACCCCGTAGGGCAAAGCAGGTGGTCTGTGAAGGCAAGGATTGTAGAGCGAAGATCGGGGAAATGTCGATCCCGGTCCTCCATTCGAAAGATTTCATTCCTTATAATAGGAGGTCCATGTCGATTGATAGGACCTTCTCATGGGTGGAATTTTTAAGGAAGAACGTACGTGTGGTCCTGCCAAATCAAGGTATTTATTTAACCCTTGATAAATCGTTTGGCGGGCGCCCCTTTGCGTCCCCCTTTTCTTTCGGCGCCTGGATGGACGATGCGGGCTTCTTCGTCGTGCCCCGCGGCTTCGTAAATCGCGGCGCTGCGGAGTTACATAGTGTTGGACGCATGGTCGTGGCGGTCGGCGAACGGACAGGGGACAGCCCGGCGGCGGATGCGGTCTGGCGCGGTTCGATGGTGGGAACCGCCTCGAAAGGTGAACACAAAGACAATCTCCTCCGGGGCGAGGCGGAACTGACGTTCGACATGGACGATTCGATGCTCGATGCGAATTTCTTCAACATCAGGGATTACGACAGGTTCGGTGAGAAGTACGTGAGCGCGCGAGGGGTAAAGCGGGACCGGATGCTCTTCCCGGACATTCCGGTCGCAGCGGACGGCAGCTATGCGAAGAGGTACCGCAAAAGAGTAGATAATCGTGGAGGCAGCATCAGAGGTGCATTCTATGGGGAGGGCCATTACGAAACCGCCGGGACATTCAGAGCGTACGGCGTCCTCGGGGCCTTCGGCGCCAAGAAGGTGGAGGCAGCGGATTAACGGTAGGTGGTGCGCCGGTTAGCTGGGCGCGGCGGCGGCCAGACCGGTTGCGAACTTGGGGCATCTTCGATCCGACTGATTGGTGCCCCGGTGCCAAGTCCTGCGGTTCTGCGTCCGCTGCTGTCTCCTTTGCGGGCGCCGACCAGAGGGGCCAGATCCAGGTCTTGCGCTTGTAGGCGCCGCAGTTCGTCTTGATGCGGTCTGCCTCCTTCATCTTTTTCTCAAGACCGGTCAGGACGGTCTGGATGTTGTCGCCGACCCGGTGCAGGCTGCCCTCGATGCCAGTATCGACGGTGACGCTGTGCGTTCTTAGACCGACGAGAGGATGTCGCCGATCTGCTTCCTCACACTCTCCGGCGTGATGCCGTGGGCGACGTTATAGGGCTGCTGCTTCTCGCGCCGGCATTCAGGCCTCGCCTGGCGCCGTCTTGGGCACCGCCGACGGCGGGCAAACGCAGTTGCACAACTTGCCATGGGCCGGCTACTCCGCCGGTTTGGCACCGCCGAGCGGGTGGAGCCGCCGAATAGGGCGCCAAGCGATAGGTGAGGCAGGACCCCGTGCGAGACGTGTACGATGACGTGCTCCTTGCCGGCGGCGTTTGGGGCTCTCGGGTCACGGCGGTATTATGCCAGGTTAGCTTTGCGGTTGACGACGCAAGCCGCGGCGGAGAAGCTTGGGGGGTGCCTAGGGGAGGCCCAAGGTAGGTATTGGTGAGAAGCTTCAATGTCTGCAAGAGCGGTGGCCCAATGGGGCTGTGTCCGCTTGCCTTCGCAATTCTGATGACTATCGCTACGGTACTACCGGCACGCGCCGACCTCTTTGTTGTGCCGGGCGTCATCGTCTCCATGGCCGCCGGCTCCTCGGTCGAAGCCAAGGACCAGGCCGAGGCTTCCGCCAAAGAGAAGGCCTTCCGCCGTCTGGCCGAGCGCCTGGTGGTGCAAGACGATCTGGCGGCGATCCCCAGTCTGCCGGTCGCACGAATCGACTCGACGATTGCCTCGGTCCAGGTCTTGGACGAGGTGATCACGGGCACCACCTTCGACGGCCGCTTCAACTTCCGCTTCGATCCGCCCGCCACCCGCAAACTTCTGGCAGAGTTGGGGCTGCGCTATACCGAGGTTCAAAGTCGGCCCTATGTCGTGGTTCCCGTCTACGGTAACGGTGGCGAGGCCGTCCTGTGGGACGATCCCAATCCCTGGCGTGCCGCCTGGGAGAATTTCGGCGGCACCGGCGACGGGCTGGTGCCGGTCGAGGTGCCGTTGGGCGATCTGCAGGACGTGATTGCAGTCGATGCCGCCGGCGCGATCTCTGGCGATCGGCGCGGGCTGAGCGATCTGGCCGGCAACTACGATGCCTTGGGCGCCGTGGTCGCACAGGCCTTGGTCACCGGCAACCCGATGAGCGGCGGGGCCAGCATGGCGCTGACGGCTAGTAGCTACGGCGAAGCCTTGGGACAACCGCTCTCGGTTAGACTGACCCAAGCGCCGGACGAGCAGGATACTGCCTTCTTCGAACGCGGGGTAATCGCGGTCTTGCAGGGGCTGGAGACCTCTTGGAAAGAGGCCAACGCGGTCCAGTACACGCCGGCCAGTGCTATAGAGGTGCGGGCGCTTGCCTCTGCGCTTCAGGATTGGCTGCTGATCCGCAAGGAGTTGGAAGGCGAACCGTTGGTCTCAGGCCTACGGATTCTGACCATGCAACGCGGAGCCGTTAAGATCGCTGTCACCCACCGCGGTACAGCCGGTCAGTTGCAGAACGCTCTGGACCAGCGCGGCCTCTCGCTGCTGCCCTCGCCGGAGGGCTGGGATCTGCAGTTGGGTGCGGCCTTGGGCGGGATCCACGGCCAAGCCTTGCCGGCGCCTGTTAGTCCAACGCTTCAAGATCGGAGCGGAGGACAGAGCGCTGAGTGATAGCCAGTCCCCTGCTGAAGACACGACCCGGATCCTGCCGCGCTCGTTCCGAGCGCCGCGGCGGCAGTGGCCTTTCTGGGTGCTCCTAGCGTTCTTCGCCCTGTTTTTCCTGATTTTGGTGCGCCAAGTCGCCCTGCCTTTCGTTGCCGGTATGGCGCTGGCCTATTTTCTTGACCCGCCAGTAGACAAGCTTGAGACCTTCGGGCTCAGCCGTACGCTGTCAGCTGTGATCGTCGCTTTTGTCTTTGTGCTGGCGGTGCTCTCGATCCTGGCCATGGTCGGCCCTTTGCTGGTGAACCAGTCGATCGATCTCTTGAACAATCTGCCCGGTCTCCTGGCGGCCGGACGAGAGCAGGGTCTGGCTTTCCTGGACCAGATCGGCGAACGCTACCAGATCGATGCCAGGTCCAAGATCCGGGAGCATCTAGGCAGCTTCACCGAGCAGGCCATCAACACCCTGATCGCGCTGGTCTTGAACCTGATCCAGAGCGGTGTAGCGCTGGTCAATATAATCTCGCTCTTTTTGATCACGCCCTTGGTTGGCTTTTTCTGCCTGCTGCGCTGGGACCGGATCGTCGCTAGCGTCGATGCCCTGCTGCCGCTGCCGGAACGTCCGGCGATCCGGACGGTAGCGAAAGACATTGATCGGGCGCTCGCGGGTTTCGTCCGCGGCCAAGCGCTGGTCTGCCTGATCATGGCGACCTACTACGCCTTGGCCTTGACCCTCAGCGGTTTGCAGTACGGGGCTGCGGTGGGGCTGGTGGCCGGCATCCTGACCTTCATTCCCTACATCGGGGCGTTGACCGGGTTTCTGCTTACCGTCACCCTTTCCTTTATCCAGTTCCCCGATCTCTGGTCTATCCTTTTGCCGATCGGCTTCTTCCTGCTGGGGCAGTCGGTGGAAGGGAACATCTTGACGCCGCGGCTGGTGGGGCGCGGTATCGGCCTGCACGACGTCTGGGTGCTCTTTGCAGTTCTGGCCGGCGGTGCGATCGCCGGGTTCCTGGGCGTGCTGGTCGCGGTACCGGTAGCGGCCATGATCGGTGTTGCCGTGCGCCACGCCGTCGGGCGCTATCGTAAGACCCGCTACTATCTGGGTGAGGACGAGGACCCGCCGCCGGGACAGCTGCCGAAAGCGTGAGTTCAGAGTGCTGAGCTATCAGTATCCGCTGCGTCTGCCGCCGCTGAGGCGCCTCGAGCGTCGGGACTTCCTGGTGGGGGCGGCCAATCGCGCGGCTCTGGTCTTCGTCGAGGCCTGGCCAAATTGGCCCGGTCCGGTGCTGATCCTGCGCGGTCTTCGCGGGTCCGGCAAAAGTCACTTGGCGCATATCTGGAGCGGCAGGGCGCGGGCGCTGGAGCTAGACGGCGGCGCCCTGAAGGGCAGGTCGGCCCGCGAGGTGCTGGGCGGTGCCAAGCACCTCCTCGTTGAGCATTGCGACCTGATCTTGAGCGGACATCCGGAGTTGGAGGAGACCTTCTACGCCTTGTTCGGGGCGGTCGCCGAGCGCGGGGGGAGCATGCTCTTGACTGCCCGACGCGCGCCGGCTGCCTGGGATGTGCGCCTGGCCGACCTGCGCTCCCGTCTCCTGGAGGCGAACCAAGTCGCCATCGGTATTCCCGACGATGCGTTGTTAACCTGTGTCTTCCTGAAGCTGATGAGCGACCGGCAACTGGAGAGCAATCCGCAGGTGGTGCGCTACATCCTGCCGCGCATCGAGCGCTCCCTAGGGAGCTTACAGCTGCTGGCCGACCGCTTGGACGCGGGCGCCATGGCAGCCAGCCGTCGAAGGCGCCGGGTGACGATACCGCTTGCCAAGCGAGCCCTGCGTTCGCTGGAATCCGGACCGGACGCTTCGGTATACGAAGAGGTTTAGCGCCATGGATCTGGGTATTGCCGGCCGCAAGGCCATCGTTTGCGCCTCCAGCAAGGGCCTGGGACGTGCCTGTGCCGAGCAGCTGGCCGCCGAAGGGGTCAAGGTGGTGATTTCGGCCCGCAGCGCCGGTCCGCTGGAAGCCACGGCCGACGCAATCCGGTCCGCCGGTGGCGAGGCCGTCGCCGTCGTCTGCGATGTGACCGCGCCGGAGGGGCGCGCTGCCCTGCTTGAGGCCTGTCCGGACCCGGACATCCTGATCAACAACGCCGGCGGTCCGCCGCCCGGCGATTTCCGCAACTGGGCCCGAGACGACTGGATCAAGGCCATCGACGCCAACATGCTGACCGCCATCGAACTGATCAAGATGACGGTAGACGGCATGATGCAGCGCCGCTTCGGACGCATCGTCAACATCACCTCGGCCGCAGTGAAGGCACCCATCGATGTCCTGGGCCTCTCCAATGGCGCACGTGCGGGTCTAACCGGCTTCTGTGCCGGGATCGCGCGCCAGACGGTCCGCCGCAACGTGACCCTGAACGGATTGCTGCCCGGGCCCTTCGACACCGACCGCCTGACCGGCACTCTGGCGGCCGTCGCCAAGAAGCAGGGCAAGTCGATCGAAGAGGCCGCAGAGGAGCGTGCCAAGAACAATCCGGCCGGACGTTTCGGCGATCCTGCGGAGTTCGGTCAAGCCTGCGCCTTCCTCTGCTCCGCCAAGGCCGGATTCATCACCGGTCAAAACATCGTCCTGGACGGTGGCGCTTTCCCCGGAACGCTCTAGTAAGGCCGTGTTGCTTTATCTCCGATGCCTTATGGGGCGCTTTTCCATCCGACAGGCAGCGAGACTAGCGTAGAGTCCGGCGGCAGATCCTTTGTAAACCTGGCGCAGGGGTGGAAGCGCAGAGGCAGTCTACGACCGAGGCATGGCTTGCGATTTCCCATGCTTATCGACAAGATTGCCGCGGCTGGGGACCGCGCGGCCAAAGGCTCCAAAAGGCTCTATGTCAAGACGCCCTTTGGGCATTTGAGAACCTCGACCTTATCTTGCCGCCTACGCACCCGACCTCGACCCCTTCGGGCAGATCTTCGCAAAGCTCAAACACTTGCCCAAAGCCGCTGCAGCAACTCTTCGTCACCCAAGTCATCCACCAGGTCCTTCCGGTACGTTTGGCGGAGAGCGGGATCGAGATGGCCTTCGACGAGGGCAGCATCGGGGCCGGCGACAAGCAAATGTTCATCCCGGAGATGGAACTGGAACTGCTGACCGGGCCGCCGGAGTACCTGTTGCAATTGGCCTTGGCGATTGGCGAACATACCGAATTCCCGCTGGAGCCGCGCTCCAAATGTAGCACGCGGCTATGCCTTGGCTTGGGGCCCGGTCCAAGAACCGGTCTTCGCGCAACGTTGGGAGCTTTCCGGGGATCTCACGGCCGGTGCAGCCTTCGAGGCCATTGCCCGCAACTGCCTTGTGCAAGTGCGGGCCAACCAGGCTGCGTTCTTTTCCGGCTGTCGCGACATCGAGGTAATGCACCAGCTAAGGGTTGGCGCGCTACACCTGCTGGCGGACGGCATGGCGATCCAGCTGCGCGAAGACCTGGGCTGGCTATAGAACACCCTCGGGGTCGGCCCGGAATTGGGACGTTTCCCGCTTCGAGACGCTGGCCCCTCTAATGCATCGGCTGCCGCAGGAAAAGAATCTGACACGTCTGGATCAAGCCGGAGAGCGCATGCGCCAGGAGGGCTATGTCTTGGTGGACGAGGCTCTACGCCGCCACCGCTACGCTATACTCTTGCTGCGTTTGGAACTGTGGTTGATCAATGGTGCCTGGAAATCGGTTAATCGAGCCCAGCCTCGACGGCGGCCCCGGGACCGAATCTTTGGCGCAGGCCGTTGCCGAGAAGGAGTTGGCAAAGCGCGCCCACCAGATCTTGAAGAAGGGTAAGGCGCGTGACGAGAAGAACGAAGAATCCCTGCATAAGGTGCGCATCTCCAGCAAGAAGCTGCGCTACGCCTTGGAGTTCTTTAAAGTCTACATGAAGAAGGAGCGCAACAAAGCGACCCTTGCGCCGATCGAGAAATTTCAGGACTGCTTGGGCTCCTTGAACGACGCAGCCGTCTCGCAGATTCTTCTGAACCTATTGCAGGGGCGCTTGCCGAAGGAGAGCGACCCGGCCGCCATCGGCATGGTCGTCGGCTGACAAGCCCGGCCGCGTCGAAGACGGCCTCGGCCACCTGCAAGAGATGTGGGATTTGGTTAAGCCGGCTTTGAAGGACCTTACTCGATCGGGGCGCCAACCCGGCTCTCCCCGATTGGAAGCCGCTCCGCCTTTTAAGACGTCCGCAGTTGCAATTCGCGTGGTGTCACAAAATCTATAAGGGTGCAGTTCTTAGCGATGACGCCTGCCCAGCTGGGCGCATCGACCTGGAAGAGAGCCAGCCCCGCCGTAGGGTACTTATCCTGCAGCTGCATGAGCTTGTCTTCATCCGAACGGTCCCCGGCCAAATGCTGGGCAAGGCTCTCCATGCCGGGATTGTGGCCAACCAGAACGATCCGTCGGGCCTCGTCCGGAGCGTTCCGTACCTGCTCCATCAGCTCGCTGGGCGCAGCGTGATAGAGCGCCCGATCTTCCTTGACCGGAACCTCGGGCCCGCCGAGTGCCTTGGCAACCAGCCGCCAAGTCGTGCGGGCGCGATTGGCCGTCGAACAGAGCACCAGATCGGGCCGCAGGTTTGAGCGGGCCAGGTAGCGGCCCATTTCCGGCGCGGCCTGTTGACCGCGGCGGCTCAGCGGCCGGTCGTGATCCTGCAAGCCGGTCTTGCTCCATGACGATTTTGCGTGCCGTAAAAGCAGCAGTTGTCTGTGCGTCTCGTCCATCCGGCCGCGCCGCCCGTTGAAAACATTCTCCTTAGACTGGCATGGATCGAATGCTAAAGAAAGCCCCTCTCTAGCCGGAGTCGACCCATGGACAATGCGTGCCCTCCGCTGGGCGTCGAGCAAGGCGCTTCCGCTGTTCCTGGCGAGGGGCAAGAAGTGCCGACGGGCCCAAGCCGCTTCTTCAATCGAGAGCTTTCCTGGTTATCCTTCAACGAGCGGGTCTTGGACGAGGCCTACAATGTGCGCCACCCCTTGCTGGAGCGCTTGCGCTTCCTCTCGATCTCAGCCTCTAATCTGGATGAGTTCTACATGGTGCGCGTGGCCGGGCTGAAGGCCCAGGTGCGTGCGGGCATCGCCGAGCCCAGTCAGGACGGCATGACCCCGGCGCAACAGCTGGTGGCCATCCGTAGCCGGGTCACCGGCTTGAAACAGCGCCAGCAGGATTGCTGGCTGCAGATTAAGGAAGAACTGCGCGGCGTCGCTTTCCAGATTCTAGACGAGGAGGAACTGCGAGAGACTGATCGCGCCTGGCTCGCCGACTACTTCGAGCGCGAACTCTTCCCCGTCTTGACACCGATCGCGATCGATCCGACCCATCCCTTTCCCTTCATCCCTAACTTCGGCTTCTGCATGGTGGTGGAGTTGGTTAGGCCGAAACGGCAAGGCGATTCCTTCAACGGTTTGGTGCAGCTGCCCAGCCATGTGGCGCGTTTCATCGCTCTGCCGGCCCTCGACGGAGGGCCCAGTCATCGCTTCGTTGCCGCGGAACTTGCGGTCAAGCTTAGCCTCGGCAGACTCTTTCCGGAATTCGAAACGCGCGAGATCGGCGCCTTCCGCGTGATCCGCGACAGCGACATCGAGATTGAGGAAGAGGCCGAAGACCTGGTCCAGGTCTTCGAGACCGCCTTGAAACGGCGGCGGCACGGCCAGGTCATCAGTCTCTCCTTTCCCATCGGCATGGCGCAGCATTTGCGAGCCTTCGTTGCCGACGAACTGCGGGTGGAGCCGGAGGACATCTTCGCGCTCGAAGAGTTGCTGGGCGTCGCCGACACCAAGATCCTCGTGGTGCAGGATCGCCCGGAGCTGCTGTTCCCACCCTACAACGTGCGCTTCCCCGAGCGCATCCGCGATTTCGGCGGCAATTGCCTGGAGGCCATTCGCGCCAAAGACATCCTAGTGCACCATCCCTACGAATCCTTCGATGTGGTGGTGCAATTTATTCGCCAGGCGGCCCAGGATCCGGCTGTGGTGGCGATCAAGCAGACACTCTACCGCACCTCGGAAGATTCGCCCATCGTCGCCGCCCTGGCAGAGGCGGCGGAGGCCGGCAAATCGGTAACCGCCTTGGTGGAACTGAAAGCCCGCTTCCACGAGGAGCGCAACATCCGCTGGGCGCGCGACTTGGAACGGGCCGGCGTGCAGGTGGTCTACGGCTTCATAAAACTGAAGACCCATGCCAAAGTGACCTTGGTGGTCCGGCGCGAATCGGGATCGCTGCGCACCTACGTGCACTATGGGACCGGCAACTATCATCCCATCACGGCAAAGATCTATACCGACCTCTCCTACTTCTCGACAGATCGGGCGCTCTGCCGGGACGCGGCGCGGCTCTTCAACTTCATGACCGGCTACGCCCGGCCGGAGCGGCTGGAGAAGATCTCGGCCTCCCCGATCTCGCTGCGCCAAACCCTGATCCGACACCTAGAGCAGGAGATGTCCAACGCCCAGGCCGGGCTACCAGCGGCGGTTTGGGCTAAGATGAATGCTTTGGTCGATCCCGATCTCATCGATGCACTCTACCGGGCTAACCAAGCCGGCGTGCAGATCGACTTGATCGTTCGGGGCATCTGTTGTTTACGGCCCGGTATCATCGGCCTGTCGGAAAACATCCGCGTCAAGTCTATCGTCGGGCGCTTCCTGGAGCATAGCCGCATCGTCTGCTTCGCGAACGGAGCGATCTTGCCGTCCGCGCAGGCGACGGTCTTCATCTCCTCGGCCGATTGGATGCCGCGCAACCTGGACCGGCGGGTCGAGGCGCTGGTGCCGATCCAGAACGAGACGGTCTACGAGCAGATCCTGGATCAGGTCATGACAGCCAATCTCAAGGACGCTGCGCAGAGTTGGATCCTGCAGCACGATGGTAGCTACCGGCGGGCGGATGCCGACGCAGAGGCTTTTTCCGCCCATACTTTCTTCATGACCAATCCCTCGCTCTCCGGCCGCGGCAGTGCCTTGAAGAAGAGCGGCGACCCCGCGCGTCTGGAGCTGGATCAAGCCTGAACGGCGCGCACCCCGGCAGACCCGGTCGATGTTTCCGCCCAGACGCAGGGGCCTTCCGATCGCAAGACCGTTAGGAAAGGAGAAGGGTGGGTGGAAAAGGGATCGACAGGGGGGAGCGGCGTGGCGCTGTCGTCGCCGGAACAGGCGGAGACACGGGACTCGCTGTCCGGGCGAGGCCGCCTCGGCGTCATCGACATTGGCTCCAATTCGATTCGTTTGGTGATCTTCGAACGGCGCGAACGCGTGCCGGTGCCAGTCTTCAACGAAAGAGTCATCTGCGCTCTGGGCAAGGGACTTGCGCAGAGCGGACGGCTGAGCCAAGAGGGTAAGGCTCTGGCCTTAGAGAGCCTGATTCGCTTCTCACGCCTGGCCGAGGCTATGGCGGTGGCGGAGTTGATACTGGTAGCCACCGCCGCCGTGCGCGACGCCGAGGACGGCGCGGCCTTCGCCGAAGATCTGGCCTGTGAAGTCGGCTATCCTATCCGCATCTTGAGCGGGGATGAAGAGGCGATGCTCGCCGCCTTCGGCGTGATCGTCGGGATCCCGGCCGCCGAGGGCCTCGTCGGCGACCTAGGCGGCGGCAGCCTGGAGTTGATCGAGGTTGGGGGCGGTAGCCTCGGCCGCCGCGTAACCCTACCGCTTGGGCCCTTGCGGATCCTCGATGCTTGCGGCGACGACCGCCGTGCGGCCGAGCGCTTGATAGGCGAGCGTCTGGCTGCCGTGCCTTGGCTGGACGAGATTGCCGGCAAGGACTTTTATGCGGTGGGCGGAGCTTGGCGCAATATCGCGAGAGTCCACATGCAGCAGAGCAACTACCCGCTGCACGTGATCCAGAACTACAGCATGCCGGCGCCCGTGGCGATCGAGTTCGCCCAGGTGATTGCGCAGCAAGGCAAAGGCTCCTTGGCCAAGATGCCGACCATCTCGCGGCGGCGCATCGAGACCTTGCCGACGGCTGCGCTGACCCTGGTCGGTCTGCTGCGGCGTGCCACGCCGATGTCGGTTGTCTACTCTTCCTTCGGACTGCGCGAAGGACTGCTCTACGAAGGTCTGGGCGCGCACGAACGTGGGCGCGATCCGCTGCTCTTGACGGCCGAGGGGCTGGCACGTCGGGAAGGACGCTTTCCGCAACTGGGAGCCTCACTCTACGACTGGTTGGCTGCTGTCTATTTGGACCTTCGCGGTCTGGAGGGACGTTTGGTTGCCGCCGCCTGTCATCTGGCCGACATCGCTTGGCGGGACCACCCGGACTACCGTGCCCGCCAGGCGATCAACCGCTTGCTGTTCTTTCCTTACGCTGGCCTGGACCACCCCGGCCGGGCTTTCCTGGCACTGGTCGCCTATGTGCGCTACGGCGGTAGCATAGGGGATGATGAGGCGGCAGAAGCGCGGGTCATGCTCTCGGCCGTTGCCCGTCACGAGGCCCGTCTGCTTGGCTTGGGCATCCGCCTGGCCTTCTCGGTCTGCGGCGGTGCCATCCAGATCCTGGAACGCAGCCGCCTGACCATCCTGGGTGAACGCCTGCGCTTGTCGCTGCCTCCCGACAGCAGTCTGCCTCCCGACAGCAGTCTGCCGCCCGGCGGCACCCTCACCCGCCGTCTGGAAGTCTTGGCCGGAGCCTTGGATCTGGATGGCAGCCAGGTGGTGCTGGAAGAGGCGGGTAGGACCGGCCGATCCGGTCGCTCAACGCTCCGATAAGCCGATCGGCAACTTGGCGCCGCTAACCTAGCGCCACTGGGCCTTGCCGTCCGCTGAGCGCTCACCGTAACCAGTGCCAGTCAGACCGCCGTCCTCCAACGCCATCAGCCGCTTGGCGGCAAAGTCGATCCTTTCACGCATCTGCCTGCGGCCTCAATTGCCGCAACCGATCGCCGCGGGTTCGAAGTTTGACGACTCCCTCAACTTAGCGATCCAGACGGTTCCACCAGCCCTGGCGCTTTGGGCGCGCAAGATCGGCCGCGGCGATTGCCGGGGAACCCGGCTCTGCCACTTGCGGTTCCCCTGCCTTCGGCTCGGGCTCTGTCGTCTCGTCGGTTGCCGAGGGCTTGCCAGCGCTCCCGGATTTGGCTTGCCACTCTTCTTCCGGAACGATCTTGTCGCTCTCCAAGGCTCCGGCACCGGTTTCTTCGGGATGGAGCAGGACGGGGGACTCGCTCGAAGCAGACTCCTCGGGAAGGCTTTTCAGCGCAGCCGCTTTCGAGGCGGCCTCCTGTTTCGCCTTGATGGCGGCTGCATCTTCCGGTGCCTGCGCTTCGCCATCCGAATGCGCCTGGTCGGATATCTCGATAGCGGTCACCCCGGCCGTCACCGCCCCGCCTTGCTCCTCGGCAACCTCAAGCGCTTCCTCCTCGCCTGCAACCTCGTCCGTCGCCTCCTGGGTTTCCTCTCCGGGACGGTGGGAGCGGCGTCGGCCGCCGCGCCTGCCGCGACGGCGGCGACGGCGGGAGTCGCCTTCGCTGTAGGCTTCGCTCTGCTCCTTCGGCGGTTCTTCGGCGGCCTTGCTCTCGGCGACGAGGGCTTCTTTCTGCTCCTCCGGTGCGCGGGTCTCGATCTCCTCCTTGCGCTGTGGAGGCGGTCGGTGGGAGCCGCCGATGCGCTCGATACGGTGCTGCAGGCCGCTCAAAGCAGCGTCGACCTCAATGCGCAAGGCCAAGCCGAAACGCTCCTCCTCGGCAGTCAGCCGGGCGCGCTTGTGATTGAGCAGATAGAGGGCTATGTCCTTCGGTACGGTCACCACCATCTCACCGCCGTAGCGCCGGCCGCCCTCCTCGACGATGGCGCGCAACAGCGACATGGCCGCCGTCTCCGGCGAATAGAGTCGCCCAGTGCCGCCACAGTGGGCGCAGGTCATCATGGCGGTCTCGACCAGACTGGGACGTAAGCGCTGACGCGACAGCTCCAAGAGGCCGAAGGGACTGATTCGGCCTAGTTGGATGCGGGCGCGATCCGTCTTCATTGCATCCTTCAGGCGGCGCTCGACGTCGCGGTTGTGGCGGTTTTCCTCCATGTCGATGAAGTCGATGACGATGAGACCGGCCAGGTCGCGCAACTGCAACTGCTTGGCTACCTCCTCGGCCGCTTCCAGGTTGGTCTTAAGGGCGGTTTCCTTAATGTGGCGTTCGCGCGTAGCCCGGCCTGAATTCACGTCGATCGCCACCAGAGCCTCGGTCACGTTGATCACCAGGTAGCCACCGGAGCGCAATTGCACCTCCGGCAGAAACATGCCCGACAACTGGGGTTCTACCTTGTACTTCTGGAACAGCGGTAGGCTGCGTTCCTTATAGAGTTGCACTTTGCGGGCGTGGCTCGGTATCAGGTTGCGCATGAAGGCCTTGGCTATCTTATAGCCGTTCTCGCCCTCGACCAGGATCTCGTCGGTGTCGCTTGTATAGAGATCGCGGATCGCCCGCTTGATGATGTTGCCCTCCTCGTAAATGAGGGCCGGGGCCTTAGCTTGCAGAGTACTCTGGCGGATCTGACTCCAGAGTCGGATCAGGTAGTCGTAGTCGCGGCGGATCTCGATCTTGCTGCGCTCGCTGCCGGCGGTACGCACGATGACTGCCATGCCATCTGGAATCTTGAGTTCGCTCAGGATGTCTTTCAGGCGGCGGCGGTCGCTGGAAGAGCTGATCCTGCGACTGATTCCGCCGCCGCGCGCGGTGTTCGGCATCAGCACGCAGTAGCGGCCGGGCAGAGACAGATAGGTGGTCAGCGCCGCGCCCTTGTTGCCACGCTCTTCCTTGGAGACCTGGGCCAGCATGATCTGGCCGCGCTTTATAACCTCTTGGATCTTGTACCGGCGCAGCAGCTTGGCCCGGCGGCGGGCAGCATCCTCGATGTCGTCGCCGTCCAAGGTTTCGACCTGGATTTCCTGACCCACCTCTTCGATGGCTTCGCGGGCCTCCGGGGCC
This sequence comes from Rhodospirillales bacterium, assembly GCA_014324045.1. Classification (GTDB taxonomy): domain Bacteria; phylum Pseudomonadota; class Alphaproteobacteria; order Kiloniellales; family JACOMY01; genus JACOMY01. The sequence goes on along the minus strand of JACOMY010000004.1, from coordinate 42,901 downwards.
TCCTGTGCGCCGTCGATCTCGGTCTTGGACTCCGGCTTCTTCTGGCTACTCGTCTGAGCTTCTGTCCCGGTCTTGGTATCCGGGCGCGAACGCGAACGGCTGGAGCGGCGGCGCGAGCTCCGCGTGGGAGCGGCTGCTGCCTCGCTGCTATCGCTCTGGACTTCGGTATCTGCTAGAGCAGCGATGTCCTCCGCCGTAACCGCTTCGGATCCAGCACTGGACCGGTCAGCCTCGACCCCACTTTGGGTCTCGACGATCTCTACTTCGGTAGGAAAGTCTGCTTCTGCCGATCTCTCCTCCGTAGGCGTCTCCGGCTGTTCCTCAGTTGCGGTCTGCAGCAGTGCATTCTGAGTCTCGGCTTGCGTTTCGCTCATTTGATCGCCGGTCTTGGCCGTCATGGGCTGGCTGCGCGCGCTGTTGCTTCCCTCAACCGGCGCCGCCTCTTCGGGATCCGCTTCGGACCCGTCCCAATCCTGCGGTGCGTCTGCAGCCTCCCGCGGCTCGGCGGAGGCTTCTTCGTCGTTGCCCGGGGCGGGCTCGCCGGCTCCGGTCTCGACGATCTCGGTAGTAATCGCGGCGCTGCTTTTCGCGGATTCTAGAACGGGCTCTTCGTCATCTTTGTTTCCGGCTTCGGCCGCAGCCCTGATTGCGGCCTCTTCCGCCAGCAGGGCCTCGCGGTCGGCCACGGGAATGCGATAGTAGTCGGGATGAATCTCGCTGAAGGGCAGAAAGCCGTGACGATTGCCGCCGTAGTCGACGAAGGCGGCTTGCAGGGAAGGTTCGACCCGCGTAACCTTTGCCAAGTAGATGTTGCCCTTGAGTTGGGCATAGCTTCCAATTTCTCGATCGAACTCCTCTACGCGGTCATCCTTGGTTACGACGATCCGGGTTTCGGCCGGATCGCTTGCGTCGATAAGCATGAACTTCTTCATGAACGGGAAACTCCGGTGTGCCATCGCGCAGCAAGGTCTCAACAGCGCGCGTGACGGATCTTGTGATGAAGTGACGGGAGCAATGAACTGCCATGCCGTTTGTTCGTCTTGGAAAGTGCATGGAACCCATCGATCTTTGTCGTTAGCCTCGGTAAAGCTGTCAGCTAGGGCCTTTCCACAGATAACGCGCATCCTGAGGGAGCCGCAGGAGTGGTGTATTGGCCGCAAGCCAAGCTACGCTGCTTGCCCCGAACGAGCGCGCTCCGCCTTGTCGGGAGATTCACTCGCGCCTTGCGGTCCGTCCGTGCAAAAGGCTCAAATCCATTGCGCCTTTCATGCGGCCTGAAATCAGGCCGATTCGCCACATGACGGTATTTAACCTGTCAGGACCTTACTTCGGTAATGCGATTGGGATCAAGCTTTCGATGCGGCAGGGTACTCTTGCCTTGAAGGCGTAAGAGGGCTCAGCGTCGACAGGTTATCTTCGTAGGCCAAGAGATCACATAATTAGGAGAAATCGCCAAATTTTAGGGGTTTCCGCTTGATTTTTCGTGTAGAGTCATAAATATAAGCGGCGTTGGTAGGCTTCCAGTCGTGCACGCTGGGCAGAGAGTGGTGGGCGACTGGTGGGCCGTTGGCCTTGGAGTGCGGTTAGGCTGATGCTGCGCGTTTGCTTTCATTGCTTTCTGTTGATCGTCATGGCGGGCGCGCCTGCGCTAGCCAAGCCGACCGTAGAAGCGCCTAGAAGCGGCACTCATGCTGACTTTTTGCGGGTTGTCTTGGACCTCAGCGAAGCTTTGCCCTATCGCATCTTCACGCTGCCCAATCCACCCCGGCTGGTGGTGGATCTGCCGGAGGTGGGCTTTAAGTTTCCTGTCTCCAAGAACCTGAAGATGCCGCAAGTAAAGGCGCTGCGCTCCGGCCTTTTTGCGCCGGGCCTTTCGCGCTTGGTGTTCGACCTGGAAGGTCCGGTCAAGGTTCTTCGGGCCGCGGTGTTGCCGCCCAACGACAGGGGTTTGCATCGGCTCTACTTCGACATCGCACCGACAGACAACAAGTCCTTCGCCTCCAAGGAGGCGCGCAAGGCGCTGACCTCCAAAAAGCCGCTGCCGAAAGCCGTTTATGCCAGCGCCGTTCCCTCGATCCCGATCGCCGATCGCCGGCCCTTGATCGTGATTGACGCGGGTCACGGCGGACCCGATCCGGGTGCGATCAGCGTCAGCGGTGCCTATGAGAAAGATATCACTCTAGCCTTCGCCAAGATCTTGGCAGACACCCTTCGGCGATCCAACAAGTATCGGGTATTGATGACCCGGGACCGCGATATCTTCTTACCCTTGGCCGAACGCTATGCGGTGGCCGAGCGCGCCGACGCCGATCTCTTCATATCGCTGCATGCCAATATTCATGCCAAGAGCTCGATCAAGGGTGCCAGCGTGTTCACGCTTTCTGAGCGAGGCGCTGATTCGGATGCCGACGCAGCGGCGCTTGCGGCCAAGGAGAATGGGGCGGATGCCGTCGCTGGCGCTGCTTCGGTCGATCAGGTGGCTCACATCCTAGGCGACCTCATGCGCCGTGAGACCATGAATCTCTCCAAGAACTACGCCAACCGCCTGGTGGGGGAGTTGGCCAAGGAGACCGTGCTCCTGCGCAACACTCACCGCTACGCGGGTTTCCGGGTGCTGAAGTCACCGGTGGTGCCCTCGGTGCTGCTGGAAATCGGCTACCTCTCCAACAGGACGGAAGAGCGCTTACTGCACCAGAAGAAGCACCGGCAGAAGATTTCCAAGGCCATCCTGCGGGCACTCGACAGCTTTTTCCTCTGGCAAGAGGCGGTGAACCGGAGTTGAGTCCGGCCTAGAGACGATGATCGCGCTTGCGTGATCGCGTTGTTCTGCGGCCACAGCGTGGCAGTCCCTACCGCTGTTGCTGGCCTTATTCTCCCTATGGAAGATAATCTATGGATCGGTGAAAGGGGTGAGGCTGGCTCAAACGACAGATAGCGCTAGGAAGAGCGACGGCAACAACAAGGTTGGGCCGACTGGGTGCGTGACTTCTATTCAATGGGGCCGCTTGGCTTCTGCGTCATGGGGGTAGCGATGCGAGCGTTGTTAGTTCTCTTCCGATCCCTCTTGGGCTTGGCCCTTTTGGCTGCACTCTTCGTGGCGGGCGGAATCGCCTATGCCTACTACGTCTTTGGCGGCAATGTGCAGGATCCGGACGAACTCTTGGACTATGCGCCGAAGATCGTCACTCGGGTGCATGCTGGCGATGGCCGCATGATGCAGGAGTTCGCAAAAGAACGACGGGTCTTCATGCCGATTGAGGAGATCCCACCCCGGGTCACCGAGGCATTCTTAGCCGCCGAAGACAAGAACTTCTACAGCCATCCTGGCATCGATTTGATGGGAATCGCGCGCGCCGTGATCGTCAACTTCGACCGCCTGGTGCTGAAAGGAGGGCGGCGCCCGGAAGGGGCTTCGACCATCACTCAGCAGGTTGCTAAGAACATGTTCGTTGGCAACGAAGTCTCGCTGAAGCGCAAGATTGAAGAGGCCATCCTCGCTCTGCGGATCGAATCGACTCTGACCAAGGATCAGATCCTCGAACTCTACCTAAACCAGATCTATCTGGGCGCCGGCAACTACGGCATTGCGGCAGCTGCACAGAACTACTTCGACAAGACCCTGGACGAGCTGGACTTGGCGGAGATCGCCTATCTGGCCGCCCTGCCGAAGGGGCCCGAGAACTACAATCCCGTGACCCATAAGAGGGCGGCGATCGCGCGTCGGAACTGGGTGCTGGACAGGATGGCGGCCAATGGCTGGGCAAAGGCCGACGAGGTGGCGGCAGCCAAGCAGGCAGACTTGGCAGTGCGCCCGCGCGAGGCCACGCAACGCGTCGTTGCGGACTATTTCACCGAGGACGTGCGCCGCGCGATCAAGAAGCGCTACGGCGACAGCGGTCTCTATGAGGGCGGCATGGTGGTCCATACCACTCTGGATCCGCACCTGCAAGCCATCGCCGACGAGACCTTGCGGCGGGGTCTTATACGCTACGACCGCCGGCATGGCTGGCGCGGCGCGTTCTATCGTTTCGTCGATGACGAGGCATTTTTCGGAAACCTGCAGGAGAAGCGATCCAAGGCCCGCGAAGATAGGGTAGCCGATCTGCGCGCGGAGCGTCCCGAAGGCTATCGCCAACTGCCGCCGGAGCCGGTGCTGGCCGATCCCGAGAGCTGGCAGGTCATGCTCTCCATGTTGGACGTCGATCCGTTACCCAAGATCGATCTGACCGAGGATTGGCAACTGGCCGTGGTGCTCGACCCCGCAGCCGGCAGGCGCGAGGCGCTAATCGGTTTGGCCGACGGGGCCACCGGCGTCATTCCGTACCCGGAGATCGAATGGGCACGCGCGTGGCGCCCCGATCAGCGGGTCGGCGGCAAGCCGGCCAAGCCCTCCGACGTCCTGAGCCGCGGCGACGTGGTCTGGGTGGAGCACACCACCGGGACCCCGGACGGCAAGCCCTACAAGGACGATAATAACTATGCGCTGCGTCAGGTGCCGAACGTCGAGGGGGCGCTGATCGCCATGGATCCGCACACCGGGCGGGTCTTGGCCATGACCGGTGGCTGGTCCTTCGAGGAAAGCGAATTCAACCGAGCCACTCAGGCTAGACGGCAGCCGGGTTCTGCTTTCAAACCCTTCGTCTATCTGGCTGCCTTGGACAGCGGCTTCACCCCAGCCTCGATCGTCTACGATGCGCCGATCGAGATCAGCCAGGGCCCCGGTCTGCCGAAATGGCGGCCGAAAAACTACTCCGGCAGGTACTACGGTCCGACGCCGCTGCGGGTGGGGATCGAAAAGTCGCGCAATCTCATGACCGTGCGCTTGGCTCAAGCGGTCGGCATGGACAAGGTTGCCGAGTATGCCCGCAAATTCGGCGTGATCGATAGCCTGCAGAGGATGCTATCCACCGCACTGGGCTCGGCCGAGACCACTTTGCTGCGCATGGTGACGGGCTATTCGATGATCGTGAACGGCGGCAAGAAGATCGAGCCGACCCTAATCGACCGCATCCAGGACCGCTACGGCAAGCTCATTTACCGCCACGACCCGCGCCTCTGCGAAGACTGCACGGGAATCGCCTGGACCGGCCAGGAGGTGCCGGTGCTCGCCGATGGCCGCGAACAGGTGACCGACCCCATCACCGCCTACCAAATGACCTCGATCCTGGAGGGCGTGATCCAGCGCGGCACCGGGGCCGGGCGCGCTGCGATCGGCCGGCCGGCGGGTGGCAAGACCGGTACGACCAACGACAACTTCGACGTCTGGTTCATCGGCTTTACCCCGGATCTGGCGGTCGGCGTCTTCGTCGGCTTCGACCGGCCGCGCACCTTGGGGCGTTCGGACACCGGTTCTACCGTAGCCGCACCGATCTTTGCCGACTTCATGCGCGCGGCGATGGAGGGACGGCCGAAAAAGGATTTCCGCGCGCCGCGCGGCACCGTCTTCATGAAGGTCGCAGCCGGCGGGCGGCAGATCGACGAGGCATTCAAACCGGGCACCGGCCCGGACAAGAGCATCCTGACGCTAGACGTGCCGGGATTGTACTAGGGCGTGGGGTGGTGTTCTGCTGACCCCCGTCATGCTTTGGCGTAAAGGGTGAACAGCGATAGGCCGGCAAGCTCACGGAGGGAGCTTTGCGGGCGGCCGTTATCTCGGATGCCGCTGGTTAGCGGTGAATGGCTTGTTGGGCTGCCGGGTTCAAGGACAGGGTTCAGAAAAGCGGGAGAGTTTTCATGAAAGCGGACGTGTTTCAGCAGGTCGAGGCCATCCGGCAGGCCTTGTCCCTGCTAAGGAGGCATCTTTGACTGGGATCGGGCAGTCAAGGAACTGGAGGGGCTAGAGAAACAGGCAGCCGACCCCGGCATCTGGAACGATGCCGCCAAGGCGCAGGACGTCATGCGCCGGCGTAACGCGCTCTCTCGGCGCATCGATACGCAGAAGCAGCTGGAAGGCGCGCTGGCCGACGCCTTGACACTGCTGGAATTGGGCGAGACGGAGCAGGACGAAGACACGGTCCTCGAGGCCGAACGCGAGATCGCCCGGCTGGAAGCCAAGATGCAGAAGGCACAGCTGGAGAGCTTGCTCTCCGGCGAGGCTGACGCCAACAGCTGCTATCTTGAGGTCAATGCCGGTGCCGGCGGTACCGAGGCGCAGGACTGGGCCGAGATTCTGCTGCGCATGTACAACCGCTGGGCGGAAGCGCATGAGTACAAGACCGAGCGCATGGAAGAAAGCGCCGGGGAAGAGGCTGGAATCAAGTCCGCCAGCATCCTGATTAAGGGCGATAATGCCTACGGCTGGCTGAAGGGCGAGGCCGGGGTGCACCGCTTGGTGCGTATCTCTCCCTTCGATTCTCAGGCTAGGCGGCACACTTCCTTCGCCTCGGTGTGGGTCTATCCGGAGATTGAGGACGAGATCGAGATCGATATCCAGGAAAAGGATGTGCGGGTCGATACCTACCGCGCGTCCGGTGCCGGCGGGCAGCACGTCAACAAGACGGACAGCGCGGTCCGCCTGACCCATATCCCCACCGGCATCGTTGTGCAGTGCCAGTCGGAGCGCTCCCAGCACAAGAACCGGGCCAGTGCCTGGAAGATGCTGCGCGCACGCCTCTACGAACACGAACTGCGCAAGCGAGAGGCCGAGGCCGAGGCCGAGGCCGCCGGCAAGACCGGCATCGGCTGGGGGCACCAGATCCGCTCCTACGTGTTACAGCCCTATCGGATGGTGAAGGATCTGCGCACCGGGGTGGAGAAGGGCAATACCCAAGGCGTCCTGGACGGCGACCTGGACGATTTTCTGGAGGCTGCGCTGGCGCACAAGCTGGGCGGTAAACAGCCCGCCGGCGCCGGAGCTTAAGGGGAGGTCGGCTGTTGGCACGGATCGAGACCGGCCGTCTGCCGCCCGACCGAAGCGACCGCCGGGAAGGAATTGATGCGGCAACGTAGCACCAAGCACCTGCACTTGAGTAAAGATAGGACAGGCCTAAAGTACAAGGCGCTGGCCCCCTTCGTTCCGCGATACCGGGAGTTGCTTTGCCTGAACAAGCTGGATCCGAACATTCGCGGGATCTTTGTGAATGTAGTGCAGTCTGACGATCGGCGCTTGACCATTGTCAAAAACCCCAAGTGTGGCAGCTCTACCATTACAGCGTTGATGTACGAGTACTCGAAAGGAATAGCCTGGTCTGGGGGAGGGTGCAGAGTATAACGGAAAATTTCATCCAAGGAGAACATTATTGGCGCGATCACCGTTCCGCACTCTTTAACAAAGAGGTTGTCAAGGGCGCCTTCGTGCGTCATCCGGAAGATCGATTCCTTTCCGCGTTCCGGGACAGAATCCTGGACAATCGAGACAATTATGCATTGCCGCACTTGAAGGCAATGAAACATTTCGGCTATCGGCACGACCTTGATCCGCAGCGCAAGCTTGAGGTCTTCCTCGCCTATGCCGGCGCCTGCATCGAGGCCGACTCTCTCAGGACCGACCGTCACTTTCGTCCGCAGGTTCACAACATCGCGTTCGGCCATGTCGCCTATGATGTGATTGGCCGCGTAGAGCAATTTTACGACGGCGTCCTCTCGCTGTTCGAACGCATCGGCGCCCGGGATTTCATCGCCGGCAAGCCCGGTCTGGAACGCCGCAATCCCTCCACTCCATACGCGATCGAGCTCACTTCCAAGCAGAGGCTCTATCTGGAAGAGCTCTTTAGTGCCGACTACGAAGCCTTCGGCTATTCGCGCCGGTCCCAAGAAACACCGCAAGACCGCTGACGGAGAGTGGGCCCGGGTTGGCGCCGTCTCTGGAATGGGCCGCCCCTTCTCAAAACCGATTCTAAGCCCGCCGCCTTCTGCGTCCCTGCCGGTCGGCTTCCCCCTCTTCGTCGAAGAGGGCGGCCAGTTGCTCCATCATGGTGCCGCCCAGCTGTTCGGCGTCAACGATGGTGACGGCGCGGCGATAGTAGCGGGTGACGTCGTGGCCTATGCCGATGGCGATCAGTTCCACCGGGCTGCGGGTCTCGATCGTCTCGATGACTTCGCGCAGATGGCGCTCCAGATAGTTGCCGGCGTTGACCGAGAGGCTGGAATCGTCAACCGGGGCACCGTCGGAGATGACCATGAGGATGCGGCGCTGCTCCGGCCGGCCGATCAGGCGGTTATGGGCCCAGAGCAGGGCCTCGCCGTCGATGTTCTCCTTCAGGATCCCTTCGCGCAGCATCAGGCCCAGGTTCTTGCGGGCCCGCCGCCAGGGCGCATCGGCTTCCTTGTAGACGATGTGGCGCAGGTCGTTCAGGCGGCCCGGGTGCGGCGGCTTGCCGGCGGCGAGCCACTTTTCCCGCGCCTGACCGCCCTTCCACATGCGGGTGGTAAAACCGAGGATCTCCACCTTGACGGCACAGCGCTCCAAAGTGCGGGCCAGAATGTCGGCGCTCATGGCGGCGACGGAGATCGGCCGGCCGCGCATGGAGCCGGAGTTGTCGATCAGCAGACTGACCACGGTATCGCGGAAGTCGATGTCGGTCTCGCGCTTGAAGGAGAGGGAGTCGGTCGGGTCGGCGACGATCCGCGCCAGGCGGGCGGTGTCGAGGATGCCTTCTTCCAGATTGAACTCCCAGGCGCGGGTCTGCTTGGCCATTAGGCGGCGCTGCATGCGGTTGGCCAGACGTGCGATCACGCCCTGCAGATGGGCCAGCTGCTGGTCCAGCATGATGCGCAGCCGGGTCAACTCGTCGGGGTCGCAGAGATCTTCCGCGCCGACGATCTCGTCGAAATCGCTGGTGAAAGCCTGGTAGAAGTCGCCCGAACGGCTGTTGGAGCGGTCGTCGTGTTCCGGCGGGCGGCCCGGACGGCCGGGTTCTTCTTCGCCGGCGCTGTCGGTCATCTCGCCCTCGGCTTCGGCGGTGGTGTCTTCGCTGCCCTCGGTTTCGCTGCCCTCGACCTCCTGGCCTTCCATGCTGGCCTGGGCCTCGCCGGCTTCCTGCTCGCCGACTTCGCTCTCGGTCGGGGCGTCTTGGCTGTCCTGCTCTTCGCCTTCGGCTTCCTGATCGGCGGGATCGGCTGCCTCGGCGGCATCTTCCAGGTCGAGATGCTGGATCAGACGCCGGGCGATCCGGGCAAATTCCTTTTGGCTCTCCAGATGACGGCCGAGATCCAAGACGTCTTGCAGGATCCTCGGGTCGAGGACCGGCCGCCAGAGATCGGCGACATGTTTGGCTGCCGGCGGCAGGGGGCGTCCGCTCAAGGCTTCCTTGACTACCGCCCGCAGGGCTTCGGCAATCGGCGCGTCGGAGGCTTCGACGATGCGGTTCAGTCCGCGCGAGCGGTAGTGTTCTTCCATTGCCGCATCGAGGTTCATCGCCGTGCCGGCCAGGGTTGCGCCGCCCAAGGTCTCGCAGCGTGCCTGCTCGACCAGGTCGAAGACCTCGCGCGCCACTTGGTCCTGCGGCCGGTGGTGGGCATGCAGCGCCTGGTTATGGTGGCGCAGGCGCAGCGCGCTAGCATCGGCCTGGCCGCGTGCCCGCAGCACTTCCTCGTGCGGCAGGTCCCTGGGCGGCGGGACGATGCGAACTTCCTCCCCCGATAGGCCCTGGCCCGAGGGGTGGAAGGCAACGCTGACCTCCGGCTCGCGCGCTACCGCCCGCACGGTGGCGGCAGTGCTGCGCTTGAAGCGCTCTAGCGGGTTCTCGCGCTCGTCCATGGAGGGATCGGGGCTAGGAGATCACCGTGCGGACGCCGGTCTCCGCCAGCTCCGTGCCGAAGCAGCGCTGGTAGTACTCGGCAACGATGGGACGCTCGGTCTCGTCGCACTTGTTCAGGAAGGTGACCCGGAAGGCGAAGGAGAGATCTTGGAAGATCTCGGCATTTTCGGCCCAGGTGATCACGGTCCGAGGGCTCATCACGGTAGAGAGATCGCCGTTGACGAAGCCGGAGCGGGTGAGGTCGGCCAAGGCCACCATGGCGGAGATCTTGTCACGGCCTTCCTTGCTGTCGTAGCTGGGGCTCTTGGACAGCACGATCCCGCACTCTGCGTCGTGCGGCAGGTAATTCAGGGTGGCGACGATGCTCCAGCGGTCCATCTGACCCTGGTTGATCTGCTGGGTGCCGTGGTAAAGGCCGGTGGTGTCGCCCAAGCCAACCGTGTTCGAGGTGGCGAAGAGGCGGAAGGCCGAATGCGGGCGAATGACGCGGTTCTGGTCAAGCAAGGTCAGGCGGCCCGAGGCCTCCAGCACGCGCTGGATAACGAACATGACGTCAGGGCGGCCGGCGTCGTATTCGTCGAAGACCACGCCGACCGGGCGCTGCAGCGCCCAGGGCAGGAGGCCTTCGCGGAAATCGGTCACTTGTTGTCCGTCGCGCAGCACGATGGCGTCCTTGCCGACCAGGTCGATGCGGCTGACGTGGCTGTCCAGGTTGATGCGCACCAGGGGCCAGTTGAGGCGAGCCGCAACCTGCTCGATGTGGGTCGACTTGCCGGTGCCGTGATACCCTTGGATCATGACCCGGCGGTTATGCGCGAAGCCCGCAAGGATGGTCATGGTGGTGTCGTGGTCGAAGCGGTAGGACTCGTCCAGGTCAGGGACGTAGTCGTTGCGCCCGGCGAAGCCCGGAACCTCCATGTCGCTGTCCAAGCCAAAGGTCTGACGTATCGAGAGGGCGATGTCGGGTACTATATTCGGCGGCAGATTATCCTGAACCATGGGGTCGCTAGGCATCGTTGTGCTCTTCCTTCTCGTCGCATCGTCAGCCTGCGCCGGGGTAATCGACCGACTGCGGCACCTGTGTCTCGGGGGCACCTGCGTCTCGGGCCAAGGTGCCCAATTCGATTCGTCGGCGTCAGGCTGGGCGGCTGTAGGCGGCCTTCAAGGTGCCATAGGCGCGGTTCACGTCCTTCAAGCGTTCTTCGGCCTGCCGATCGCCGCCGTTGGCGTCAGGGTGTAGCTGTTTCGCCAAAGACTTATAGCGCGCCTTGATCTCTGCAAAGGGGCAATCCGGTCTCAGGTCCAGGGTGGCCAATGCCGCTGTTTCCCGGCTGGGCGGCTTGCGCGGCGGCCCGGCTGGTGCCTCTTTGCCCAGGAGGCCAAGCGGATCTTGCACTTGGAAGCCGCTACCCAAGGGCCAGGAGGGGCGCTGCCAGGTTTGATCTGCGCGCAGATGGGCTTCAATCTGCGCCGAAGACATGCCTTTGAAGTAGTCCCACCGGGCGTTGTAGGCGCGCACATGCTCCAGGCAGAACCAGTAATAGACGTTTGGCCGGTCGCGCGAGACCGGGGCCCGATAGTCGGCCCGTTCGTTGCAGCCCGGATGTGTGCAAACGCGGTGACCGGACCGGTCCGAATCGAATGGCTCTCGCAGGACGGCCTGCTGTGTGCCCTTGTGCATGGCGGAAGTATGGGGGCCGGGCGGAAAGCTGGCAAGCATTCCTGTGTGGCAACTGCGGGGCCTAGTCAGCCGTCTCGCGGCTTGGCAGACTCCCCGCGCCGAAGCCTTTAGCAGGGAGAACTCGCGTGCCCATCGCCGCCACCATCGAAGAGAAACTGACCGCGGCCTTCCGGCCGCTGCAACTGGAGATCGAAGACCAGTCGCATCGCCATGCCGGCCATGCCGGTGCCCGGCCCGGGGGGGAGAGCCACTTCAAGGTCTTTCTGGTGAGCCAGGCCTTCGAGGGCATGAACCGCCTGGCCCGGCAGAGAGCCGTCTATGCCGCTCTGGACGAAGAAATGCAGGGGCCGATCCACATGCTGAGCATGACGCTGATGACACCGCAGGAAGCGGCCTAGGCTAACCGCTCAACCGGCGAGCCCGGAGTCCGTACGGTGCTGCCGAACCAGACGCAGGAGCGGTTTGAGGTGTCCGGGATCTATCGAGAGCTGTTCCATGCGCTGGACGGTGTTGCAGAGGTAGTCGGCGCAAGGGCCGCGCTTGCCTCTTGCCTGGGCGATCAACTCTGCCATGGCATGCAGGGTAAGATGGCCGGTATACTGCTGATGTCGGCGATCGACCACGAAGGCGAGCCCCAAAACCGGACCTTGGGCGGTATGGAGATCGACCAGGCGCGGATGGTAGACCCGCGTGGTCATCTCCCGTTCGTGCAGATAGTCCAGCACGGCTTCGCTTTCGCAGGAATCGACCTTGAAGGCGATGCCCCAGCACGAGCCCCCGCGATCCAGACCCAAGACCAGCCCTGGGCACTCGGGCGTGCCGCGGTAGTTATGCGACCAGACGCAGAAGCGGCGGTGGTAACCGTGCAGCAGGGCCGGGCGAAGATCTTGGTGCGGAAAGCCCGGGTTCCACATCAGAGAGCCGTAGCCGAAGACCCAAAAACTCCGCCCCACCCGGCAAGCAAGTAGCTGCTTCAGGCAGGGCAGGTCGCGGCATTCGGCAACCAGCTTCTCGTGATTGTAGCGGCGCGTGGCGGCGTCTCCCGGCAGGATCTTCTGGCCCATGGCCGGCTGCAGGTCCTCTTTCCCGTCGTCGATCTTGCAAAATCGACAGATAGAGCGTCTGGGGCAGCCTTGGAAGATGCCTCGCGGTCACAACCAGCCTTGGCCCGCCGGCACATCGGACCGATGCCCGCCAGTCTCCGGAACATGAACGGCACCGCCAAGCCAAGCTAGGCGGGAAGACTTGCCAGTTCTTGCAAGAGCGCCGCCGTCGTGATTTGCCGGCAGTAACCCTTGATCGCTTGCAGGCTGTTGTCGTGGCGCTCTGGTGTAAGGCTAGCGCAAGCGTCCGTCACTTGGGTAACCAGGTAGCCGAGGTCGCAGGCGTCACGGACCGCCGACTCTACGCATTGGTCGGTCAAGAGACCGGCGATCGCCAGTTGACGCACACCCAGGTTGCGCAAGATGTAGTCGATGTGGGTGGAGACGAAGACCGAGGACGAGGTCTTCGGCAGCCAGATCTCATCCTCCAGGGGTTTGATCCCCTCGATCACCTGGCCATCCCAGCTGCCCTTGGGCACGTTGAAGCCGGTGATCTTGTAGTCGAGGCTGCGGTCGCGTCCGTCTTTTGTCAGGCTCTCGATGGTCGTATAGAGCACCTCGATCCCGGCAGCCCGGCAGCCCTTCTGGAGGGCCTGCATGTTGGGAAGGGTACGGCTTTCCAGCTCCCGGAAGTGCCAGCCGTACTTGGCCTCTACCTCGGCCGGATCCATGTCTGCGTATTCGCCGCCCTTTCGAGTGACGTTGTAGTTTTGCACGTCGATGAACAGCAGGGCGGCTTGGCTGGGAACCAAGGGGAGGTCGCGGGTCATGGTCATGAAGGGTCCTCCAAGAGAGCGGTGAAACATGCGGCCAGCAGCTCGGACCAGGCGGCGGCCCCGGCCTCGTCCGAGATCAGATCGTTGCGGATCTCGATCAGGATGTGCATCAGGCCGCGCTGCTCGCCATGCGTGGGAATGGTGAAGTCGCCGCGGTCGGTGACCCGGTAGGGCTGGTTGAAGGCTGCCGCCAAGCCGGGCCGCCGCCGCTTCAGCTGTGCCATCAGGGCCTTGGCGCCGCGGTCGTCGCGGTTGAACAGAAGACCGATTTCCCAAGGACGGCGGCAACCCTGAAGCACAGGCGTGAAGCTGTGGATGTCGGCCAGCAGCCGCGGCGGCATCCGTTCGATCTGGGAGGCGATGGCGTCCTCGAAGGGGCGAAAGATCTCGCTTACCCGGGCCAGGCGCTCCGGTTCGGCAAGGTTTTTGTTGCCCGGTATCTCGGTCAGGTCGCTGACCTCCGGAATGGAGGAGGGAACGCCCGGCGGACGGTTGCAGTCGATCACCAGGCGGCTGTAGCGTTGCAGGATGGCGGGTGCTCCCAGCCTCGCCGACAACCGCCGCGTCACGGTCGCGGCACCGATGTCCCAGGCGATATGGCGCTGTAGCTCTTCATACGCCAGGCCCAGGTCGTTCAGCTTGGCGGGCACGGTCTGTCCGGCATGCTCGCACACCAGGAGCAAAGCGTCGTTTCCGCTGCCTTCGAGGCGTTCCACCGGAGGCGGATCGCTCTGTTCCAGTAGTTGACCCTGTTCCAGTAGTTGAAATGTCAGGTCGCTTGTCATTGCCGCCGGACCCTAGCGGCAATTCGGCGCCGGGAAAAGCTATCGGGGGGCAAATTGTCCCAAAGCGGCCAAGATGCTGGACGGCGGCGGGCAAAAGTGGCACCACGTGCGCCTATGTTTGCAGACTTTAACAACCTGCTTGCAGCCACGCTGCTGTTCGTCCTCGGTCATCTGCTGCTCTCCAGCTTGAGTGTCCGCAAGCCGCTGATTCAGCGCTTTGGGGAAAAGGGCTTCCGCAGCATTTATTCTCTGGTGGTGGCGGTGGCCTTCGTATGGATGCTGCTGTCCTACCGCAGCGCCCCCTATCTGCCGGTGTGGGAGCCGCCCTCCTGGACGCTGCCGCTGGCCATGATCGCGATGGTTCCGGCCGTCTTGCTCTTCGTGATCGGCTTGGCGACGCCGTCGCCCACGGCCGTCGGCGGCGAGCGGCGCTTGGATGTACAAGATGCCCGGCCGCCGGCCCATGGAATCCTCTCGGTGACCCGTCATCCTTTTCTCTGCGGCGTGGCGCTCTTCGCCCTCGCCCATTTGCTAGCGAACGGGGATCTGGCCACCATCGTCCTGATGGCCGGGCTTCTCCTCCTCTCGCTGGCCGGCATGGCCCACATCGATGCGCGCCGCGCCAAGGTTTTGGGGCCGCTCTGGGGGCCGATCGCACTCTCGACCAGCCGCGTGCCCTTCCTGGCCATCCTGCAAGGACGGGCGGCCCTGGATCTCGCCGGCATCGGCTGGCTGCGCTTTCTGGCGGCTGCGGCGGTCTACCTGGCATTGGTCCTGCTGCATCCCCTCCTGATCGGCGTGCCACTGGTTCCCTAAGACCACCGGTTCCTTGAGAGTGTGCGCAGAGGCCGCCCGGCAGTCGAGTGGCGTTTCCCGATGGAAGTCTTCGTGCCGCTTGCCGCCCGCCCGATCCCGGGACCGCCGGAAGGCCCCACCCGGCAAGCCGATTGCCCAAGCGTTAGCTCTTGGCGCTAGTTCTTCAGACCGTCCAGAAAGTCTTTGACGCGGGCGAAGAAGCCGTGACTCTCCGGGCTGGAGGACTTGAGGTCACTTGCTTCCTCGAACGCCTTGAGGAGTTCCTTCTGGCGGCGGGAGAGCTTTACCGGAGTCTCAACCTTGACGGCGATATAGAGATCGCCGCGGCTGCTGCTGCGCAGAACGCTCATGCCCTTGCCGCGCACCCGGAAGGACTGCCCGGCCTGTGTGCCCTCGGGGATCGTCACCTTGACCCGGCCGCCGTCGATGGCCGGCACCTCGATGGAGCCGCCCAAGGCCGCAGTGGTCATGGTGATCGGTACCGTGCACTGCAAGTCGGCCCCGCCTCGCTCGAAGAAGGGATGGTCCTTGATCGAGAGGAAGATGTAGAGGTCGCCCGGCGGCATCCCGCGCACCCCGGCCTCGCCTTCGCCGGCGAGACGAATGCGCGTGCCCTCTTCGACCCCGGCGGGGATGTTAACCTGTAGGGTCTTGTCCTTTTGCACCCGGCCTTCGCCGTGACAGATCTTGCAGGGCTTGTCCAGGGTGCTTCCCTCGCCTTGGCAGGTGGGGCAGGTTCGCTCGACGGTGAAGAAGCCCTGGCTTGCGCGCACCCGCCCACGGCCCTTGCAGATGCCGCAGCTGGTGGGGCTGGAGCCCGGCTCGGCACCGCTGCCGTTGCAGGTCTGGCAGCGCTCGGTGCCGGGCACCCGAACGGTGGTTTCCTTGCCGGAGAAGGCCTCCTCCAGGCTGATGGTCATGTTGTAGCGCAGGTCGGACCCTTGCGCGGCGTTGCGCCCGCCACGCCGCGCCCCGCCGAACTCCCCGAACATTTCGTCGAAAATGTCGGCAAAGCCGCCGAAGTCGAAGCCGCCGCCGCGTTGGCCGGCACTGGGGCCTGCCGAGGCCCCCTCGAAGGCTGCTGCCCCGAAGCGGTCGTACATGGCCCGCTTCTCAGGATCCTTCAGGACGTCGTAGGCCTGGTTCACTTCCTTGAAGCGGCGTTCGGCCTGCTTGTCATCGGGATTGCGGTCTGGATGCAGCTTGAGTGCGAGCTTGCGATAGGCCTTCTTCAGAGCGCCGGCGTCGGCGTCCCGTGAGACGCCGAGAAGCTGGTAATAGTCTTTGGCCATAGTCGTGCCTTACCCGGCCAAGGCCGACGCGAGGAGGATGGCGTCATAGCGTCGTGCGCCGTCGGCGCTCCTCCGCATCGGGACTCAGCTCCTTAAAGTCAGTCGTTAGGCCGACTTCTTCTTGTCGTCGTCTACCTCTTCGAAGTCGGCGTCCACGACCTTCCCGTCCTTGACGTCGGCGCTGCCCGCGGCCTCGCCGCTGGGCGCCTCGCCCTCGGCAGCCTGCTGCTGCTGATAGAGGGCTTCGCCCAGCTTCATGGAAGCTTGAGCCAGAGCCTGCGACTTGGCGTCGATGGCTGCCTTGTCCTCCCCGTCCATGGCCGCCTTCAGCTCCGACACAGCGGTCTCAATGGCCTGACGCTCCTCGGCGGAGATCTTATCGCCGGCCTCGCCGAGGGTCTTCTCGGTCCGATGCACCAAGGCTTCGGCCTGGTTCCGGGTCTCGACCAACTCGCGCTTGGCCTTGTCCTCGCCGGCGTGCTCCTCAGCTTCCTTGACCATACGGTCGATGTCGTCGTCCGACAGCCCGCCGGAGGCTTGAATGCGGATCTGCTGCTCCTTGCCGGTGGCCTTGTCCTTGGCCTGGACATTGACGATGCCGTTGGCATCGATGTCGAAGGTCACCTCGATCTGCGGCACGCCGCGCGGGGCGCCTGGGATGCCTACTAGGTCGAATTGGCCCAGAAGCTTGTTATCCCCAGCCATCTCGCGCTCGCCCTGGAAGACCCGGATGGTCACCGCGGTCTGGTTGTCCTCGGCGGTCGAGAAGGTCTGGCTCTTCTTGGTCGGAATCGTGGTGTTGCGATCGATCAGCTTGGTCATGACGCCGCCCAGGGTCTCGATTCCCAGGGACAGAGGGGTCACGTCCAGCAGCAGCACGTCCTTGACGTCGCCCTTCAACACGCCGGCCTGAATGGCGGCGCCGACGGCCACCACCTCGTCCGGGTTGACGCTGCGATTGGGATCCTTGCCGAAGAAGGACTTTACCGTATCGATCACCTTGGGCATGCGGGTCATGCCGCCCACCAGTATCACCTCGTCGATCTCGCCGGCACTGACGTCCGCGTCCTTCAGGGCCTTCTTGACCGGCTCCATCGTGCGGTCGACCAGGGCACCGACCAGGGCTTCCAGCTTGGCGCGGGTCAGCTTCATGGTCAGGTGCTTCGGGCCCGACTGGTCGGCGGTGATGAAGGGCAGATTGACCTCGGTCTCCTTGGCAGACGACAGCTCGATCTTGGCCTTCTCGGCGGCCTCTTTCAGGCGCTGGAGGGCCAAGCGGTCCTGCCGCAGATCGATGGTGTTCTCCTTCTTGAACTCGTCGGCCAGGTAGGCGATGATGCGGGCATCGAAGTCCTCGCCGCCCAGGAAGGTGTCGCCGTTGGTCGACTTCACTTCGAAGACGCCCTCGCCGATCTCCAGGATCGAGATGTCGAAGGTGCCGCCGCCTAGGTCGTAGACGGCAACGGTGCCGCTTTGCTTCTTGTCGAAGCCGTAGGCTAGGGCGGCGGCGGTCGGCTCGTTGATGATGCGCAGGACATTGAGGCCGGCGATCTTGCCGGCATCCTTGGTCGCCTGGCGCTGGGCATCGTTGAAGTAGGCCGGGACGGTGATGACCGCGTCGGTCACTTCTTCGCCCAGGAAGCCCTCGGCGGTCTCCTTCATCTTCTGCAGCACGAAGGCGGAGAGCTGCGAGGGCGAGTAACGTTCGCCGCGGGCCTCGATCCAGGCATCGCCGTTGTCGGCCTTGACAATCGCATAGGAAACCAGCTCGCGGTCCTTGGCGACCATGGGATCGTCATAGCGCCGTCCGACCAAGCGCTTCATGGCGAAGATCGTGTTCTCGGGGTTGGTGACCGCCTGGCGTTTGGCCGATTGGCCGATCAGGCGCTCGCCCGAGGAGGTGAAGGCAACTTGCGATGGCGTCGTCCGGGCGCCCTCCGCATTCTCGATGACCTTGGCCTGCGAGCCTTCCATCACCGCCACGCAAGAGTTGGTGGTGCCAAGGTCGATACCGATCACTTTACCCATTGCTCAACGCTCCTTATCAGCAGCCCTCTGGCCGGCCTTGCAACCGAAGCACCGAACGCACGGGCCCAGGGTCTGATACCGCAGAGATCGTCCGGCAACGACCGAAGGGGTCGACAACCGGCTGGAAACAAGTCATGCTAGTTTGGTTCCTTACCGCTATATAAGCTCGATGCCCCCGGCTGCAAGACGCTTCTGCAAGACGCATAACGGCCGCCGGTGGGCTTGAAATCGGCACCTCTATAGAGTGTGCGACGCAGTAGCCCAGGGTTCCCAATAGCATGCCGCTCTTCCGGGAGACGCCTCCCTTTCCCAAGGACCCCCTCTACCGGATGATCTTGGGCGTCTTGGTCTTTTCTTCCCTCGCCTCGATCGCGATCTCGCTCCTGGCCGACAACCGGTGGAACGAGCCGGTCTTGGCCAAAGTCGCCGGCTATGCCGCCCTGGTCTCCCTGGTCGGCTATTTTGCCGTGCGTCTGCTAGGCCAACGTCAGGCCCGCCGCCGCCAGCCGGAACAAGACCCGGAACAAGACAATGACGGCAACGCCTGAGCGGGGCTTCGGCTGGTATCCGGGCCGGTTCGACCCGGCCGCGCAGTCTCGGCTGCTAGCAGACCTTAAGACGCTGTTGGCCGCTGCCCCGCTTTATCGTCCGACTATGCCGGTCAGCGGCAAGCCCTTCTCCGTCACCATGTCGAACGCCGGTCCCTTGGGTTGGGTTTCGGACCGCCGTGGCTATCGCTATCAGGCGCAGCATCCCCGGACCGGCCTGCCTTGGCCGCCAATCCCGGACGCGCTGCTTGCGCTGTGGGAAGCGCTCTCCGGCTATCCGGCACCGCCGGAGGCCTGCCTGATCAACCGCTACGATGCGGGGGCACGGCTGGGCCTCCATTGCGATTCGGACGAGGCGGCCAGGGACGCACCGGTGTTATCCGTCTCGCTGGGCGACACCGCCGTCTTCCGTTTGGGTGGGCCGTCCCGCAAGGATCCGACACGCTCGATCAGGCTGAATTCGGGGGATGTGCTGCGGCTGGGCGGTGCCAGCCGGCAGGCCTACCATGGCATCG
The DNA here is from genome assembly GCA_014324045.1 of Rhodospirillales bacterium. Taxonomy (GTDB): domain Bacteria; phylum Pseudomonadota; class Alphaproteobacteria; order Kiloniellales; family JACOMY01; genus JACOMY01. The sequence goes on along the minus strand of JACOMY010000004.1, from coordinate 23,659 downwards.
ACCGGGTGCTGGGCGGCAGTTCGCGCCTCTTACCCGGCGGCGGCCGGATCAACCTGACACTTCGCCGGGTGACCCTGCCTTAAGCGGCCGGCGCCAGGCGGCGGTAGCTGAGGGCTTCGGCGATATGTAGGCGGCCGACGCTGTCGCTGCCGTTCAGATCCGCCAGGGTGCGGGCGACCTTGAGGACCCGATGATAGCCACGCGCCGAAAGATTCAGCCTCGATGCAGCCTCCTGGAGCAGCGCGGCGCCGGCCACGTCGGGGGCGGCGATACGGTCTAGCAGCTTGCCTTCCATCTCGGCGTTGCAACGTAAGGGCTGTCCCAGGCCCTCGAAGCGCGCACCCTGGGCCTTCCGGGCGGCGGCAACCCTGGCCGCCACCGTCGCCGAATCTTCGGTCGGCGGCGGCAGCGAGAGGTCGGCGGCGCTGACTGCCGGGACCTCCACCACCAGATCTATGCGGTCGTAGAGCGGACCGGAGATCTTGGTCTGGTAGTCGGCGGCACAGCGCGGGGCGCGTGAGCAGGCCTGGGCCGGGTCGTCCAGGTGACCGCAACGGCAGGGATTCATGGCCGCCACCAATTGGACGCGGGCCGGATAGCGTACGTGGCTGTTGGCGCGGGCGATGGCGATGCTGCCGTTCTCCAGGGGTTGGCGCAGCGCTTCCAGCGCGGCGCGGTGGAATTCCGGCAGTTCGTCGAGGAAGAGGACTCCCAAATGCGCGAGCGAGATTTCGCCGGGTTTCACCCTGATGCCGCCGCCGGCCAGCGAGGCCAGCGAGGCCGAGTGATGCGGCTCGCGAAAGGGGCGATGGCGCAGGATGCCGCCGTCCGGCAGGGTGCCCGCCACCGAGTGGATCATGGAAACCTCCAGAGCCTCGGCCGGCGAGAGCGGCGGTAACAGCCCGGCCAGGCGTTTGGCCAGCATCGACTTGCCCGAGCCGGGCGGGCCGATCATCAGCAGGTTGTGACCGCCGGCGGCGGCAATCTCCAGCGCCCGCTTGGCGGTCTCTTGCCCCTTGACGTCGATCAGATCCGGCAACGAGCCCTTTTGCCCGCTTTCCGCCTTGGGCTTCGGTGGCGAGAGCACCTGCGTGCCCTTCATATGATTGACCAGCGCCAGCAGAGACCCCGGTGCCAAGACGTCGATGCCGGCTGCCCAGGCCGCCTCACCCCCCTGATCGGCAGGACAGACCAGCCCCATCTCCTTGGCCGACGCGTGAATGGCTGCCGGCAGCACGCCGGTCACCGCCGTCAAACGCCCATCGAGCGCCAACTCGCCCAAGGCCAGCAGGCCGCCTACCTCTTCGGTCGGCAGTACGCCGATGGCGGTCAGCAAGGCCATGGCAATCGGCAGGTCGAAGTGGCTGCCCTCCTTGAGCAAGTCGGCTGGCGCCAGGTTCACGACGATCCGCTTTGGCGGCAGGGCGAGGCCCAATGCGGTAAGCGCGCCGCGCACCCGCTCGCGGCTCTCCGCCACGGCTTTGTCGGGCAGTCCGACCACGGTGAAGGAGGGAAGCCCGGAAGAGACCTGGACCTGGACGTCCACATCCACCACCTCAATGCCTTGAAAGACGGCCGTTGCAACCCGCGCAACCATTGATCGAAGGCTTCCTTCCCGCTGCCCGCTATAGACTGCCCGGGACTACCCCCCCAGAGACTATCCCCAGAGACTATACGCTGTGCGGGACTGTGCAGAGTACTTTCGGCGTTCGGCAGCCTGGCCGCCGAACCGGGGCGCGTCCTTCAAGTCACCGCATTCGGGACATACCGGCGCTTGCAGGCAGCTTTTACTTGGCATAAGGGGCGGCTCTCACCATGTCGAGACGCGGACGGCCCGTTATGCGTTGCCGCCGCTTTGCCGTCGTTCGAGTTTGCCCGGGAGACGCCGTCTTGATCATCGATGCACTGCTGACCCTCGGCGGGCTTGTACTGTTGTTCGCCGGCGGCGAATCGGTGGTGCGCGGTGCGGTCGCTCTGGCTTTCCGCATGGGCATTTCGCCCTTGATTGTCGGTTTGACCGTGGTCGCTTTCGGTACCTCCGCGCCCGAGATCGTCACCTCGGTCGAGGCCGTTCTGGCCGATGCTCCGGCAATCGCGGTGGGCAACATTGTCGGTTCCAACATTGCGAACGTTCTATTGGTGCTGGGGCTCAGTGCTCTGGTTAGGCCAATGCTGGTCTACGGCAAGGCCTTTCGCCGCGATGCTTGGGCGGTGTTGGTGGCAACGCTTATCGGTATCGCGCTCCTGTTCCTGGGCTTCATCGACAGAGCGATGGGAGCCGCCTTGCTGGCGCTCCTGGCCGGCTATTTGCTCTACGCCTACCGTTGCGAGCGACAAAAGGCCGGGCAAGCCCTGAGCGCCGGCAAACCGCAACGCGAGGGCGAGGCGGACAAGGAGGGTGAGCATAGGCCGCACAATGTCTTCGTGAGTGTGGCAATGACGGCCGGCGGGATCGTCCTGGTGATCGTCGGCGCTCGCTGTCTGGTCGAAGGCGCCGTCGGGATCGCGCGCGCCGCCGAGATCTCGGAAGCGACAATCGGGGCGACCGTGGTTGCCGTCGGGACCTCTCTGCCGGAGGTGGTGACCAGCGTCATTGCCGCCAGGCGCGGCCAGTCTGGGGTCGCCATCGGCAACGTCTTGGGCAGCAACCTCTTCAACATCCTGGGCGTCCTGGGGGCAGCAGGCCTGGCGGCGCCTTTCCGGGTGGCGCCGGAGATCTTGACCGCCGACGTATGGATTATGTTCTTCGTCACCGTGGTGCTCTGGTTCCTGGCCACCCGGCACAGGTTGATTACGCGCTGGGACGCTGCGGCCCTCTTGGCAGGTTATGCCGGATTCTTGCTGTTGCTCTTCGGCTGGTGACTTGCCTTTGGCTAGGGGCAATGGTCTCAAGATATTCTCGATAGGAAAGGCTTCATCGGCCGCGAATCGGCACGAAGCTTGCATTCGAGCTGAAGTATGCCAGCCGCCGCGTCACCCTTCGACGGCAACGGCAAGGCAGAGATAGCCGTTTTGTTCGAGAGGCCTATTCTCTGCCGTTGAGAGGGCCGCGGTCATCTGCGTCTATTCTTTATGCTCTCTTCGTCAGGCGTCCTCCCCGCCGCGTATAAGGGCTAGGAAGGCATCGCCGTATTGCTCCAGCTTGGCAGAACCCACGCCGTGCAGGCGCCCGAGCGCGGCCTTGTCCTGCGGTTTCTCCGCGGCCATGGCCAAGAGGCTGCGGTCGGGAAAGACGATGTAAGCCGGCAGGTTTCGCTCCTGCGCCAGACGGCGGCGCAGGGTCTTGAGGCCTTCGAAGAGGGCGCGTCCGGTCTCGTCCAGCTCGGCGGCGGCCGTGCGGCTGGTTTCGCTGCGCTTGCTCCGGCTACCGCCGGCCGCGGTCTCCAGGCTGTCCTTGCGCAGCGGCACCCTCCGCTCGCCGCGCAAGACCGCGCGGCCCATCCCGGTTACGGTCCAGCGGCCGTATTCGCTCATATCCATGCCGGCCACGCCGGCAGCATAGAGCTGGCGCGCAATGCCCTGCCATTCGCGGCGCGAGAATTCCTTGCCGACACGGAAGGTCTTGATCCGGTCGTGACCGAATTTGGCGATGTTCTCCGTCGTCTCGCCCAGCAGGATCGAGATCAGGTGCCCGACGCCGAAGCGCTGGCCGGTGCGGGCGATGGCCGAGAGGAACTTCTGCGCTGCGACCGTCCCGTCCACCGCCTCCACGCCGTTCTCACAGAGATCGCAGTTGCCGCAGGGTCCGCGCTCCTCTCCGAAGTACGAGAGCAGGGTCTGGCGCCGGCAGAGCGGTGCCTCGCAGAGCGCTAGCAGCAGGTTCAGGCGCTGCCGCTCGACACGCTTCTGCTCCTCCGCAGCATCGTTCCCGTCGATCTGCATCTGGCGCAGACGCATGTCGTCAAGCCCGTATAGCGTCAGGCTGTCGGCCGGCAGGCCGTCACGTCCGGCCCGGCCGATCTCTTGGTAATAGGCCTCGACCGATTTGGGCAGAGCGGCATGGGCGACGAAGCGGACATCCGGCTTGTCGATGCCCATCCCGAAGGCCACGGTGGCCGCGATCGTCAAGCCGTCTTCCTGCAGGAAGCGGTCCTGATGGCGGGCGCGCAGCTCGGGCGCTAGGCCTGCGTGGTAAGGCAGGGTCGGCCGGCCGGCGGCCGAGAAGTGCGTGGCCAGTTCTTCCGTTTGCCGGCGGGTGGCGCAGTAGACGATCCCGCTTTCGCCGGCATGGCGGTCCAGGAAGCGGAGGAGTTGGCGCTTGGGTGTCTGCTTGGGCCGCATCGAGAGGCGAATGTTGGGCCGGTCGAAGCCCTCGACGAAGACCGCGGGCTGTTCCGGGAAGAGCTTGCGCAGGATGTCGTTCCGGGTCGCCTTGTCGGCAGTCGCCGTCAGCGCCAGCACCGGCACGCCGCCAAGACGCCCGCGCGCCTCGCCCAGCATCAGGTATTCCGGGCGGAAGTCGTGCCCCCATTGCGAGATGCAGTGCGCCTCGTCGATTGCCAGACAGTCGATGCGGCAGGCTGCCAGCCGCGCCAACATCTCGGGACGCAGCAACCGCTCCGGCGCAATATAGAGCAGGCTCAGCCGCCCTTGCCCGGCCTCCTCCAGCAGGTGGCGATTCTCCGCCGGGTCGTTGGCCGAGGAGAGGCTGGCGGCGGCAATCCCGAAGCCGCGCAGCTGCGCCACCTGATTGCGCATCAAGGCGATGAGGGGCGATACGACAAGGGTTAAGCCGGAGCGCATGATCGCTGGCAGCTGGTAGCAGAGCGACTTGCCGCTGCCCGTCGGCATAATGGCCAGCACCTCGCGCCCTGCCAGCACCGCCGCCACGACATCCGCCTGACCCTGCCTGAAGTCTTCGAAGCCGAAGACCGCCCTCAGGGTTTGCCGTGCCTCCGCCAGCGCTTCCACTGCCTCTCCTCCCATAGCGGGCCGACCCTGGTGCAAGAGCCGCCACGCCTTCGATGGGCATGTGCACCGGCACCAGCTGGCCATGCCCCAGGCCATTCGCACAGGGGTTTCGCCGGTACAAGGGGGTTTCGCCGGCACAAGGGCGCCGCTCGCAAACATATCGAAGAGCCCTGTGCGCCAAGCGCCCAGCTTGTCTTTACGGTTCCAGCTTTCCCTGTTCCCAAGCTATAACGCCAAGCTATAACCAAGGACGAGGAATCTGGAGGACTTAAATGGCGGCAGACCTAATCCTGGCGGTTCAAGTCTATTGCGGTGCGGGGCTGGCGGTGGCGGCGGTTTTCCTGCTCTGGGGGGTGGGCCGCATCATGCCGGCGGCGCGCGGCGCCTACATTTTCCGGACGCTCCTGGTGCCGGGCTGCGTGCTGCTTTGGCCCCTGGTGCTGTGGCGCTGGTGGCGGCTGGAGCGGGGCCCCGGCGACTGGGCGGCCCTGCATGCGCCGCCGCGGCGGCTGCAGGACCGCTTGGCCGTGGCCTTGGCAATCGTCATTCCGGTCGTAATCCTGGTCGGCCTCTCGGTGCGCCAGGACGGCCCCTTCGAGCGGCCGGCGCTTCAGCTGGCCGGCCCATCGGAGCTGTCCCGGTGAGCACGTCCTATCGGCCGGTGCTCTGGCAGCGCAGCAAGTATGTCTACGACGGTGTGCTGCTGATCTGTATCGTCCTCTACATCACTGCCTTCCTGCTGCTGGCGCCGCTGGTTCAAGATCCGACGCGGCCGGTGAACGGTAGCATTCTTGGCATGCGCGCCTTCGGCAGCTGCGCCTTCCTGATGCTGACGCTGATCCTCTGCATCGGGCCTCTGGCCCGGCTCGACAGCCGCTTTCTGCCTTTGCTCTACAACCGCCGGCACTTCGGGGTCCTGACCTGCATCGTGGCCCTGACTCACCTGGCCTATGTCCTGAATTGGTACTATGTCTTCAGCCCGACACCGCCTTGGGAAGCCTTGCTGGTTGCCAATACGGCCTTCGACCGGGTGCTGGGCTTTCCTTTCGAGCTCTTCGGCCTCTTCGCCTTGATCTGTGCGCTGATCCTGGCCGGCACCAGTCACGATTTCTGGCTGAATTTCCTGGGCGCGCCGCTGTGGAAGCGCCTGCATCTGCTGATCTATCCGGCCTACGCTGCCGCGGTTGCGCATATTGCCCTGGGCTATCTGCAGGATGTGGACAACCCGGGCTTTGCCCTGCTGGCCTGCGGCGGTGCGCTGCTGGTGGCCGGCCTGCATCTGGTCGCCGCCCGCCCGGCGAAGGAACCGCTTCCGGACGGGGATGGCGATTGGGTGCCAGTCTGCGCGGTCTCGGAGATCCCGGACAAGCGCGCCCGCATCGTGCGCTTGGGGCCGGGCGAGCGGGCTGCGGTTTTCCGCTATGGCGGAAAGCTCTCCGCCGTCTCGCATGCCTGCGCCCATCAGAACGGCCCATTGGGCGAGGGCCGCATACTCTACGGCTGCATCATCTGCCCTTGGCACGGTTATCTGTACCGCCCCCAGGACGGCTGCTCGCCGCCGCCCTTTACCGAAAAGATCCCCACCTATCGATTGAAGCTGGAGGGCGCCCAGGTCTCGATCGACCGGCGCGCCAACGCCCCCGGCACCTACGTGGAGCCGGTGGCGATCCCGGAGGCCCTGCAATGAGCGCCTCCAAGCCGGAGCCCTTCTTCCTCGGTTGGTCGAAGAAGCTGCCGAAAGGGCTCAGGCGCTTCGTTCCGGCCCTCTGCGCGGTATTGATGGTTCTGTTCGGCGGCGCCGGATTCCTGATCGGCGCCACCCAGAACGATCCGGGTGACGGGGGTTCCCCCCGTTACGGACGCCAAAGCCTGACTGCCGTGCTGATGGCGGAGCCCTATCCGACCCTCTTTGTAGTGGAGAGTGCACGCTATCCTGCGGGAACGCCTTTGCTCCTGTCGGGTTTGGGCAAGCGCGGCGTCCAGGACCGTGCCAATCCCTTGAACGGGTCGCTGGTTGCCGCCAGCGGTGTGCCGCTCAAGCGCGGTAGCCTCGACATGCTGCAACTGGCCGGCGGGACAAACGGCTTGCAGGCTGCCGGGGGGACAGGGGTTGCGCTGCCGCCGGCGGTCCCGCTCGGGCGTTGGCGCCTGACCGGAGAGATCTGCGACGGCAAGTGCTATGCCGGGGCGATGCGGCCGGGCCAAGGCCTGGCACATAAGGCCTGTGCCAATCTCTGCCTGATCGGCGGCGTGCCGCCGGTCTTCGCCTCCACCGGTCCCGTCGAAGGAGAAAGCTTTTTCCTGATGGCCGGCCCCGACGGCGGCCCGCTGCCGGCGGAGATCCTGAACGACACCGCCGTTCTGGTCTCGCTGGAGGGGGAGATTGAGCGGCGGGGCGCCCTGCTGATCTTCAAGATCGCCCCCGACAGCCTGGAGGTGCTTTAGGCCATGGTCCTGCGTTTGTGCGGCCTGGCCGTCTTCCTGCTCTTGACCGGTCTCGTCTGGCTCGGTTTCGAGGAGATCGACCACTTGCTCTTCGGCCTCGTCTCCTGGGCCGGCTATGAGCGCGTCGGGCAGGTTCGCGGGACGCTCCTATGGCCTTACCGCTATCTGATTCTGGCCATCATCACCTTCGGATCGCTCTCTCTCATCCAGTTCGCCGCCGATTATCTGGGCGGGCGCCTGGGTGGCCTAGGTAGACGGAAAGAGAGCGGACAGAAAGATACCTGATCGAAGCCCCAGTGTTAGCGATCTGGGGTGTTAGCGATCCGGCCTCGGTGCATGCAGGGCCGCCCGGAACCTTTGCACCCCTGTTCTCCCTGCGGTCATCGCAATTCTGTCCAATGACCGCTGTCGCGCGGGGATCGGCCGGAAGCGGCGCTCAGGCGACGACGATGGCGTCCCGGTCCAAGGCATAGCCGGCGGAGCGGACGGTGCGAATGAGGTCGCGTTCCTTGTTCCCGTTCAGGGATTTGCGCAGGCGGCGGATGTGTACATCCACGGTGCGTGGCTCAACATGGACGTCCCGGCCCCAGACGGCAGCCAACAGCTGTTCGCGGCTAAAGACCCGGCCCTGATGCTCCAGGAGATAGCGCAGCAGGCGGAACTCGGTGGGGCCCAGGCGCACCTCGCGGCCGGCGCGCATCACCCTATGCACCGCCAGGTTCACGGTCAGATCTTCGAACTGGAGAACCGCCGATGCCATGGTTGCCTCCGCGCGCCGCAGGACGGCGCGCAAGCGGCTGATCAATTCCGCCGGCGAAAAGGGCTTGGTGATGTAGTCGTCGGCACCGGAATCGAGGCCGCGGACCTTGTCGTTCTCTTCGCCGCGCGCGGTCAGCAGGACGATCGGAACCTTGCGCGTTTCCTGCCCCCGCCGCAGCCGGCGGCACACCTCCAGACCGGATATATGCGGCAGCATCCAATCCAGCAGGACAATGTCGGGACGCTCCTCCCGGCAAAGCACCAGGGCCTCTTTACCGTCGCCCGCTTCGGTCACGCGGAAGCCTGCACGTTCCAGATTGTAGCGCAGAAGCGTAACCAGGGGGGGCTCGTCCTCCACCACCAGCACCAGCGGTTTGTTGGCCAGCGTCATGCGTTTCCCCCTCTAGCCATCCTCCGGTTGCGCCACCTCGAAAGGCGAAGCATCGCCCTTCGGCCGGCCGCCGGCGATCGTTTTACCGGTCACCTGATAATACAGCACCTCTGCGAGGTTGGTCGCATGGTCGCCGATACGTTCTACATTCTTGGCAATGAACATCAAATGCGTGCAAGGCGTGATGTTACGGGGATCTTCCATCATATAGGTCAGGAGTTCCCGGAAAAGGCCGCTGTAGACCTCATCCACTTCTTCGTCGCGCCGCCAGACCTCGAGCGCACCTTCCGGATTGCGGGTTACGTAGGCGTCGATGCTTTGCCTGACGATCTCCTGCACCAAACGGGCCAGGCGCGGAATGGCGCTTGCCGGCCGCATGCTGGGCAGCTGAGTGAGCGCGATGCAGCGCTTCGCCATGTTGGCCGAGTAGTCGCCGATGCGTTCCAGATCGCTTGCGATCTTCAGTGCAGCGACGATCTCGCGCAGGTCGTTGGCCATGGGCTGGCGCAGTGCCAGCAGACGAACCGCCTGGTTGCTGACTTCCTGCTCCAGCGCATCGACATCGGCATCGTCGCGCACCACCTCGGCGGCCATGCCGGCGTCGCGGCGGCTCAGCGCCTGCACGGCGCGCTGCAGCTGCGATTCGGTTATGCCGCCCATCCGCACGACGGTCTGCCGCAGCAAATCGAGGTTGTCGTCGAAGGATTTAACGATGTGGCCGCCGCCTTGCCCGGTCATGCCGTCACTCTCCTTAGGGTTTGTACAAGCGATCCGGGCAATAGCCAACTTACCATCGGCACCCAGCCCATCGGGATCCAGCGTAGAATCGGATGGGCTGCGCCTATTCCTAGCTGTGCCACCGCCGCGGTCCTGTACGCTGGGCGATTCCTTGGGCGGTTCCGGCAGCCTTTGCGATGCAGATCTGCCATCAGCCGTAGCGGCCGGTGATATAGCCTTGCGTACGCTCGTCCTCCGGGTTTGTGAAGATCTCGTCGGTCGGCCCGCTTTCCACCAGGCTGCCCAAGTGGAAAAAGGCGGTGCGTTGCGATACGCGCGCCGCCTGCTGCATGGAGTGCGTGACGATCACGATGGTGAAGTTCCGGCGCAGATCGTCGATCAGCTGTTCGATCTTGGCCGTCGCGATGGGGTCCAGCGCAGAGCAGGGTTCGTCCATCAGAATGACTTCGGGGCTGACCGCAATGGCGCGGGCGATGCACAACCGCTGCTGCTGACCGCCCGACAGGCCGGTGCCGGGTTCGTTCAGGCGGTCCTTGACTTCCTCCCAAAGCCCGGCCCGTTGCAGGCTGGTAGCAACGACCTCTTCCAGCATGCCGCTGTTCCTGGCGATGCCGTGAATCCGCGGGCCGTAGGCAATGTTGTCGAAGATCGACTTGGGAAAGGGGTTGGGTTTCTGGAACACCATGCCGACGCGCGCGCGCAGCTGGACCACGTCCAGCCTGGGATCGTAGATGTCCTGCCCGTCGAGCCGAAGATCGCCGCTTACGCGGCAGCCGTCGATTACGTCGTTCATGCGGTTGAGGCAGCGCAGGAAGGTGGACTTGCCGCAACCGGAGGGGCCGATCAGCGACATGACCTGGCGTGCCGGAATGTCGAGATCCACATGCTTCAGGGCATGGGCCCCGGCGTAGAAGACGTTGCAATCGCGCGCCGACATCTTGGCCGCCGGCAGCGGTCCCGCCCTTTGCGCCGCGATCGACGCCCGAGCTTCGCGCATCGATCCCCAGGCTTCGCTCAAGGGATCCGGGAGGCCGGCCTTGCTCCTATCCCCTGTCATTTTATCACCGCCTTACCAGCGCCGCTCGAATCGCCGCCGTAACAGAATCGCCACCGCATTCATCAGGATCAGGCAGGCCAGAAGTACCAGAATTGCGGCCGAGGTCTTCGCTTCGTAGGCCCGCTCTGCCTGGTCGGCCCAGGAATAGATCTGCACCGGGATCGCCGTCGAGGTATCGAAGATGCTGCCCGGTGTGGATTGCACAAAGGCGAACATGCCGATCATCAGCAGCGGTGCGGTCTCGCCCAAAGCCTGGGCCACGCCGATGATGGTGCCGGTCAGGATTCCAGGCAACGCCAGAGGCAGCACATGGTGCGTGACCGCTTGCAGTTTCGAAGCGCCCAGCGCCACTGCGCCCTGCCGGATCGAGGGCGGCACCGCCTTCAGGGCTGCACGCGTGGCGATGATGACGGTCGGCAGGGTCATCAATGCCAGCACCAGGCCGCCCGCCAGGGGGGCGGAGCGCGGCAGGCCGAAGAAGCCCAGGAAGACCGCAAGCCCCAGCAAGCCGAAGACAATCGAGGGCACCGCCGCCAGATTGTTGATGTTGATCTCGATGATGCCGGTCAGCCTGTTCCTGGGGGCAAATTCTTCCAGGTAAATCGCCGCCATGACGCCGACCGGCACGCAGAGCGCGACCATCACCAGCATGGTGTAGAGCGAACCGATCATGGCCGCGCCAAGGCCCGCAGCTTCCGGTTCGGCGCTGTTGCCGGCGGTGAAGAAGTTCCAATCGAAGCGGGTCTCGATCCGCCCATCCGCGGCCAGCTGCTCAATCCAGGCCAGCTGCCGATCGCTAAGGCGCCGGGTTTCCTGCGGCATGGCCGCGGTGGTCTCGCCCTTCAGCAGGCGGTCCACGTCGTCGGACAGCAGGAACCACTGCCTGATCGTGGTACCGACCGAGGCCGGATCGGCCAGTACCTTATCTTGCAGATCGTAGCGCGCAATCGGCGACAGCAGGCCGGTCAGCGCGCGCTGTGCGCTGCGGCCGACGGCGTCGGGAAATTCCTTCAGCAGCGCGTTCCGGAGGAGATTGGCGTAGTTCCCGCGCCGCAGGGCCTCGGCGCTTCTCTTGCCTTCGGGGTCGACCAGTTCCGCTTCGATCGGCACCTCAAGCAGCACATAGGATTGGAAGAAGCCCGGGATGCCGGTGACGACGATCTTGGTCAGGAACCAGACCAGGAAGGCGACCGCCAGCAGAATGGCGCCCAGCCCGTAGAGCTGGAAGCGCAACTCGGCGCGCTTACGCTTGCGTAGGCGCTTTGCCGAGAGGTCCGGCTTGACGGCACCATGACCGGGGGTGGCGTCAATCATATTTTTCCCGGTACTTTTGTACGATGCGCAGGGCGAAGAAGTTCAGCGCCAAGGTGACGGCGAAGAGCAGCAGGCCCAGCGCGAAGGCGGACAGTGTCTTGGCGCTCTCGAACTCCTGATCGCCGACCAGCAAGGTGGCGATTTGGACGGTTACGGTGGTGACCGCTTCCAAGGGATTGGCGGTCAGGTTTGCGGCGAGGCCCGCGGCCATGACCACGATCATGGTCTCGCCGATGGCGCGGCTGACCGCCAGCAGCACGGCGCCGACGATTCCGGGCAGGGCGGCGGGCAGGATCACCTGTTTGACGGTCTCCGACCTGTTCGCGCCCAGGGCGTAGGCGCCGTCGCGCAGGGTCTGGGGCACCGCGTTCATCACGTCGTCGGAAAGTGAGGAGATGAAGGGGATGATCATGATGCCCATCACCACACCGGCGGCCAGTGCCGATTCGGACGAGACCGGAATGCCCATACTCTCACCCAGAGAACGGAAGGTGGGCGCCATCACCAAGGCGGCGAAAAAGCCGTAGACCACGGTCGGGATGCCGGCCAGGATCTCCAGAACCGGTTTGACGAAGCTGCGCATGCGGCGGCCAGCGTACTCCGACATATAGACGGCGGAGAAGAGCCCGATGGGCACGGCGACTAGCATTGCGATAGCCGTGATCAGCAGGGTGCCCACGATGAGCGGGATGGCGCCGAAGGCACCGGAAGAGCCTACCTGATCGGCCCGAATTGCTGTCTGCGGGCTCCAGCGCAGGCCGAAGAGGAAATCGAAGACCGGCACGCGGGCGAAGAAGCGCAGTGCCTCGAACAGCAGTGAAAAGACGATGCCGAAAGTGGTCAGGATGGCGATGGCCGAGGCGACGATCATCGCCAGGCGGACGATGAACTCCACCTTGTTGCGCGCCCTGAAGGAGGACGAGAGACGGCGCAGGCCAAGCCAGGCCGCAGCCAGACAAACGGCCACGGCAACGACGACCAGCAGCCAGCGGGCGGCGCTGCGAAAACGCTCGTAGCGCTCCGCCGCCGCCAGTTCTCCGGGCGTCAGGCCGGCGGCGGGGATGCCGCCGGTCAGCTGATTGACGATATTGGCGACGGCCAGGTTCGCTTGCCCAGCGGTCAGCTCTTGCTGGCCGGTCGGCAGCCAGGAGACCAGCAGCATACGGGCGAGCCAAGGCTCGAAAATAACCCAAAAGAGGATAAGCGCAAAGCCGGCGATCGCCGTCCAAAGCGCAATGAAGGCGCCGTGATAGCCCGGCTGCGAATGCAGTTTGCTGCTGGCCGCGACCAGTTCCGCACGCTGACGGCCGGTGAAGTAGCCGGCTAGGGCGATTAGGACGACGGCAAGGATGACGAAAAGAACGGTCATTGAAGACCCATCGGCCGAGGAATCCTATCGAAACACTATGCCAGGGAGGGCGGAAGGGCGGCCGCTGCCGCCCTTCAATCCAGGGACGAGATCCTTAGTTCCCGCGGTTCCGAAGCTCTTTGACGGTCTTCAGGGCCGTGGCGTTCTCACGCACGGTTTTGCGCTCGCCCTCCGGCAGCGGGATCAGACCGCGGTCGGCCAGGAAGCCGTTCGGGCCCGTGGCTGCATCGCCGGTGAAGATCTCGACATAGCGATCGAGACCCGGGATCGCGCCGATGTGGGCCTTCTTGACGTAGAAGAACAGCGAACGGGAAACCGGATAGGCGCCGTCGGCGATGTTCTCGAAGGTCGGGGCGACGCCGTCGACCGGCGAACCTTGGACCCTATCGGCATTCCGATCGAGGAAGGAGAAGCCGAAGATGCCCAGCGCATTCGGGTTGGCCGCAAGCTTCTGGACGATCAGGTTGTCGTTCTCGCCGGCCTCGATGAAAGCACCGTCCTCGCGGATCTCGGCACAAAAGGCCTTGCGGCCGGCCTTGGTCATCGCTTCGTAAACCTCGAAGCTCTGGCAAGCCTCTTCCATAACCAGCTCGACGAAGGCGTCGCGGGTGCCGGAGGTCGGCGGCGGACCGTAGACTTCGATTTTGTGGGCCGGCAGGTTCCCGTCGATCTCGTTCCACCGGGTGTAGGGGTTGGCCAGCAGCGCGCCGTCCTTCGGCGGGTTCTTGGCCAGCGCCAGGAAGATCTGCTCCTTGGTCAAGTCGTAGACCGGGCTCTGGACGGCATTGGCGAGCACGATGCCGTCGAATCCGATCTTGACCTCGACGATGCCGAAGACGCCATTGGCCTCGCACAACTCGATCTCGGAGGTCTTGATGGGACGCGAAGCGTTGGCGATATCCGGGGTCCCGACGCCGATGCCCTCGCAGAACAGCTTCAGGCCGCCGCCGGAACCGGTGGACTCGACGGCCGGGGTCTGGAAGCCGGTGGAACGGCCGAAGTCCTCGGCAACGGCGATGGCGAAGGGATAGACGGTCGAGGAGCCGACGATGCGGATCTGATCGCGCGCGGAGGCCCCCCCGGCGGCGAGACTGGCGGCGAGGCTGACGGCGGCAACGGCCGCCAGAAGCAGGGGTTTGCACATGGTGCGTGGCAATTCCTTGAAGCATTGTCGCAGAAGGCGGAACGGAAATTAGAGCTGCGGGAGCCATATAAAAGTTATTGTTTTGTGACTGTGACTGGCTTGGGGTTTTGCACTGCTCCCGCTGCAGTCTAGAAGGTTTGTTTGCTTGAGAAAATTCGCCCGATGCGGCCGTCCAAAACGATCAAACCGGCCAACACGAAGGCCAAGCCGGCTGCCTCCGTCCGGCCCAACTGCTCGCCCAGGAACAGCGCGCCCAGCAGCAGCGCCGAGGCCGGAACCAGCATGGTGACGAGGGACAGGTTGGCCGGGCCGGCATTGCGCAGGATCCGGAAGTAGAGCAGATAGGCCAAGGCGGTGCTGAGGAGGGCCAGACCGAGCACGGAGGCGCTCGCGGCCAAGCCGGGGAAGGGTAGGGACCAAGGTTGGTCCAAGACCAGGGCAAGGGGCAACAGGATAAGACTCGATCCGATCAGTTGCCCGCCCGCAGCCTGCCAGACGGTCAGACCCTTCAGCCGCCGCCCCCAAAGCGCGGCACAACCGTAAGAGAGGGCGGCTCCCAGGACCGCCATCTCATGCCATAGGCTACCGCCCAATCCCTCCAGAGCATCGGGGCCGATCAGGACCGCCACCCCGGCGAGGCCCAGCAGCAATCCGGCGAGGCGACGCGGCGTCAAGCCGTCCGACGGTAGCATCCAGGTCGCCAGGACGAGCGTCCAGAAGGGTGTGGTGGCGGTCAAGATCGCTGCCGGCCCGCTGTCGATTTCGCTTTGACCCCAGAGGATCAGGGAGAAGGGAATGGCGTTGTTCAGCAGCCCCATGACCAGCAGGTCCGGCCAGGGCCAGGCCGCAAAGGTCGCCAAGCGCCCGCCGGCAGCCAGGAGCAGCACCAGAGTCAAGGCCGCCAGGGAGACGCGCAGGCCCGCCAGGGTCACCGGCGGTACGGCCTCGACTGCGATCTCTCCGAAGAAGAAAGATCCGCCCCATAGCAACGAGAGCAGGAACAATCGCAGCCAATCGGCATTGCGCATGGCGGTGCCGGGCTGGGGCGGGTTGGCAGGCCGGGCAGTGGGGTGGCTGAGGCCGGTCCGGCCGGTTGGGTCGCTCATGTCCTTAGCAGATGCCGGGTCCTGCCTACCGCGCCTATCCGATCCTTGCGCGCGAAGATAGCGCGACAAAACCGGCCATGAGGAAGATCGCCCAGAGCCAAGGCCGCCAAGCAGAAAAAGCACAAGCAGCAAAAGAAAATGCCCTGCCCTGGGCGGAAAGCCGGTCTTCCCGCTTGACGGCGAAGCGTAGCAGAAGCGGGCAGCAGACCGCCAGGGCGAGCGGCAACGGCAGAGACCAGGCAGCAATCGGGCAAGCAGGCCTGTCCGGCAGCCTCATCCGGCAGTCCCATCCGGCCGCCGCATCGTTCGCTGCCGCCCGTCCACGGACAGGTTTGGCTGCAAGGGGGCGGACCGCGATGCCTATTCCGGCTGTGGGGGCGATGCGCCTACCGCCCGGCCCATGACGCGCGTCAGGCGCTGCGAGAAGGCGGCGGGATCGCTGACGGCTTCTCCCTCCATGACGCGCGCTAGTTCGAACAGCAGCCAGGCGCTGTCCTCGATTGCGCCGGCCTTGGCGCCGGACGCGATCTGGCGGCTCATAGTCTGCAGCAGGGGATGCTTGGCGTTGACCTCGAGAATCCTGGTGCTAGCTTCATGGACTTGGCCGTGGCTGCGCAACAGCCGCTCCAGATTGAGGTCGATATCGCTTTCGCCCGCGACCAGACATGCCGGGGACTCGGCCAGGCGCTTGGAGACCCGGACTTCCTTCACCTTGCCGCCCAGAGCCAGGCGAATGGCAGCCAGCAATGCGCTGGCGCTGCTGTCCCCGGCCGGGGTCTCTTCGCTTTCCTCCTCCTGCTCCTTGCCGTCGAATCGGTCCAGGTCGGATTGGCCGCGGGTGACGGAGCGGAAAGGCTTGCCCTCGTAGTCCACGATCGCGGCCGTCCAGAACTCGTCGACCGGATCGGTCAGATAGAGAACCTCGATCCCGCGCGCCCGGAAACCTTCCAGATGCGGGCTGGAGCTCAAGCGCTCCAGCTCGGTGCCGGACAGGGTGTAGATGGCATCCTGACCTTCCTTCATCCGCGCGATGTAGTCTTTGAGTGCGGTCAGTCCCTCCTGCGTAGAGGAGCGGAATCGCGCCAGCTCCAGCAACTCCCGGCGCTGGCCGGCATCCTCGTAGAGACCTTCCTTGAGGATCGGCCCGAAGGCTTCCCAAAAGCGCTCGTAGCCCTCCTTGTCGTCCCCGGCCGCTTTGCCCAGGCCGCGCAGCACGCGCTTTACCAGACCGCTCTTGATCTTGGTGAGGACGGGGCTGGTCTGCAGCAGCTCGCGCGAGACGTTGAGCGGCAAGTCCTCGCAGTCGACCACGCCCTGCAGAAAGCGTAAATAGGGCGGAATTATCGCCTGACAGTCGTCGGCGATGAAGACCTGCTTCACGTAGAGGCGGATCTGCGACCGGCGGTCAGGGTGGAAGACGGTGGGAGGCCGTTCGCTGGGGACGAACAGCAGGCCAGTGTATTCGATAGCTCCTTCCGCCTTCCAATGCAGGCTGCGCCAAGGAGCATCGAAGGCCCGCGCCGTATCGCGGTAGAAGGCCCTGTACTGCTCTTCCGTCACCTCGGAGGCCGGGCGGCGCCACAGCGGCGCAGCCTGGTTGACGGTCTCCTTCTTGCCGTCTTCGTCCGGCATCTCGATCTTTATGCCGATGTGTTCGCAGTGGGTCTTCACCAACTGCTTCAGGCGGAAGGGCTCCAGATAGTCCCGGGCGTCTTCCTTCAGATGCAGGGTGACGCGAGTACCGCCGGCTGCCGGTGCTTCTCCGCCGGGTTCCAGACTGTAGCTTTCGGTGCCGCTGGATTGCCAGCGCCAGCCCTCCGCTTCGCTGGCACGGCGGCTGTCGACCGTCACCCGATCGGCTACCATGAAGGCCGAATAGAAGCCGACGCCGAACTGGCCGATCTGCGACAGATCGGCCTCAGCCGGCCGGTCCTGTGCCTTGAACTGTTCCAGAAAGCGGCCGCTGCCGCTGGCTGCGACGGTGCCCAGATTAGCGGCCAGTTCCTCCCGGTTCATGCCGAGGCCGTTGTCGAGGATCGACACTGTGCCGGCCTCCTTGTCCGGCAGCAGTTCGACGGCGAAGCCGCCATCGGGCAGCAGCCCCTGCTCGGAGATTGCCGCAAAGCGCCGCCGCTCGCAGGCATCGGCGGCATTGGCGATCAACTCCCGCAAAAAGATGTCACGGTTGGAATAGAGAGAATGGGTAACGATTTCCAGAAGCCGGCCGACTTCCGCATCGAATCTACGATGTTCGCTTGTGGGGTGTTCGCTTGTGGCTTGGTCACGCATCCTGGGCAGCCTTCCTTGCGGTCTGTCGCTGCCCGGCGGTTCGGTTCGAACCGGCCGGTAGCTTTCCGGTGTTCCGGGTTGGATATGTGCTAAGCCCGCGAGGGCCGCAAGGGTAAGGAGACCAAGGTTCCGGTGCCGCCCGATCCGGCTTGATGCCCGCCCGGCGCGTGCTTATTGTCCGCGCACTTTCGTCGAGAGGATTTAGAAAGCCCGAGGCCATGACCTACATCGTCAACGACGCCTGTATCCGCTGCAAGTACATGGATTGCGTAGAAGTTTGCCCGGTGGATTGCTTCTACGAGGGCGAAAACATGTTGGTCATCCATCCCGACGAATGCATCGATTGCGGCGTCTGCGAGCCCGAGTGCCCACCCGAAGCCATCCTGCCCGACACCGACCCCGGCGCGGAGGTCTGGCTGGAATTCAATCGCGAGTATTCGGAGACCTGGCCCAACATTACCCGCAAGGGCGAACCGCCAGCCGATCGCGAACACTATAACGGCATGGAAGACAAGTTCGCGAAGTTCTTCAGCGCCAAGCCGGGACAGGGGAGCTAGGACAGGGGGGAGCGAGCTGCGGCTAGCCGGCCGGGAGCTCCCGCAGGGCACGCGCGGTAGGGCAGACGGTCCGCCGCTTGTCGATCCCGGCTTATGCGGCAGGCAAGTACTCGGTCTGTTCCGGGCGCGGTTTGCTTTTCCTTGGGGCTTGCTTTTCCTCGGATTGTATAGCATTATAATGACTTCGAAGCGATAGGCTCGTCGCTGTTGCCGGTTTGACACAGGGCTGTCGCCGCCAATCGCAGTGGTTACCGCGTCAAGCTGTGACCGCAGATTGGCGTAAGCCCCCCAACTCGCTTTGGATGCGTAGGTCTTCCATGATCGCCGCGTGCCTGCATGACCGGCAAGGATTAGGAATATGGTGTATTCAAAATGAACAGCGAAGCGATCCGGTTCGATAAAGCACGCGCAAGCGGGACCAAGGATGCGTCAGCTGCCGGGGGGGTGGGTAAGGCCCGGAAGAAGGCGGCAAAGCCAACCAGGGGCGGTGCACGGGACGGCGGCTACGCCACCGGCGATTACGTTGTCTATCCCACGCATGGCGTCGGCCGCGTAATCGGTATTGAGATCCAGGAGATTTCCGGCATCAGCCTCCGCCTGATTTCCATCAAGTTCGAAAAGGACCGCATGACTCTGCGGGTTCCGGTGGAGAAGGCCCATAACTCCGGCCTGCGTAAGCTCTCGACCCGCAAGGTGCTGGACGACGCCATTCATACCATGAAGGGCAAGAGCCGCGTGCGCCGCACGATGTGGAGCCGCCGCGCTCAGGAGTACGAAGCCAAAATCAACTCCGGCGATCCGGTGTCGATCGCCGAGGTGGTGCGCGACCTCTATCGCGGCGAAGACCAGCCGGAGCAGTCCTACAGCGAACGGCAGATGTACCAGGCCGCAATGGACCGTCTGGCGCGTGAGTTCGCTGCCGTCGAGGCCACCGACGAGGCCACCGCAGCCCAGAAGTTGGAGGAGATGCTGCGCGCCGCCTGACCGGCTGAACGAACAGCTGCCGCTTTTCGCTTTCCCCCGCTTTCGCTTTCCAATGCCGTCGGTCCAGGGTTTGGTTCCGGAAGCGGAAGGCAAGGCCTTCAAACGCCGGCCTTCGCGCGCAGGCCGGCGTTTTCTTCACTGCGCCCGTTCTTCCTGCGCCTGGGCTCACTCTTTCGGTTGAAAGCCGCAGCGGACGCTGAGAGCCTATCCGGGACAGCGGGATCTTGGACCGTGAGGCAGTCCCGGGAGCGGTCCGGGGGATGGGAACGCCGCCGCCCCTTCTGCCGGTCGGTTACCGGCGGTTCAATTCGGTTCTAAGGAACGAAACGTCTTGGCCGGCGTCTCTACCGGCCCTTAACCTTCTGTCAGCGATCGGATAGAGAGCCCTTCCGAAACATCCTCCGATCCACTACGATGGAATAGCCGGAGCGGGCGCCGTGAGGAGGCAATGGCAGCGAATAGAGCGGCAAGGCCGGGCAATCGGCAGACGCAGGCACTGGCCGTTCTGAGCGGCTGCGAGCGGGTCTGGGCAGTCGGTTCCGTGCACGGTCAGGCACAGCTGTTGCGGCGTCTCCATGGCGAAATCGCCGGACGCTGGCAATTCTTCGATCGCATCGTCTATCTGGGCAACATCGTGGGCTACGGCGACGACAGCCTCGGTGCAATTGCCGAAACCCTCGATTTCAGACGCCGCATTCTAGCCGTCCCTCACGCCATTCCGGAAGACATCGTCTATCTGCGCGGCCGCCAGGAGGAGATGTGGCAGAAGCTGTTGCAATTACAGTTTGCAGCCGATCCCGCCGGCGTGCTGGAATGGCTCTTGGGCCACGGTGTCTGCGCGACCCTGGAGGCCTATGGCGGCCTGCCTTCCGAGGGCCGGGCGGAAGCGCGCCGCGGCGCGCGCGCGCTCACCCGCTGGACCCAGAACCTGCGGGCAAAGGTGAACGACCAACCGGGACATAGTCATTTTTTCGCCAGCCTGTGCCATGCGGCCTACACGGACGACGAGGGACTGCTCTTCGTCAGCGCCGGACTGGATCCGACCCGCAGCCTGCAACAACAAGGCGACAGCTTCTGGTGGGGGCACCCGGCCTTTGGCGAAGAAGTCAAGCAATTCAGCCCCTTCCGCTGTGTGGTCCGGGGTGCGTCGGCGAACCGGCCGGGGATTGCCGCAGAGCCCGGATTGATTACCTTGGACGGCGCCAGTGCTTTCGACGAGATCCTCGTTTCCCATCCCGGAGAACCCGCCGGTGCAACCTAGATCCGTGCTCTCCCTGTAAATGGCCGTTTGAGCATGCACAGATCCGGCACCGTTCCGCCCGCTGTCCGGAAAGTCCGGATGCGGGTGAGGCCGGTGCCGCCCCTGCGCGCGGCCTGCGTCGCCTCTCCTCAAACGAACGCGAACACAAGCAACTGTGATCCCTGCGGGGCCTTCGTTCGTAGTATTATAAAGGTCAAGACAAATTGCCAACAATCCGCGACAGGAGACAGTGCAAATGGCAACTGCCGGACCTCAGACCCCACTCAGCCCTGCCGACAGTAATTTTCTCCGGAAAGCGATGTCGGCGCCCCTCCTGGCGCGCGATGAAGAGGTCGAACTGGCCAAGGCATGGCGCGAAGACGGCCGCGAGGCGGCCTTGCATCGCCTGATCGACAGTCATCTGCGCCTGGTAGCGGCCATCGCTGCGCGCCATCGCGCCTACGGCCTGTCCCTGCCCGACATGGTGCAGGAGGGTTGCCTCGGTCTATTGCAGGCGGCCAATCGCTTCGAACCTGATCGGGGCGTTCGCTTCAGCACCTATGCCTCCTGGTGGATCCGCTCCTCGATCCAGGACTATATCCTGAGGAACTGGTCGATCGTACGCTCAGGCACAACGTCCACCCAGAAGAGCCTCTTCTTCAATCTGCGCCGGCTGCGCAGCCAGATCGAACGGGCGACCGGCAAGCCCCTCGGCGTGGAGGGGCGGGAAAGGATAGCCAAGGCCTTAAAGGTCGATCGCCGCGACGTGGAGACGATGGAAGGCCGGATCGGCAGCCCGGATCAATCCCTGAATGCGACCGTAGCCGACGACAGCGATCTGGTGCGCCAGGATCTGGTAAGCGACGACCGGCCGGGACCGGAGGACTTGATTATCAGTCTAAAGGACAGTGCCACGCGTTCGCGCTGGATCGGCGAAGCCTTGGCCGAACTCGACGCGCGCGAACGCATCATCATCGAACAGCGGCGCCTGCTGGAGGTAGGCCGGACCTTGGAGGATCTGGGCAAGGTGCTTGGCGTCTCCAAGGAACGCGTCCGCCAACTGGAAAGCCGTGCCTTGAAGAAGCTGCATACGGCGCTTGCAAAGCGGGTCGAGGACAACCGGGACCTGCTGTTGGAAGGCTAGCCGCCGGGGATAATGTCCATGGGAACAGTTTCCGGGGGAACAGTTTCCGGGGGAATGATTTCCAGCTGTCCCGCTGTGTGGAGTTCGACGAAAGGGCCGTTCCAGGTTTGGATCCAGCCGCGCAAGCGAACCCGCTTTCCGGCCAGCGCTTCCAAGGCGATTCCGCTGTCGCGAAAGCGCTTGATCCTATGCCTCGCGATGCGTGCGGTGGTGTCCGTCTTCCAGTCGGTGCCGAAGTTCATGTAGAAGCCGCTTCTGTTCGTCCCGACCGCCGCTACGACCCCTTCGAAGATCTGCAGGCTGCCGGCCCAATCCAGCAAGGCCGCCGGGTCGCTGCTACGGAGACGGTAGGCCGGATGTTGCCATAGGCCCTTTCCTGCCGCGCGTGCCTCCGCTTCCAGGGCGTAGAGTGCCGGCAGCTGCCGGGGCGCGGCCGAAAAGGGGTCGGCCCGCGCATGGCCCTGGCGCAGCAGCCAGGCTTGCAGCCAGAGATCGTCGCTCAGCCGATAGGCCTCGATCAAGGCCCGGCCTAGCCGATCCCGCCGCGGCACCGGCGGCTCCAATCTAATGCCGTCGCCGGCAAGCAGGGCCTCCAGGGCCCGCCGGCCGACGGTCCCTAAGGCTTGGTGTTCCGGCAAAGGTCCGGCGAGGCCGGCCAGCCGAAGAGAGTCCCCCGCTTCGTTGCGCCAGATCGCAAGAGACTCGATTATTGGCAGGCTCCCATCCTCTGCAAGGCCGGTCCCGGCCGCACTCACCGACGCCAGAGCTGCCAAGGCGGCGGCACCACAGTATCCGATCCAGATTCTTGCGTGCCTAAACATCCCAGAGCTTCCCCAGTGCCGCAGGCTCTCTGCTGCGCGGCAGAATTGCCTGTTTTCCGTTCGCGGGCGGCAAACGGCCTCCTATACCTTTGCGTTTCCCAAGCGCCTACCTTCCAAGCACCAACCCAAGACAGGGTCTTCCATGCCGGAGTCCGATCTCTATCTGCCTATCGCCCCTTACCAAAGCGGGATGCCGTCCTTGGGCGCCGGCCACAGCCTCTATCGGGAGCTGTTGGGCAATCCTAGGCACGCTATACTGGGCGCGCGCCACAGCCAGCTCTGCCGCAGGCGCGCGGTCCCGGTCCGCAAGGATCACATTTTTCGAGATTATCGTTTTAAGGGCTCGACAGGTGTATGCGGATCTGTAAATCTGGATAGGCTTCATAGGCTGCTCGAAATTGCAGCCGGCGAGTTAACCATGAGGAGTTAAGGCCAGAATGACACGTATATCCAGTTTCTGCATCAGCCTATCGGCCGCCGCCCTGCTGGCCGCAGCTTTGCCGGGACCAGCCCAATCCCAAACCCTGACCGGTCTGAGAATTACCGACGTAGCCACCGGCCGGGATTTCCAGAGCACAGTGAGCCCAGATAGCGAGAATTTCACGATAAACACAGGCCTGGACCTCTTCAGACCGACGCGGAGTTCCGAGGATACCTTGGGCAGAAGATTCATAAGAAGGCTGCTCGACGTGACAATTACCTCCGATGGTTCCGCTAATGCACCATTCACCGATCTCGTCGTTAGAGGGAACGGTGTTTACAGAGGAAGGCTTGGGAACGGTCAGCGTGTCGCCGGGACCGTCTCCGGTTTCGGGAGTGCCGCGTTCAGCAACCCAGATGCTGAAACTTACGTTTCAGGGACTTACACCGAGCAACGCGGCAGTGACACTATCGAGATATCCTACGAAACCGACCGGGAGGCCGGCGGATGGCGCCAGATTCTCAGGCAGATGCTGTATATGGAATCCGTGTACGAATCCGCCCGCTACGGTGGGGGAACCGAGGTTCTTGGGGAACGTGACCCCATTATTACCTCCTCTGCGGCCGAACACATAAACAGAGGGACGAACATAACCGGCAGGAATGCTAACCTCTTGTCTGCGGATCTGCGCGTTTACATAAATGATGAAGATGTTGTTGCGGCCAATCCTCCGCTCTCCTGTACGGGCTTGGAGTGTAGTGTGCAGGCGACTATACCTAGTATGTTCGACTCGGAAATGGACGCCTTCGTCCCGGGAGAAGCCGCCGAGACTTTCCCGGTCCTCTCCGCCAGCCATTTCGTTCCCACGGATACGGGCAATGCGGGCGAGGAGGGTTTTGTTGCCGCGGACGACAAGGTGGATGTGGTCCAGTCACACCAAGGCATCCATCTGGCCCTCGACAGATCGGG